>NZ_JAVLFQ010000065.1:0-146261 GCF_046052765.1 Limnohabitans sp. | reverse complement strand
CGTCGGCAGCGTCAGATGTGTATAAGAGACAGGCGTTGGGCTGACCCAATTGCCCATCGCCATTGCTCCGTTCCGGGGCGAGGCGCAATCGCCCCAAAAAATTGCGGCCATCGTCCAGGCCGACCTGGAGCGAAGCGGGCAGTTCCGCGCCATTGACGCCTCCGGCGCAACGCTGGACGAAACCGCGCGGCCAGACGTCGCACTGTGGCGCCAGAAAAGTGCGGATTCGCTGGCCACTGGCAGCGTCACGCGTTTGGCCGATGGGCGTTTTGATGTGCGGTTTCGTCTGTGGGATGTGGTCAAGGGCCAAGACCTGGGCGGACAGAGTTTTGTGGTCACGCAGGGCGACCTGCGCCTGGTGTCGCACCGCATTGCCGACTTCATCTACGAAAAGCTCACGGGTGAGCGCGGTATCTTCTCGACGCGCATTGCCTATGTGACCAAAACCGGCCCCCGTTACAGCCTTTGGGTTGCGGATGCCGACGGCGAGAACGCCCAGTCCGCACTGTCCAGCCCCGAGCCCATCATCTCGCCTGCATGGTCGCCCAACGGGGGGCAACTGGCCTATGTGTCGTTCGAGTCGCGCAAGCCGGTGGTCTATGTGCACGATGTGGCCACAGGTCGCAGGCGCCTGATCGCGAACTTCCGTGGCTCCAACAGTGCGCCAGCCTGGGCGCCGGATGGCCGTACGCTGGCAGTCACGTTGAGCCGCGATGGCGGCTCGCAGCTGTACACCATTGATGCCAACGGCGGCGAGCCGCGCCGCCTGATGCAAAGCGCAGGCATCGATACCGAGCCTGTGTTCTCGGGCGATGGCCGCAGCATTTTCTTTGTGAGCGACCGGGGCGGTGCCCCGCAAATCTACAAGGTGGGTGCGTCCGGTGGCAATGCGGAGCGCGTGACCTTTACCGGCACCTACAACATCTCGCCCAGCGTGAGTCCCGACGGTCGCTGGCTGGCCTACATCTCCCGCGTGGGTGGCGCATTCAAGCTGCATGTGATGGATCTGTCCACGGGCACCGTCAATGCGGTGACAGATACGACGGCGGACGAAAATCCCAGCTTTGCGCCCAACAGCCGGCTCATTGTTTACGCGACCCAACAGCAGGGCCGTGAAGCCCTCATGACCACAACCCTGGACGGCAAGATCAAGGCGCGTCTCGCCGGTCAGGCGGGCGACATCCGCGAGCCGGACTGGGGCCCGTTCCAAAAGCAATGAACTTATCTGCACTTTCAGTTATCAAGCCTTCAGGAGAAATTTGGATGATGAAACGTATTACCCTTGCCCTCACCGTTGCCGCTCTCGTGGCGGGCTGCAGCTCTGGCGTGAAGCTGGATGATGTGCCGGTCGAAGACAAAAATGCCACCTCCACCATGGGTGGAGCCAACAACGGTGCCAACTCCGGCAATACCTCGCAAAGCGGCGTGGCGGGCGTGGACCTCGGCCAGTCCGGCCGCGACGGTGCCGGCCCCGTGGGGGTCGCGCGCGTCGTGTACTTTGATTACGACAGCTACGTGATCAAACCCGAGTTCCAGTCGCTGATTGAAGCGCATTCCCGCTTCATCAAAGCGGCCCCCAACCGCAAGGTCATGATCGAAGGCCACACGGATGACCGTGGTGGCCGCGAGTACAACCTGGCACTGGGCCAGAAGCGCGCAGAAGCAGTGCGCCGTTCGCTGGGCTTGCTGGGCGTGCCTGACAGCCAGGTCGAGGCCGTGAGTTTTGGCAAGGAAAAGCCTGCAGCCCAAGGCGCTACCGAAGATGCACGCGCCCAGAACCGCCGCGCTGAACTGTCGTACCGTTAATGACATCCGCTGCACCGGTTTTCTCGTTGCGGGCGCTGGCCACGGCGGCATTGCTCGCCGTGTCGCTGTCTTCTGCCCATGCCGCCATCTTCGAAGACGGCGAAGCGCGACGGGCTATCCTGGAGATGCGACAGCGCGTTGATGGTCTGCAGTTGTCTCAGCAGCGTTCTGCCGAAGAGGTGCGCAAGCTGGACGAAGAAAACGCTCAGCTTCGCCGCAGTCTGCTGGATTTGCAGACGCAGATCGAGACCTTGCGTGCCGAGCAGGCCAAACTCAATGGCCAGAACGAGCAGCTGTTGCGCGATGTCGGTGAACTGCAGCGTCGGCAGAAAGACATCGCGCAGGGTGTGGATGAGCGATTGCGGCAGTTTGAGCCCATCAAGGTCAATGTGGATGGCCGCGATTTCCAGGCAGATCCTGCCGAAAAGCGGGATTTTGAGGCGGCTCTGGCTGTCTTTCGCTCCGGCAAATTCCCTGATGCAAGTGTCGCTTTCGCGGGCTTTGTGCGGCAGTATCCGCGCAGCGGCTACGTGCCCTCTGCCCGTTTCTGGTTGGGAAATGCCCAGTACGCTACGCGTGAGTACAAGGAAGCCATCGGCAATTTCAAACAAATGCTGACCGACGCCCCCACGCACGCCCGTGCGCCCGAGGCAGCTCTGTCCATCGCCAATTGCCAGATTGAGCTCAAAGACACACGTACCGCGCGCAAGACACTGGAAGACCTCATCCGGGCTTATCCGCAGTCTGAGGCCGCTGTGGCCGCTAAAGAACGCCTGTCGCGGCTCAAGTGATGGCGGGTGATGTGGCTTTTGCCTCGCAGGCTGCGCCAGATGGTGGTGCGGAGCACGCTTCGGAGCGCCGCTTTGGTGGGCTTCAGCGGCTCTACGGAGTGCAGGGCGCAGCCAGAATTCGCTCCGCGCACGTGGCCGTGGTTGGTATTGGTGGAGTCGGGTCGTGGGCCGCAGAGGCCCTGGCGCGCAGCGGCGTCGCGCAAATTACCCTGATCGACTTGGACCATGTGGCTGAATCCAACATCAACCGACAGATCCATGCGCTCACCGATACGGTGGGAGAGGCCAAGGTTCTGGCCATGCGTGATCGCATCGCACAAATCCACCCGGACTGCATCGTTCATTGCGTGGAGGAGTTTGTGGAGCCTGGAAACTGGCCTGCCTTGCTGCAAACGCCCGTAGATGCTCTCATTGATGCCTGTGACCAGATCAAAGCCAAAACTGCACTGTCCATATGGGCGCAGGCCCATGGGGTGCTGCACATCACCGTGGGTGCAGCAGGGGGCAAGCGGCATGCGCACAAGGTGGATGTGGATGATCTCGCACTGACCACCCATGACCCGCTGTTGGCCCAAATGCGCTATCAGCTGCGCAAACACCACGGCGCACCGCGGGAGGGCAAGAAGATCGGGGTCACCTGCGTTTTCAGCCGTGAGGCCGTAGCTCCGCCAGATGCTTCCTGCAATATCAATGGCGATGGTTCTTTGAACTGCCACGGCTACGGCTCGGTGGTCGCTGTGACCGCGACCTTCGGCCAATGTGCCGCAGGCTGGGTGCTCGATAAACTTGCAACCAATTCCAAATCGGCTGGAAAAAAGACGCTATAATTCAAGGCTTTGCAGCAATCGACACGATAGCTGCAATCGGTCGGGACGTTAGCTAAGTTGGTAGAGCAGCGGACTTTTAATCCGTTGGTCACAAGTTCGAATCTTGTACGTCCTACCACCCTCATTCAAAAAAACCAGTTCATTTTGAACTGGTTTTTTTTTAACTTGACGTGCTGGCGTTTTCTAACAAGCCTGTCAACTCCAACCATCTTGATTCCAATACCGGCAGTTCTTCATCAATTCGTTTTAATTGTTTGCCTTTGTCAGCCAGTTCGGTACTTGCCACTGCACGAGTCATGAATTCATGCAATTGTTCGCGCTCAGCTTCAAGCGTTTGCATTTTTGATTCAAGCTGCGTCAACTCTTTTTGTATATTTTTTAAAGAAGGCAGAATTGTTTTGGGCGTCGCAGTTTTCACAACAGTCGCGGGTGGATTGATATTTGGAGAGCTCGCAGCAACACCAGAATGAGCGGAGGCTATCGTCTTTAATCGTTTGGCTTCATCCAGCAAGAACTTTTGATAGTCATCTAAATCGCCTTCAAATGGCTCTATGCCTCCACGAGAAACCAACCAAAACTCATCGCATACTGCGCGTAACAAGGCGCGATCGTGACTGACCAGCATCACGGTTCCTTCAAACTCATTCAAAGCAACCGACAACGCTTCACGCGTAGCCAAGTCCAAATGGTTGGTAGGCTCATCAAGCAGCAACAGATTGGGACGCTGCCACACCAACATGCACAGCACCAGACGTGCTTTTTCACCGCCACTCATGCTTCCCACACTTTGCTTGACCATGTCACCACTGAAATTGAATTGGCCGAGAAAACTTCTCAAATCTTGTTCGCGCGTTGCCTGACCAGACAACAAACTTTGCTGGTTTAAGCGTTTAGCCAATGCAATCATGTGATCCAAAGGATTGTCAACCGGTTGCAAAACATCGAGTTCCTGCTGTGCAAAATAGCCAATATTTAACCCTTTGCCTTCGGTGATTTCACCTGCTACCGCTTGCAGATTACGGGCTATGGTTTTCACCACGGTGGATTTACCTTGCCCGTTGGCACCCAAGATGCCAATACGCTGACCTGCCAATACCGAGCGACTGATATTTTTGACAATCACAGTAGATGCTGCATCAGTACCGTCTGCATTCGGATAGCCAAAGCTCACAGCTTGCATAGACAACATGGGATTGGGCAAATGGGCAGGCGGTTTGAATTCAAATTGGAAATCTGCTTCACTGAGCAGAGGTGCAATTTTCTCCATGCGTTCCAACGCTTTGACGCGACTTTGTGCTTGCTTGGCTTTGCTGGCTTTAGCCTTGAAACGCGCGATAAATTTTTGCAAATGGGCAATTTTGTCTTGCTGTTTAGCGAACGCGTTTTGTTGCAGGTTCATTTGCTCGGCACGCATATCCTCGAACTTACTGTAATTTCCACCATAACGCATCAATTTGGCAGCATCGATATGCAAAGTAACGTTGGTCACTGCGTCAAGAAATTCTCTGTCGTGGCTAATAACTAACAAGGTGCCCTCGTAGCGCTTGAGCCAACTCTCTAGCCACACCAATGCATCAAGATCCAGATGGTTGGTAGGTTCGTCCAGCAACAATAAATCCGAAGGACTCATCAATGCGCGAGCCAGTTGCAAGCGCATACGCCAACCGCCGGAAAAACTATTGACAGGATTGTCTAATTCACTGGTTTTGAAACCCAGTCCCAATATGAGCGACTGAGCCCTTGAGGGCGCATCGTGCTCACCCGCATCTGACAAAGCCATGTAAGCATGCGCCATGCGTTCGCCATCATCTGTTGCTTCAGCAGCAGTTACTTCAAGTCGCGCTTGCATCAAGGCGATGTCACCTTCAATCACAAACGCTGTCGCGCTTTGTGCAGTTTCGGGCATGTCCTGTGCAACTTGCCCCATACGCCATTGCGTAGGAATATAAAACTCGCCAGAGTCCTCTTGCAAGCTTCGATTGAGTAATGCAAACAGGCTTGATTTACCAGCTCCGTTGCGTCCAACAAGACCTACTTTCTCGCCGGGATTCAAAGTCACTGAAGCTTGATCCAGCAGCAGTTTGGTGCCGCGACGCAGCGATATATTCTTCAACGTAATCATGAAAGTAACGCCTGCCGGGTGATCAACATGACTTGCTCATCACCAGCACTGGTGGACAAGTATGTCACTTCAATCGAGGGAAATGCTTTGTGAAAATGCGCAATTTCATGTCCTATTTCCAAGACCAACACACCCTCATTCGTCATGTACTCAGGCGCTTGCGATAACAACCCTCGAATGAAATCCATACCGTCTATTCCTCCAGCCAATGCGAGCTCGGGCTCATTGCGAAACTCCTCTGGAAGCAACGTCATGCTTTTTGCATTCACATAGGGTGGATTGCAGACGATCAGGTCATACCTGCCAGATGCCTGCTGCAGACCATCCGATTGTTGTGTTGCGATACGGTCTTGCAAACCATGCCTTTCAATGTTGATGTGTGCCACGGCTAAAGCTTCGGCGGAAATATCCAAAGCATCGACATGCAATTGTGGATAAGCCAAGGCAAGTAACACCGCCAAGCTGCCTCCACCCGTGCACAGGTCAAGCGCTCTTTGACTATGAGGGTTTAGCCACGGATCCATGCTGGCATACGCAATAACTTCGGCGATTAAGCTTCGAGGAATCAAGCAGCGAGGATCGACATGAAATGAAACACCTTGCAACCATGCTTCGCCTGTCATGTAAGCCAGCGGTTGACGTGTGTGTATTCGCTTGTGCAACAAGTCCAGCGCAGTGTGTATATCGTGTTCAGACAAATCGGTATTGAGCGAGGAGGTATCTATGTCTAAAGGTAATTTCATGGCCCACAGCACCAACCAAGCGGCTTCATCCTCTGCGCACAAAGTGCCTTGACCAAAGGCCACACCAGCCATGTTCAATTCTTTACTGCAGTGCGCGATCAACTCAACAAGTGTCATGCACCTGCCGCACTTTGAGTGTGTTCTTGCAGTTTTTTTAAGATACCTAAATAAATATTTTTCAGGCAGTCAATATCGCTTAAGCGTATGAATTCGTTGATTTGGTGAATGCTGTCATTGGGAGGACCAAACTCAATGACTTGGGGACAAATTTGCGCAATGAAACGTGCATCGCTGGTGCCGCCGGTGGTGGAGAGTTCGGTTTTTAAACCCGTGTGCTCCAAAATGGACTGTTGAACTACCTCCAACAAATCTCCTGGGGTAGTGATGAATGGCAATCCACCCAGCGTCCATTTGACAGTGAAGTTGAGTTGGTGTTTGTGCAAAATAGCTTCGAGTGTTTGTATCAAACCTTCGGCGGTAGATTCGGTACTGAATCGAAAATTAAAATCAACCACCACTTCACCGGGAATCACATTGTTAGCACCCGTGCCTGCGTGAATGTTGCTGACCTGCCAGCCTGTCGGCTGGAAATAAGCATTGCCTTTGTCCCATTCGATAGCCGTTAATTCAGCCAATGCGGGCGCAAGCAAATGGATGGGATTGCGAGCAAGTTGAGGATAAGCGATATGACCTTGCTGTCCTTTGACTGTGAGTTTGCCGCTGAGCGTGCCACGTCTTCCGTTTTTCACCATGTCGCCTATGTGATGGACTGAAGTAGGCTCACCCACAATGCACCAGTGCAGAGTTTCACCGCGTTCTTTCAGTGCTTCTATCACTTTGACCGTACCATCTACCGAAGGACCTTCTTCATCGCTGGTGAGCAAAAAAGCCAAAGAAAAATCAGCTTGGTTTTGAGCTTGGGTGAATTCCTCTGCCGCCACGACCATGGCTGCAAGCGATGTTTTCATGTCACTAGCGCCGCGCCCAAATAGTTTGGCTTCGCGGTGCGTAGGTGTGAAAGGATCACTGGCCCATAGCTCTAAGGGGCCTGTAGGCACTACGTCGGTATGACCCGCAAACACAAATGTTTTTGCATGTGGGGCAGCACTGCGTTTGATTGCCCACAAATTACTAACGCGTGCTTTTTCAGGCCCTTGGTCCATGCGTTCACACTCGAATCCGATCGCAGACAGGCGCGAGGCTATCAGCGATAAGCATTGCGCATCATCTGGCGTGACTGAAGGACGGGCAATCAATTGCTCGACCAGATCGAGAGTCAAGGACATGGTCAGTCGCGCAACAAGTCGTTGAGGCTGGTTTTCGCACGCGTTTGTGCATCCACGCGCTTGACGATGACAGCACAGTACAAGCTGTATTTACCATCGGCACTGGGCAGATTGCCCGACACCACCACTGAGCCAGCGGGTACACGCCCGTAGGTCACTTCACCAGTGGCACGGTCATAAATCTTGGTGCTTTGGCCAATGTAGACACCCATAGAAATGACTGAGTTTTCTTCAACGATGACGCCTTCAACCACTTCAGAACGTGCACCGATGAAACAGTTGTCTTCAATGATGGTTGGGTTGGCTTGCACGGGCTCCAATACGCCACCAATGCCTACGCCGCCGGAGAGATGGACGTTCTTACCAATCTGTGCACAAGAACCCACCGTGGCCCAGGTATCGACCATGGTGTTTTCATCAACATAAGCGCCTATATTCACATAACTGGGCATCAAAATAGCGCCCTTGGCGATGTAACTGCCACGACGAGCCACTGCAGGCGGCACCACGCGCACGCCGCTGGCTTTCATGTGTGCTTCATCCATGTTGGAAAACTTGGTTTGTACTTTGTCGTAAAAACCTAAATCACCTGCTTTGACCACGTGGTTATCTTTCAATCTGAAAGACAGTAACACGGCTTTTTTCAGCCATTGGTGGGTGGTCCATTGACCCACTGATTGGCGTGTAGCAACGCGCAAACGGCCCGCATTGAGTTCAGCGATCACATGCTCGACCGCATCGACCAGTTCTTTGGGAGCAGCAGAAGGACTGTATTGGGTGCGGTTTTCCCAGGCGGTATCGATGATGGATTGCAGTTGTTGGGTCATGGTGTAGAGGATGAAAAGTGAGATTGAACAAATTGAACGATACGGTTTGCCGCTTCAAGGCATTCCTGAGGTTGCGCGACCAAGGCCATGCGAATCCGGCCCTGACCGGGGTTGATGCCGTAGACCTCGCGAGCCAGATAACGACCGGGCAACACAGTGACATTGTATTGAGCCAGCAAATCCCTTGCGAAAGCCTCGTCATCGCCGCCTGGAACACCTGCCCACAGATAAAAACCGGCGTCCGGCAAGCTCACCTCTAGTACCTCGGCAAGCAGGGGGGTGACTTGGTTGAATTTTTCTTTGTATAGCGCACGGTTGGCCGCTACGTGCGCTTCGTCATTCCATGCTGCGATGCTCGCCTGTTGCACCATCCCGCCCATGGCACTGCCATGGTAGGTGCGATAAAGCAAGAATGGCGCAATCAAGGCAGCATCTCCAGCGACAAAACCGCTGCGTAGGCCTGGCACATTGCTGCGTTTAGACAAACTGGTAAAGCACACCAGACGCTTGAAATCAAGTCTTCCTGACAATGCCGCTGCCTGTAAACCACCTAAAGGAGGCGTGTCACCGAAGTAAATTTCGCTGTAACACTCATCAGAAGCAATCACAAAACCATAAGTGTCGCTGAGTGCAAAAAGTTTTTGCCACTCTGCCAGTGGCATCACTGCGCCAGTAGGGTTTCCTGGCGAGCAGACAAACAACAGGCGTGTTTTTTTCCAGACGTCATCTGAAACGCTGTCCCAATCAATAGCGAAATTTTGGGACGCCACACTTGGTGCATAGTGAACGCTGGCGTTACCTAAAAACGCTGCCCCTTCATAAATTTGATAAAAAGGGTTGGGCGATACAACGTAACTGCCCTCCTGCCCGTCCAGCACGGTTTGTGCAAAAGAAAATAAAGCTTCGCGCGAACCATTGACCGGCAAGATCTGGTTGGTGGGGTCTACCGACACCGCGTACCTGCGATGCAACCAGTTTGAGCAAGCTTGCCGGAAATCAGCCAATCCTGCTGTCGCAGGATAGGCGGCTAATTCAGAGGTATGCGTTCTTAATGACTGAATAATTAATTCAGGCGTAGCGTGCCTAGGTTCACCTATGCCTAAACTGATCGCACGAAAGTCAGGATTCGGCTGAATGTCTGAAAACAAATGACGTAATCGCTCGAAAGGATAGGGCTGGAGTCTGGAAAGTAGAGGATTCATGGCTGATATTATCTGTCTCATGTATATTTTCCTTGATACTGCCAAGGCAGGCGACTTTGCAATTGACCACGACCAGTTGTTGAACCTGGCCGAAACCTTTGTATCCAGTCTGCAAAATGATCTGTCTTCGCTAGAAGATGCCATGGCCGCGGCTGACGTGTCCGCACTCAAGCGATTGCTTCACACCCTTAAAGGCTATGTGACTTTTTTGTGTAGCGACAACTTAGCTAATCAATTGATTCACATTGAATCATCTGCCAGAGAGTTGACTGCTGAGCAATTACAACCTCATGTCCATGAACTGCTGCCTGCTTTAAAAAACATGCACCATGAAGTGATTGATTGGCGTGATCAATTATTACCGCAGCAAAAGTAAATTACTGCATTGCTTGTCTATCATTTCATCTGTATCAAAGGTTAACAGTGCGTCTTAATTCCATCAAGTTGTCTGGGTTCAAATCATTTGCCGACGCTACCAACTTCTTGTTGCCAGGACAATTGGTTGGTGTTGTAGGCCCTAATGGTTGCGGCAAGTCCAACATCATTGATGCTGTGCGATGGGTTTTGGGAGAAAGTCGCGCCAGTGAATTGCGCGGTGAATCGATGCAAGATGTCATCTTTAACGGAACCAACACACGCAAGCCCTCTAGTCGTGCCAGTGTGGAACTGGTGTTTGACAACCAAACTCACCGCGCAGGTGGGCAATGGAATCAGTTTGAAGAAATTGCAGTCAAACGGATATTGACCAGAGATGGAAACAGCAGTTATTACATCAATAACCAACCGGTCAGAAGACGCGATATTCAAGATGTGTTTTTAGGCACGGGTCTGGGTCCGCGTGCTTATGCCATCATCGGGCAAGGAACAATCAGCCGAATCATTGAATCTAAACCTGAAGAGCTTCGCCTTTTCCTCGAGGAAGCCGCTGGTGTTTCCAAATACAAAGAGCGTCGTCGTGAAACTGAAAATCGCCTGAGTGACACGCGTGAAAACTTGACGCGGGTAGAAGATATTCTGCGAGAACTCAATGCCAATCTTGAAAAATTAGAACGACAGGCTGAGGTCGCACAAAAATTCAATGGCTTACAGCAACTCACCACACACAGACAGCAGCAGCAATGGTTCTTAAAACGCGCTCAGGCACAAACTGAACAAACCACGCTGCATCTGCAAGCCGAGCAAGCCGCCAATGCACTTGAGGCTAAAACAGCTGAATTGAGGCAAACAGAGGCATCAGTTGAGCAAATTCGTCAAGCGCATTACGATTCTGGTGAGCAGGTTAACCAAGCGCAAGGGCAGTTGTATCAGGCGAGTGCGGAGGTGGGACGCCTCGAGGCTGAAATTCGCTTCGTGGTCGAAGGTCGCCAACGCGCGCAAGAACGTCTGTTACAAATACAAACACAGACCCAGCATTGGACTGAACAGGCCAGTGAGTCTCTGCGTGAATCTGAATCATTAGAAGAAAATCGTGCCTCACTCGATTCTCAGGTGGGCAGATTGCAAGATGACATGGAATCTCTGCAACTACGTTTACCCGATGTAGAACAAGTTTGGACAGATGCAAGGCAACAGGTCCAAGACCAGACGCAACAAGTCAATCAAGTCCAGCAGCAAATGAAAGTGCTGGCTGCTGAACAACGAGGTTTGCAAGAACAGATACAGACCATTGAGCTGCGGCTGGAGCGACTTCAAACTGACCGTGGTGCATTGACCGCACCGGATCCGCACCATTTACAAAAGTTACAACTCCAACTGTCTCAAGCTGAAGAATTGTCGGAACAAACCCGGGCTCAATTGGATCAGCTTGAAGCAGCAGTCGAGGGAATAGAAAATACACGCAAACAAGCGCAGGACACCGCGAATCAAGAATCGGCCAAGTTGGTGGAGTTGCAGGCACGACAGCAAGCATTGAAAGCACTACAAGATAAATTGCGCAGCGATGAACGATTGACACCTTGGCTGAACAAACATGGCTTGCAAACATTACAGCCGCTGTGGAGCAAGGTGCACATCACTTCAGGATGGGAACAAGCACTAGAGGCTGCTTTGCGTGAAAAACTGGCCGCATTGGAGGTGTCCAAAATTGACACCGTCAAAGCATTTGCTGTTGATTCACCCGCCACCAAATTAAGTTTTTACGCGCCCTCTGTGTCGCCTGCTGGCTCTGCTAAGTCTGCGCTTCCTGCTTTGTATGACCAACTCAAGCTCAATGATGCGAGCTTGAGCGCTTTGTTTGCCGACTGGCTAACCGGTTGCTTCACCGCAAAAAATATCGAGGAAGCCCTCAGTCAACGCACTCAATTACAACCCGGCCAACAAATTTTCACGCCACAAGGACATGCAGTCGGATTGCACAGTGTCAGTTTTTTTGCGCAAGACTCAGAGCAATCAGGTTTATTGGCCCGAGCGCAGGAAATTGAAAATCTTGACAAATTGATACGCGCACAGTCTTTGATGGCTGAGGAGTCACGTATGCAACTGGGGCGAGCCGAATCGGCTGCGGTTCAATCCGCTCAGCAACGCGCTCAGGTTCGTCTTGAATCCTCTCAAACCCAGGCAGCCGCTCACAGTTTGAAACTTGAATTTCTCAAAGCACAACAGCAAGCCGAACAAGTGCTGGCCCGACAGGGTCAGTTGGCCAATGAGACTGCTGAATCAAACGAGCATTTAAAGCGCTTGCAAGAACGCGCCAAGGAAGATGAAGCCCGCTTTGAAAACCTGGATATGCAAATGGCGCAAACCCAGCAAAGACATGAAGGACTTCAAGAAAAAGCTGCGATTGCTGAACAACTATTGAATCAAGCGCGTGAGAATTTCCGTCAAATTGAGCGTCAATCTCAGGAAGCGCAATTCAATTTGCGCTCCATGACCGCCAAATTGGCAGAGTTGCAACGTACCCGTGACACGGCAGCGCAACAAATTCAACAACTTGGACAGGAACACGTCCGTCAACAAGCAGAGTTGTCTAATTTGTCGGATACCGCTGCACAGTCAGGGCTACAGGATGCTCTCGCGCTCAAGTTAGAAAGAGAAAGTTTGTTGGCCAATAAACGTTCGGAATATGACGATTTGACAGCCCGATTGCGCTCTAGCAATGAAGACAGATTGAAAATTGAACGCGAACTAGATCCCCTGCGTCAACGAATCGTCGATGCTCAACTGAAAGAGCAGGCCGCCCGGTTAGGCTTCGAACAGTACGACAGATTTCTGCAAGAAGCGCAAGCTGACCTCTTATCTGTTGAGGCTTCCATCGAAGAAGAAAAAATCAAACTCTCTGGTCTTCAACCCGAAATTGACAGCTTGCAACGTGAGATTCAATCGCTGGGAGCGGTCAATTTGGCTGCCTTAGATGAACTTGGTGTTGCCAGTGAGAGAAAACACTTCTTGGACGCGCAGTCGGCAGACTTGAATGAAGCTATCAATACGCTGGAAGACGCCATCCATAAAATCGACATTGAAACCCGTTCATTGCTGTCAGATACGTTCGCCACGGTAAACCATCATTTCGGCCTCATGTTCCCTGAATTATTTGGTGGTGGAACAGCCAAGTTGGTCATGACAGGCGACGAAATTCTTGACTCTGGTGTGCAGGTGATGGCGCAACCGCCTGGTAAAAAGAACCAAACCATTTACCTGCTTTCAGGTGGTGAAAAAGCGTTGACAGCCATTGCCTTGGTGTTTGCGATATTCCAACTCAACCCCGCCCCGTTTTGCTTACTTGACGAAGTCGATGCCCCCTTGGATGATGCCAACACCGAGCGCTACAGCAAACTCGTGTCCAGCATGTCAAAAGAAACCCAATTCCTGTTTATTTCGCACAACAAGATTACCATGGAAATGGCTGAGCAATTGATCGGGGTGACGATGCAAGAACAAGGCGTTTCCCGCATCGTGGCTGTCGATATGGAAGCCGCCGTTGGTATGGTGTCCACTGCATGAAAGCCAAGCCATGAGCCATTTTCAAATGTGGCTTGCCATCGCTGGCGGCTTCGTCCTTGTCTTGGTAGTGGCTCACAGCACTTGGACTTCCAGACAAAGTCAACCCCGCCAAGCAGAACCTTTGATCAGCAAAGATGAGTTGGAGGCTTTGGAGATCACACCAACCGGAGCAGCATCCATCGAACCAGCGGGTGAACTCGAACAAAGCATGCATACACAGGTTGCTGAACGTGACATCAAATCACAGTTAGACGCCTTGATCGATGTGATCGCAACCATTGAACTTGACAGCCCTGTTTCGGGTGAGGCTGCTATCGCCGCACTGCCACCTATCCGTCGGGTTGGCAATAAATTGTTTGTGGTGGAAGGGCTTAATGCAGAAAACGGAAGTTGGGAAAGCCTTCAAACACAGCGTTACTACAGCGCTTTTCAAGCGGGTATTCAAGTGGCTAACCGTCAAGGCCCATTGAATGAAATTGAATATTCTGAGTTCATAGTCAAGGCGCAATCATTTGCGGATGAATTCATGGCTACGCCTGAATTCCCTGATATGCAAGAAGCGCTTTCGCATGCCCGAGAGTTGGATCAATTTGCCAGTGCGCATGACGCTCAGTTGAGCTTCACCATACAGGCGCGCAAAGCCGCTTGGAGTCCAGGCTATGTACAACAGCAGACAGCGCGTTTGGGATTTGTACCTGGTGTGATTCCCGGGCGGATGGTTATTGCCTCGTCTTCACAGGGATTGCCCCCCGTACTGGTTCTCCAATTTGATGCGCGGGCTGCCATGGCAGAGGACCCCAACCAAGCTGCATTAAGAAGCATCAGCTTGAATTTGGATGTGCCTCAGGTTGCCCAAACTGAACAAGCATTTGCCCGTATGTGTGAAACCGCTCAGGTATTAGCTGATGCCATGGACGGACTGGTCACTGATGACAACGGACAAATATTGTCAGAGCAGGCTATTCAAATGATTGACCGGGACTTGCGGCAACTGTATGACGAACTTGCCGCTAGAGATTTGGCTGCAGGCTCGCTGCAAGCCCGTCGTCTTTTCAGCTGACATTGCAAGCATGCAGGAACGCGTTGCTTTAATTCGCAGGCAACTGCAGTTGGCAGGACATCACTACCATGTTCTGGATGAGCCCATCATTCCTGATGCCGAGTACGACAGACTGTATCGGGAATTGCAAACCATTGAGGCTGCGAACCCAGAACTGATTACACCGGATTCGCCTACTCAACGCGTCGGCGCCGCGCCTGTGGCTACATTTGCCTCTGTTACACACCGCGTACCGATGCTGAGCATACACACTGAAACAGATATCAGTGAACAAGGGGCTGTGCAGTTTGATCATCGCATACGTAAGCAACTGCAACTCAGCGACACAGATGCGCCTGTCGAATACGTGGCCGAATTGAAATTTGATGGTCTGGCGATCAGCTTGATTTACCGCAACCGTCTGTTGGTTCAAGCCAGTACACGTGGCGACGGTGAAACCGGTGAAGACGTGACTCACAACATCCGTACCATCCAACAAATACCTTTGAGACTGCCTGACTCTGCACCGGCGGACTTGGAAGTGCGCGGCGAGGCGTATATGCGCCGTGATGATTTTGAAATTCTGAACGAGCGTCAACGCAAACGCATAGCCGAAGGATTAAAAAACGAAAAAACCTTTGTCAACCCGCGCAATGCTGCAGCCGGCGCTGTCCGCCAGTTGGATCCCAAAATTGCGGCACAACGGCCACTGAGTTTTTTCGCTTATGCCTTGCACATTCATCCTGAGACTCCATCCTCAATCAGCCCTTTAGATGCTACTTTGAATGGCTTGAGCACTTTTGGCACTCACTTTCAAGTACTGCAGTCGCTCAAAGCCTGGGGCTTTCCTGTGTCTGAGCACAGCAGGGAAGTAGAAGGCGCTGAAGGTTTGATCATTTTTCACCAACACATTGCCTCACAGCGCGACAGCTTGCCGTTTGATATTGACGGTGTGGTTTACAAGGTCAACCGCATAGAGTGGCAATACCGTCTCGGCATGGTCAGCCGCGAACCGCGCTGGGCGGTGGCGCACAAATACCCTGCGCAAGAAGAATTGACCACTGTTCAGGCCATTGAGGTTCAAGTCGGGCGCACTGGCAAACTCACCCCTGTTGCCAAACTGGCACCCGTGTTTGTGGGTGGTGTGACCGTCACCAACGCTACTTTGCACAACGAGGACGAAGCCCGCCGCAAGGATGTGCGTGTTGGAGACACAGTCATCGTCAGACGCGCAGGCGATGTCATTCCCGAGGTTGTCTCCGTGCTACCTGACAAACGCTTGCAAGATGCGCAACTGTTCACCATGCCCACGCATTGCCCCGTGTGCCACAGTCTGGCTGTGCGTGAAGAGGGCGAAGCAGATTACCGCTGTACTGGCGGCTTATTTTGTAGCGCTCAACGCAAACAGGCTATCTTGCATTTCGCGCACCGACGCGCAGTCGAAATTGATGACTTGGGCGAAAAACTGGTGGATCAATTGGTCGATGCCGGCCTGGTGAACACCTTGCCCGATTTGTACAGATTGGGTTTTAACCATCTTGCTGCTCTTGATCGCATGGCAGAAAAATCGGCCAACAATTTATTGGCGAGTTTGGAGAAATCTAAACAAACGACATTGTCAAGATTTATTTTCGGGCTAGGTATTCGACATGTGGGTGAAGCCACCGCCAAAGATTTAGCAAGGCATTTTGGCAGCATGGACGCTGTCATGGATGCCAGCACCGAACAATTGCTGACGGTCAATGATGTGGGTCCGGTGGTGGCACACAGTTTGAAAACTTTTTTTGACCAACCCCATAACCGAGAAGTGGTTGAACAACTCCGAGCCTGTGGGCTTCACTGGGAAGAGACCACGCCCGGTGCCAGATTGGATTTGGTCTTGGCTGGTCACACTTATGTGATTACCGGCACCTTGCCTACGCTGTCAAGAGATGAAGCGCAGGCCATGTTGGAGAGTGCAGGAGCCAAAGTGGCAGGTAGTGTGAGTAAAAAAACAACCGCCGTGATTGCCGGAGAAGCCGCAGGCAGCAAACTTGAAAAAGCAGTGTCACTTGGCATTCCTGTACTGGATGAAGCCGCCTTGCTGAGGTTGGTCAAACTGCCATGAGTTTTCAAATTGGCATCGATGTTGGGGGGACCAAAATTGAAATTGCTGTTTTAGACGAGCAAGGCGACATCGTTTTTCGCCAGCGTTGCCCAACGCCCTCCATCGGTTATCAATCCATATTAAATGCCATCGCTGCTTTAATTGATCAAGCCTGTTCGCAGGTACCTATGTCCAAGCCTCAAGTCATAGGTGTTGGAATACCTGGCTGCTTGGATGCAAGCACTGGCCTGGTCAGGGGTTCAAATACCTTGGTCATGAACCATCAGCCATTGCAGATCGATTTGCAAAACTTACTAGGTTGCGAAGTGCGATTGCAAAACGATGCGAATTGCCTTGCGCTGAGCGAGGCCATCGACGGTGCTGCCGCCCACGGACAAATCGTTTTCGCTGCGATTTTAGGAACCGGTTGTGGCGGCGGCGTAGTGGTTAACCGTCAATTGTTGACAGGCAGACACGCTATCGCCGGCGAATGGGGTCACAACCCTTTGCCTTGGCCTACACCTGCTGAATCACAAACCACCCCTTGTTGGTGCGGCCAAACCGGATGCCTAGAAACCTGGCTCAGCGGTACCGCGTTTTCACACGACCACACAAGACATACAGGCCAAAATTGGACTGCGAAAGACATCATTCAAGCCATGCGTGATGGTAATGCGCCGGCGAAGAACAGCTTAGAAAAATATATTACCCGCTTGGGTCGTGCCTTGGCGCAAGTGATCAATTTGCTAGATCCGGATGTGATAGTGCTGGGCGGCGGCATGAGCAATATTGAAGAACTGTATCCGTTGGTCGGCAATGTCATTACGCAATACAGTTTCGGAGTGAAAGCCACTACGCCAGTGCTTGCAGCTATGCATGGTGACTCCTCTGGGGTCAGAGGTGCGGCTTGGTTGTGCAAGCAAACTTGATCAATTGCCTAAACCAATGACAGATAGCAACTGTGTTTCCAAATCGATTTGGGTTTTATTGTGTTGCAATGCCGGGCCGTCAATCAGAAAAGTATCTTCCACACGTTCACCTAAAGTGCTGACCTTGGCCAACAACACATTGATGTGGTGTTGCGCCAAAACCTGAGCCACCCCGTAAAGCAAACCGGCATGGTCTGTGGCGGAAATACTCAGTAACCAACGTTGCGCCTTTTCATCGGGTTGCAAACGCACGCGCGGCGCCACAGGGAAACTTTTCACCCGTCTGGATAACCTGCCCACTTGACGAGGTTTGTGCAACGGACCACCCGATTCAATGGCTTGTTTCAATCCATTTTCCACCATGGGCGTGAGTTCGCGGTAATGCACATTCAACATGGGAGTCACCACTTGAAAGGTGTCTAGCGCGTAGCCGTTTTTTGCTGTGTGCACCTTGGCATCCAGAATACTGAATTCGGCTTGGTCAAAATAACCGCAAATTCGCGCAAATAAATCGGTTTGATCAGGTGTGTAAACCATCACCTGCAAGCCTTCTCCCAAAGGGGATAACCGCGCTTTCACAGTGACACCTGCAGCCACATGTTGCGCCTTGGCTATCGCCAATGGACGAGATAACTGCCGCGTATGCCAAGCAATATCAGCAGCTTCATGCCGCATGAAATACCCTACGTCCAAGGTTTCCCACAAGTCCTTGTGCGATTCAAAGGGCATGGCGTATAAATTCAAGGTTTCTAAGGCCTCCCGTTTTCGCATTTCCACCAAAGCATGCGGATCATGCGCTTGACCGCCAAGCACTGCCGCGCTGGCTTTGTATAAATCCTCCAGCAACTTTCCTTTCCAAGCATTCCAGACCTTAGGACTGGTGCCTCGAATATCAGCCACAGTCAGCAAGTACAAGGCGCGTAAATAGCGCTCATTGCCTACGCTGCGTGCAAATGCGTTGATGACATCTGGATCACTGAGGTCTTGTTTTTGTGCGACGTGGCTCATGGTCAAGTGATGTTTGACCAAGAATTCAATCAATTGCTGATCCGCTTTCGCGATGCCATGCTGGCGGCAAAAAAGCCTTACCTCTTGTGCTCCCAGATCAGAATGATCGCCGCCGCGCCCCTTGGCTATATCGTGGAATAAAGCGGCGACAAACAAAATCCAAGGTTGCTCCCAACCCGCTGCAAGCTGTGAACAAAACGGATATTCGTGCGCATGTTCAACGATGAAAAACCGCCGAACATTGCGAAGCACCATCAGAATGTGTTGGTCGACCGTGTACACATGAAATAAGTCATGCTGCATTTGACCGACGATTCTTCTGAACACCCACAAGTAACGGCCTAGCACCGAGGTTTGGTTCATCAAGCGCATGGAATGCGTGATACCTTGGGGTGTTTGCAAAATCCGCATGAACATGGCACGGTTGGCCGGATCACGCCGAAAAGCGGCGTTCATCAATCCTCTGGCGTTGTAAAGCGCGCGCAGCGTACGCGCAGACAATCCTTTGATACCAATGGTTTCCTGATAGATCAAAAATGTTTCAAGAATAGCGTGCGGCTTTCTTTGGTACAAATCATCATCCACCACTTCCAGCATGCCCGCTTTGTCCAAAAATCTTTCATTTAAAAACCTGGGAGGATGTGTTTGTGCCTGTTGAAACAACCATTCCTCGATGTTCAGATGAATGATCAGGTTCAATTGTGTGACGGCCTTGGCCGCCCAGTAATAACGTTTCATCAGCGCTTCGCTGGCGGCACGGGCGTGTCGCGCATCTTGAGACACTTCACTCAATCCGAGTTCAACAGCCAGCGTGGTTTGCAAATCAAAAACCAAACGATCTTCTCTGCGCTTGGCGGACCAGTGCAAACGCCATCTGATCAGTGAAAGAAGATTTTCGTTACGCTGCAGTTGCTGCATCTCCAATGGCGTCACCATGCCGCACGTGTTTAAGTCTTTCCAAGTCGAACCCAAACCGCTGGCCTTGGTCAGCCACAACAGCATTTGCAAATCGCGTAACCCCCCTGGGGACTCTTTGCAATTCGGTTCTAAAGAATAGGGCGAGTTATCAAATTTGCTGTGCCGCTGATGCATTTCCAGCGTTTTACCGGTGAAAAAGGCTTTGGGATCAAGACTTTTTTTCAAGGATTCGGCAAAAGCCTGCAACAAATCCGGATTCCCAGTCAGGGAACGCGATTCAAGCATGGCTGTTTGTACAGTGATGTCCGCAACTGCTTCCGACACACATTCACTGAGATGCCGAACACTGGAACCAATCTCCAGCCCAGCATCCCAACAACTGCCAATGAAAGATTCAATCCGCGATGCGATCGTTTCGTCTTTTTCAATAGAAAGCGTGTCTGGCAATAACACCAACACATCTACATCGGAATAAGGGAATAAGGCCTGACGGCCATACCCGCCGACGGCCAATAAAGCACAACTTGTTGGCATGTCTGCCTGAAGCCATAATTCTTTTAAGGTGTCATCGCATAAATCGCTGAGCAATCTCAAATGCCGTTGTACCAGTGCTGCTCGTGACAAACTTTGCTCTGCAGCACACTGGGTCAGCAATTCATTTTTACGTTGTCTGAAATCAGAGGCTAAAGCGTTCACCAGTCAGCACGCCGTAGCTGTCACAAACGAGGGAAGGGGAGGGCTGCCTTGTGACAGCGTTAGCACTTCATAGCCAGTATGGGTTACCAGAACTGTATGTTCCCACTGAGCCGACAGGGAATGATCGCGGGTGATGATGGTCCAGCCGTCATTCATTTCTTTGATATCGCGTTTACCAGCATTCACCATGGGCTCAATCGTGAACACCATGCCTTGTTTAAGTTCTTCAAGGGTGCCTGGTTTACCGTAATGCAAGACTTGGGGCTCTTCGTGGAACACCTTGCCGATGCCGTGGCCACAAAACTCCCTGACGATGGAGAATCCATGGCCTTCAGCAAACACCTGGATAGCGTGACCGATATCACCCAAACGCGCACCTGGCTTGACTTTGACAATACCGTGCCACATGGCCTCGTAGGTCAACTGACACAAGCGTTTGGCTGCAATTGAGCCTTCGCCGACGATGAACATGCGACTGGTGTCACCGTGCCAACCCCCTTTGATGACGGTGATGTCAATATTGACAATGTCACCCTTTTTCAACACCTTGTCACTTGGAATGCCATGGCAGACTTGGTGATTGATGGATGTACAAATAGACTTGGGATAGGGGTTGTTGCCGCTGGGGTTGTAATTCAGTGGCGCGGGGATGGCTTGTTGAACTTGGGTGATGTAGTCAAAAGCCAATTTATCTAAATGGTTGGTGGTAATGCCAGGCTGCACATGCGGCGTGAGGTAATCCAACACCTCCGACGCAAGTTGACCTGCGATACGCATACCGGCAATGCCTTGTTCGTCTTTGTAAGTGATAGTCATGGACGTATTATCTCAGGGTAAGTGTCAGCCCATGGCGGCAACTGGCAAGCATGGGCTTGTCGTTAAAATTCACTCTCCATTGTTGAAAAACCTCTGCAATCACGCCTCCTATCAAAGAAGACTGCCAAGTGACCCTACATATCAGTACCTTTCAGGGCTCAAAGGCCTTCAGTACTTTAAAAACACTTCGTTTGCTGAGTTCTCTGCACAAGATCAGTCCTTCCATTCACTCGGTCATTGCCAGTCACGTCTATCTGGTAGCAACTGAACACACACTGAGCTCGCAAGATACTCAGCGATTAGCCCAACTGTTGGATGCCGAACTTCTTCTACCAAAAAAGTCAGAAAAATCATCGTTGTCCAAAGTGATTTCGCCAAGATTGGGAACCATTTCTCCGTGGGCATCCAAGGCCACCGACATAGCCCGCAATTGTGGGTTGGTGATACATAGGCTCGAAAGATTGACGCGCTATGACATGGATTTGCAAGCAAATACCGTGTTGTCTGACAAAGCGTTGTCTGGTATTGAAGCCTTGTTGCATGACCGGATGACGGAGTCTGTGTGGCCAGACCTTCAAGCAGCACTTCAATTGCTAACGCCCTTGCCAGCCACTGAGATGCAAACGGTTGATATTTTGAAACACGGACTTTCAGCCCTGGTTCAGGCCAATATCGACAACGGTTTGGCACTGGCCGACGATGAAATGGATTACTTGCTTGACTCGTTCATAAAACTCAATCGCAACCCGACCGATGCTGAGTTGATGATGTTTGCTCAGGCCAACAGCGAACATTGCCGCCACAAAATTTTCAATGCCGACTTCATCATTGACGGACAGGCGCAAAGCCACAGTCTGTTTGGGATGATCCGGCATACCCACAAAACGCATCCGCAACATACCGTTGTCGCTTACTCGGACAATGCTGCCATCATGCAAGGGCATCAGGTGGAACGCTTTTCCACAGCACTTACTGGATACATGCCGCGCTATGACAAAAGTAACGGCGTGCAACACATTCTGATGAAAGTGGAGACGCATAACCATCCGACAGCGATTTCACCTTACCCAGGCGCCGCCACTGGTGCGGGTGGCGAAATTCGAGACGAAGGCGCTACTGGTCGGGGTGCCAAACCCAAAGCAGGTCTCACAGGATTTAGCGTCTCTAAGTTGTGGGACAGCACGATAGGACAAGCGTCTCACATGGCTTCCGCTTTGCAAATCATGACCGAGGGACCACTGGGTGCGGCCGCGTTCAACAACGAATTTGGCAGACCAAGTTTGCTTGGTTATTTCCGAGAATATGAGCAAAAAATCAACGGCGTGCAGCGTGGCTATCACAAACCCATCATGCTCGCAGGCGGATTGGGTGTGGTTCGTGAAGAATTGACCCACAAATTGTTATTTCCAGCGGGCACATTGCTGATTCAACTGGGCGGTCCTGGTATGCGCATAGGCATGGGTGGTGGCGCGGCAAGCTCTTTGTCCAGCGGCAGCAACACAGTGGCTTTGGATTTTGACTCCGTGCAGCGTGGTAACCCAGAAATTCAAAGGCGTGCACAAGAAGTCATCAACCATTGCAACGCACTTGGTAAGCAAACACCTTTATTGGCAATTCATGATGTGGGCGCGGGCGGTTTGTCGAATGCATTCCCTGAATTGGTCAATGATGCCGGACGAGGTGCGCGTTTTGACTTACGCCAAGTGCCGCTGGAAGAAAGTGGCCTTTCTCCCAAAGAGATTTGGAGCAATGAGAGCCAAGAACGCTACGTGCTGGCAATCTCCCCTGACTCGCTGCCACAGTTTCAGTTTTTATGTGAGCGTGAGCGCTGTCCGTTCGCGGTGGTAGGCGTGACTACCCAAGACAGGCATTTAACTGTCAAGCAAACTGACGTATCCCATGCGGTGGACATGCCACTGGATGTGCTGTTGGGCAAACCACCCAAAATGCTGCGCGATGTCAAGCGTCAGTCAAATCCCATAGACAACTTCAACGCTTCGTCTATCGATTTGCAAGACGCAGTACTCAAGGTGTTGTCTCATCCCACTGTGGCGAGTAAACGTTTTTTGATCACGATTGGTGACCGCACCGTCGGTGGACTCAGTCACCGTGACCAAATGGTAGGTCCTTGGCAGGTTCCTGTGGCCGATTGCGCCATCACGCTGGCCGACTTCAAAGGCGTCGCCGGTGAGGCCATGGCGCTGGGCGAACGCACGCCTTTGGCTGCCATCAACGCGCCTGCTTCCGGACGCATGGCAGTGGCTGAGGCCATCACCAATTTACTGGCTGCGCCCATCAACCTGGATCGCGTGAAGTTATCCGCCAACTGGATGGCCGCCTGCGGCGAACCTGGTGAAGACGCAGCATTATTTGACACCGTCAAAGCGGTTGGTCTTGAGTTATGCCCCGCCCTCGGCATTTCAATTCCTGTGGGTAAAGACAGTTTGTCTATGCGTACCCGTTGGCAAAAAGATGAAATCACACAGCAAGTGACGTCACCCGTGAGCTTGATCGTTACCGCCTTTGCCACGTTGGATGATGTGCGTGGCAATTTCACGCCGCAATTGAACGCCAGTGAGATCGACACCAGCTTGATTTTGATCGACCTCGGACGCGGCAAGCAGCGTATGGGCGGCAGTATGTTGGCGCAGGTACTGGATCAATCTGGCGGCGCTGTTCCTGATTTAGACGATGCCAATGATTTGAAACAACTGGTCAGCGCGGTGAACGATTTACGCGCTCAGGGCATGGTGCTCGCGTACCACGACCGCAGCGACGGCGGCTTATTCGCCTGTGTGACAGAAATGGCATTGGCTGGCCATGTCGGGGTGGCGATGAACATCGATTTACTCGTCACCGAAGGCGATGGCATCACAGACAGTAAGGCTGACCATGGCGACAGCAAAAACTGGTCTCAGCAAATCAGCGCCCGACGAGATGAATTGACAATGAAAGCCTTGTTCAATGAAGAACTTGGTGTGGTCATTCAAGTGCGTACCGAGGTACGCGACCAAGTGATGCAATTGCTGCGACAGTATGGTTTGTCTGCTTGTAGTCACGTGATTGGCAAAACCCGTCCAGCCACATCCGGCATCAGCAAAGGTGTAGGAGAAATCAGTGTTTGGCGCGATGCCAAAGCAATTTTCAGTGCAAGCTTGTTTGATTTGCATCAGGTGTGGGACAGCGTAAGTTGGAAGATATGCCGCGAACGAGACAATCCGCAAACCGCTGACGCCGAACACGCAGCAGCGGGATTGGCCGACGATCCCGGCTTGCATGTGCATTTAACGCCAGGAGCGCTAGACAACGTTGCAGCGCCTTATATTCATCAGCAAAAACCGCGTATAGCCGTATTGCGTGAGCAAGGCGTCAATTCGCATGTGGAAATGGCATACGCATTCACAGAAGCAGGGTTTGAAGCTTATGACGTTCACATGACCGATTTACAGCAAGGTCGTGCGAATTTAAAAGACTTTCAAGGACTGGTGGCTTGTGGCGGATTCAGTTATGGAGACACTTTAGGCGCTGGCAAAGGTTGGGCACGTAGCATCACTTTCAATCACGCGTTGTCCGATCAATTCCAAGATTTTTTTCAACGCCCCAATACCTTCGCGCTGGGGGTTTGCAACGGTTGCCAGATGTTTGCCGAATTGGCAGTATTGATCCCTGGCACACAAGATTGGCCGCGCTTTACCGCTAACAAAAGCGAGAGATTTGAAGCTCGCTTGTCGCAAGTGGAAGTGCTGGACTCACCCAGCCTGTTTTTCCAAGGCATGGCGGGCAGCAGATTGCCGATTGCGGTAGCACACGGTGAAGGTTATGCTGATTTCTCTGAAAGAGGCAACCCAGACAAGGTATTGACCGCCATGCGTTTCACCGATCATCACGGGCAAGCCACACAAGCCTATCCTTTCAATCCCAACGGCAGTCCAGGCGGCTTGACAGCAGTCACCACAGCCGATGGTCGTTTCACTGCCATGATGCCGCACCCAGAGCGTGTTTTCAGGCAATTACAAATGAGCTGGACCACCCACAGTAATTTTCAAAAATCTACCGATTACAGTCCATGGATGCGCATATGGCGCAATGCCCGCCATTGGGTAGACTGAGGATCAAGCTTCAAGTTTTTTTCCAACACAAGGAAGTACCCCATGAACATGAATATCAATATCACCAGGGACAGGGAACTGGTGGATTTGCTCTACAGCAGTTATGTGCAATTGAATGAACTTCACGCTGACTTAGCCAGTATGGAGCAACCACATAGTGACAATGCTGTTACCCACGTTGACCATTCTCATGACCACCTGACAGATAAATCGCACCTGTCCAAAGAGCAAATACAACATGCCAAAAGCTTAGAGCACGCGATAAAAACAAACGTTGCATTACAAAAACAATGTGTACAAATCATCAAACTTTTGATTCAAAACCATACCGACTCCATCAGTATCCTCAATGAGTTTGAAAAAATTCGAACCAGTTGCATCATGCAAACCACGCCATTTGCGCTGGCGCATGTGATACCCATGGCGGGACAGGAAAACAAACCGCACAAATAAAAAAGCCCCCAATGCTTATGTATGGGGGCTCTTGATAAAAAAATTAGATTATTTTCTATATTTAATCATTTGCCTAAAAATCAAAGTTCAATGGTTTTTCATCTTTAGCGGCCTGTGTAGGCTTCGTTGATTTGTCTTTACTGCAAAACTCAAATCAGCAATGGATGCTGGCTAGATATGCATGTTTGCAGTAGCGACTCATGACTCAATCTGAGAGAAAAACTCATGTATTACATTTATTTAAATAATGTTATGACCTGTCACCAACAGGCGGTCAATGATTGTTACATTTCCGGCAAAAAAGTTGTATTTCACATCGTGAGAGATGGATTCTTTTGCGTAAATATAGCCAGGCACAAATACTTCGCCATCCTTACCGAATCCTACATATTTACCATCCACGTTAAAAATCTCGTCATGAAATAAAGTATTGGTATGACCATAAAAATCTACAACCTTCTCTGATCCATACCATCTCATGGGTGGACCATAATTATGTAAATCCTCAATACTCATTGTTTGAGACCATGTCTTATCAATAAGCGTATCTCCACCTTTTTTCATCGCACTGGCCATAGAAACTATCAGCGATTTGAAATTATTTGTAAATTCCTGTTGTATTTGGCTTAGATTTGAATCTGCGGGGACTCCTAATTGATCAAGTAGGTCTGGGAGTTGTAAAAACGCGTCTGCGATATGGTTATATTGCAAGGTATTTGAAACAGCCGACTTTTCAGCTTTCATCCAATCTTTAATTTCACTTTTTGTAATGGAGGTTGCAATATTAAGATCGGATAGAACTTCGCTCCCAGCTTTTACAGCATTGATTACACCGCTTACATTTTGAAACGCAGCATAAGTCTTACCCAATCCGGCACCTAGGCTGAGCACACCGCCAACAATATCCAATACATTTTGAATCAATTGCTGCTCATCAGCAAATGTTTTATTGGCCACAACTTGATCTATGCCTTTAGCGCAATTAACAACGAATGTATTGGCTTCTTTGAACAAATCGATTTCCGCCATGATAATTGCTTCTTTAAAACTCAAGTTATTAGCACCGTTGTAGGTTATATTAGATTGAGTAGTTAAAGGCGCACCATTAAGCATCCACATAATCGCACTAGGATCCAAATGTGTTTGAGTTGTGTTATCGATCACATACTTGTTAAAACTTTCGATGTCATTAGAAATCTCTTTTAAATTTTGCTTTAAAAGATTAAATTTACCAGTTTCGTTGAGTAATGATTGCGCGATAGTTTGAATATACCCCCTAACATCAGTCCCAGTTGCAGGCGGCACACTTGGTGTTAAAACATTGTATTCAAGTGATAAATTATTGAACATTAACTTAACATCGGTAACAAGACTGCCATATGAGATTGGGGTAGAGGTACTTAATGCCAAACGTGTTGCTACATGACTATAGGTACTATGCAATAAGCTATCCGTTGTAAGCGTATTTTTTATGGCAGTGAAATTGGCATCATACCAATGGACAAAACTATCGAGCTTAGTGATTTGACCCGCAGTAGGTGTTACACACAAAGTGTTTGAGTCTGCCAATAAATCCATATAAGGATTGATTGCATTTTTTGCATCAAGTGCGGCAAATGAATCTTGCAAATTTTTAGTCAGTAGACTTAATTCTCGATTGAACTCTTGATCAGGATGTTTTAGCTGATTTATTAAATCTGGAATTTTTGTTTTTATGATGTTGAGTGTGTTTGGACTCAAGGTCATCAAATTGTTACCACTTTGCTGCTCTAAAGCACCCAATAAATAATTTGAATTGAAATTATCAACCTGAATCTTGGTTAGACTTCTCAAATTGTCTCCTTTATTGTCACTTAAATAACTGGCAATTTGAGCTTGAGATAGCTTTCTGAGATCATGAGGCGTAAATTCAAATAACCTTACGAGTTCTGATCCAGAAAATGAATTTGATTGAACCACGTTATTTGCTAATTCGCCATTAGGAAACGCATTGTCCAACGCTTTCCATAAGATAGGTCCAGCAAAACTTTTCCCCACAATAATCGCCGCCGCAAGAGCCTTAGGGCCATAACTACTGATCGCATTGTTGATAATTTCAGCAGTGTAATAATTAGCTTCTGCATTGGATTTCATAGAATTACCAAAATTTAAAATTTTTTGACCAGCCGTATAGGTCCAATCCCACCAATTAGATGCTGACTTTATGGCATTTCCCAAAATAACTAATTCGACACCTGCCAATCCAGCAATTTGATTGGGTGTTAGATTTGTAATGACTAAAAAATTCAGGTGACTAATTGCGTCAGGACTTAATTGATCAAGCTGAGCAACAGTGAATCCATTGATGGCATTTATTGTGAGGCCGGAGGCATTAGCATTAAATGCTTTGATTTGAGCGATTGTCATTGCATGAGTTTCGCTAGCCGATATACCAGCTACTTGATCCACACTTAAAGCTGAAATAACTTCTGGTTTGAGATTAGCAAAACCCACAGTGCTAAAGTTTTGAATACTTGCAGGTAAAAGACTTTTGATCTGCTCAGGAGTCAAACCTGATGCATTTGCACCTAGCGCATTGATTTGATTGCTTGTTAGGTAGGCAATTTGAATTGGTGTAAATTGACTGATCTGAGTTGTAGAGAATGATGAAATAACACTTGTATCTAATGAAGAAATACCTTTTTGACTAAATGATTTGAGTAAAGTTGAGTCTAAATTTGTTTCACTTAGATCGTTTGAAGTGAGTCCGTGCGCATTGCTACCAAGCGCGTTAATTTGAAACTCTGAAAAAAATTTAAAATCAGATGGTTTCATTCCATAAATAGTTGACTCTGTTAAATTTGCAATGATATTTGGAAGTAATTTACCTTGATATAACAAAGCCTCCGCTTGTGTAGTATTTAGACTTTGAGCGACTATTCCTAAATTTGATAATTCATTCAGATTTAATTCACCAATTTGAGTAGGCAAAAGCTCAGACAGTATTGTGTGATTGCTGGCATCGATAACGCTTAATTGATTTGCGGTTAAAGCACCAACCTGGTCTAAGCTCAAGGCTTGTACTTGAGTAGAGAGGAGTTCCGAAAGAACTAACTTTCCGCCAGCGTCTTTGGCACTCAGCTGAGCCGACGTCAGTCCAGCAACTTGGGCGGGGATCAGCGCTTGTAATTGAGCCGCTGTCATCACAGCCATATTGAGGCCGCTCACTTGTGTTGAGAGGAGTTCAGAAAGAACTAATTTTCCCCCAGCGTCTTTGGCACTCAGCTGAGCCGACGTCAGTCCAGCAACTTGGGCGGGAATCAGCGCTTGTAATTGAGCCGCTGTCATCACACCCATATTGATGCCGCTCACTTGTGTTGAGAGGAGATCCGTAAGAACTAATTTCCCTCCAGCGTCTTTGGCACTCAGCTGGGCCGACGTCAGTCCAGCAACTTGGGCGGGGATCAACCCTTGTAATTGAGTCGCTGTCATCAAAGCCATATTAAGGCCGCTAACTTGTGTTGGGAGGAGATCCGTAAGAACTAATTTCCCGCCAGCGTCTTTGGCACTCAGCTGGGCCGACGTCAGTCCAGCAATTTGGGCGGGGGTCAGCGCTTGTAATTGAGCCGCTGTCATCACAGCCATATTGAGGCCGCTAACTTGCCTTGGGAGAAGATCCGTAAGAACTAATTTCCCGCCAGCGTCTTTGGCACTCAGCTGGGCCGACGTCAGTCCAGCAACTTGTGCGGGGATCAGCCCTTGTAATTGAGCCGAGGTCATCACAGCCATATTGAGACCGCTAACTTGTTTTGCGAGAAGATAATTAAGAAGTAATTTCCCGCCAGCGTCTGTAGCACTCAGCAGGGCCGACGTCAGTGCAGCTACTTGGGCAAAAGATAAACTTTGGATTTGAGTAATTGATAGTTTGGTAATGTTAATCGTTGTCATTTCATTCTTTCATTTTGGTTGTACATAAGTTAAAGAAATTAAACCTGAATTGCTCATAAAGTATTTATTATTATTGTGACGCTAATATGACTTATAGATCAAAAAGAATGAATTTAAGTAATGCTCTAGGATTCAAAAAATTACTTGCAGGAGGCTGTGCTTTGGCCCAATCTGGAAGTTCAAAGGGCACCAACTTTCGCCGCGCATTCATTGCTATCTAGTTGACTTACCTAAACGTGAATGATGGTAGGCAGACTAAACAAATGGCTATCGCGTTATTGATCGGGAACTGATGGTATGTATGCCATCACATTTAGGCAGTGTTCTTTTGGGATGATTTTGCTTATGCTCAATTTCCGGCATTACCTTAGCTAAAACGACTAAGCGATGTCCGGTGCGTTGCTAATTCATCTGAACTTAGGTGTTGACAAAGATCTCAATGATCCAATGCAAAACGGTGAGCCTAGGGACCTGCTGGTGGCGTTAAGAAATATTACTCAAAACGCACGAAAGTACGCGTGCGGTGGAGCTACGGAAAAGAAGCTGAATGCCAACCAGCTTTACCACATGCAATCGCCGCAGTGCAGCCCTTAATGGCGCAACTTTTTCACAGTGCTCAAGGCGTTGAGACTACGCCACGTCATACAAAAGGAACAGCCCGAATGCCGCAGTTTGTTAATTGCGCCGGTTTGGGCTTACTCACAATCAAAGTCGAATATTTAGCTTGACTTTGATTTTTGGGGGGTATGAGCAAATTCAGCCTTATTCGATTTTGGCTTTGTCTCTCAGAGACTGTTGAAATTCAGCCAATTTATTGGTTTGCAGTTGCTGCAGAATTTGCGGCTTGACCTCGTCTAACTTTGGCAGTTGCGAGTCACGCACGTCATCCAAGCGAATGATATGAAAACCAAATTGGGTTTTCACTGGGGCATCTGTGGTTTGACCTTTTTTCAAAGTAACCATGGCCTCTGAAAATTCTTTGACGAAACTCGCTGGGTTGGCCCAATCCAAGTCTCCACCCTTGGCACCTGAACCAGGGTCTTTGGATTGTTTTTTGGCAATCTCATCAAACTTACCGCCTTTTTTCAGGCTGGCGATGATGGCTTTGGCCTGTTCTTCCTTTTCCACCAGAATATGTCTGGCTTTGTATTCTTTACCACTGCCACTCATGGTGGCGAATTTGTCATATTCAGCTTTGATATCAGCATCGGTGACCGGGTTGTTTTTTTGAAAATCAGCGAACAATTCACGGATTAACAAGCTTTGACGCGCCAGTTCCATTTGTGTTTTGAACTCCTCGGAAGCATCCATACCTTTGCTTTGTGCTTCCTGCATAAAAATTTCACGAACAATCACTTCCTCGCGAAGTTGCTGCTCAACGTCAGGGGTCACTGAACGGCCCGTACGTTCGAGTTGCGCGGCCAGCGCGTTCAATCTGCTTTTAGGCACTGCTTTGCCATTCACGATGGCAATGTTTTGTGCATTAACTGCTGAAACAGCCATGAGGGACGCCAAAACGGCTGATTTAAAAAAGGGGAATTTCATGGAGAAGCTTTCTAAGAGATAAATCAGGTCTGAATCTAAGGAATGTAATTTGCCGCAAATTCAATTAGGTGCATCAACAATTTCGATGGCCAGCGCATGCAAACCCTGGTCAGTAAATTGTTGCAACGCATCATACACAAGTCGGTGCCGCGCGACACGACTGATGTCTTTGAACCCATGTGAACCGATACGCACGCGAAAATGAGTGCCTTGTCCAGATCCATCGGAACCCGCATGACCGGCATGGGCCGCGCTTTCATCCAACACCTCCAGAAAAAAGGGGGCCAATGCGTTTGTCAGTGTGGTTTGTATTTGGATTGAACTGATATTCATGGCTCTTGCGTCGCTTGGTCAGTCTCGGTCTGGATATAGCGGTTCAGGTAAACACCTTGCGCGAGCACAAATACAAACATCAATCCCATGCTGCCGAACAATTTGTAATTGACCCAGGTGTCTGTGTCAAAGTTGAAAGCAACCCACAGGTTGATGCCACCCATGATGGCAAAAAAAGCAGCCCAACTCCACAGCAAACGAAGCCAAATGGGGTCAGGCAAACTCAATTGTGCAGACATCATGGAATGCAGGAAATTCTTCTTGAACCAGATATGCCCGACCAATAAGGCAGAGCCCATCAACCAATACAAAATGCTGGGCTTCCACTTGATGAACGTATCGTCATGGAACACCAAGGTGGCACCGCCAAACAAAGTGATGATGGCCAAACTCACCCATTGCATGGGTTCGACTTTGCGGTGTTTCGCATAAACCCAGCCGATTTGAACCAATGTCGCCAACATCGCAACAGCGGTTGCCACATAAATGCCTGCGAATTTAAAAGCGATGAAAAACAAGGCGATAGGGAAAAAGTCCATCAATATTTTCATGGCTTGCCCGTCTCTGGTTCGAATGACAAAGCGGCCGAATTCATGCAATAACGCAGGCCGGTAGGTGCGGGCCCATCGGGAAACACATGGCCTAAATGCGCTTTGCATACAGCGCAAACAGTTTCCGTACGCAACATACCGTGGGCTGTATCGGTTCGTTCTTCGATCGCATGCGGATCGCTGGCTTTGAAAAAGCTGGGCCATCCACAGCCTGCGTCAAATTTGGTGTCAGACGCAAAAAGTGGGTTGTCGCAACAGATACATCGGTAAACACCTTTGTCCCAATGGGCTTCATAGCGACCGGTGAAAGGGCGTTCGGTGGCCGCATGACGCGTCACCTCGTAGGCCACGGGTTCGGCATTCTTAGCGGCTAAATGGGCGCGCCATTCAGCGCTGTTGTCGGGAAGTTTCATGAGGAACAACTGATAGAAATGGAAGAAGCCCAGTCGGGCGGGAAGGCAGCGAAATGTTCAAATTCAGGGTGTTCTTCAAACGGTGAAGACAACACTTGCATTAAATGTTCAACGCCACTGAAGTCGCCTATTTTCGCTTGTTGTATCGCCTGTTCGCCCAGGTGATTGCGCAACACATATTTGGGATTGGTTTTCAGCATCAAGCTACCGGTTTTCTTCAGATCCAAACCCTTGAGCCGGTGCAGATAGCCGGGTAACCAATCGTTCCAATTCGACGCATCGATGAACATATCTTTGACAGCTACAAATGAATGTGGCATGTCGTTGGGGTCAGCATTGGCTACCGCATGACTGAGTCGTCGCCAAAAAATAGTGAAATCGGTTTTTTCAACAGCCAATAACTTTAAAAGTTTTTCTATCAACAAGTGGTCATCTGTTTCTGCCTGCGGCAGACCCAGTTTGCGAGCAAAGGCGCGGTCTGCCATGGCGGGATAAATGACTTTGAAGGTTTCCAGCGCTTCCAAAGCCAAGTCTTGTTCTTCGATCAATGGCAATAATGCTTGTCCGAGGCAAAACAAATTCCAGTAAGCCACCTGGGGCTGCCGTGCGTACGCATAACGACCTTGGTGATCGGAATGGTTGCAAATATGTCCCGGATCAAAACCATCCAAAAACTGAAAAGGACCGTAGTCAATCGTCAAGCCCAGCAAACTCATGTTGTCGGTGTTCATGACGCCGTGGCAAAACCCTACAGATTGCCACTGTGCCAGCAAGTGGGCGGTTAAATGGGTAATCTCTTTGAGCAAGGCGCTGTACCTGACTGGCCCCGCTTCGATAGATAACAAATGAGAAAAATGCATGGCAAGCACATGGTCAACCAGTTTTTTCAATGCGTCTGTTTCACCATTAGCGGCAAAGTGCTGGAGATGACCAAACCGCAGAAAACTCTGTGCAACACGAGTGACCACAGCAGCTGATTCCATCTCTTCTCGCAATACACGATCGGGCGAGCCGATCAAGGCCAAAGCGCGGGTGGTTGGTATACCTAAACCATGCATGGCTTCGCTGCACACATATTCTCTGATGCTTGACCGCAGCACAGCCCGCCCGTCACCCATGCGCGAGTAGGGGGTTTGTCCTGCTCCCTTGAGTTGAAACTCCTGCAACCCCATTAAGGTGTCCACACAGCCCAATGACAATGCCCGTCCGTCCCCCAATTGACCCGCCCATACGCCAAATTGGTGACCGCTATAAACAGTGGCAAAGGGTTGACTGCCTGGCCAAACCGCATTGCCTGCCAACACCTGCAACATGACTTCGCTGTCCCATTCCCCCTCAGGCCAACCCAAGTCCTGCGCGAGCAAGTGGTTTTTGGCGACCCAATGCACACGGGTTAACGGCGTGGGATGAACTGGCGTGTGATAGACAGTCCCCAAGGTGTCAAAAGGGTGGCGCCAATCCAAGAAAGTTGAGTGTTTGACTGAATCCTGCATATGACAATTGTGCACAATACGGCAAACAACATGCACGGTAGTGCTATTTACAGGAGACATCCATGCTGGGATTGATGCAACAACAGACATTGTTGATTTCGGACATGATTGAATTTGCCGAAAAACATCACGGCGACACCGAAGTGATTTCACGCAGGGTAGAGGGCGACATTCACAGGAGCGACTGGTCAACCATTGCTTCACGCTCGCGGCAGGTGGCAAATGCATTGGATGCGTGGCATATTGGCGCTGGTGAACGCGTAGCCACTTTGGCATGGAACGGTTATCGGCATCTAGAACTGTATTTCGGTGTCAGTGGCAGTGGGCGGGTGTTGCATACCCTCAACCCGCGACTTCACCCCGAACAAATCACTTGGATCGTCAATCACGCAGAAGACGCAGTGCTTTGTTTTGACATGACGTTTTTGCCTATCGTTCAAAAAATTCACAAAGATTGCCCCACTGTCAAACACTGGGTTGCCCTGTGTGATGCGAATGCTTTGCCCGCCGATACCGGTGTGAGCGGCATGGTCAGTTATGAACACTGGATGGGCAGTCAATCGCGCACTTACACATGGCCGAGATTGGATGAAAACACGGCTTCATGCATGTGTTACACCAGTGGCACTACCGGCAACCCCAAGGCAGCACTTTATAGCCACCGTTCGACGCTGTTGCACGCCTATGCCTGCGCCTTGCCTGATGTCATGTGTTTGTCTGCGCGCGACAGTATTTTGCCGGTCGTGCCTATGTTCCACGTCAATGCATGGGGCATTCCCTACAGCGCGGCCATGGTGGGCGCCAAATTGGTTTTTCCCGGTGCTGCTTTGGATGGCAAATCTGTTTACGAATTATTAGAAACAGAAAAAGTCACCTTGGCTGCAGGTGTACCCACCGTTTGGCAAATGTTGCTGGCTCACCTGAAAGCCGATGGGTTGCGGTTCAATTACCTTCAACGCACCGTGATTGGCGGTTCTGCCTGTCCGCCCGCCATGATCCGGGCTTTCAATGATGAGTACGGGGTTGAAGTGCTGCATGCCTGGGGCATGACAGAGCTCAGCCCCTTGGGAACTTTATGTACCTTGAAAAACAAACACCTTGAATTGCCCAGCGACGAGCAAATGAAAATCCGATTGAAACAAGGCCGTGCAATTTTCGGTGTGGATTTCAAGATCGTTGATGATCAAGGCATTGAACAACCCAATGACGGCAAAGCCTATGGCGATTTATTGGTCAAAGGGCCGTGGGTCATCAGCGAATACTTCAAACAAGAAGGTGATTCACCTTTGATTGATGGCTGGTTTCCAACCGGCGACGTTGCCACGGTTGACCCAGATGGATTTTTACAAATCACTGACCGCAGCAAAGATGTCATCAAATCTGGCGGGGAATGGATCAGCTCCATTGACGTAGAAAACATCGCTATGGCGCATCCGGATGTGGCGATGGCTGCTTGCATTGGCATGCCTCACCCCAAATGGGATGAAAGGCCCATCGTGGTGGTGGTGAAAAAGCCTGGCGCCCATGTTGAACGTGAAGCCTTGTTAAAGTTTTATGAAGGCAAAATAGCCAAATGGCAGATACCTGATGATGCAGTGTTCGTTGACGCCATTCCATTGGGTGCCACTGGAAAAATGCTGAAAACCAAATTGCGGGAGCAATTATCAGGATACAAATTGCCGATTTGAGTGGCTTTCCATTGCCATTTCTAGGGCTTACCCTAGAAGGGACAACCCGAAAAAAACGTTAGGCTTAATCATCTTTGCATGAGGAGAAAAGAATGCTGTTTCGTAAACTGGGTATTGCGTTGGTATTGAGTGGTTTAAGCATGATCGCTTCGGCTCAAAAAGGCGAAACCGTCAAAATCGCTTGGATCGATCCTTTGTCTGGCTTGATGGCGCCTGTGGGCTCCAATCAGCTCAAAACTTTGCAATACCTTGCAGAGGAATACAACAAAAGCAATGCAGCTGGTGTCAAATTTGAAATCATCGGTCTGGACAATAAATTGAGTCCTGCTGAGAGCCTGAATCAATTGAAATCTGCCATGGACCAGGGGGTTCGCTACATCACCCAAGGTAACGGGTCCTCCGTCGCTGGTGCGCTGGTGGATGCCATCAACAAGCACAACGAAAGAAATCCAGGTAAAGAGATCATTTTCCTCAACCACTCGGCCGTGGATCCGGATTTGACTAACAGCAAATGCAGTTATTGGCATTTCCGTTTTGACGCAGACACTTCCATGAAGATGGAAGCCATCAGCACCTTCATCAAGGACATGCCCGATGTGAAAAAGATTTACCTGCTGAATCAAAATTATTCACACGGTCAACAGGTAGCGAAATTTGCGAAAGAAACCATAGGCCGCAAACGCCCCGATATTCAATTCGTAGGGGAAGATTTGCATCCCCTGGCCCAAGTTCGTGACTTTGCCCCTTACATCGCCAAAATCAAGGCCTCAGGCGCAGACTCGGTCATCACCGGTAACTGGGGATCGGATTTAGCCTTGCTTGTGAAAGCAGCCAACGAAGGGGGTTACAACGGTAAATTCTTTACCTACTACACGGGTGTGACAGGCACACCGACGGCCTTAGGACAAAGTTCAGAAGGCCGTGTCTATCAAGTGGCCTATGCACACTACAACATGACCGGTCCTATGACCAAATACCGTGACGGTTTCAAAGCCAAGTTCAATGACGATTTGTACACGGGCTCCATGATCAGCATTTTTGATTTGCTTACTGGTGCGATGGCACAAGCCAAATCCACCGATCCCGTCAAAGTCGCTGCTGTGATGCACGGTTTCAAGTTCAAAGGCTTCAATGGCGATATGGAAATGCGTAAATTCGACCACCAACTTCAGCAAACTATTTACATCACAGTTTGGCAAAAAGCGGATAAAAAATATCCTTACAGCCCTGAAAACACTGGCATGACATTGGCACCTGTCAAGACATTCGAGCCCTATGTCTCCAGCACTCCTACCAGTTGCCAAATGAAGTTACCCTGAGGTGATGGTTGTGTTGTACCTGCCTGATTCTCAGGCAAGCCTAAAACAAGTTTCACGGATTTGAATATGGAGTTCTTTTTTATCTCCATGCTCAATGGTGTGAGCTACGGCTTGCTGCTGTTTATGTTGAGTTCTGGTTTAACCCTGATCTTCAGCATGATGGGTGTTTTAAATTTCGCCCATGCGAGTTTTTACATGCTCGGTGCCTATTTTGGTTACACCCTCAGTGGCGTCGTCGGTTTTTGGCCTGCCTTACTCATTGCGCCTGTGCTCACTGGTGCGGCAGGTGCTTTTTTTGAAAGTCAAGTGCTCAGACGTGTACACAAAATGGGACATGTATCCGAATTGCTGGTGACATTCGGCTTGTCCTATATCGTTCTCGAATTAGTGCAATTGGTGTGGGGCAGAGTTGCGGTTGAATTCATGCCGCCGTCCTTGTTGCAAGGCCCCTTGTTCACACTGATCAACCATTCTTCATCAGGTTTGTCTTTGGTTTCAGGTGCTGGTGGTGGAATTTGCCAGTCAGCGGATGCCACGGTGCGAATCGTTTGCACACCGTTTCCTGCGACCCGTGGTTTCATCATGTTGACCGCGATTGGCATGATGGTCAGCCTCTGGTGGGTGCTGACCCGAACGCGAGCCGGCATGATTATTCAAGCGGCATTGACGCATCCAGAAACCGTGGAGACGCTTGGTCACAACGTGCCCCGCATTTTCATGTTGGTATTTGCCATGGGAACTGGGTTGGCTGGATTGGCAGGTGTGATTGGCGGTTTTACGTTTATCACTGAGCCTGCCATGGCTGCTACCGTGGGCTCGGTTATTTTCGTGGTGGTGGTGGTGGGCGGTATTGGTTCACTCAGCGGTGCTTTTTTAGCGTCTTTGCTGATAGGCGTGCTTCAGACTTTTGCGGTAGCTGTGGACTATTCAATTTTGCAATTGCTGCAAGACATCGGCTTTGTAATGTCTATCGACTCACAAAACAACACCATGCTCAAGCTATCAATTTCACAAGCGGCTCCGGTATTGCCCTATCTGCTGCTCGTATTGATACTTATTTTCCGTCCACGTGGTTTGCTGGGAACACGAGATGCTTGAGTCAAACCGCTTGCCTACCTTCCATGTTGAAAAGATGACCTGGTTTAGCTTTGCTTTGGTGTTGTTGATTGCACCCTGGCTGTTCACCAGCAATTTGTCCATGACCATGATGTCGCAAATGGGCATCGCCATCATCGCTTGCTTGTCCTATAACGTGTTGCTGGGTCAAGGCGGCATGCTGAGTTTCGGGCATGCGGTCTACAGTGGCATGGGAAGTTACCTCACTATCCATGCCTTGAATGCGGTTGGCTCGCACACTCTGCATTTGCCAGTTTCTTTGTTGCCGTTAATCGGGGGATTGGCGGGTATGGGGTTCGCCGTATTGCTGGGTTTCGTCACCACCAGAAAATCTGGCACCACTTTTTCTATGATCACTTTGGGCATGGCCGAACTTGTTTTTGCCATGTCACTGATGTTTTCGGAGTTTTTTGGTGGTGAAGCTGGCGTGTCGGCCAACCGCGTGGCGGGTCAAGCTTTCATGGGCATTACTTATGGTCCCCAACGACAGGTGTATTACCTGATCGCTGTCTATACGTTCATCAGTGTCGGCTTGCTTTATGCCTTGACGCAGACCCCTTTGGGGCGCATCTTGAATGCAGTGCGTGACAACCCCGAAAGAGTGGAGTTTGTGGGCTACAACACACAAATGGTGCGTTACCGGGCGTTCATCATTGCTGGTTTTTTTGCAGGTATTGCAGGCGGTCTGGGCGCACTCAATTTTGAAATTGTCACAGCAGAAGTGGTCGGGCCCGCACGCTCAGGCGCTTACCTGTTGTTCACTTTTTTAGGTGGCGCCACGTTCTTTTTCGGTCCAGTATTGGGCGGTGTGTTGATGGTGTTGGCCTTTGTGCTGTTGTCAGAATTGACCAAGGCTTGGCTGTTGTATCTTGGTCTGATTTTTTTACTGATGGTGGTTTATGCACCAGGCGGATTTGCTGCACTCATCATGATCAATCTGCGTGTGATCAAGGCCGGCGCCTTTCGCCGTTTGTATGGCGTTTATGCGGGGCTGCTCTTTGCCGGCAGTGTAATGTTTGCAGGTGCCAGTTCATTGATTGAAATGATTTACCACCTGCAGCTGAATTCATCCATAGACACGCATTTGGTTTTTGCTGGCTTGCGCTTAGACACCCACAGTACCACCGACTGGGTCGGCACGGTAGCTGTCATGGTCATAGGATTGGTATGGTTTGATTGGCAACGCAAGCGTTTCATCAACCGTTGGGAATCCGTTCAATCAGACATGGCCCAAGCCGCCCAGGCCGGGGGTGCAACATGAACCTTACCCCCTCTTTGGTATTGACCAATGTTCACAAGCAATTCGGTAAAACTGAAATCATCCGTGGCGTAGATTTAAGCGTACAACCCGGCGAACGCGTAGCCATCATCGGTCCTAACGGGGCTGGGAAATCCACGTTGTTTAATCTCATCAGCGGACGCTTTGCACCTAGCAGCGGGGAAATTCATCTGCATGGTCAACGCATAGACAAATTAAAGCCTTATGAGATCAATCGCCAAGGCTTGTCTCGCAGTTTCCAAATCACCAATATTTTTCCCAAGTTGAGTGTGTTTGAAAATTTACGCTGCTCTGTGTTGTGGAGTCTGGGTCACCGCTACAGTTTCTGGTCGTTTCTCAGTCAACTCAAAGACGCCAACGAGCTCGCAGTGGAGTGGATGCATCGTATTCAACTCGACCATAAAAGCCAAGAATTGGCGATGAATCTGACCTATGCAGAACAACGCGCACTCGAAATTGGCATCACCATGGCAGGGGGAGCCAATGTGGTGTTGTTAGATGAGCCCACGGCTGGCATGAGCACCAGTGAAACCTCGCGTTTCATTCGGCTCATCAAAGAAGTCACGCAAGGCAAAACCCTGCTCACTGTGGAGCATGACATGGGCGTGGTCTTCGGACTGGCTGACAAAATTGCCGTGTTGGTCTATGGCGAAATCATTGCTTTTGACACGCCTGAAAAAGTTCGTGCCAATCCGCAAGTGCAAGAAGCCTATCTGGGCAGCATGACTGAACAAGGCGAATAACATGTTGCAAATTGACCAACTTCATGCGTATTACGGAAAAAGTCATGTATTGCAAGGGGTGAGTTTTCATATTGCCCAAGGTGAAATCGTTGCCTTGCTCGGCCGCAATGGTTCAGGACGGTCTACCACGGCCAAGGCCATCATGGGGTTGGTCGATTGTCACGGTCACATGACATTCAAGGGCCAAAGCCTGATCAACCGCAAACCCTTTGATATTGCGCACATGGGTGTTGGCTACGTGCCCGAAAACAGGGATATCTTTCCTAAACTCACAGTGCATCAAAATTTATTGCTGGGATTAAAAGGGGACAAACCCAAAGGACGCTGGAATTTTGAAGATATGTACCAGTTGTTTCCCCGATTGCGTGAACGCCAGCACACAGAAGCTGGCGTGCTGTCTGGTGGTGAACAACAGATGTTGACCTTGTGCCGTACCTTGATGGGTGACCCCGAACTCATCATCATCGATGAACCTACCGAAGGCTTGGCGCCCAAAATTGTTGAATTGGTAGGGCGTTTTTTACAAGAGCTTCGAAACCGTGGTGTTTCCGTCTTGTTAATCGAACAAAAGTTGACCATTGCCATGCAAATCTCGGACAGGGCACTGGTAATGGGTCATGGCAGCATGGTGTTTGATGGCACACCGAACATGTTGCGCGAAAACTCAGCTATTCGCAAAGAATGGCTGGAGGTTTGATTCAAAAGCCGAATCTTCGGTCTACAATGCTAAAAAAGAACGATCGTTCTTTTTTTGTTCATCCATTTTTCACAAGGAACTTCAATGAGCGCTGATTACGCTGTTCATGGCGATGTCGCCGTGATCACAATGAATAACCCGCCAGTCAACGGTTTGGGTTTAGCTACCCGACAAGCCATTGTTTCAGGCTTACAGCAAGCTGAGGCTGATGAGGCAGTCAAAGCCATCGTGGTCACTGGCGCTGGCAAGGCATTTTCAGGCGGCGCTGACATCAAAGAATTCGGCACCTCCAAGGCGTTGCAAGAACCGCATTTATTGAGTGTCATTCATGCGCTAGAAAACTCAAGCAAGCCTGTGGTGGCTGCTATACACAGCGTTGCCATGGGTGGCGGTCTCGAACTCGCCTTGGGTTGTCACTACCGTATCGCGGCCCCTGGCGCTGACATTGCCTTGCCAGAAGTCAAACTGGGTTTGATACCAGGGGCTGGCGGAACACAGCGTTTACCACGGGTCATTGGTGTGGAAGCCGCTTTGAACATGATCGTCAGTGGCGAACCTGTCAAAAGTGAAATGTTGGCCATGTTGCCAGGACAAAAGCTGTTTGACCAAATGGCCGAATCCAAGGACAGTTTGCTGCAAGAGGCCATTTCATTCGCCCAAAGCGTAGCAGGTACTTCCCCGCTTCCCTTGGTGCGCAATCTGCCTTGCAAACACCCTAACGCAGATGCCTATTTCAAGTTCAGCCTGAACATGGTCAATGGCATGACCAAAGGCAAATACCCTGCGCCTCCCAAATGCATTGAAGCCGTGCAAAACGCCACCAAGATGAAGTTCGATCAAGGCATGGACGCAGAGCGTGAAATCTTCACCAATTTGATGTGGACACCTGAGTGCCGAGCCCTGCGTCATTTATTTGTGGCTCAACGCGCCGCCTCCAAAATCGATGATGTGCCAACTGACACCGCACAACGCGAGATCAAATCAGTGGCAGTTATTGGTGCGGGCACCATGGGTGGCGGCATCAGCATGAATTTTTTGAACGCAGGCATTGCCGTCAAAATTCTGGAAATGAAACAAGAAGCGCTGGATAAGGGAGTGGGCGTATTGCGCGGCAACTATGAAGCTCAAGTCAAAAAAGGCAAGTTGAAAGAAGACAAATTCAAACAAAGAATGGATTTGCTGACGACCACTTTGAATTATGAAGACCTTGCTGACGCAGATTTAGTGATCGAAGCTGTGTTTGAAGAAATTGGCGTTAAAGAGCAGGTCTTCAAAAAGTTAGACGAGGTGATGAAACCCGGCGCCATCTTGGCCTCCAACACTTCCACACTGGATGTGAATGCGATTGCTCATTTCACGCAACGACCGCAGGATGTGGTCGGTCTGCATTTTTTCAGTCCTGCTAACGTGATGAAACTGCTTGAAGTGGTGCGCGGCGCAGACACGGCTAAGGACGTCATGGCCACTGTCATGTCTGTGGCCAAAAAAATCAAAAAGACCGCAGTGGTCTCGGGTGTGTGTGACGGCTTCATCGGCAATCGAATGATCGAGCAATACAGTCGACAGGCGGGATTTCTGATTGAAGAGGGCTGCACCCCCCATCAAGTGGACAAAGCGGTTGAAAAATTCGGCTTTGCCATGGGCCCGTTCCGCATGGGGGATCTGGCAGGAAACGACATCGGTTGGGCCATCCGCAAAAGACGTTATGTTGAAAAGCCTGACATGAAATACAGCAAAACGGCCGACCTGCTTTGCGAAATGGGCCGCTTCGGTCAAAAAGCAGGCAAAGGTTGGTACGACTACTTGCCCGGAAAACGCGATGCAATTCCCAGCAAGGAAGTAGAGGACATGATTGTCGGGCACCGCCAGTCTTTAGGCCTCACAGCCCGCAAAATCAGCGACGATGAAATCGTGCAACGCTTGGTGTTTGCCTTGGTCAATGAAGCCGCCCATATTTTGGAAGAGGGCATTGCTGCTCGCGCCAGTGATATCGACATGGTCTACATCACAGGATACGGCTTCCCCATCTACCGTGGCGGCCCCATGATGTATGCAGATCAATTCGGTTTATTTAACATGGTGCAAACCATGCATCGCTTTGCTCAAAATCCACACGACGACGCATCTTTCTGGCAACCTGCACCGTTGCTTGCCCGTTTGGTCGCCGAAGGTAAAAATTTTAATTAAGGACATATCATGACAAACGCCGTCATCGTTTCAACTGCTCGCACGCCTCTTGCAAAAAGCTGGAGAGGCGCTTTCAATATGACCCACGGCGCTACCCTCGGTGGCCATGCTGTCAAGCACGCGATTGCACGCGCTGGCATTGATGCAGCCGAGGTGGAAGACGTCATCATGGGTTGCGCCAACCCCGAGGGCGCCACGGGTGCCAATATCGCAAGACAAATTGCATTAATGGCCGATTGCCCAATCACTGTCAGCGGCTTGACCGTCAACCGTTTTTGTTCTTCTGGTCTGCAAACCATTGCATTGGCATCCCAACGCGTGATTGCTGGTGAGGGGGATGTGTATATTGCTGGTGGGGTGGAAAGCATTTCTTGTGTACAACAGGAAATGAACCAGCACATGTTGTCAGATCCGGCATTGATGAAAATGAAGCCTGAGATCTATTGGAATATGCTGCAAACCGCCGAACAAGTAGCCAAGCGTTACAACATTGGTCGTGACCGCATGGACGAATACGGCGCTGCCAGCCAGCAAAAAGCCTGTGCCGCACAAGCCGCTGGCAAATTCACAGATGAAATTGCTCCCATCACTGTGCAAGCAGGCGTGGTTGACAAGGTCATGGGCATGATGACCAAACAAGTCACCGTCAGTGTTGATGAAGGACTGCGCGAAGGTACAACCGCAGAAGGCATTTCAGGCATCAAACCCGCTGTTCCAGGTGGTGTGGTTTCCGCTGGTAATGCCTCTCAGTTTTCTGACGGTGCGGGTGCTTGTGTTGTGACCAGCGAAGCATATGCAGCCAAAAACAATCTCAAACCGCTGGGGCGTTTCCTCGGCTTTGCAGTCGCTGGTTGCGAACCCGATGAAATGGGTATCGGTCCTGTGTATGCCATTCCCAAAGTGTTAAAGCGTTTGGGTTTAACCATTGCTGACATCGATTTGTGGGAATTGAATGAGGCCTTTGCCGTTCAAGTACTTTATTGCCGGGACAAACTTGGCATTCCCGCTGAATTACTCAACGTCAATGGCGGGGCTATTGCTGTCGGTCACCCTTATGGTGTCAGCGGTCAGCGACTGACAGGCCATGCGCTGATCGAAGGCAAGCGTCGCGGCGCCAAACGTGTCTGCGTCACCATGTGCATTGGCGGCGGCATGGGCGCTGCCGGTGTGTTTGAAGTGCTCTGAACCAGACAGTCATCCACAAGACAACCCGTCCCATGTGGCGGGTTTTTTTCTTTTAAAGTCACCTCATGTCATTGCGAAACACAGTTGATTTTTTACTCTATGGCTGGTTAGGCGTTGAAGGCCTGAACCAACGCCAGCGATTTCGCGAGCACTCGCGTGAAACATTCGATGCTGTACTCGACACCTGCGAGCGAATTGCGCGTGAAAAATACGCACCCTTCAACAGACTGGTAGATACACAAGAACCTGTGTTTGATGGTGAAAAAGTGATTCTGCCTGCTTGCACCAAAGAAGCTTTGCTGGCCTATGCCGCCAGCGGCATGCTCAGCGCTGCACAGGATGAAGATATCGGTGGTATGCAATTGCCCTATACCGTGGAAGCAGCTGCTAATGCATTTTTTGCCTGCGCGTCGGTCAGTATTGGTGCGAGCATGTTGACCGTTGGCAACGCCAATTTATTGATGGCGCACGGCAGCGAATTGCAAAAAAAGGTATTCGCGCTGAACGAATTTGCCGGGCGCTTTGCAGGCACCATGTGTTTGTCAGAGCCGCAGGCGGGTTCATCGCTTTCTGATATCACCTCGCGTGCCACACCTGACGGGGTTGATCATGCGAATGACCCCCTCGGCCAGCGCTACCGGCTCAAAGGCAACAAGATGTGGATCTCCACCGGCGACCATGAGCTGACTGAAAACATTGTGCATTTGGTATTGGCCAAAATACCTGATAGCAACGGCAAAACCATAGCTGGCACCAAAGGTATTTCCTTGTTCATCGTGCCCAAGCATTTGGTGAACGAAGACGGCCAATTGACGGGCGAGCGCAACGATGTGGCATTGGCTGGCTTGAACCACAAACTGGGCTGGCGCGGCACAGTCAACACCTTATTAAATTTCGGTGAAGGCCGCTATCCGGTGCGCGGCAATGCAGGTGCTATTGCTTATCTGGTCGGTCAACCGGGAGAAGGATTGAAGTGCATGTTCCATATGATGAACGAAGCACGTATTGGTGTTGGTTTGGCTGCCACCATGTTGGGCATGGCGGGCTACTACGATTCACTGGACTATGCCCGCACCCGTACCCAAGGCAGACCGGTTGGCCCTGCAGGTAAAGACCCCTCTCAACCACCGGTTCGCTTGATTGAGCATGCAGACATCAAGCGCATGTTGTTGGCCCAAAAAGCCTATGGCGAAGGTGCCTTGTCTTTGGCTTTGTATTGCGCGCGTCTGGTTGATGAACTGCATACTGGTAACAACGATCAACAACACGAAGCACAATGGTTGCTGGAAGTACTGACACCGATCGTGAAAAGTTGGCCCAGCGAATGGTGTTTGGAGGCCAACAGCTTGGCCATTCAAATCCATGGCGGCTATGGTTACACCCGAGATTTCCAAGTCGAACAATACTGGCGCGACAACCGCTTGAACATGATCCACGAAGGCACACACGGCATTCAAGCCATGGATTTGCTGGGACGTAAAGTGTTGCTGGACAATGGTCTAGGACTGCACCTGCTAAGTCAACGTATGCTCGCTACTTGCGCACGTGCCGAGACAGCCACGCAAAAGCAACAAGCCCAAGCGTTAGAACAAGCTTGGGGTCGGTTGGTTCAAGCGACCACAGACGCCTGGCAAGGCAATGACGCAGCGCTCTCATTGGCCAATGCTGTCCCCTATATGCAGGCGTTCGGTCACACGGTTTTGGCTTGGATCTGGTTGGATGTGGCCATCGCCAGTTTGGACAGTGACGACGCCAGTACAGGCAGGAGACAAGCCTGTCAGTATTTTTTCAATTACGAGTTACCTAAAACCGGCGCATGGCTGAACGTCGTGCAATCTCGCGATGCCACTTGCGCCGCCATGCCAGAAGACGCCTTTTGATCCACCACTCTTGAACGAAAGCACACTATGACACGCACAGTGAAACAACTTTTTGATTTGACAGGCAAGACCGCTTTGGTCACCGGCGGTTCGCGCGGGCTTGGGCTACAACTCGCGCAATCTTTGGGTGAGGCAGGTGCCCGCATCATGTTGAGTTCGCGCAAAGCCTCTGACTTGCAAACATCTGCTGCTGAGTTAAAAGCTGCTGGCATTGACGTGCAGTGGATTGCCGCTGACTGCGCTGACGAAAAAGATATTCATCGATTAGCGGACGAAACACTCAAGGCATTTGGCCATGTGGATATTTTGGTGAACAACGCCGGTGCTGCTTGGGGCGCACCCGCTGAAGACCACCCGCTGGAAGCTTGGGATAAGGTGATGAACCTGAATGTGCGAGGTTATTTCATCCTGAGTCAGTACATTGGCAAGCACAGCATGATTCCACGTCACGGCGGCAGCATCATCAACGTAGCGTCGATCGCCGGTTTGGGCGGCAATCCCAGTGGCATGAAAACCCTGGCTTACAACACTTCCAAAGCCGCGGTCATCAATTTCACCCGTGCGCTGGCTGGCGAGTGGGGCGAACACGGCATTCGTGTGAACGCCATTTGCCCCGGCTTTTTCCCCAGCAAGATGACGGCTGGCACGTTGAAAGCGATGGGCGAAGATGCGTTGGCGGCGCACGCACCGTTGCGTCGCCTTGGCGATGACGAAGACCTCAAAGGACTGGCATTGCTGTATGCCTCAGACGCTGGCAAACACATCACCGGTCAATGGCTGGCCGTGGACGGCGGCGTCAGTTGCATCTCAGGCGGTTAAACATTTTTCAACTTTTTTAAAAAACATACTGGAGACACACATGCCACATAACCCACAAATCCATTTGGTCAGTCGCCCCAAGGCCGAGCCTGTGGCAGACAATTTTCAATTGCTCACATTGGAAACGCCATCACTGCAAGACAACCAAGTGTTGGTCAAACACGAATACCTCAGCCTCGACCCCTATATGCGCGGTCGCATGAACGATGTGAAAAGCTATACCTTGCCACAGCCACTCAACAGCGTGATGATTGGCGGTACCGTCGGTGAAGTGGTCGAGAGTCGCCATCCCGGGTTTGCTGCCGGAGACAAGGTAGTGGGAATGGGCGGCTGGCAAACCTACAGCGTGGTCGACGCCAACACTCCCGGAATGCTGAGAAAAATCGACACCACCCATGTACCCATCAGCCATTATTTGGGCGCAGTAGGCATGCCCGGCGTCACCGCTTGGCATGGGCTGGTGCGTATCATTGAGCCCAAAGCAGGTCAAACATTGACGGTCAGTGCAGCCAGTGGTGCGGTCGGCAGTGCCTTTGGTGCATTGGCCAAAGCGCGTGGTTGTCGCGTCATCGGCATCGCTGGCGGCAAGGATAAATGCGACTACGTTGAAAAAGAACTCGGCTTTGACGCATGTATCGATTACAAACAGTATGCAGACTATGTGTCACTGTCTAAAGCCTTGAAAGAAGTGTGCCCCGATGGCATTGACGGCCATTTCGAAAATGTCGGCGGCATGGTGCTGGACGCGGTGATGTTGCGCATGAATCAATTCAGCAGCATCGCGGTCTGCGGCATGATTTCTGGTTACAACGGTAACCCGATTCCCATGGCCAACCCTTCACTGATTCTGGTGAACCGAATGAAAGTGCAAGGCTTTATCGTCAGCGAACATCCGGCTGATTGGCCCGTTGCATTGAAAGAACTGGGTGAACTTGTGGGCAGCGGTAAATTCAAGCCGCGCGAAACTGTGGCGCATGGTCTGGCTCATGCCCCTGAGGCATTTTTTGGTTTGCTCAAGGGCAAAAATTTCGGCAAACAAGTTGTCAAGATCTGAGCAACTATGATTCTTCACCATTACCCCACTTCGCCTTTTGCAGAAAAAATCCGACTGATATTTGGCTATAAAAAAATCAGTTGGCAAGGTGTGCATATTCCCATGGTCATGCCCAAGCCGGATTTGATGCCGTTGACAGGTGGTTATCGCAAAACACCGGTTCTGCAAATCGGTGCTGATATTTACTGCGACACTGCCCTGATTTGTGATGTGCTGGAACACTTGGTCCCCACACCATCGCTTTATCACGCAGCGCCAAAAGGGCTGGTTCGCAGTTTGGCCCAATGGGCCGATACCTTGCTTTTCCCCGTGGCTATGGCTTATAACTTTCAGCCCAAAGGGGCGCAGCACGTGATGGCCACCATGCCAGAGGATGTGGTCAAAGTATTTGCAGCCGACAGGCAAGCCATGCGGGGCGGAGGTACACGTATGCCACCTGCAGATGCCACCGCCATGTACAAAAGCCATTTGCGTCGCATCTCCAGCATGTTGGAAGACCATGCATTTTTATTAGGCGATAAGCCTTGTCTTGCTGATTTCTCTGTGTATCACTCGGTGTGGTTCACTGTGGCCAAAGTACCTGTGATTGACAGCATTCTGGATGCCACGCCGTTGGTGCGTGAATGGACCCAACGCATGGCAACATTTGGTCACGGCACTGAGCAAGACATTACTGCCGATGAAGCCATTGCTGTGGCTAAAGCAGCACAGCCCATCGCTTTGACAGACGATGTCTTTCAAGATGAGCATGGATTTGAATTAGGCACCCAAGTCTCGGTAGCCGCCGACAGTTTTGGCACTGAACCAACCTTGGGAAGACTGGTGGCCGCGACCCGCACCCGATTAACCTTGGAACGCAATGACCCGCAAACCGGCACCGTGCATGTGCACTTTCCACGCATGGGCTTCATAATGAAAAAGGTGGAAGCATGATCACAGACTTCAAGGGTAAGACAGCGGTGTTAACCGGCGGTGCATCAGGCTTTGGCTTGGAATGCGCCCGTATCGGCGCATCGCTTGGCATGAACCTGGTACTGGTGGATGTGCAAAAAGACGCATTGAAAGCCGCCCATGATGAACTGCAAGCCCTGGGCGTGCAAGTCATGGCCAAGCGTGTCGATGTGTCTAACGCCGAGGAAATGCAAACGCTGGCTAACGATGTGCAACAGCGATTCGGTGCACCGCATTTTGTGTTCAACAACGCAGGTGTGGGCGCGGGTGGACTGGTCTGGGAAAGCAGTTTGCAAGACTGGGAGTGGCTGATGGGCGTCAATGTGTGGGGAGTGATACATGGCGTGCGCTTGTTCACACCGATGATGTTAGAGGCCGCCAAACAAGATCCGCATTGGCAAGGTCATATTGTCAATACCGCCAGTATGGCTGGCTTGCTGACACCGCCGAACATGGGCATCTACAACGTCACCAAACACGCCGTGGTGTCGCTCACAGAAACTCTTTACCAAGATTTAAATTTGGTAACCGATCAGGTGAGTGCCAGTGTGTTGTGCCCCTATTTTGTGCCAACGGGTATCAACCAAAGCGAAAGAAACCGTCCCAGCCACTTGGCGGCTGCCAAGCCAACACAAAGCCAACTGATTGGCCAAGCCATGAGCGACAAAGCGGTGGGCAGCGGAAAGGTCAGTGCCGCACAAGTCGCGCAAATGGTGTTTGACGCAATGCGCGTAAACCAGTTTTATATCTACAGCCACCCTAAAGCACTTGGCAACGCCCAAACCCGTTTTGATGCCATTGTTGCAGGCTCGAACCCGCCCGACCCTTTCGCAGAACGCCCTGAGATAGGTATCCAATTGAGGCAAGCGTTAAGAGGAGAGTAAATGCCTTTACTAGAACTTCAGATCGCTGAAGGACTGTTCATTGGCGTTAATACTGTGTCAGATGTGCTGACTGTGCGCCAGTCAAAAGGCTTGGCAGTGTGAAAGCTTTGCGCATTCATGCCGGCCCCACGGCACTGGCTCATATCAAAGCCAACGGTTTAAATCCGCAGGATATCAGTGTGATTCCAGGTGCTGCGGGAGGGCCTAAGGGCTTGATACTCGGTCCGATAGATCGCTATTTGTTTGACCAGTGGCTGCCGCGTAGCAAGCAGCCTATCGATCTGGTGGGTGCCTCCATCGGCGCATGGCGCTTGGCCACCGCCTGCTTGCCTGAGCCGCGTCTTGAATTGCTGGCTTTGGAAGAAGCTTATGTGCATCAGGATTACAAACTGGCGCCAGGTAAAAACCGACCTACTGCGCAGGAAGTGAGTGAGGATTTTTCAGCCAACTTGCACCGTTTTTATGACAAGCGGATTCACAAAGTATTGCAACATCCTCGCTACCGTTTGCATGTAATGACTTCGCGCGGACGTGGCCTGTTAAGCCAGGACACCATGGTACGAACAGCGCTGGGTTATGCTGGTGCATACCTGACCAATGCGTTGAATCGACGCGCCATGGGTTTGTGGTTGGAGCGCGTGGTTTTTTCTTCCGCATTTCTTGGGCATCCACAACCGCTGCCATTTCATACCAGTGATTACAGAACACAACAGATAGCTTTATCTGAAAATAATTTCTTAGACGCTGTACAAGCGAGTTGTTCCATTCCATTTGTACTCCAAGCAGTGCATGGCATAGACGGCGCACCCGATGGTGCTTATTGGGACGGCGGTATCACCGACTACCACTTGCATTTGGACTACAGGGCGGCCAATGGGCTGACCCTTTACCCGCATTTCCAACAACATCTGGTGCCTGGTTGGCTTGATAAAAAACTCACCAGAAGACACAAAGCCACCCCTTTTTTGGACACGACTGTTGTCCTGTCACCCGACCCTGAATGGATAAAAACTTTACCCAACGGCAAACTGCCGGATCGCAGCGACTTCATGACCTATAACCGCGACCTAACAGGACGTGTGAAAGTCTGGCAGACCGCTATTGCCGAAGCAGGCAGGCTGTCAGATGAATTGGCACAATGGTTATTGAGACCTGACGCCAGTGTGGTTCAAGCGCTTTGATTTAAAGACCCATTGGAATCGGTGACACTGAGATAAACGCCCAGTCCTATCAAGCTCACGCCAGAAATTTGATACAAGCCGCCGGCTAATATTTTGCTTGTCAGTTTTGAAGCTAGCAAACGATTCGCGAAAATAACTGCTAGAACATCGACTATCGTATTCAGCCCCACGCTGATACAACCCATCCATAACAACTGCTGGGAAACCGGCTCCTCAGGCAAGAGAAACTGCGGCAGGAAAGCCAGAAAAAACAAGGCAGTTTTGACATTCAATGTTTCCAGCAGAATCCCCTCCAAGAATGCGCTGCGATGACTCAGTGTTTTGATATTCGGTTTGACCGAGGTCTGTGAGTTTTGCAAAAAGATGCGTACCCCCAAATACATCATGTAAATGATGCCAGACAATTTAATCACGCTGAAGACCCATGCTGATTGCGTGATGACAGCACTTAAACCCAATGTGGCTGCAATGACATGCACCAATCCACCTAGCGCATTACCGAAAGTCGAGGCAAGACCATTTTTCAGCCCTCCTGCTGCCGTTCGAATAACCACATAAGCGATACCAGGTCCAGGTGTGATGGCAAGTATTCCTGCCGCGATCAAAAAACTCGAGGAAACCATAGGAATAAAAAGTTAAAGTTTGGTGAACATTTCTACATGGTCCATGTCCGCTTCCACAAACACCTCGCCTCGCCGGGTAAAGCCTTGTCGTTGATAGAAATTCTCCGCTGTACATTGGGCGTGTAGCACAACCTCGCTGTCCCCACGCTGACGGGCTGCCGACAGCAAACCATTCAACACATGGTCTCCCAGTTTCAAGCCCCGCAATTGACGTTTCACCGCCATGCGACCAATTTTGGATACGCCTGCTACTGCAGGCAGCAGGCGACCAGTTGCCACAGCCAAGCCCATCCGATTTCGCAATACCGCATGCAGTGAACGTGCATCGAATTCATCCCATTCCAACGCCTGATCAACGCCTTGTTCCTCAACAAACACTTCTGTACGCAATGTGCCAGCTGTATTTTTTAACGTCATCCAACTGCCGAGCTGCAGTTTCACCATGGTCTCACCTTGTTCATAACCCAACATAGCGTCACGAAGTTCCTGTGGCACGGGCTTGGATGATTGGGTGACCGGATCGGCATAAACGTAAACAATTTCACCAGTGACCAGCACTTGGTTACCGCGAAACGCGCAAGCTTGAAAAGTGATTGAAGAATTACCTATACGCTGGCAGCGCATACCGATCTGCAGCAAATCGTCATACACCGCAGAAGCCTTGTACTCAAGAGAAGATTTGACGACGTACAAATCGCCGCCCAAATCGTGCATGGTTTGTTCATAAGGCAACGCCAAACTACGCCAGTAATCGCCGACTGCCGTGTCAAAGTACATGAGGTAATGGCCGTTAAAAACGATTTTTTGCATATCTACTTCCACCCAGCGTACGCGCAGCGGATGAAAAAAACGAAAATCTTGTTTGTCCATAAATTTCTGCCTGAGTCCGTTAAAGTCGCAGCATCCTACAACGCATCAGAGGTCATATGTCCAGTATTCTCTACATCACACAAATCTATATTGAATCCGGTGCTTTGAATCGGCTTGGGCAAGAATGTCAACGCCATCACATCAGCCGCCCGCTGATCGTCACGGATGCTGGTATCAAAGCGGCAGGCTTGCTGCAAAAAGCATTGGATGTTTTGCCGGAAATAGTTTGTACGGTGTTCGACGCTACGCCTTCCAACCCCACCGAAGCAGCTGTACGGGCTGCAACTGCTATGTGCCAGGCCAACCATTGCGATGGCCTGATAGCCATAGGCGGCGGCTCTTCCATGGATTGCGCCAAAGGTGTTGCCATCGCAGCAACCCACCCGGGGCCTTTGACCACTTATGCCACGATCGAAGGTGGTTCGCCGCTTATCACAGACAAAGTGTTGCCGCTGATTGCCATACCCACGACCGCCGGCACCGGCAGTGAAGTCGCACGTGGGGCCATCATCATCGTCGATGATGGCCGCAAACTCGGTTTCCACTCTTGGCACTTGGTACCTCAAACCGCCTTGCTCGATCCCGACCTGACACTTGGCCTACCGCCCTTGATGACCGCAGCCACCGGCATGGATGCGATTGCGCATTGCATGGAAACCTTCATGTCCTCGGCTTTCAATCCGCCAGCAGATGGCATTGCACTTGACGGATTGCAGCGAGGTTGGGCCCATATTGAGAAAGCGACTCGCAACGGCCAGGATCTGGACGCACGTTTGCAAATGATGAGCGCGTCTATGCAAGGTGCGTTGGCGTTTCAAAAAGGCTTGGGCTGCGTACATTCGCTCAGCCACAGCCTAGGCGGTATCAACCCGCGCTTACACCACGGCACCTTGAACGCTATGTTTTTACCTGCGGTGATCGCATTCAATGCTGGCGCCGAAGCGATGCAACAAGAAAACCGCTTGGTGCGCATGGCGCACGCCATGGGCATTGCGCCTGACGATGATGTTGCCAAAACCTTGGGGGACGCCATCAAGCGAATGAACGCCAATCTCGGATTGCCATCAGGTCTGGCCGCAATGGGCGTGACAGAGGCACAGTTTGACGACATCATCAAGGGAGCGTTGGCCGATCATTCACACAAAACCAATCCGCGGGATGCCAGTGTGGCTGATTACCGCCATATGTTGCTAACGTCTATGTGATGTTCAGCGTTTAAATATCGTCGCGCAACGGGTAGGGCAGGGGATGCGTTGTCAACACCCGGCCCGTTGCTTCTGCGGGATGCAATTCACCGTCATCGATGGAAGATGTTTGTAAACACACCAAAGCCCAATGGCCGTGAACAGGATGAGAAACCGCTTGAACCACTTGACCGGATGGTTGACTGGTTTCTGTTGAATGGAAGATTTCCTGACCGCTGTGCAATGGCAGGGAACTGCTGACCAAGTAGGTACGGCGCTTCAAAATTCCTCTGAATTGACTACGCGCCACCACCTCTTGACCGGGATAACAGCCTTTTTTGAAATTCACGCCATCCACCGACTCGTAATTCAACATTTGCGGTACAAATGCTTCGAAGGTGGCGGCTTGCACGTCACCGATGCCGCTGAATATCTCTGACAGCAACCAATCATCCAAGGACAAACCATCGTCCAATGAAAGGATACCCGCAGGAGCCAGCACCAAATATCTGGCGGCAGAAGGTATCGGGTACAGGCTGACAGTCCATGTGCCGTCAACATGGCTTGATTGCCAAGGCGTCTGTGTGGCTTCAGGTGCAGCCAACCGGCCATGGACATTCCAATCTGTACTGGCGTCACTCAATGTGACCTTGGCCCGCAATACAAACATGCTCAGTCGTTTGAGCGTTTGTGCCAGCAAATCATTGCGCAACACCAAGAGAACTTCCTCATCAGAAGTCTTGAACCCGACCATGCTGGCCTGCATCCGACCTTTGGCATTGCAAAATGCCGTCAGACGCGCATGCTGACCATCAAGAAGTAAAAAATCTTGGGTCAACTGGTTATGTAAAAAAAGAGCGGCATCAGGACCTTTGGCAGCAATCACACCGAGATGCGGCAACACGCAAGCCCCAAGTGCCTGTAACAACGGTATCGATTTGACAGTTTCTGATGAGTTCATACCTCTATTATCATGTCCGCTTTGAAGAATACGCAGGACAGGCTTTTGAAAACACGGTTTTGGTCAGGGTTGAGTCTGCTCTTATTGGCAGTTTTGCTGGGCGCAACAGTCTGTGCTTGGTGGGTCTTGCGCCCCTTACCTCTCACGGCTTCGAGAGTTGATTTGTCGATTGAACCCGGGCAGTCAGTAAAAACCATAGCCAACCAAACAGTGATGTCTGGCGTCGATGTGTCGCCGTCATTGCTTTATTACTTTTTCAAATTCAGCGGTCAGTCTCGCTACATTCGTGCGGGTAGCTATGAGATCAGCCAAGCCACATCTGCCTGGCAATTGCTCAATAAGTTAGTGCGTGGCGAAGAAAACCTCAAGTCTTTGACGCTGGTCGAAGGTTGGAATTGGCGTCAGTTGCGTCAGGCGATGGACAAATCTGATTATTTGAAACACGATACCGTCAGTTTGAGTGACGAAGAAATCATGAGCCACCTGGGCAAAAAAGGCATAGCCCCAGAAGGGCGTTTTTACCCTGATACCTACAACTTTGGCAAAGGCAGCTCTGACCTGGATGTGCTGCGCCGTGCCGCCAAATCCATGGACAAGCATTTAGAGTACGCATGGAATAACCGCGACTTGGCACTACCCTTGAAGTCAGCCGACGAAGCCTTGGTATTAGCCAGTATTGTTGAAAAAGAAACCGGACTTGCCAGCGACCGACGCATGATTGCCAGCGTGTTTCACAACCGGTTACGGATACAAATGCCACTGCAAACTGATCCCACTGTCATATACGGCATGGGTGCTTCTTTTGACGGCAACCTCAGACGGGTGGATTTAAAAACGGATCATCCGTGGAACACCTATGTCCACAAAGGTTTGCCTCCGACGCCCATAGCCATGCCTGGACTAGCCGCCCTGCAAGCCACGTTGCATCCAGCTACCAGTAAAGCGTTGTATTTTGTGGCGAGAGGCAATGGGAGCAGTCAATTCAGCGAAAACCTGGCTGACCATAACGCAGCTGTAGACCGATACCAGCGTGGACAAATGGCTGACAAGGCACAATAACGCCAATGCAAACCGGTTTATTCATCAGTTTTGAAGGCATAGACGGCGCTGGAAAGTCCAGCCATATACAAGCAGTGGCAGATGCTTTGCGCTTAAGTGGCCGCCATGTTGTTCACACCCGTGAGCCCGGCGGAACGCCATTGGCAGAAAAAATTCGTGACGTGTTATTGCATGACGCCATGGACCCGATGACTGAAGCACTGCTGGTGTTTGCTGCCAGGCGCGACCATTTGCAACAGGTCATAGAACCGGCACTGGCTCGGGGCGATGTGGTCTTATGCGACCGTTTCACCGACGCCACTTTCGCCTACCAAGGAGGCGGGCGGGGTTTTGATCTGCAAGTCTTGTCGCAATTGGAACAATGGGTACAAACCATGTCGGATGGGCATTTGCGTCAGCCGCATCTGACCCTGTGGTTTTCACTCGAGCCCCACATCGCCGCGCAACGGCTGGCGTCCGCTCGGGTGCCTGACCGCTTTGAATCACAACCCTTGGTATTTTTTCGACAGGTGCATCAGGCGTATGCTGAGCGGGCAAAAGCCGAGCCAGCACGCTTTGCAACCATACAGGCTGCAGCTGATTTCAATGACGTTCGTGCCTCTGTCCTGACCCAACTAGAGCTGCGTGGCTATGTGTCTGCGCGCCCGTTATGAGCACACTCGCGCCATGGTTGCAGTCCCAGTTGCAAACATTGATGCAGCGTTCAGGCCATGCGTTTTTACTTCAAGGTCCTTCAGGATTAGGTCAATACGACTTGGGTTTGGCGTTGGCCAGTGCTTGGTTATGTCAAAACCCCACGCCACAAGGCGCCTGTGGCTCATGTCCAAGTTGCCATGGTGTAAAAGTACGCGTGCACGCTGATTTAGTGGTCTTGATGCCGGAAACAGACATGCTCACCCTGGAGTGGCCGTTGCCTGAAAAAGCGCTCAAAGACATTGAAGACAAGAAACGCAAACCCAGCAAAGAGATACGGGTTGAAGCCATGCGAGACACCATTGCTTTTACACAAACTACCCGTTCAGGCGCGCATGGCAAAGTGGTTTTCATCAATCCAGCTGAACGCATGAACACCATCACAGCCAATACACTTTTAAAAACATTGGAAGAACCCCCCGGGGATACGCGCTTCATTCTGGCCTGTGAGGCTGCGCATGAGTTGCTGCCTACGGTTCGCAGCAGATGCCAAATCCACGCCATGTCATGGCCACAAACAGACTTGGCCATTGATTGGCTGACCACCCAATCAGTACCCGCAGAAGACGCCGATGTGTTGTTACAAGCCTCTGGAGGTCGGCCTCAAGATGCCGTTCATTTACATCACGCTGGGTTCAAAGCGCAGTCTTGGCGTGCCTTACCGCTTCAATTGAGCAAGGGCCATCCTGGCGTTCTCGAGGACAACAGCGCGAGCATCATTTTGGCTTGCCTGCAAAAAATTTGTCACGATATGCTGCGAATACGGGTCGGGGGGCAACCTCGTTTTTTCAACGCCAAGGACTTGCCTGCCGCAGGCAATATAAAGTCGCTCAGTGCCTGGTCAAAAGAATTGATGCAAAGTGCAAAAACAGTCGAACATCCTTATTCGTCAGGCTTGTTGCTAGAGGCCTGGGTCAATCGGGCCCAACGCGCCATGAATACCTGACTTTTTTTATGTACACAGATTCTCATTGTCATTTGAATTTCCCCGAACTGCTTTCTCGACTCGATGAAATTCGAGCTGAAATGCATGCCGCGCAGGTCAGTCGCGCTTTATTGATCAGCACACAACTTGAAACCTTTGAAGATGTCCATCGTATCGCCATGGCCCATGACAATTTCTGGTGTACGGCTGGCGTTCATCCTGACGAAGATACGGTACAAGAACCCACGCTCGAAGATTTATTGCGCCTCGGACAACGCGACAAAGTGATTGGCATCGGTGAAACCGGACTGGACTATTACCGTTTAGGCGACCGCTCTGTGGCAGACATGGCGTGGCAAAGGCAACGATTCAGATTGCATATACGTGCTGCGCGTCAACTTCACTTACCACTGGTTATTCATACCCGCAGTGCGAGTGCAGACACGCTGGGCATATTAAAAGAAGAGGGCGAAATCGGGGATGCAGACAGCGCAGGCGGTGTGTTTCATTGTTTTACTGAAACGGCAGAAGTTGCTCGAGCGGCTTTGGATTTGGGTTTTTATATCTCCTTTTCGGGCATTTTGACTTTTAAAAATGCCGCTGATTTAAGAGACATCGCCAGTTGGGTTCCCTTGGACCGTATGTTGATTGAGACAGACAGCCCCTACTTGGCGCCGACACCGCACCGCGGCAAAACCAATAATCCTTCATACGTTCCTTGGGTTGCCAAGCAAATTGCCGAATTGCGTGGCATGACAAGCGAACAGATTGCCGACATTACTTCCAAAAACTTCGATGAATTGTTCAATAAAAAATCAATTTAATCGATAAAAATAATACTATAGAGTGATTAAATTTAATCACTCCTATGCAAAAAATACATCTTCCTGAGCTCAAAATTGCATTCAGTCAACTCGCATTTATATTAATGCTGAGTCTGCCACTGTTAACGTTTCCTTCAGACAGCATTTATCCACGTTACTACCCTGACATGATGGCATTTGCATTCATGGGTTTATGGGGTTTGCTGACTTTTGCAGACAAGCAAACCAGAACGCAGTCACTTGAAATCAACAGCTTAGGCCTATTAGCCATAGCCTGGGCTTGCATAGTGATTGCTCAACATGTCTGCGGATTGATAAGCACCTATGTGAGTTTTACGCTCTTGAGCCTTGGCTATTTATTTGCCATGGTAGCGATTGGCAGTTTGGTCAATGTATGGATCAAAGCGGGTTATAAACAGGAGTTAGTGTATTCCCTGTTGTTGTCTATATTGGTGGTGGCCTTGGTAAACGCCATCGTTGTATTGATACAAGCATCCAGCTATAGCGAATTATTTGCCCCTCTGATCGAACCAGGCAATTCACAACGACCCGGTGGTTTCATATCTCAATCAAACATAGCGGGTTCTTGGTTTGTTTGCGGATTGGTTGGTTTGATTTTCTTGACGCGACAAATAGAACAGAAATCAACAAGACCTTCTGTTTTGCATCTATGCCTGATGGTATTGTTGATGCTGGGAATCAATCTCACAGCCTCAAGAATAGTGTTACTTGAAATACTCGCCTTGAGTACGGTTTTATTTTTATTTAGAAAACAATTCAATATCAGCATCATTTGGTTGCTCATACCTTTATGGCAATCAAGTATTCACCTTTTGACTTATCTAGGCAACAAATATTTAGATTGGTCTGTTCCCAGCGGCACATTTTCTCGCTTGAATGAGAGCCAACAAACCAGGTATGACATTTATAACGGTGTCATCGAAATGATCAAAGATCAGCCGATTTGGGGCATCGGTTGGCGGCAAATGCAACTTGAACAATTCAGCGGAATGGATTTGAAAAACGGTATTCTCGACCATGCCCACAATGTGGTGTTGCAGATTCAATTAGAGCTTGGCATCTTAGGCAGCTTGGCGTTGATTCTTTTTTTTATTTATTGGATTCGGCAAAAATACATATGGCAAACAAACGATCCTGCAGTTGTAGTGGGTCTTTGTGTGTCCATGGTGTTTGGTTTACACAGCATGACTGAATTCCCGTTGTGGTACGGGCCCAGCCTGTTTCTATTTAGTACTTCTGTTGCGTTGATATCCGACAAGCCATTGATGCGACTCAAATTAAATACACCCTTAGTCATCTCATTATTTTTATTACAACTTTCAATTTTGGTATGGATATATTTTGATCATGCAAAAGCATATAAAAAATTGGAAGACTTCAGCCTCCATGCCTCAGTGTCACAAACCACAGAAACCATGCCAAGCTGGTGGTTCAAAACTTACGACGATTACAGAGAGCTTCAAACAATCACGCTAACGCCAGACAATTACAAGCAATATCAGGTCCAAATTCTCCAATTAACAAATTTTTTTACACCTGCCATTCCTTATCACTTCCTTTTGCAACAGTATGTGTTTTCAAAAGATGAAAAGAGATCGCTGGGATTGGCTCGCAATATCTGTCACCAAAATCCTCTGATCTGGCAAAAGATGATGACGTATCATTTGCTAGAAGGCCCGCAAGAGATGAGAAATTGGATTCTTGGGCTTCCGGCGGATTTAAGAAAATGTGTGAACAGTGAAAACGATCATTAAATTTTTCAAAATTTATTTCTTTTTTTATGTATTTTGCGCTTGCATGGGTACTGCGCACGCAGGTAGTTATCAAGACTTTTTCAATGCGATAGAAAAGGATAAACCCGAAGATATCTTTTCCTTAATCAACCGCGGTTTTGATCCCAATACGGTAAATGAAAAAGGTATTCCTGCACTGATATTGGCGGCTCAAAAAAAAGCATTCAAAGTCATCGCCGTACTTGCCAAAGCCCCACATATCAATCTCAATGTCACCAACCAAGCGTCTGAAAACACCTTGATGCTTGCGGCCATCGACAACCACATCGACATTGCCCGAATGCTTATTCAAGAAGGTGCCGAGGTTAATAAAACTGGCTGGACACCGCTCCATTACGCATCAACCAAAGGTCATATCGAAATGATGCGTTTGCTCATAGAGAATTCAGCATACCTTGACGCAGAATCTCCTAACGGCACCACGCCATTGATGATGGCTGCGTTTTACGGAACGCCGATGGCGGTCAAATTATTACTAGAGGAGGGTGCCGACCCACTGCTAAAAAATAATCTCGGGATATCGGCTCTTGAATTCGCACAACAGTCGCCCCATAAAGAATCCATTCAATACATTCAAGCCTTCATGGCAGTGGCTACTGATCGATAAGCGTCTATCAATGTGCCAATAATCGCGTGACAACCACAGCGCCACGCAGTTCACCAGGTTTGTAATTCACGGCTTTATCGTTAGGGTAAAGCTCAGCCAATTTGGCTTTCACTTCAGGGCTGATTTGATCAGGACTGCCATGGCATGCGGTACACATAGGCTGAAGAACAATGGGTTTGGCAAAGCGCAATTCCAAGTCATAAGATCCTGATTTGGTCAGTTGTATGAATTCAATGTCATAGGGTTTGTCGCCCTTGGCCAGCCTAGATTCAAATTGTTTAAGCGCTTGGGTTTGCCATTCATTGGGAACGCCCATGTCTGGGTTGCGAGCACGTGTGCCCACACGCGCCACCTTTACTTGATGCTTTAAAGACAATTTCATGGCTATTTCAGGCGCTTGTGTTTTACACACACCCATGGCGTTTTCAGGTCCGCCGTTGGCAATGGCGGCTTGCAATGTCTGGCTTAATTCTTTCAACATGGCTGCCGCTATATCACGGGTTTCTTGCATCGCAGATTCATTCGGGCCAGGGCCTGGCTGCGCCATTGCCATGTTTGAAAAGAAGAAGAATGCCATGCCAGTCAGTGCTTTGGTACATGACAAAGAGATGTGTTTTTTACTTAACATAATATGCATCGTATTAAATGAATAAGGAATCAAAATCAAGCTTTTTCAGCAGGTTTGAGTTGAATCGCCTTGTGTTCCAGAAACTCCTCAAACCCGTATTTTCCATTTTCTCGACCATTGCCGGACTGTTTATAGCCACCAAAAGGAGCATTTCCGTTAAAAGGCGCACCATTGATGTCCACTTGGCCTGTACGCATGCGTCGCGCAAAAGCCATGGCATGTTCTTCGCTGGCACTCCATACGCCACCACCCAAGCCGTATATCGTGTCGTTGGCAATATGGGCCGCTTCGTCCTCATCCTTGTAGGTCAAGATAACCAAGACTGGACCAAAAATTTCTTCTCTCGCCAAGGTGTCATTCGGCTTGACCTTTAAAGCCGTCGGCAACACAAAATAGCCTTTGTCAAAAGCGGGTTTGGCCAAACCGCCAGCTATCAATTCTGCGCCCTCGTTCAAGCCAGTTTGGATAAAACCTAACACGCGTTCGCGCTGTGTCGCAGTAATCAATGGACCTAAGCGGCTGTTTTCATCCAGGCTCACACCCAGCGGGTATTTGGCAATTCCTGCTTGCAAAAGAAGCTTGACTTCGTCGTAATGCGATTCATGAACCAACATACGCGTGTGTGCAGAACAGGTTTGGCCGCTGTTGAGAAAACAAGCGGCTAACGTGCCTTTGACAGCAGCTTCCAAATGGGCATCTGGCAGAACGACGCTGGCAGATTTACCGCCCAATTCAAGCGTGACACGCTTAACCGTTTCTGCGGCTAAAGCAGCCACACGCTTACCAGCACGTGTAGAACCTGTGAAACTGACCATGTCTATTTCAGGATGGCTGGCGAGTACTTCACCCACCACTGGACCCGCACCGTTCACGAGGTTGAATACGCCAGCAGGTAAACCAGCTTCATGAATGATGTCCGCCAGAATCATGGCATTGACGGGTGCGATTTCACTGGGTTTGAGCACCACCGTACAACCTGCGGCCAAGGCGGGTGCAATTTTGAGCGTGATTTGGTTCAGCGGGAAATTCCATGGTGTGATGCAGCCAACAACACCTATGGGTTCACGTACCACCAAGGAGTTACCCACTTTTTCTTCGTAGGGATAGGCTCTGGCAACTTTGGCAGCATTGCTCCAATTGAACACCGGTCCACCGACTTGAATCATCTTCGCCATTTTGATCGGCATACCGACTTCGCGAGCAATGGCTGTGGCCATTTCGTCAGTACGCGCTTTCAACCCTGCAACGATTTTGTCTATGAACTGACAGCGCTCTTCTACGCTCAATCCAGACCACGAAGGAAAAGCTTGACGGGCCGCCAAGACCGCTTGCGCTGTTTCTTCAATTGTTCCTTGCGGCACTGTGGCCATGATTTCTTCGGTGCTGGCATCGTGAACCTCAAAGTTAGCTTTAGATGAGGCCTCTTGCCAGGCGCCGTTGATGTAATGTTTGGTGTAACTGATCATGTGGACTTTAGGAGTTGATTGCGTGCTCAAAGCATTGTAGATGCGGCAGGAATTAAGCCTTTCCTAAGGAAATGCCGTCAAAGAAAACTGAGAACAGACGACGACATGGCGGGCGGGCCGACGCGAACGTCACGGCTTTGCCGTGAAGAGCGGCGACCGTCCCGGCATGGCGTGAACAGTTCACATCAAACGGAAACGAAAACTTCACATCAAACCGAAACGGCCTGTGTTGAGTACATCTCTCAAAACGAACTCAGTGCGAATGATGCCCCTGATGAACCCACAGTAAAAACGCTTCTCGCCCTTCCCTGAGCAAGCTGATTTTTTGTCCTAAGGGCAGACACAGCTTGGTTGGCACATGACCAAACGGCAAGCCAGTCAGCACAGGAACTTTGACTTGGGTACGCAACCAACTCACCACCGAATCCATTTTGAAACCCTTGTCATGCGCGGTGAGTTTGAACTCCGTGAATTGGCCCAACACAATCGCTTGCTGTTTGACCAATACACCTGCGTGCAGTAACTGTGTCAGCATGCGCTCAATGCGGTAAGGATGTTCGGCCACATCTTCTAGAAACAACACTCCTTTGTCGATGGCTGGCATATAGGGAGTACCTATCAAGCTGCATAAAACACTTAGATTACCTCCCCACAAGACAGCGTCTTCAGCCAATACGTTGCGCTTGGGCAATGGAATCAAATCAGAAGAAGGGATTCGCCAACCGGCGCCCTCCCCTCGGGACTGAGCCATGTCGTCAAAACAATCTTGCATGATTTCATCTACCGACAATGCGCCGAAATCAGTGCAAGCGTGCGGTCCAGACCAACTGTGAGCACCTGTTTTGGCCAAAAGCCCCATTTGCAATGCAGTGAAGTCGCTGTGGCCGACCCAACGACTGCCCTGTTTGATGGAATGGGCAATCGCTTTATAGGGCAATTTTTTCATCAACCGTGTGATGCCATAGCCGCCACGCGAAGGCATGACGACATCTGCACCGCTGGCAGCAGCCCTGCTAATCGACATCAAGCGAATGTCATCATCACCGGCAAAGCGTTGTGAACGGGTCAACACATCAGGATCCAGCTCTACCTCGTGCCCCAGTTGTGTCAAATGCTTGACTGCACGCCGCAATGCGGCTTTATCGCGCACAGCGCCTGAGGGGGAGTAAATATAAATATGCATGGCATGAACCCGTCAATGTTTGAAATTACGTTGAGTGAATGTAACTTGCTCGGCCTTTATTGACCAAACCCACTCAGAGCCAGTAAATAGATATCTTCAGCACCAACCTGCCCGCCTTTCAACAACACTTCTTTGCCGTGGATTTGTACATCGTCAGATACCAGACTGGCAAAATGCGCGTTTTGCTCAAAATGGCTGGCCTTGCACTGCAATGCTTGTGCACCCAAATCGCGCATGGTGAAACTTGAAGAGTCCCCACCGGCGACCACTAAACGTGTCAACGCAGTGCCACGAAATGCTTGTGATGCAATGCTTGCAAACAGATGTCCTATGCGTTGTGCCAATTGTCCGCTGGCCCAATTCGCTGTCCATTCGCGCAGCATTTGTGCATGCTGATCCTGCGGTCCTTCTGCTGTAAATACAACGACGCTTTGGCCATTTCTCAAAGCTACCAGTGTTTGAAGTAACACTTGCTCAAACCCGCTGTGACCTTCATCAAATAAAAGTTGAGGCGTCAAGCGTAAACATAAAAAACCAGCTTGTCGGGCCAATGCAATTTGTTTCGCTGACAACTCAGAGCAACTTCCTGACAACACCAATAACCTGTCGGTTGCACCTAACTGTTGCAAGGGGGGCTTGCCCGAAATACTTCCCGATTCACGCCAATATTGACCCAAACCATGCGCCAGTCCCTGCGCGGCCATGGCACATACTTGCTTGTGTTGGCTGAGTTGGCACAACAGGGAAGCCGTGCTGACGGTATGTTGTTGGGTGTAACCATCAAACACTGCGCTGTCATAACGACTGAGTTCTTTGGCTAAGTCAATATGCTTGAGTGCGTATTGATCTAATTGCCGCAGATCGACATGATGCGCAGGTGTGAAACCTTGCTCATTCAATACAACACTTAACTCCGCATCTTGCATTGGCGTCACGGGATGTACAGACATCACCGGGTGACGGTCTAAGCGATATACCTGTTGGCCTGCACGCGCGAAATGATGACCAAATACCGTGTACCTGCCGAACTCGGGTGCGGCGGCATGGACGGGAACAAAGCAGCCTGGCCACACTTGGCGCATCAACGCGATGGCATGCCCCAAACTGCCAGTGTGTGGTGCGCTGTCAAACGTAGAACAACATTTGTACTGCACCAGTGGCACTTTTAACGCAGCAAAGGCAGTCAGCACTGGCAACAATTCAGCTTTCATGCGGGGGGCATCCAGCGAACGCGCGGTACCGGCCACGCCGACAACATCGCATTCACGGGCAGCTTGCGCCAATACAGTGGGCTCTGGCAGTGAAAAAAACAATCGCGTACTCAGCCCGTGTCTGGCATATTGGGCTGCGTTGTCAGATGCACCAGTGAAATCGTCACCATAAAACAGCAAGCGGGCTTGATATTCAGAGCGTGAATGAGGCATAAGGTTAAATGGCTGAACCAAATGTAGCTATCGCTTCGCGTAATTCGCGATGCGTAAGTGCTGCGGTGTGTAACGGCACTCCCGCCATGGCTGCGCCCCATGCCTGACGCAAGGCAATCACACCTGCTGAGATACCGCCGGGATGGGCAAACAACCCTCCGCCTGCCAAAAAAAGCAAATCAGGTGATTGAAGTTGCTCCCATGTAGGGTGCGCTTGCATCACAGTTTGCCCCGAAGAAAAAACAGGCATGACCGTGCAAGGTTTTTCAATGAACAAGGGTTGGTGACAAGCGCGGGCAGAAGCTATCACGCTCTCGTTGTCCTCCTGAAACTTATTGGCAATACCGTTCACATGCATATGATCTGCGCCGGCAAGACGCCACAGTTTTTGCCAAGCTATGTATGACCATCCCGCTTGCACATAACCCCAGCCGTTGCGGTGCGCATGAATCGGTAATTGCGCATGTCGGCGAAATGCATTAAACCCTGTCATGCCGACAGAATTCAAGCTCAGCATCACCGCAGTTCCACCTTCAGCAACCACCAAGTCATGGCGACGGCGCATTTCATCAAGCTCACCCGTGAGGTTAAAGGCATACATGACCTTGCGACCCGTGCGATCGGCATGGCGACGAATGACTGCCATACAAAGCTTCACTCTTTCATCAAAAGGACAGCTCGAACCATCGGCTTGCAGCTCATCGTCTTTGATGAAATCAATACCTGCGGCGCACAACTGGTCCACCATGGCTGCTGTATCGGCAGCGCTCAAACCTACCGATGGTTTGATGATGGTGCCTATCAGTGGTGCATCCACTACGCCGGTCAATACGCGGGTACCGGATATGCCAAACGCTGGCCCAGGGTAGGCATGGGCAAAAGCTGTAGGCAATTCAAAATCCAACAAACGTAACGAATGAACGGGCCGCAATTCATACAAATTACCAGCTATCGTGGCCAGCAAATTGGGTAATGACGCCCCCAGATTTGCCAATGGCCAACTCAGCGTCAAGCGGTAATGAGTGTATGTCGATGCAGTTGAAGTAGAAATGGGTTCAATGTTCCAAGTCGCTGCAGATCGGGCTTTCAGCGCTTCATCTTCACCTGGTATGGCAATAAAAGTACCGCTGGACTGTTCGCCTGCAATCATGGCCGCCGTGCGCTGCGGATCAGCTGCTGTAGTGAGTTGGTATACGGCAGTGACAGATTGATCCATGGGGGTAGTCCGCCTACTGGTAAGCATAGAAATTCATACTCACAGTCCTCTTGCGCCGCTTGCAAGAAATCCGCCATCAACAGGCATGGCAATACCTGTGATGTAAGACGCCTGGGTCGATGCTAAAAACTCAACCACAGAAGCAATTTCATTCACACTACCGTAACGTTCCATGGGAATGGCTTTGGCATACGCTTGACGAAATTCTGCACTGTGCAGTTTTTGCGTGAGTGGCGTATCTACAGGCCCAGGACAGACAGCATTGGCAGTGATACCAAACTCTGCCAGCTCTACCGCCATTTGCCTTGTCAATGCAATGACGGCTCCTTTGGAGGTTCCATAAGCAGTTCGACCGCTGCCTACCGCGCGCATACCCGCAACAGATGCGATGTTGATGATGCGTCCCCAGTTGTGATTCTTCATCAAACGGGCCGCATATTGGCTGCACAACATCGTCCCTGTCACGTTGATATTTATGGTGCGCTGAAATTCATCCAAGGGGAAATCAACAAAAGGTGCCACTGTGGCCACGCCAGCAGAATTCACCAAAATATCACATCGTCCAGCCTTTTGCGCTATGTGCTCAAACGCGTCAGCTATTGACTCAGGGCTGGATACATCCATCATCACTGCGTTGACGCGATGACCGAGCAAGCAAAGCTTGTCTGCGGTGTCTTGTGCTGACGGATAGTCGCGGTCGGCAATGAATACCTGGTGCCCCAAATCGGCCAGACGCTGTGCAGATGCGGCGCCTATACCCATGGCACCACCCGTAACCACAGCGACACGGAAAGTGTTTGACGAATTCGTAATCACGACTTTTACCTTACCAATGAACTATTGAAGAACGATTGCAAGGCGTGAACAGCAATAGCCTCACCGTGTTCTTGCACAAAATGACCTGCATGCGCTAACAGCACAGGCTCTGGACACCCTGAGATTGATTGCTGTAATTTAAGCATCACTGTTTCACCCAACACGGGGTCTTGCTGCCCGATGAACATCAGGCTACGTCCTCGCCATTGTTCTTGCCAGAATGCGGCTGCTTGACGCGAAATATCTGCTCCAGGACTGTCAAAGGATGACGGCACCATCGGCGGAAATGCTCTTAACGCCGCACGGTGACCTGCATCAGGAAAGGGGGCGTTGTAGGCAGCACACTCATCTGCTGACATTTCCGGGTTGCCTCGTGCAAACAATTTACCCACATCAAACATGGGTTTATCTGCGCACATCTGCTTCCAAGCGAGAAATCCTTGGCTCAAGGCTTGCTCGCCAGTGGCCAAGGTGGTGTTCATCACCAACAGGGACTCATAGCGCCCATCCTGCGCCATTGGCAAGGTCAATCCGAGAATCCCACCCCAGTCTTGCACCACGAGTTGAATTCCGCGCAAGTCAAGTGCCTCAACGAATTCCAACAATACCTGTCTATGCCATTCGAAAGAATGTGCGCTGTCTTTTTTGGGTTTGTCGCTCTTGCCAAAACCTGGCATGTCTGGCGCGACCACACGATGACCTGCAGCCACAAAAACGGGAATCATGTGACGATACAAGTAACTCCAAGCCGGGTTGCCATGCAAACACAGCCAGATTACTTCGGCATCTGCCGGACCTTCGTCCAAGTAGTGCATGCGTAACCCGTTCAAAGCTGGCAAGTCACTGATGTAATTCGGCTGCCAAGGGTATCCTGGTAATTTGTCAAAAGCACGGTCAGTTGTACGCAAAGCATCCTCGCGTAAGTGTGTTGCTGCAGCCTGTGTTTTTTGTATGCGTCGTTGCTCTTTGAAAAATGTCTGCAATGGAAGCGAACATTGATCGGCCATAAATTGGCCTTCATTGAGGGTCTGGTGATTCAAAAGGGGTTGATCAAACACATTAATCACCGATCCGCCAGCCCCTGTTTTAGGTTCAGCTGCGCCCCAGACCACCTTTGCCAATCGGGCATTCAAGATGGCGCCGGCACACATGACGCAAGGCTCTAAGGTGACATACAAAGTGCAATCATCCAAACGGTAATTCCCCAATTTGGCAGCAGCTTCGCGCAAAACAAGCACTTCAGCGTGTGCGCTGGGATCATGTGTTGCAATGGGGGCGTTGTGAGCCTGCGCAATCACCTGTCCGTTTCTCACCAATACAGCACCTACTGGTACTTCACCAGCGGCTAGCGCCAAATCGGCTTGTGCCAAAGCAAGTTGCATGAAATCAATCGCGTTCATGCGCCGCAATGTAACCTATGCGGGCAAAGATTTCAGTCGCGCTGATAACTTAGAAAACGGCCTCTATAAGATTTCTCATCCTGCAAAGGCGTGATTAAATCGGTTTGAGTCAGCACAAAACCGTTGTTTTTCATGGCTTTATGGAACGCAGCACGGTTACCTCGGTTCGGGTCAATGATCAGCACTTGCGCATGGAGAGCAGCATGTCGTTGGATAAAACCTGCAAGCTGCTGGGGGTGGTCTCGCTCGTAGAGTACATCGCTGCCAATGATTAAATCAAATTCTCCCAACAGCGGATTGGTACGTTCCCAATGGCCGCTGATGTAGGGCAGCGTGTGCATCTCATTGAGCAGCACATTGGCTTGTAAAAAGCGCTCTGTGTAGGGATGGTAGTCAGAAGCCGTGACGTTACCCAAACGCCGATGAATCACCAGGCTGGCCAGTCCCAGACCGCATCCGATTTCCAGAATACGCAAATTGGCAATCGGCCAAGTCTGCATCACATCTGCCATTTTACGAGCAGAAGGCCAGACCAAACCAAACAAGGGCCAAGTGGCCGAAGAAACACCTAAAGCCAGGGCGATGCCTAGCGGGTCATGGAATTGAAGTTGATTGAGTAAGGAGCGTATCTGCAAGTCAGCACCACCTTCAATGGCGATGCACTCTTGCTTGACCAAATAGCCCAATCCGGTGTCGGACGGGCTGGTGGTCAAAACCGCCTGCGACGTGGTCCGCTTGGTCCCTTGCCTTCGATATGTCTAAAGGTGATTCGACCTTTGGTCATGTCATAGGGAGAGAGTTCCAAGGTGACTTTGTCACCGGCCAAGATGCGGATGTGGTGCATGCGCATCTTGCCTGCGGTGTAGGCCACGAGTTCGTGGCCGTTGTCCAAAGTGACACGGTAACGAGAGTCGGGAAGAACCTCGTGAACCATGCCGGACATTTCCAGCATTTCTTCTTTGGACATCAGCGGCCTTTAAGCTGTGTGCTTAATCGGCGGATTTGATGTTGGACGCTTGCAGGCCCTTGGGACCGGTGGTCACTTCAAAGCTGACGCGTTGACCTTCTGCCAGGGTTTTGAAGCCTTGGTTCTGGATCGCGGAAAAATGAGCGAACAAATCTTTGCCGCCGTCTTCGGGTGTAATAAAGCCAAAACCTTTGGACTCGTTAAACCATTTCACTGTACCTGTTGCCATGTATTGCATTTCTTAAAAAAAAGGGAAGCCCCCCTCGGGGTCGAAGGTCAAGACAGGCGGTGAGACGAAGGGAGAAATACCTATGAGGGCAGAACTAAAAACGAACTACAACGACTTAACCTGATAATCGAGTGCCTACTATGCCCTGTTTCGTTACATAAAGCAATCTTTATTTCATATATCGGCTAATATCCCACGAATGAGTGACATACGCGTACTAAAACAGGTGTTGAAACAACACCGCACCATTGCCGTCGTTGGTTTATCAGCAGATTGGTTTCGGCCTTCTTATTTTGCGGCGAAGTACATGCAGTCACACGGGTATCGCATCGTGCCTGTCAACCCCAAGTACCCTAGCATTCTGGACGAAACCTGTTACCCCAGTCTGACTGACATTCCCTTCCCCGTGGATATTGTCGATGTGTTTCGCAAACCTGCCGATACCCCAGCGATTGCGCAGCAAGCAGTTGACATTGGCGCCAAAGTGCTTTGGCTGCAACTCGGTGTGGTCAACGTTGATGCAGGCCGCATTGCTCAACAAGCTGGTCTCACTCTCATCATGGACCGCTGCGTCAAGATTGAACACGCCCGATTGTTCGGGGGACTGGGCTGGTTCGGAGTCAACACCGGCGTCATCTCGGCACAACGTCAAATTCCTCCTCAGTAAAAAATATGGCAGATCGCACATTTGGTTTTGACACACTCAGCTTGCATGCCGGACAAATTCCAGATGCCGCCACCGGCAGTCGTGCAGTTCCAATCTACCAAACCACCTCGTATGTATTTGACAGTGCGGAGCATGCTGCCAGCCTGTTCAACTTACAAACCTTTGGTAATGTGTATTCGAGACTGTCCAATCCCACAGTGGCGGTGCTCGAAGAACGGCTAGCTGCTTTGGAAGGCGGACGTGCTGCAGTCGCGACGGGCAGCGGCATGGCGGCGCAAATGATTGCCCTGCTCAATCTCTGCGAAGCGGGCGATCAAATCGTCGCAGCCAAGACCTTGTACGGCGGCACGCACACACAATTGGGTGTGAATTTCAAAAAGCTGGGCATAGAAACGGTTTTTGTCGATGCCTCAGACCCGGAAAATTTCGCCCGTGCTATCACGCCAAAAACCAAGGCCTTGTATGCAGAGACATTGGGCAATCCGTCGCTGAATGTGCTTGACATAGAAGCAGTGGCATCGATAGGTAAGCAAGCTGGTGTTCCGCTGTTCATCGACAACACCTTTGCCAGTCCTTACCTGTGCCAACCTTTTAAGTGGGGTGGGGCCATCAGCATTCACTCAGCGACCAAGTTCATCGGCGGGCACGGTACCACCATGGGCGGCGTGATCATTGAATCAGGAAAATTCCCATGGGATAACGGTCGTTTTCCCACCATGACAGAACCGTCTCCCGGCTACCACGGGGTACGCTTTTTCGAGACATTTGGCGACTTTGGTTTCACCATGAAATGCCGCATGGAAGGCATGCGCACTTTCGGTCCTGTGCTCTCCCCTTTCAATGCATTTTTGTTATTGCAAGGTGTAGAAACTTTGTCTTTACGCATGGATAGGCATTGCAGCAATGCACTGTCGGTGGCAAAGCATTTACAAACTCACCCTAAGGTGGCTTGGGTGAACTATCCTGGATTAACCAACCACCCTGACCACGCTTTGGCCAACAAATACCTGCCACGCGGTTCGGGTGCGGTGCTGACGTTTGGGGTCAAAGGGGGTGCTGCCGCTGGCCAAACCTTCATTGAACACGTTTCATTTCTGTCTCATCTGGCGAACATCGGCGACGCCAAAAGCTTGGTGATTCACCCAGCTTCTACCACGCATCGACAGTTGTCTGAAGAACAGCAGATTGCCGCAGGCGTACCGCCTGACTTGATACGCTTGAGTGTGGGCTTGGAAACGTTGGACGACATCATTTGGGATATAGAGCAGGCGTTGGATAAGACCTGATTTACGCCATGCCGTATCGGTCGCAGAATGTTTAGTAAAGCTATGCGTTCACGCTACGGCTTGACTGCTTTAAGCAATGTATTCCACGCCATGCCGGCTCGGCCGCCGTTCACCGCCTACGGCAACGTTCGCGGCGGCCCGACCGCCATGTCGTTTGTCCGCTCGATTTTTTTCTTCGACACCTTTTCGCTGATCAATGAATCCAAAAGCGCTTGAACTCAAAGGTAAATGACGCCTAACACTATAAGAGCGATCAAACTGAATTTAGTCAACTTGTAAACCGTGCGGTTCCAGTTTTTAAAAGCCTTGCGCTTTTCATCGATCACAAAATGCAAATGCGTTAGCTTATTGATAGCTCCAGTTTGATCACCCACATCATTTGGAGAACTGGCCGCAGACATCACCACCCGACTGAACCATCGGTTCAAAGCTGCAACCCAATCCAAGCGCGATGGCCTCTCTACATCGCAAAACAAAATAATGCGGTTATGCGCTGTTTTGTTGTACGCCTCGTGGATATAGGTTTCATCAAAGACGACACCCTGCCCATCGCGCCAACTGTGACGTTCACCGTCAACATCGATGTAACAAGCATCATCATTAGGTGTCACCAGACCGAGGTGATAGCGCAGTGAACCGGCGTATGGATCGCGGTGTCGGTTGAGTTGTCCGCCTGGCGGAAGCTCGGCAAACATGGCTGCTTTGATTGTCGGAATACTTTTTAGAATCGCTACGCTTTGCGGACACAACTCAGCTGCCGAGGGGTGAGCAGCGTCATACCATTTCAAGTAAAACCGCTTCCATCCGTATTTGAAGAATGAATTAAAGCCTATGTCATCGTGTTTATCCGGTGCTTTGATACGTTGCAATTCAGACAAATGCAAGGCTTCCGCACGGAACACCTGCCAGTTATCCTGTAATTGTTGCAGTTCAGGCAATTCATGCAAAGGCACAAAAGGCTTGGTGGTAACTTTGGAGAACAAGACCATCAAGGCATTGATGGGCGCTAGCACCGCAGAATGATCCAAAAATACTTTTTGCCAAGAAGCACGAACACTACCCCTATAGTGGCCATAAAGAATAGCGGCCACCCAAAGAGCCAACAGAGACCACTTCATAAATTCATACCCAAATCGATCATAAATTATTCCCACTCAATAGTCGCTGGCGGCTTACTGCTCACATCCATCACTACTCTGTTGATACCGCGCACTTCATTGATGATGCGACCAGATACTTTCTTTAAAAGTCCGTAAGGTAACTCCGCCCAATCAGCCGTCATGAAGTCACTGGTGATGACTGCGCGCAGCGCCACCACATAGTCGTAAGTGCGGCCATCGCCCATCACACCGACTGATTTCACCGGCAAAAAAACTGCAAAAGCTTGGCTGGTGGCTTCGTACCAATTGCGTGGTGCTTGCGTGCCGCCAAAAGCGACAGCGCCGGGGTCTCCGGTAAATGGCGTATGGCGCAGTTCTTCGATAAAGATAGCGTCAGCACGACGCAGCAAATCGGCATATTCAGATTTCACTTCTCCAAGTATGCGTACGCCCAAGCCTGGACCTGGAAACGGATGGCGGTAAACCATGTCGTAAGGTAACCCCAAGGCCACGCCTAGCTCACGCACCTCGTCTTTGAACAAATCGCGCAAGGGTTCTAACAATTTCAAACCGAGTTGTTCTGGCAAACCGCCAACGTTGTGATGGCTTTTGATGGTGACCGCTTTTTTACTTTTCGCAGCGCCGCTCTCGATCACATCGGGATAAATTGTGCCTTGGGCCAGATAGCTTGCACCCATGTTTCTGTCACTAACTGCTTTGAGTTTGGCTGCTTGCTCTTTGAATACAGTGACAAATTCAGCGCCAATGATTTTGCGTTTGGCTTCAGGGTCGCTGACGCCCGCAAGTTTGCCTAGAAACAATGCGCTGGCATCCACCCGAATGACTTTTGCATGCAGTTGTCCGGCAAACATGGCCATGACAGCGTCACCTTCGTTAAGACGCAACAAGCCATGGTCAACAAACACACAAGTGAGTTGATCGCCGATGGCTCGATGTATCAAGGCAGCCGCTACAGATGAGTCAACACCGCCGGACAAACCCAGTATGACTTCCTCGTCGCCCACTTGTTGGCGAATACGTGCAACAGCTTCTTCCACATACCCTGTCATCAGCCAATTGGCATGTGCCTGACAAATCTGAAGTACAAACCGTTGCAGTAGGGCCTTGCCTTGCAGCGTGTGTGTGACTTCGGGGTGAAATTGCACGCCGTAAAAATGCCGTGATTCGTCAGCCATGCCTGCAATCGGGCAACTGTCAGTGCTGGCCATCAACTTAAATCCTGGCGGTAGCGCAGTCACTTTATCGCCATGACTCATCCAAACCTTGAGCATGCCGTGACCTTCAGGCGTGGTGAAGTCTGCGATGTCTTTCAACAGGCTTGTATGCCCGCGCGCACGCACTTCGGCATAGCCAAATTCACGCTGATGTCCGCTTTCCACTTTTCCGCCAAGTTGCTGTGCCATGGTTTGCATGCCATAGCAAATACCCAATACGGGGATACCTAACTCAAACACCAGTGATGGCGCGAGGTCAGTTTCGTCTTCATAGACGCTGGCGTGACTGCCGGAAAGAATAATGCCTTTAAGTAAACCGTCGCTAGCGTATTCACGTAGCCATTCGTTGCTGACATCACAAGGATGGACTTCACAATACACATGGGATTCACGCACGCGTCGGGCAATGAGTTGAGTGACTTGCGAGCCAAAATCAAGGATCAATATTTTGTGGTGTGCCATAGGGGTAATGAAAGCAGACAGTCAACTCTACGGAAAATCAGTCAGCGCGGTAATTCGGCGCTTCCTTGGTAATTTGCACGTCGTGTACGTGGCTTTCACGCATACCCGCCACTGAAATTTCAACGAACTCGGCGCGATTGCGCATATCTTCAATACTGGCACAACCGCAGTAACCCATGGCGGCACGTACGCCGCCAGCCATCTGGTAAACGATGCTGACCATAGAACCTTTGTACGGTACCCGACCTTCAATACCTTCTGGCACGAGTTTGTCAGCGTTAGGGTTGCCAGTGGTGGCCTCTTGAAAATACCGGTCTGCGCTGCCCTGTTGCATGGCGCCAATACTGCCCATGCCCCGGTAACTTTTGTAACTCCGCCCTTGGTACAAAATGATTTCACCGGGGGCTTCTTCGGTACCAGCAAACATGCCACCCATCATGATGCTTGAGGCACCTGCAGCGATAGCTTTGGCGATGTCCCCGCTGTAGCGTATGCCCCCATCAGCAATCAATGGAACGCCGGATCCTTGCAGTGCTGTGGCTACGTTATCAATGGCGGTTATTTGCGGTACGCCCACACCAGCAACGATTCGCGTGGTGCATATGGAGCCCGGGCCGATACCTACCTTGACCGCGTCAGCGCCTGCCTGTGCCAATGCAAGCGCGGCGGCACCCGTCGCAATATTGCCGCCAACAACGTCAATATCAGGATAGTTTTGTTTGACCCAGCGAACCCGTTCGATCACGCCGTGGCTATGACCATGCGCTGTATCAACGACGATAGCGTCAACACCTGCGCGAACCAGCGCTTCCACGCGTTCTGCGGTGCCAGGGCCAACGCCCACCGCAGCGCCCACCCGCAAACGCCCGGCACTGTCACGGGCTGCATTTGGGAAACTGGTTTGCTTGGTAATGTCTTTGACAGTGATCAGCCCTTTCAGCTCGAAAGCGTCGTTGATGACCAGCAGTCGCTCGAGTTTGTGCTTGTTCAATAAGGCCTTGGCCTGCTCGGGTGTGGTGCCTTCGGGCACAGTGATCAAACGCTCGCGCGGCGTCATGATGTCTTTGATGTGCAATTCATAACGCGTCTCGAAACGCAAATCGCGGTTGGTGACAATGCCAACCACTTTGCCGGCGTCGCAGACTGGAAAGCCAGAGATGCCTAATTCGTCCGACAACGCCATGACTTGGCGGACAGTGTGGTGAGGCGTGATGATGACCGGGTCAAGCAGCACCCCGCTTTCATAGCGCTTGACTTTGGCCACTTCGGCCGCTTGGTCTTGCGCAGTCAGATTCTTGTGGACGATGCCCATGCCGCCCTCTTGGGCAATGGCAATAGCTAAGCGGGCTTCGGTGACCGTATCCATGGCAGCAGACACCAGCGGCAGATTGAGTGAAATGCGGCGTGAGAACTGGGTCGAAAGGCGTGTGTCCTTGGGCAGGACCTGGGAGTATGCGGGGACCAACAACACATCGTCAAAGGTCAGCGCTTTGCCAAGAAGGCGCATAAGGTAGATCTCCAAAAAATAGATTCTACCGATCCCATCAAGGGCGCTTTTAATTCAAGGCTCTGTATTTTCGAGATGAATAGGAAAGCATGCAATTTGCTACGTCAATAGCCTGGTTTGGCTCCAGCTCTGCGTTTGGCAAACAAACCTGCGGTTTTAGCCCCCTGCTTCTGAAAACGTTCACGTCTGGCCACTTTAGGGTCAACGCGCAAAGGTCGAAGCACTTCAAGTCGGTCGCCATCTTTAAGTAAATAAGAGGGGTCAACCGGTTTCCCCCAGACGGCTGTTTGCCAATCCTGAGAGGTTCGATTGGCAAAGTTCTCGGACACGTTGGTTAAATGTAGCTTGGCCTCGGCGACGCTGGGGCTTTGTACAGTTTGCCATTCGATGCGTTCTATTTTTCTCGAATTCAAGGAGACTAGGATTTCAATGATCATCGCTGGTACACCGATTCAGCACGCTTGACGAATGCATCCACCAGTGTGGAGGCGATTTTGTCAAACACTGGCCCAACAATGGCACCGAACATAGAGTCGAAACTGTAGGAGAGTTTTAATTCGACCCGGCAGGCCTGCTCTTCGCCCAGCGGAATAAAGTCCCACACGCCAGACAAATGCTTGAAAGGACCGTCGATCAAATCGAGTTTGACTTGCCGTGCGTCAATGTGCGTATTGGCAGTGGTGAAACTTTTATGCAATCCACCGAAAGCCATACCAATGCGCGCGGTCATGCCGTGGTCTGTGGTGGTGAGAATCTCTGCCTTGTCGCACCATGGCAAAAACAGAGGATAAGACGGCACATCGACGATCAAATCAAACATTTCACGGGCGCTGAACCAGATCAATACAGACTTCTCAATGGTTTTCATAGAATGCAGTTCATGCCACACTGGCGTTACGGGAGATTGTAAAGACCCCGTTGTATTTTTTTTTCCTCACCTATGGCCAGCAAAACAGCACCTCAAACCCGTATCGCGGACAACAAAAAAGCCGCTTTCAACTATTTTTTCGAAGAACGCTTGGAAGCAGGCATGGTCTTGGAAGGTTGGGAGGTCAAAGCCGCGCGAGAAGGTAAAGTACAACTCACAGACGGCTACGTGGTGATTCGCAATGGCGAGATGTACGTCATCGGTTGTCAGATCAACCCGCTCAAAACCGCGTCTACACACGTCAACCCTGATGCCATACGTTCACGCAAGTTATTGCTTCACAAAGATGAAATACGCCGATTGATAGGCAAGGTCGAACAAAAAGGCTATACGCTGGTGCCATTGAACCTGCATTGGAAAAACGGGCGCATCAAATGTGAGATTGCGTTGGCCAAGGGCAAAGCCGAACACGATAAACGGGACACCATCAAAGACCGTGAAGGCAAACGCGAGGTTGAACGTGCCATGAAGCAGCGAACACGCTGATCTCACTCCAGCCAGCGAGCGCTGCCTGCCTCCATCAGTAGGCGCTGATCACAACGACGGCTCAGCGCGACATCATGTGTGACCAAGACCAGAGTAGTTCCCAGTTCACGATTCAATTCAAGCATCAATTGCATGATGGTTTCTCCGGTAGCGTGGTCCAAACTGCCTGTCGGTTCATCCGCCAGCAACAACTGAGGCTTGACCACAAACGCCCTAGCCAGCGCAACTCTTTGCTGCTCTCCGCCGCTCATCACCTTGGGGTAATGGTTAAGCCGTTCTGACAAACCCACGCGCGTCAACATGTCTTTGGCCACTGGCCGTGGGTCAGTATGCCCGGCAAGTTCCAGCGGCAACATCACATTTTCTAATGCAGTCAATGGCGCGAGCAACTGAAAACTCTGAAAAACAAAGCCTATGTGGGAAGCACGCAAAGCCGCACGCTGGTCTTCATTGAGTGAAAAAATATCCTGCCCTGCAAGATGTACCGTACCTTGGGTAGGTGTATCCAAACCAGCCATGATGGCCAGCAATGTGCTTTTACCAGACCCAGAAGCACCCACAATGGCCAGTGTTTGCTGCGGGTTCAGGGTGAAATCGATATCGCGGAGAATGTCCAATGTACCAGTGACATCGGTGACCGATTTGAATAAATGTGAAACAGCAATAAGAGGTGAGGACATTCCGTGAGATCAGAGTTGCAACGCAGAGACTTTAACTGGCTAAGCATAAGCCTGATCGCCATGGGTCTTTCACCTGCCGTATTACGGGCTGACAAGCCACAAAAAATACTGGTGGTGGGCGATTCCCTCAGCGCTGAATACGGCATTGCACGTGGCAGTGGTTGGGTTGCTTTGCTGACGGCCCAACTCGCCAAAGAAAAACCGCAGTGGGAAGTAATCAATGCCAGCATCAGCGGAGACACAACCTCTGGGGGTCTGGCGCGTTTACCCGCGTTGTTGACTCAACACACGCCCCACATAGTCATTATTGAGCTGGGTGGCAATGATGCTTTGCGTGGTTTTTCCTTAAAAATGTCACAAGAAAATCTGACGCAAATGATCACTGCCTGTCACAAGATCAAAGCCGCCGTGTTGTTGATTGGCATGCAAGTGCCGCCGAACTACGGCGCACAATACGCCCAAGACTTCAGTCTTATGTTTAAGAACATCAGCCAAAAACAAGGCACTGCTTGGGTCCCTTTTCTGCTCAAAGGCATTGCAGATACAGCTGACCCCACCGCTATGTTTCAGCCTGACCGCATCCACCCCAAAGCCGAGGCACATCCACTCATTTTGGCTAACGTTTGGCCTGTTTTGAAAAAAATGCTCTGATGGCAGCGCACCCTATCAGCCCACATCAAGCTATTGCGCGGATGGCTTTATCCGCTGAAGCTGGAGGATTTAACAGCATCATCGATGCTCGCACAGAAGACGAATACGAACTTGACCATTTGCCTGGCGCTGTGAACTGGCCCTCATTGACCAACGAGGAGCGCATACGCGTGGGCACCATGTACAAACAAGTCAATTCTTTTGAAGCAAACAAGGTGGGGGCCGCATTGGTTGCTTCCAACATTGCACGGCATATTCAAGCGAAAGTAATGCCGTTACCCAAAACATGGCAACCGCTTATCTATTGCTGGCGTGGCGGTAAACGCAGTGGGTCGTTGGCTCTGGTGTTGGGGCAAATCGGCTTCAGGGTATGCCTGATTGAAGGTGGCTATAAAGCGTTCAGAGCGGCCATGGTGGAAGACATTGCGCAGTTGGTCAGCGGTTTACGCTTTCAAGTCATTACTGGCCCGACCGGCTCAGGCAAAACAAGGTTGCTTCAAGCACTGATCAAAGCGGGCGCCCAAGTGCTAGATCTTGAAGATCTGGCCAAACACCGAAGTTCTGTTCTTGGACGCATACCCGGCCAATCTCAGCCTAGCCAAAAACATTTCGATACGCTGGTATGGGACAAATTACGCAGCTTCAATATGCAACAAACGGTTTTCGTCGAAGCTGAAAGCAAAAAAGTAGGAAACGTCGCTGTACCCGAGTCGTTGATGGATGTGATGCGAGATAGTCCGTGTATTGATCTGCAATTGAGTGACGATGAGAGAGTAAAGTTACTGTTGGAAGACTACGATTTTTTCGCTCAAGATACCGATTTATTCAGCAGCCGATTAGATTTATTGACAGCGTTGAAAGGAAAAGCTGTCGTGAATGCTTGGCAAGCTCAACTTAACAACGGACAAATAGAGTATGTAGTCAGAGACTTATTGATTGACCACTACGATCCAACCTATGCCAAATCAGTAGCGCGTAATTTTGCGAAACATCCACAAGCCACAGTTGCGCCGCTGTCTGACCGACACTCGGCGGCCATGCAAGCACTGGCCGAAAAGCTATTGAAACAATTCGGTTAAGTCATTGCGTTTAAAGCTTGCGCCACATCTGCGATCAAATCGTCAGCTGATTCAAGTCCTATAGCAAGCCTGACAAATCCTCCCTGCATCAGGTCCACAGGCGCATGCTGGCGCATTTTGCTTAAATCGTAGGGCACCACCAAGCTGATGGGGCCAGCCCAACTGAAGCCAAGTTTGAATAAGCCAAGCGCATTGCAAAAGGCATCCACCTGTGACTGTTTAAAACCTGGGTTAAACCTAAGACTCAATAGGCTTGCCGCAGCGCCGCCCCAGTGAACCCCAGGGGGTGAAGATTGGCCACCCGCGCATAACTCTCGCCAGTTTGCGTGTCCCGGCGAGGTAGTGACTGCAGGATGCAATACCTGTGCAAACGCAGACTGTTGCAAACACCAATTTGCCAACTGGCGACAACTGGCGTCTTGCGCTTGGTAACGCAAAAGCATGCTAGACAAAGAACGCAGCACCAATTCCACATCATTTGCACCCACACCAAAGCCCAAGCGCATGTGACTGAGTTTCAATCGACGGGCTATATCGTCGTTGCAGGTGGTCACACTGCCCATCAATACATCACCGCCGCCACTTGGGTATTTGGTTAACGCATGCACACTCAAGTCAACACCACCTGTGCCTTCAGAATAGCGAGGCATGAAATCAAATGGCTGAAAAGCGATACCTGCTCCCCATGTATTGTCTAAGGCCGTTAACACTTGTTTTTCACGGCATATGTTGACCAGCGCAGGTAAATCTGGAAATTCCAAGGTTACCGAGCCAGGGGCTTCCAACCACACCAAGCGAGTTTGTGCGCTGATGGTTTCGGCCAGGCTTTGCGGATTCATGGCATCGTAATACTGGTGGCTGATACCCCAGTGCGCCAGTTCAACCTCGGCCAGTGATTTCAAAGGCCCGTAGGCATTGTCAGGAATGAGGATTTCATCGCCACATTTGAGCAAAGCCAGATTGACTTGCGCCAATGCGGCCAAGCCACTGGGTAGTAATACGCAATGCTTGGCGCCCTCTAACTGACACAAACGCTCTTCCAACGTGAACGTGGTCGGTGTTCCATGCAGTCCATAGGTGTAACCCGTTTTATCAAGCCAATTGCGCTCGCGCATGGCTTTGACGTCATTGAAAAAAACCGATGATGCCTTATGCACCGCTATTTGCGGTGACGCAAAATCTCCCGGCGCTTGGTAATCGTGATGAATAAGCGCGGTATCAGGCTTCATGCCTCAAACCCGCCATTTCTCCAGCAAATGAACCGGGCGCATGGTGTCATAAGCCTCAAAGGGTTGGTGTATCCAAGGATTGGTTGGTAAAAATTCCACCGAGAAATCTGGCGCGAAAGACGACACGCCTTTGGTCCAAATAACCGCGCTGCGCAATTCGGTGATAGGCGCGTAATTATTTTTCAACATGTCAATCACTGCATTCAGTGTATGGCCGGAGTCAGCAAGATCATCCACCAACAGCACGCGTCCCGCAATTTCACCCTTAGGTGTAGTGATGTATCGGGCAATATCAAGATGGCCTTGCACAGTGCCGCCTTCTGAACGGTAAGAACTGGTAGACATGATAGCCAATGGTTTATCGAAAATACGCGACAGCACATCGCCGGGACGCATACCACCACGAGCCAGACACAAAATGGTATCGAATTCCCAATGGGACTGGTGAATTTTGATGGCCAGTTTTTCAATCAGATTGTTGTATTCATCGTAAGACACGTACAAATGTTTACCGTCTTCAGTCAACATGGGAATACTCTCGGTTCAGGGTTGGAATGGATCGCGGATGAGAATGGTGTGGTCACGGTCTGGGCTTGTTGAAATCATGTGAATTGGCACACCAGTTACTTCTTCAATACGCTTGAGATAGGCTTGCGCTTGAGGAGGCAATTTCTGATATTGAGTGATACCTACCGTGCTATCACTCCAGCCGTCCATGGTCTCGTAGACAGGCTGGCAATCGGCAATTTCATCTGCACCATTGGGAAGGATATGGATGAGTTGACCATGCAATTGGTATCCGGTGCATAACTTGAGTTCAGACAATCCGTCCAATACATCCAGTTTGGTGATGCATAGACCGGTTAATCCGTTGACTTGCGCACTGCGCTTAAGCAAAGCGGCATCAAACCAACCGCAGCGGCGATACCTTCCGGTGGTTGTTCCTTTTTCTGCGCCTACAGTGCTCATGTGCCAGCCAGGTGTACCCTCTACCTCCCAGTCCAACTCGCTAGGGAAAGGCCCCCCTCCCACACGTGTGCAATAGGCCTTGGTAATACCCAAGATGTAATGCAACATGCCCGGCCCTACACCTGAGCCGGCAGCAGCATTGCCTGCAACGCAATTGCTAGAGGTGACAAATGGGTAAGTGCCGTGGTCTACGTCCAGCAGGGTACCTTGTGCACCTTCGAACAAAAGATTAAGACCACTTGCATGCGCTTGGTTGAGTTCAAGCGAAACATCAGCCATCATAGGTTTGAGCAACAGGGCATGACGCATGGCTTCATCGTAGACAGGTTGAAACTGCACTTCACCATCTTGGATATATGGCTTTAAGGCGTCGCCAAAAGTGAACTCTCGCGAGCCTAAAAAACTGGTCAATATGTGGTTGTGCAAACTGAGTAATTCGCGCAACTTGGTAGCGAAACGCTCTGGATATTTAAGGTCTTGGACACGCAGTGCACGTCGGGCAATTTTGTCTTCATAAGCGGGGCCAATACCGCGTCCAGTTGTGCCGATTTTTTCTGCACCTCCCTGTTCTCTGGCCGCTTCGCGGGCCACATCTAGCGCAGCGTGAAACGGCAGAATCAAGGGGCAGGCTTCGCTGATACGAAGACGAGAACGTACTTCCACACCGGCTTTCTCTAAGCCTTCGATTTCTTCGAATAATTTTCCTGCAGACAACACCACCCCATTACCGATGTAACACCGAACACCTGGTCGCATGATGCCGCTAGGTATGAGATGAAGCGCAGTTTTTACGCCATTGATCACCAAAGTGTGTCCGGCATTGTGACCGCCTTGAAAACGGACTACACCTTGGGCGCGTTCGGTCAGCCAATCGACCAATTTGCCCTTGCCCTCGTCGCCCCATTGGGTACCCACTACCACCACGTGTCTTGACTGCTTGGTACTCATAAATTTGTAGTCTTAGTCTCAGTTGTTATTCAAGGTGCGCAGTGTCCATGTTCCATGATCGTCAAATAATTCACGGTCATAGAAAAATTCATCCACCTCGCTGTCATGGCCAGGCAGCAAACAAACAACAGTTTGCCCTTGACTGCGCAATTTCGCAATGGCTTGGCTCAGTTGTGCATCTTCACGCCATGGCGCACGAATGGCAGCTTGTAATTTCGGGTGTGGCAACAAACCCACCAAAGCCTTGATATCAAGGCTGAATCCAACAGCAGGACGTTTACGCCCAAAAATAGCCCCGACTTCATCGTAGCGACCGCCTCGAACCAAGGCGTCACTGGTCTCTGGTACGAAGATAGAAAAACGAGGCCCGCTGTAATACGCATAGCCTCTCAAATCAGCCAAGTCAATGCTGACCGGGTAGTCTGCGTGATCTGCCAGCCATTCAAGTTCTTGCAGAGATTGCAGCACCTCAGGCCAGTCGGCAAATTCCAGTCGGGCTTGCTTCAATAAGCTGATGTCCCCATACATCTGAACCATCGCTTGCAAACCTTTGGCAAGCGATGTCGGTAAATGTTGGCAGATTTCTCGCATCCCGCTGACATTTTTGTGCGCCAATGCTTCGGTGATGCGAGCAGACAACTCGGCATTGGTTTCATGGTTTTTAAGCAAGGCAGGAAGAATACGTGCGTGACTCAAATCCACATGGAAACTTTTCAGACCCGATGAGTGCAGACTTTGCATGGCCAATTGAAGTATTTCCAAGTCTGCTTCCAAGCCGGCGTGTCCGTAAATTTCTGCGCCCATTTGCAGGGGTTCTCTGGTTGCATAAGGACTGGCAGGCAAGGTGTGCACCACAGAGCCGCAATAACAAAGCCGGGTAACGCCACTTCGGTTGAGGAGGTGGGCATCTATACGAGCAGCTTGGGGGGTGGTGTCTATGCGTAAACCCAGGGTTCGGCCGGACAATTGATCGACCATTTTGAATGTTTGGAGATCCTGTACGCTGCCTGAGGCTGATAAGAGAGATTCGATATGTTCAACCAAGGGCGGCATGACCAATTCGTAGCCAAAGCCACGCGCCGTATCTAGGCACAGTCGACGCAATTCTTCAATATGCCGGGCCTCTGAAGGCAAAACATCCGCTATGTGATCCGGCAAAACCCAGGCAGCCATGAGAGTAAAGTGCTGTTAAAAAAGAGATTCTACTGGTCTGTGATAGTAAGGCGCTGATGCCAACCCTGGCTCGGCGAGGGCGTCATTTCAGCCACTCCAACATTACCAAGCCAACCAATACACAACCAAGCCCTATGAACCTTATTTGACCGTCCGACAGCTGCATGATTTGCATAAAAGTGCGACGCCAAGAGGCAGGTGATATGAAGGGTAAAAAACCTTCAACAATCAGCACCAGTGCAAACGCCATCCACAAAGTCTCTCGGTCCACGGTAGAGAGCTTATTTTTTTGCAGGTGCTGCAGACCCGCTTCCGCGCATGGCTTTGAAAAAATCACTGCCAGGGTCTAACACCATGACATCCGACTTTTTGTTGAAGCTGGCTTTGTAGGCTTCTATGCTTTGGTAGAACTGGGCAAATTGGGCATCTTTGCCAAAGGCGTCAGCATACAAACGGGCAGCCTCGGCATCGCCCTCACCTTTGATTTTTTGCGCATCCCTGTAGGCATTAGCCAAAGTGACTTCGCGCTGACGATCCGCATCTGCGCGGATTTTTTCACCCTCAGCAGCACCGGTAGATCGCAACTCATTGGCCACTCGCTTGCGTTCGGCCTCCATGCGGCGATAAACAGACTCAGTGATGGTGTCTACATAATCTGCACGGGTGATTCGGACATCAACCACATCAATTCCCCAAGGGTTAGAGCCTTTGACAATTTCCAAAACTTCACGCTTGACGTCCACCATCAGTGCTTCGCGCTTGAGGGATAACAGGTCTTTGACGGTTCGTTTGTTGATTTCTTCCTGAAAAGCATTGCGCACCACGCGCGTGAGTTGCTGCGCACCGGCTTTTTCATCCAAGCCCACATTGCGAATGTACTGAGAGGGGTCGGAAATGCGCCAACGCACATACCAGTCAATCACCATGCGTTGCTTTTCAGCCGTCAGCATCGGTTCTGAGTCCACGTTGTCCAGCGTCAGCAGCCGCTTGTCGATGAAGTTGACGTTTTGTAGCGGCGGGGGAAGTTTGAAATTCAAGCCAGGTTCAGTGATCACTTTCTTGATTTGTCCAAGCGAATACACCACGCCATATTGACGCTGGTCAACCACAAAAACAGTCGAACTGAGGATGAGCAATGCCAGCAACAGTGAGGAAATATAAAAACCTAATTTATTCATGTCTGTTACACCTTATCGAAGATCGCGGTCACGCTGACGGTTGTCGCGGCTGCGGCTGCTGCTTTCTATGGTGGCAGGCGCTGGAACTGAACTGTTACTGCTGCTTGAATCATTACCAGAACTGGCCGCAGATGCGGGGGATTCAACTGGGTTGACGCCATTCATCTGCATGATTTTGTCTAAAGGGAGGTACAACATATTGGAACCCTGACGAGACTCCACCAATACCTTGGTGACATTGCTGTACATCTCTTTCATGGCATTGATGTAAAGCCTGTCTCGCGTGACCTGTGGCGCTTTCTGGTATTCGCTGTAAAGCGAGCGAAAGCGTTGTGCATCGCCTTGAGCCTGAGCCACGATGCGGGATTTGTAAGCATCCGCTTCTTGCTTGAGTCGAGATGCAGAACCGACGGCCCTAGGTATCACATCGTTGGCGTAGGCTTCAGCTTCATTTTTAGCGCGTTCGCGCTCCTGTCCAGCTTTGAGCACATCATCAAAAGCCGCTTGAACTTGTTCAGGGGGGCGGACGCCACCTTGCTGCAAGTTGATACCAACAACTTCGATACCTACGTTGTAGTGATCCAAAATGGTTTGCATAATGGCGCGAACACGCGGCGCAATTTGCTCGCGGTCTTCTGATAGTGCAGCGTCCATACGCATTTTGCCGACAACCTCACGTACCGCAGTCTCTGCCGCTTGCATCACTGCATCAGTCGGATTTTTACTTTCAAATAAATAGGCTCGTGCATCAGTCAGGCGGTATTGCACTGCAAACTTGATCTCGACGATATTTTCATCCTCGGTCAACATGGCGGATTCGCGCAAACCCGTGGCTTTGATGACGGCATCGCGCCCAATATCCAGAGATCGAATTTGGGTAACAAAAACAACCTCATGGCGCTGAATGGGGTAAGGCATGCGCCAGTTGATACCCGCCCCTACGGTGCTGTTGTAGCGGCCGAACTGGGTGATGACGGCTTGCTGTCCCTCTTGCACAATGAAAAAACCAGTAGACATCCAAATTAAAAACAATACGGTCAATACCACTCCGATGCCAAGGCGCGCGTTCTTAAAGGGCTCTGGAAAACCGCCGCCTGAACCCGGCGGATGAGATCCAGGTCCGCCTTTACCGCCGAACAACTGACCTAATTTACGGTTCAGATCACGCCAAAGCTCATCGAGATCAGGCGGGCCGTTGGAAGGGGGGGGACGACGATTCCCTTCAGGAGGTGGATTCTGGCCAGGTTCATTGCCATTAGAGGCATTGTTTGGTTGCTCTTCGCCCCGTCCCCATTTGCCGTCGTTCAAATTGAACATGCCAAGTAAACGCCGCCAAACGGCAGCCACAAAAAGGCGAACCCAATGTGCAAACCATTGCAGGTGGGTTAATCCGTTCATCAAAGGCCAAGGCCGAGTTTTATTGTTCATATGCAATCAGTAAAAAAAAAGCTGCAGAGCGACATTGTGCCTAAAGAGATTGACATCCTAAATCCTTATGCAGTGAGATCGGCGGGCAGTAGGGTTAAACGCTCTTCTTCCTGCTTGTGCGAATGTTCTAGCAAACGTTGGCGCAAACTGTCCAAATTCAACCCACTGCGGGCACTCAAAAAAATTCTGGGAATAGAAAGACCCTCAAAAAGATACACATCCTGAACAAATGCAGGGCGTCTGTCTTCTGGTAACGCATCAATTTTGTTAAAAATCAGCCATTGGGGAACCTGATCCGCCCCGATATCCTTCAATACTGACATGACTTGTTGAATTTGTTCAGGGTAAGCAGGATGAGACGCATCCACCACATGCAGCAGCAGATCGGCCGAGGTAGCCTCTTGTAATGTGGCTTCGAAAGCGTCTACCAGTCCATGTGGCAAGTCGCGTATGAATCCCACAGTGTCAGAGATGGACAACTGACTGCCACCACCGTCATCATGCGGCAAATACAACTGTCGGGTGGTGGTATCCAAAGTGGCGAACAGTTGATCAGCCGCATACGCTCGTGCTTTCACAAGTGAATTGAACAATGTGGACTTGCCTGCGTTGGTATAGCCGACCAAAGACACATTGAACACTTGATTTCGTTGACGTTGTTTGCGCTGGGTATTGCGTTGGCGCTTGACTTTAGACAAGCGCTCTTTGGTGCGTTTGATGGATTCACCGATCATGCGCCTGTCAAGCTCTATTTGGGTCTCTCCCGGGCCGCCTCTGTTTCCGATACCGCCGCGTTGACGCTCCAAGTGTGACCAGCGCCTGACCAAACGCGTGCTCAAGTACTGCAAGCGAGCCAGTTCTACCTGTAATTTACCTTCGTGGCTGCGGGCACGCTGGGCAAATATCTGCAATATCAACATGGTGCGATCATTGACGGGCATTCCTAAATGGCGTTCAAGGTTACGCTGTTGAGCAGGTGACAAAGACTGGTCAAACAACACTTCTGAAGCACCGTGAAGCAAGGCCAGTTCTTTGATTTCGTCCGCTTTTCCAGAGCCGACAAACATAGCAGCATCCGGCGCTTTGCGGTTACATGTCAGTCGAAACACAGGTTCAAGTCCCGCAGTCAAAGACAACTGAGCGAGCTCGTTCAACTCGCTGTCGAAATGAGGCGTACCAAAATCCACACCCACCAATAATGCAGTGGTCGTTGGTTCTTGTTCAGTGGGAGTCAAGTTGTTTATTTGCAGGTGTGGCAGTCATTGATTTATTCGGCAGACTCGATGCCATCATCCTGTGCAAAGTTAACCGGTCTGGCAGGAACAATGGTGGAGATGGCATGTTTGTATACCATCTGAGTGACTGTGTTGCGCAACAGAACCACATACTGATCGAATGATTCGATTTGCCCTTGGAGTTTGATGCCATTAACCAAATAAATGGAGACTGGCACATGCTCTTTACGCAAAATGTTCAGGAACGGGTCTTGTAAAAGTTGCCCTTTTTGATTCACGATATTCTCCGTGTTTGATGAGGAAGTTCGTAACATACCACAGCTTAATGCCTCAGTATTTCACTGGAAGGATATCAATCCTTGTCTGTGTAGGGGTTATGAGATGTCTTCATTTCTATCCGTAATGGCGTACCTTCCAGCGAAAAAGCTTTGCGAAACCGGCCCTCCAGATATCGTTTGTACGAATCTGTGACGTGTTCGAGTGAGTTGCCGTGCACAACTATCACTGGTGGATTCATACCGCCTTGATGTGCATACCTGAGTTTGGGTCGAAACATGCCGCCGCGCTTGGGTGCTTGAAATTGAACAGCTTCAAGCAATAACCTGGTCAGTATGGGTGTAGACATTTTGCACATAGCTGATTGATGTGCCTGCGAAATGGATAACCAAACCGGGCCCAGACCTTGACGCTTGACAGCAGATATGTGGTGCAGTTTGGCAAACTTCAAAAATGCCAATCGACTTTCAATAGATCGCGCCAGCAGTTCTTTTTGGTAGTCGTCAACTGCGTCCCATTTGTTGACAACCAGCACCACTGCTCTGCCTGTTTCAAGGATATATCCAGCAATGTGAGCATCTTGGTCCGTGACACCTTGGGTGGCGTCTAGCAAAAGTACAGCGACATTCGAAGATTCAATCGCCTGCAGGGTTTTGACGACAGAGAATTTTTCAATGGCTTCAAATACTTTTCCACGACGTCGCAAACCAGCGGTGTCGATCAACTCAAATTGTTGGCCGTTACGTTCAAATGGAACGCTGATGGCATCGCGGGTCGTGCCAGGAAGGTCAAAGGCAACCAACCGTTCCTCCCCCAACCATGTATTGATCAACGTAGATTTACCGACATTGGGACGGCCCACCACCGCCAGCTTCAAAGGCTTGATGACGCCGTTGTCCTCTTCTTCTTCCTCTTCGGGCAGGTGTAAAGGTTCAAGGGCAGCCTCGATCATGCTGCGAATACCCTGTCCATGAGAAGCTGACACAGGCATCACTTCGCCGAGTCCAAGCTCGAAAAATTCACCCAGCTTGATGCCGTTTTGCATGCCCTCGGCTTTGTTGGCGACCAGCAGACAGGGTTTGCCTAAGCGACGTAAATAATTTCCGATGTCATAGTCTTGAGAAGACAAACCTTCACGGGCATCAACAACAAAAATAACCGCATCAGATTCAGCCACTGCTTGGCGCGTTTGTTTGGCCATTTCCTTGAATATGCCGCTTTCCGCGTCTGGTTCAAAACCACCTGTATCGATGACAATGAATTCATGCTTGCCATGTTTGGCGTTGCCGTAGTGTCTGTCGCGTGTTAGGCCAGCATAGTCAGCAACGATAGCATCGCGGGTTTTGGTGATGCGGTTAAACAGCGTTGATTTACCGACATTGGGACGGCCGACAATGGCCAGGACAGGTTTCACAGTTGAATGATACCGATCACGGCAGTTGGTAAGCCGAGAGTTGACCGTTGCGAGACAACATCACAAAGCCTCCATCGGCCAATGGGGTCGGTGCAGAGGCAAAACCAGAAGCAGTGGTTTGCAAACGGTTCAGCAAACTGCCATCCTTACCAGAGAGGACATATATCCATCCACCCTCATCACCGACCACCACACCCTTGGTTGTCCATAAGGGGGCAGAGAGTTCACGGTACTTCAAACGGTCTGTATCCCAAACTCTTTCTCCGGTGGAACGCGACCACGCTCTGACGACGCCATTGGATTCACTGCTGACAAGGACTTCAGCCTCACCGCCTAGACCTTTGATTCCCACAGAAGATTTGTTCCAAACCAATGCACCTCGGCTGGCATCCACGCACCCGATTTGCGCTTGAAATGCCCGAACGCAGACTGAATTGCGAACACGGGATGGACTTGCCACCAAGTCAACCAGTCGCTCTAAGTCATTGATGCCACGAGGGTTAGCGATGGCAACATCCCAAAGGATTTGACCGTTATCAGGGTTGAGAGAAACCAGATGGCCGCCCATGCCCGCCAGCAAACTGTTTTGGAATGCAGAAAGTACGCCGTTTTGTTTTAACACCAAGGGTTCGCCAGGGCGTTGTTGTGTCCACAGCGGCTGCCCAGTGCCCGCATCAAAAGCAGCAACCGAGCGATCAGCCAACAAAACAAATACCCTATCACCAGCGACCAAAGGATTGGTGTAGGACTGAGCTTTCATGCGTTTACGCCACAGTAACTTGCCGTCTTGCAGCACGACCAGTTCGTTAGATGCAGAGATAACCGCCAGTTTTTCACCATCGAAACCTGCACCGGAAAGCAAACGCATGCCCAATGCGTACTTCCATGATAGTTTTCCATCCGTGGTGTTCACCACCGCAACAGTGCCATCGGCAGATGCAAGTGCGACATGGTCATTGACTATCTGCAAGCTCTGGTTCAATTGATCTGTTGCAGCGAATTTAAATGTCCACAGCGTTTTGATAGCTTGCTGTGCCTTGAATTCACCTATGGGAGGCGGCTCAGGCCGGGACGATGATCCACATGCCGCCAGCAAGCCCAGCAAAACCAAACCAATTGCTGAAGTAAAAATAGAGGAACGGCGGATCTTCATGGATGTGATGCTGGCTGGGGATTGACACCTAAAGCGGCCAACTTGATTTCAATCAGTCGACGGTATTCATTTTTTTCTTCCATGGCCTTCCAAGCAGATAGGAAATAAGCTTTGGCTTCTTCTTTTTTGTCCTGCATCATCGCAATATCGCCCAAACGGTCGTCATAAAGCGCCTGAAAACCAGTGGGCGCTTTTTGACCCGCCAGCCAGCTTTGTGCTTTAGCAGGGTTTTTACGCTCGATATCAATGGCGGACATACGCAATCGCGCCAACGCAACAAATCCAGCGTCTGAGGACTGGTCAATCACCCATGCAAAACTTTTTTCCGCCTCGACATAGTCTGCTTTGTCCGTATAAACGCGGGCAGCCAGCAGTGAAGCCTGTTGCGCAGCGGTGGTACGGGGAAACTGAGATTGCAAATCAGACAATGAACGAGACATCAACTTTTCGTCTTTGCCACGCACAGACTTTTCAAAGGTGTCATACAACTTGGCCGCTTTCGTAGCCTGATGTTGTTGCCAATAATTCCAACCGTTCCAGCCTGCATAAATAAGCAACACAACGGTCAATAAACCGCTGATCAGGTTACCCCAGCGGTTCCAAAAATGTTTGAACTGGTCAAGTTGTTCTTGTTCTTCAAGGTCAAGATGGGTAGCCATGCGTTTCCAACTGTGCAAATATCAAAAGCTTGATTGTAGGCTGTGGCCCCATTCAGCAGTCTTGAGCAGGGATTCGGTTCTTTGCGCCCCTGTTCCGTCCCTTAAGGCCTTGATGGTGACTTGCTGCTGGGCCAATTCGTCAGCCCCGAAAATCAGCGCATAACTTGCGCCGCTGGCATCGGCTTTTTTGAACTGTGACTTCATGCTGCCCATGCCTCCCGAGGAATCTGCAGGTGAGTGCATTTGAACTGACACGCCCATTTGTCGCAAAGATTGCAGCACCGGCGTCACCAAAGGCAAGGCGTCGGCATCAGAAATGACGGCGTAGGCATCTGGCGTGACTTCGGGAGAGGCGTTGCCTTGCTCTTTCAAAAGTTCCAACACGCGTTCCACCCCCAGTGCCCAGCCGACAGCAGGGGCAGGCTTGCCGCCGATTTCCCCGATCAGGTAGTCATAGCGGCCGCCACCACATACCGTGCCCTGCGATCCCAGACGCTCGGTAATGAACTCAAACACAGTCAAGTTGTAATAGTCCATGCCACGCACCAAACGCGGATTGATGCTGTAAGCCACCCCGTTTGCGTCCAAAATCGCGCGCACCTTGTTGAAGTGAGCCAGACTTTCCTCACCAAGAAAATCCAGCAATTGGGGTGCTGCATCGTTCAAGGCTTTCATCGCCGGGTTTTTACTGTCCAAAATTCTGAGTGGGTTGGTGTGCAAGCGTCGTTTGGCATCCTCGTCCAGAAGGGTTGCGTTTTGCTCGAAATAATGAATCAAAGCGGCACGGTGTTGCATCCGCTCCGGCGGTTGACCCAAACTGTTGAGCTCGAGTCGAACATCCTGTAAATCAATGGCTTTCCACAACGCGCTAGCCAGCAGTATCAACTCGGCGTCCAGCTCGGCACCGCCAAAGCCCAGCGCCTCAGCCCCGATCTGATGGAACTGCCGGTAACGACCACGCTGGGGGCGTTCATGGCGAAACATGGGGCCCGTGTAATACAAGCGCTTGCCACCTTCATACAACAGGTTGTGCTCAACCACCGCGCGAACCACGCCGGCGGTGGATTCGGGTCGCAACGTCAGTTGTTCACCGTTCAACCGGTCCTCAAAGGAATACATTTCTTTCTCGACAATGTCGGTGACCTCGCCAAGACCACGCACAAACAAAGCAGTAGGCTCAACAATGGGCGTACGTATATTGCGATAGGCATGTAAACGCATGACTTCGCGCACAGCCGTCTCCAGCGCCTCCCAACGAGCAGACTCGGGCGGCAATATGTCGTTCATGCCTTTGACGGCGGTCAGTTTTTCAGCCATGGGTTTGTTTCGTGGTCAGCGCTTAGGCCTTGACCGCATATTTCTTGTGAACGTAGTTTTCGACAATGTCGTGGAATTCTTTGGCGATATTGTCGCCGCGCAAGGTCACCGCCTTTTCGCCGTCAATAAACACTGGTGCCGCGGGAGCTTCTCCGTTACCCGGCAAACTGATGCCTATGTCAGCATGCTTGCTTTCACCAGGCCCATTGACGATGCAACCCATGACAGCCACTTTCAGATTTTCTACACCGGGAAATTGTTTGCGCCAGACGGGCATTTGGTAACGCAGGTAATCGTCAATTTGCATGGCGAGTTCCTGAAACGTGGTGCTGGTCGTGCGTCCGCAGCCAGGGCAAGCGGTCACACTTGGTACAAAGCTGCGTAAACCCAATGCTTGAATGATTTCGGTGGCAATCAGCACTTCTTGCGTGCGTGCTTCACCCGGTTGCGGAGTCAGCGATACACGGATGGTGTCACCTATGCCTTCTTGTAACAACACGCCCAGGGCCACGCTGGAAGCAGCCGTGCCTTTGGTGCCCATGCCAGCTTCGGTCAAACCCAAATGCAACGGATGGTTGGTACAGTGGGCAAGTTCGCGGTAGACGGCTATCAAGTCCTGCACGCCGCTCATTTTGCAACTCAAAATGATTTGCTCTCTGGCCAAACCCAGTTTTTCAGCCAGTTCTGCAGACTCAAGCGCAGACGTAACCAGCGCTTGGTACATCACCTGCTTCGCATCCCAAGGATGGGCCCGCACAGCGTTATCGTCCATCAGTCGCACCAGCAGTTCCTGGTCCAGGCTGCCCCAGTTGACGCCGATGCGCACCGCCTTGTCATAGCGGATGGCAGCTTCAATCATTTGTGCAAATTGTTTGTCGTGCTTGTCGCCTTTGCCGACGTTACCTGGGTTGATGCGGTATTTGGACAGCGCCTTGGCACACTCGGGAAATTCAGTCAAGAGACGGTGACCGTTGTAATGGAAGTCGCCAATGAGCGGCACATGCACGCCCATTTTGTCGAGTTGTTCGCGTATGTACGGAACCGCCTTGGCAGATTCAGGTGTATCTACCGTGATTCGAACCAACTCCGATCCGGCCAATGCCAATTCCTTGACCTGAATGGCGGTACCGATGGCATCAGCCGTGTCGGTGTTGGTCATTGACTGCACACGGACTGGCGCATCGCCACCGACTGTGACGATTTGCTCGCCCCAGCTGATGCGGGCTTGCAGGCTGCGATGACGGATAGGCTTGGAAAATGGAATAGGTTGATTCATGCGGTGATTTTGCCGTAATCAAGCGTGAATACGGATGGTTTTAGCTCGTCTACCCGCAACATCAGTGCGGTCTTGGATGTCGCCAGCCAATTGCCCGCACGCAGCAGCAATATCGTCTCCACGGGTTTTGCGGATGGTAGTCACGATACCTGCCTCAGACAACAAAGCTGCAAAAGCTTTGACGCGGGTTGGCGTTGACCTGAGCAGGCCCGAGGCAGGAAATGGGTTGAAAGGGATCAGGTTGAATTTGCAAGGCAGCGGTTCGCCGTGCGGCGGGCGCACCAGCGCAACCAATGCCCTGGCATGCGCATCGCTGTCATTAACGCTATCTAGCATGCAGTATTCGAAAGTAATGAAGTCTCGCGGCGCATAAGCCAAGTAATCTCGGCAGGCTTGCATTAACTCGGCAAGGGGAAATTTCTGATTCAGCGGAACCAGTCTGTCACGTAACTCGTCGTCAGGCGCATGCAACGATACGGCCAAGGCAACCGGACAATCTTGGCTGAGTCGCTCAATCATTGGCACCACACCTGAGGTGGACACGGTCACACGGCGTCGCGACATGCCGTAACCATGGTCGTCCAGCATGGTTTTCAAAGCAGGCACCAAAGCGGTGTAGTTTTGCAGCGGCTCACCCATGCCCATCATCACGACGTTGGAGATGACACGTTCATCAGTCCCCAGTTCCCGACGCAAAGTGGTTTCAGCAAACCAAAGCTGAGCAAGTATTTCAGCAGTGGTGAGGTTTCTGCTGAAACCTTGTGCGCCTGTTGAACAAAAGGGGCAACCCACGGCGCAACCAGCTTGCGAGGAAACGCACAGGGTTCCTCGGTCGGTTTCGGGGATAAACACAGTTTCAATCGCGTTGCCCTGCCCCACATCAAACATCCATTTGATGGTGCCGTCTAGAGAGTCATGCCGGGAAACCACTGTCAAGGCGCGTACCTCGGCTTGGTCTTGCAACATCAATCGCAGGCTTTGTGCAAGATCGGTCATCAACGCAAAATCAGATACCCCTTTGTGGTGTATCCAGCGAAAAAGCTGAGTCGCACGGAATTTTTTTTCGCCCTGCGCCTCGCACCAAGCCACCAACCCGTCGAGATCAAAGTCGAGCAGATTGGTTTTCATGGTCAGGCGGGGCAAGCCGCCATCAACGGTTGAAAACGTTCAGGCCAGCAAAAAAGAAGGCGATTTCGTTCGCGGCTGTGTCAGGGCCATCAGATCCGTGCACGGCATTGGCATCAATACTGTCTGCAAAGTCAGCGCGGATAGTGCCTTTGTCGGCCTTTTTAGGGTCGGTCGCGCCCATCAGGTCGCGATTTTTCAATATGGCGCTTTCACCTTCAAGCACTTGAATCATGACAGGTCCAGAAATCATGAAATCGACCAAATCTTTGAAAAACGGACGCGCCTTGTGAACAGCGTAAAAAGCCTCGGCTTCAGCTTGGCTGAGATGCGCCATGCGCGAAGCTATGATTTTCAGACCGGCACCTTCAAAGCGGCTGTAGATTTGGCCGATGACGTTTTTGGCGACAGCGTCGGGTTTGATGATGGAGAGTGTGCGTTCAATGGCCATGTGAAAAGTTTCCAGAAAGTTAACAAAAATTGAGGACAAATATCCCGTATCAGCTGATTTTAGCCCTGCGCGGCAATACCTTTTTGCGTGAGGCCTGTGTTTTTTGGTCTCGCCGCTGTCTTGACAGGCTGTCGGCGCCAATGAAATCTGGTTTGGCTGCACCAACGGCTTGGTTTGAGCGGGTATTTCGCGCAACTGCTGGGGCCGGTGTGGACTGGCGAACACCAGCTGACTTGGCAGATACCCGACCCAATCCTGCACTGCGAATCAGTTGTTCAGTATCGACGCCATCGAGCTCCATGCATTCACCTCGCTTTAAGCCGCGCGGCAACAACATTTTGCCGTAGCGAATACGAATCAGGCGGCTGACAGCATGGCCTACGGCTTCAAACATACGGCGCACTTCACGGTTGCGGCCTTCCTGAATCGTTACTCGGTACCAACAATTGGCGCCCTCACCGCCGCCCTCCTCCAAGCTGCCAAAACGGGCCTCCCCGTCTTCCAATTGCACGCCTTCGAGCAATTTGGCTTTTTCAATATTGCTTAAATGACCCAGCACACGCACTGCATATTCCCGCTCCAAACCGAAACGCGGGTGCATCAGTTTGTTGGCCAATTCGCCCGAATTGGTGAACAGCAACAGCCCTTCGGTATTTAAATCCAGACGCCCGACGGATTGCCACTTGCCCGTTTGTAAACGCGGTAATTTTCGGAAAACAGTAGGACGGCTTTGCGGATCATCGCGGCTGACAATTTCCCCGGCGGGCTTGTGATAGGCGATGACGCGCGGCGGTGGCGGCTCTATGCGAACAAACAGTGGTTTACCGTTGACTTTGATGCGATCACCGTATTGGATTCGTTGGCCTACGTGGGCAGGTTCGTCATTGACCAGAACCTTTCCGTCGACGATAAGTTGTTCCATGTCCAATCGTGAACCCAGACCGGACTGGGCCAAGACTTTGTGAAGTTTGGGGGTGTCAGGTTGTGCGCTCAGCACACGTTTAAGAGGCTCGGGATGCGTACTGTGTTGAGCCTGACTGTCGTAGGCACCAGAGACAATTTCATCAAATTGAATACCGGTTTTAGTCAAGGTGTGGTACCCGCACGGTTGTTATCTTCTGCAGATGGACTTTCAGTCAGAGGCAGGTCTATCGTGACGGATGGACTTTCTGAATCCATATGTTCTTCAGTATCAAGAGAAATTTGCATTTGCGCCGGGTCAGCCTCTTCTGTGGTGGCCAATTGGTCGAAAAACCCTTGGGTCGCACCCTGGGTTTCCAGCGGGGGTAATTGGTCCAACGATGAAATACCTAAATCGTCCAAAAACTGACGAGTGGTGGCATAGAGCATAGGTCGGCCTACAGTTTCGCGATGACCGATGACTTCCACCCAGCCACGGTCCTCCAATTGTTTAATCACCAGCGAATTGACTGTCACACCGCGTATGTCTTCCATGTCGCCCCGAGTCACAGGCTGTCGATAAGCAATGATGGCCAAGGTTTCCATCGCAGCGCGGGAATATTTAGGCGGTTTTTCCGGATGTAATCTGTCCAAAAAATCTTGCATCTCTGGTCTGCTTTGCATACGCCAACCGCTGGCCACTTGCACCAGTTCAAGACCGCGTTGCTGCCAGTCCTGTTGAATGGACTCAAGCAAAGTTTTCAAAGTGTCTGCGCCAAGTTCATCATGGAACAACTGGCGTAATTCCCTGACCTGAAGGGGTTGGGAGGCGCATAACAAAGCCGTCTCTAGGACCCGCTTGGCATCCAGGGTATTCATAGTCGGTCATCCGGGGGAAAACAATCCGCCATTCTATCCGAGGGGGTTATTCAGCCCCATTTCAGAGAGTGCGGCTTGCATATCCAAGGGCAAAAGCGCTTCAAACTGCATCGCTTCTGCGGTGAACGGATGTTTGAAGCCCAGCCTGAATGCATGCAACGCCTGCCTTGCCAGCGAAGCACTTGCTGAGCCACCATACAAACCATCTGCCAGCAATGGCAATCCAATGGCAGCCATATGTACACGAATTTGATGGGTACGCCCTGTATGCAAGGTGCAATGCACCAAGCAACCTTGATCATTGCTGTCAAGGCTTTGCAAGCTGGTGTGTGCCGCTTTGCCAGATTGTTTTTGTAAATCAATCACAGCCATACGCAAGCGTTGTCGCGGGTCCCTGCCAATCGGCAACTCAACCTCACGGCGAACGTCACCACGCCAGGGACGTTGGCTCACTGCCAAGTATTCGCGATGGACTTCACGCGCAGCAATCATGTGAACCAAGGCATCCATACAGAGCCGGGTACGTGCTACCACCATCAAACCGCTGGTGTCTTTGTCCAATCGGTGAACAATCCCGGCGCGAGGCACCTGCGCTGCCGTAGGGTCCATAGCGAGCAAGCCATTCAGTAAAGTACCGCTCCAATTACCAGGTGCAGGATGGACCACCAAGCCTGCTGGTTTATGGATGATCCTCAAGTGCTCATCTTCGTAAACTACGTTTAACGACATGGGCTGAGGCACATAGGCCTGCGACATGGGGGTTGGTTGCAAGCGTACTTTGATGGCTTCGGCAGCCTTGACCAAATAAGCCACTTTGGCGATAGGAATCGCTGACACATTGGAGCTGACGTAGCCATCTTCGATCAGGTGCTTGAGATGATTGCGCGAAAATTCAGGCATCAATTGAACCAAGGCACGATCAAGACGCTGGCGATGAAGTTCAGCAGGTATTTCCAAATGTCTTTCCTCAACTTCTATGTCAAGGTCATCGGGCTCAGCATCCCCGGGCAAGGTCGATAAAGGGATTTGGCTGGCTGTGGGGTGCATCGTTGATAATCTGCTTAGTTCAATGTTCAAAGGGTTAATGTGTTGAGATTTCTTTCATTATCAATGGTGTTGGTTTCTGCGCTTTTGGTTGCGTGTGCAACCGATGAAAAAGACGCAACCGCCAAAATGTCACCTGAGGAAATTTATGCCGAAGCCAAAGACATCATGAAGGGCAATGTCTATGACAAAGCCATCGTGTTGTTCGACAAACTTGAGGGCCGAGCAGCTGGCACCCCCTTGGCACAGCAGGCGCAGCTTGACAAAGCCTATGCGCAATATAAAAACGGGGATCGGATATCTGCGCTCATGACACTCGAACGGTTTATCAAACTCAATCCTGCCAACCCCGCCATTGACTATGCGCTGTATCTCAAAGGCACGATCAATTTCAATGATGACTTAGGTTTAATGTCTAAATGGTTCAAGCAAGATTTGGCTGAACGCGATCAGATGGCGGCACGTGACTCGTTTGAAGCCTACAAGGAACTGGTTACACGCTTTCCCAATTCTAAATATTCCTCGGATGCCTCTTTACGAATGCGTCATATTGTCAATATTTTGGCCCAATCAGAATTGAAAGTAGCCAGACACTATTTCAACAAAGGTGCATATGTTGCAGCTGTGAATCGGGCGCAAACCACCCTCAATGACTACCCCAACAGCGAGGCTGCGGAAACCGCGCTCATCATTCTTATCGATTCTTACCGGGCACTTGGCCTGACACAACTCAGCGAAGATACTGAAAGAGTGTTGAAAGCCTCTTTTCCTGACAGCAAATACTTTCCCCAATCGGTAACGAATAAACCTGAAAAGAAAAAATGGTTTAACTTTTGGTGATCGAAGCCAGTGCGCTCAACAAGTCGGGTAATTGATCCAGCCTTTTCATGGGCGGCAAGCTTGCTAATAAGCGTCTGCCGTAGCCTGTGCTTACCAAACGGTTATCGCAGATAACCAGTGCGCCGCGGTCTGTTTCACGCCGAATGAGACGTCCAGCGCCTTGCTTGAGCGAGACACCGGCTTCGGGTAAAAAGTAATCATTGAAGGAACTTCGGCCTTGCGACTCCAGTCTTTGACTGCGTGCTTCGACCATCGGGTCATTCGGCGGAGGAAACGGCAATTTATCAATAATGACCGCCTGCAAAGCGTCTCCGGGCACATCAAAACCTTCCCAAAAACTGGCTGTGGCCACAAGCACGCAGCCGCTAGCGCCAGGCTTTGTCGCATCTCTGAAACGCTGCATCAACTCACGCTTGGGATGCTCACCTTGGACCAATATGACCAATTCAGGCGTGTTTTGCGTTGCTGCTTGGAGCTGTTCGCCAATCACACGCAAGGCTCGTGTGGTTGTGGTCAACACCAAGGTGCGACCACCTAAAACACGCGCTACCTGCAAGGACAAATCGGCAACTTCAGCGCTATGGCCTGGATCTTTGGGCTCGACCATCAATCTCGGCACATGCAGCCACGCCTGGTCTTCATAGTTAAATGGGCTTTGCACTTGCAAAACTTGCGCATTCTTTAACCCACACGGCTCAGTAAACCAAGTCAGTTGAGCGTCCGACCCCAATGTGGCTGAGGTGAAAATCCAGCTTCGCGGTAAGGAAATCGGCTCACTGTTTTCCCCTGGAACCGTCAGCACTTCGGAATCCAGCAATTTATGTTGAACCACGTCTGCAATATCCAATGGCGCTTCGATGCAACGAAGTTGTGCGTTCACATCCAACCATCGAACGCAACCTGGGGCGCAGGGTCGGGAAAAATAATCGATCAAGCCAACAATATCTGACAAACGCTCGTGCAAGCGCTGAAAATCTGGGGCTGCGTCCATGACTTTTTCTATGGCTTCTTGCAGTACAGCGGCAGCATTGTTCACATCAACCATAGCATGTTGCCAGTCATGATCGTTGACTCCATGGGGCTGAGATTGGTTCCAGCGCAACTTTGTATTGGGAGATTGTTTGCCCACCACCAAACGCCAATCACGCACACTTTTTTCAAAAGCTCCCGTCAAGGTTTGCCAATCAACCAGTCCCCTCGCCCATTGCAGTCCTGCCGTCAACACATCCCGCGAGAGGTCAAGCAATTGGGCACTGCCTAGTTGCTTTCCTAAAAACTGAATACCAGTCTCATTCAACTGGTGCGCTTCGTCAAAAATGACAACCCGCACGGTTGGTAACAGTTCTGCCATGCCTGATTCGCGCACGGCCAGGTCAGCAAAGAACAAGTGATGGTTAATGACCACCACGTCAGCTGCCATGGCATCTCGCCGTGCCAGGTTGACATGGCAGTCCCGCCAATGCGGGCAAGTAGAACCCAGACAGTTATCTCTGCTGGAAGTAATCAAAGGAATAAGTTGTGAACGTTCATCCAGCGTTGCCACTTCTGCCAGGTCCCCGGTCAAGGTGGTTGTCGCCCATCGCTTGACAATGGCCAGCGTTTTGACAGATTGCTTGTCCGGCAAAGTCGCTGATTCGAGCGCCAATTCAAACCGCTGCTGACAAAGATAGCTGCCGCGCCCCTTTAGCATGGCCAATTTGACTGGCAGGCCTAAAGCCTGGATGACATCGGGAATATCACGGGCAAACAATTGATCCTGCAAAGTCTTGGTTGCGGTAGACACCAAAACACGTTCACCACTGAGCAAAGCAGGAACCAAATAGGCGAAGGTTTTTCCTACGCCAGTGCCAGCTTCAACCACCAGGGAGCCGCCGCTTTCAAGCGTGTGAGCAACTGCCATTGCCATCTCCGTCTGGCCTTGGCGTGGTTGAAAAAATGCGGTTGCGCGTGCCAAAGGACCATGGGGCGTGAACATTTCGCGCACCACATCGCTGAGTTTCTCAGTCAAACCGACTCCTGATCATTGAGTAATGTCTGTGGTTTTTGGCTTTGTTAAGGATCGCGGCGTGTTGCTTTGGTTGGCCGCATCCTTTGCCAAATTTTTTCTATGAGTTTCAGCTTCTTGCTGCTTGCGCTGATACTCTGCCCTTTTTCTCTCTACTTCCGCCGCTTTTTCCGCATGTTTGCGTTGACGCTCCTGAACCTCTTCTAAACGTTGCTGGTTTTTTTCACGGTTGGATTCAATTTCCAATTGTTTATTGAGGTAGTTTTCGTTTTTCTCCAAGTTCTCGTTCAGCTTGTCTATGTAGTCATTTTTCTTGTCTAAGCGCTCTTGGTCCTGCTGTATTTGTTTATCCAAACTTTGTTTTTCCTCATTCCGTATCAAAGCTTTGTCCCCGCGTTGCTGTCTGGCGGCATTGTTGATAACCAATTCGAGACTGCGCAGCTCGTTATCCACGGCTATTTTCTGATCAAGCGCATCTTGTTTACAGCTGTTGACTGCAAATTTTTTGTAGCACAACTTAAGAGATGCCTTGTACAGATCATCAGCAGCGATACGCTTTTCACGAATGATTTTTCGCTCTTTTTCAATATCTATTCCTTGCACTTGTTCCGCTTCAGAATTTGCAGGCGTTACTTCGCCGGGCGTGACAGCCGTGGCATGGATATGCATACTAGCAAGACAAGCAATGGAAAAAATACGAAATTTCATGTGAGTGAAGTATCCACCAATCGTCTGCCTTGGGTTAAGAATGTTGCCGATTGCATTTCTCTCAGTCGAGAAGCTGTTCGTGGAAATTCGTGCGACATGGGGCCATTTGCGTACAAGTCCTCGGGTTCAACCTCTGCTTGTATCACCAACTTGACGCGGCGGTCATACAACACATCGATCAACCATGTAAATCGACGCGCCTCGGACGACATTCGCACCTCCATTTTGGGAACGCCGCTGAGAAAAACCGTATGAAATTGACTGGCTATTTCGAGAAAATCGTTTTGCGAACGTGGCCCGCCGCATAAAACCTTGAAATCAAACCAGACCATGCCTCCGGCACGACGTTTCGCCCACAGTTTTCTTTCCTCAATCAGCAACAGGCCATCTTCATCAGGTGTCTCTGCCAATCGGTCAAAGGTTTGCTGCATGATGGATTCGGTATTGTCATTACACGGGGTCAAATACAACTGGGCTTGTTCCAGCATTCGGCCACGGTAATCCATACCGTTATCTACATTCAATACTTGCATAGTGGCGTTGAGTAAATCTATGGCTGGAAGCAATCTATCGCGGTGCAATCCATCCGGATACAACTCATCTGGTCGAAAATTGGAGGTCGTAATGAATCCAATGTCGTTGTTTTGCATGGCCACGAGCAATCGATGCAAGATCATGGCATCTGTGATGTCAGCAATATGAAACTCGTCGAAGCAAATCAGCTTGAAACGTTTGGCCATGCGTTCGCCCAACACATCCAGTGGATTGACAGTGCCTTGCAGGTCCCTCAACTCCCGATGCACTTCTCGCATGAACTCATGGAAATGCAAACGCGTTTTACGCTCAATGGGAACCGCTTTATAAAAACAGTCCATCAAAAAACTCTTTCCTCGCCCCACTCCACCATACAAATAAACACCCTGCGGAATATCAGGATGATTAATCAATTTTTTAAACTTATTAGCTCTTTTATGCTTGTAATCTGACCATTCGCTGGCACAGCGATCCAGTGCATTCACTGCCCGTAATTGAGCAGGATCGGGCAAAAATCCTCGGTTTTCCAGTTCTTGCTGGTAGGTTTCTAGGACGGACATGGCTCGCTATTGTGCCTTGAATTACCCTGAATTATTTCGGGTCAATGCAAATAAGAATAATTCGCAGTTAGAATTGGAGCATCTTTCAACTCTTCGGACCTTCGCCATGAACTTGTTTTTGATCCGCCGCTTTGTTTATGTCATTGCCTTTGGCCTGGGATTGACTGCTGTCACAGTCAGTGTCAAAGCACAGGAAATCGAGAAAACTATCACCATCAAAAACCACCAATTTGAGCCTGCTGAACTAAGAGTGCCAGCCAACCAGAAAATTAAATTGATTGTGCACAACCAGGACAGCAGTGCAGAGGAGTTCGAGAGCAAAACCCTCAAACGCGAAAAAGTTATTGCTGCCGGGGCCAAAGCAACGATTGTTATCGGACCTTTGAAAGCTGGTAAGTATGAATTCATGGGCGAATTTAATCCTGCCACCGCCAAAGGCGTGGTCATCGCAGAGTAAGCAGGAGAAGACCATCATGCTCGGTACTGGAATCATTGTTTTTAGAGAAACGCTGGAAGCCGCGTTATTTGTGGGTATTGTGGCGGCGTCCACCAAGGGCTTGGACAAGCGCTCTCGCTGGCTAAGCCTGGGTGTTGCCATGGGAATGGCTGGCTCACTGATCATGGCATCGGCCATGGAAAGTATCAGTAATTGGGCTGAAGGATTTGGTACCGATCTGGTGACAGCTTGTATTCTGGTCATTGCTTTAGCCATGTTGGCATGGCACTGCATCTGGGTGTCTGCCCACGCCAAAGACATGGTGAAAGATGCCAAGTCTCTAGGAAGCAATGTCGCCAACGGCAACAGCACCTTATGGGCCCTCAGTGTCGCCGTTGGTTTGTCTGTGCTGCGTGAAGGCGCTGAAACTGTATTGTTTGTCGGAGGTCTGGTCTCTGGCAGCACTGAATCGCCCACATTGATTGCATTCAGTGTCATGGCCGGTTTAGCTTTCGGCGCATTAGCAGGTTGGTTGGTATATGCCGGACTCGGTAAAGTCAAACCCCATCGCCTTTTTGCCGTCACCAATGTGCTGATTCTTTTGCTGGCTGGAAATCTTGCCAGCCAATTGGCCAAAACTTTGAACCAAGCTGACTGGATTCCCTATTTGAGTGACCTCGCATGGGACATCTCAGGTTTCTTGCCCAACGACTCTGCAGCCGGCATGTTGATGCATGGGATATTTGGGTATGACGCTAACCCTATGCAGTTACAGCTACTTTTTTATGCAATGGCTGTGGCTTTCATTTACTTGGCCACACGATTGGTGCAACAACGGACTCAATCCGCACACTGATACTCGATGGATATGATGAATGACCTTGTAATCTGCAATTTTGATAGCATATGATATAAATTGAACTCAACGGAGAATCAAATGACTGAACAAATTCAATCTATTTCCTACAGAGAACTGGGTATTGATACCAGCCAGAGAAACAAAGTATTGCGCAACACGTATTGGTTGCTTGCATTAACTTTGATCCCTACAGTTTTAGGGGCTTGGTTGGGTGTATCAACGGGATTAGGACAATTATTTTCAGGCGGTTTAGGCTTGGTTGTTTTCCTAGTCGGTTCATTCGGCTTCATTTATGCCATAGAGAAAACCAAAGACTCTGCCATGGGTATAGCCGTTTTGCTGGGCTTTACTTTTTTTATGGGCCTGATGATTTCCAGATTGATCGCAATGGTTCTGGGGTTTAAAAACGGCTCAGAACTGGTGATGATTGCGTTCGGTGGCACAGCGGGTGTCTTCTTTTTGATGGCCAGTCTGGCAACATTCATCAAGCGTGATATTTCTGGAATGAATAAGTGGCTTTTCGTTGGAGCCATCGTCTTGATGGTCGGAAGCATCATCAACATATTTGTAGGCTCATCGATTGGAATGATGGTTATCTCTATGTTGGCCATTGGAATTTTCAGTGCCTACATGCTCTACGATATCAAGCAAATCATTGATGGCGGTGAAACAAATTACATATCCGCCACACTTGCACTTTACTTAGATCTCATCAACGTGTTTCAAAGTCTATTAGCTCTTCTGGGCATCATGGGTGGCGAGAGAGACTAAATTATTTTTTTGGTCACGCAAGTCAATTCAAAAGACCCTTCGGGGTCTTTTTTAATTCAGGTCAAAAACTGTCATGCTTTCAACATGCGCAGTGTGAGGGAACATATTGACCATGCCAGTTGCGCTACACCTGTAAGAACCATACTGAGTCAAAACTTCGGCATCTCGCGCTAAAGTGGCAGGGTTGCAGCTGACGTAAACGATACGATCTGGCGGAACCCAATCACCTTTCACTGCTTCATCCTCTTGCATCAATCCGACCAAGGCTTTGACCAATGAAAAAGCGCCCTCACGTGGCGGGTCAATCAACCACTTAGAGTTACTACCGAAAAGTTTCAATTCATTTGGAGTGATTTCAAATAAGTTTTGACACTTAAATACAATGGAACATAAGGTTCTAGCATAGCTGGATACAGCATTTGTATTGAAAGTGACATTGTGGTTAGCCCATTTCAATAATTCTTGGCTACCTTCTACACCTGTTACTTTTCTGGCGTATCTAGCCATAGGTAAAGTGAAATTTCCAAGTCCACAAAACCAATCGATGACAGATTCGTCTGCTTCAATTTTCAACAGGGCTATTGCTTTAGAAACCAGCACCTTATTGATGGAGGGATTCACTTGCGTAAAGTCTGTCGGACGAAATAACATTCGCAATTGGAAATCAGGCAAGTCATAGAATAATTGTTTGTCCTCAACTGACGCTTGTTGCTGGTCAAGAAGAGTCACAGAATCTGGTCCACCCGATTGCAACCACCATTGAATCTGATGTTGGATTGCAAAAGCCTTAAGTTTGTTTAGATCTGAATCGCTCAAAGGAATAAGGTGGCGCAAAATAAGCGATGTCAGTTCGTCCCCGCAGGCCAATTCAATTTGCGGGCATTTATCCCTTGCCTCCAAATCTGCAATCAATTCTCTTAAAGGCAGTAGTAATTGGCTGACGTGAAGTGGCAATACCTTGCAACTTGACATGTCTGCCACATAACTACTTTTTCTCTCATGAAAACCTATCAATACCTTTGATTTTTTTGCAACATATTTGACTGACAGTCTCGCCCTAAAGCGGTAACCCCAATCAGGCCCCTGTAGCGGTCTAAACACCATTTCAGGTTTAACTTTTCCAATATGCAAAAGATTATCTTCAAGCACTCGCTGTTTCACCGCAATCTGTGAAGACATATTCAAGTGTTGCATTTTGCATCCGCCGCATGCGCCGGCGTGCAAGCCAAAATATTCACAATGGGGTTTTACTCTTTGCGAGCTAGATTTCAGTAAATTTTTTAAGGAACCTTGTTCCCAATTATTTTTTTTTCTGTGAATGTTGACTAAAACAGTTTCGAACGGAAGTGCACCTTCTACAAAAATAACTTTTCCATCTTCGCGATGTGCAATGCCTTGAGCCTCAAGATCTAGCGACTCAATAATCAAGCCGCAGTCGCTGGCAGTTGTTGAAATTTCATCATTCATTCATCTGTTACTCAACGCTGAGGTAATAATTTAAGTGGATCGATGGGCTTACCTTGTTTGCGAATTTCAAAATGCAGTTTTACTTGCTCTGAATCTGAATTCCCCATTTCAGCAATTTTTTGACCCTTTTTGATTGACTGATCCTCTCTTACCAACAAAGTCTGATTGTGCGCATATGCAGTCAAATAATTGTTACTGTGTTTCAAGATGACCAAATTACCATAACCTCTTAAACCCGAACCAGCATAGACAACGCGTCCGTCAGCAGAAGCTATCACCTCGTCACCCAGTTTGCCTGTAATGTCAATTCCTTTATTTTTAGATTCATCAAAAACCGATTGAATACTTCCGCTGGCAGGCCAAATAAAAATCACCCCGTCTTCATTCAATTCCGTCGCTGCGTTTGAGTTTGTGGGTGAGTTTTGGTTGCCTGTCGAAATTTCATGTCCGCCAGTTACTTGACCAGGAGGAGCGACGGGCTTGATCAACACCTGCTCAGTAGTCATTTCAGAGCCGGGAGGAATGACTCGAAGGACTTGCCCTACTTCGATCAGGTTGGGATTTTCAATTGAGTTCCAACGAATAATGTCACGCCAATTCTGTCCTTGATCCAGTCCGATTTTAATCAGCGTGTCCCCTGGTTTCACCGTGTAATAACCAGGCTTATTGACGGTCTCAGCGGGAACAGAATTTTTTGCAGATCGAATGGTTTCTGGGATTGGTTTAGGAGGCGTAGCTTTTACTTTTGCACGATCTTCAACCGGCGCTGGCGTACCTCTGCCAGCGGTCATACACCCAGAAACAATCAGAAGAACACTCCAAACAATCCAATGCCAATGATGTTTAGTTGAAATCAATTTAGAAATATTCATTCAATCAATGCCCGCTTTCAAGGGTACAAAATTCACCTGCTCTAAGATACTTTGTCGGATTTCGCCATTAATTTTATCGATGACGACCAAGCTCTGAATTCCTTTGCTCATAGACATAGGGGCAACTATTCGCCCGCCCTCATCTAATTGATCAATCCATGACTGAGGGATATTATCCCCTCCAGCCGCAGCAATGATGGCGGAATAAGGTGCGCCAACAGGATAACCCATCATGCCATCACCAAATAACAAATGTAAATTCGCTATGCGCATAGGACGCAAATTTTCTTTAGCCCTCTCATACAAGCCTTTGACTCTTTCAATGGAATAAACCTCTTTGGCCACATGACTAAGCAATGCCGCTTGGTAACCGCATCCCGTTCCAATTTCTAAAACACGTCCGAGCATGCCGTTGATGCGCAGATTTTTTCCCTGCCGAAGTAATTCAAGCATTCGGGCTACAACATTGGGTTTTGAGATAGTTTGTCCAAATCCAATAGGTAAACTTGTATCTTCGTAAGCCTGATTCGCGAGCGCAGTATCTAAAAATCTATGACGCTCTACGCGCTCTAAGGCGAGTAAAACCAAATTATCTTCAACGCCTGCTTCAGCCAGTCTTTTAACCATGTTTTTTCTAACAACTGAAGAATCCAATCCCAAACCACTGGCGGTTGATGCAACAGAATTCGTATGCTTTCCCGCTCTGCCACTTTCACTCCATTTCAAAGAAGAAATTGTGCTTGGGGCATTCCTCTGGGAAATATCATCTAATTTGGCAGGAAAACTTGGACGCTGTTTCATGCATCACTCTTGCATTTCTGTAGATAGGAATTCCAATTGTTTAATTCGGCGTGATCTGTCAAATCGACTTGTAAAGGTGTCACAGACACATGCCCCATGGAGGTAGCAAAAAAGTCTGTGTCATGTGCTTCGTCTTTGGCTGAGCCAGCGCCGCCTATCCAATACATGACTTCTCCTCTAGGGTTGGTTTGTGTGATAACCCTTTCGGCGGGATGTCGTCGTCCAAGCCTTGATGTCTTTGCAGATTTCAATTCGCCAATGGGCTTATTGGGGATATTGACGTTGAGTAACCAAGGCGTTGTGCCATGAGGGGGTAAATTCATCACATCCAAAATAAACTGCCTTGCCCATTCAGCAGCATCATCCACATGTGTCCACCCGCGCTCTACTTGGCTGAATGCGATCGCAGGGATTCCCATTAAATAACCTTCCATCGCTGCACCAACGGTTCCTGAATAAATCGTGTCATCACCCATGTTCGCGCCGTTGTTGATACCAGATATCACTAAGTCGGGCCTGTAGCCTAGCAAACCTGTTAAAGCAATATGCACACAATCTGCTGGCGTACCTGTGATGTACCGGAAACCATTGTCAGCATGACGAATATAAATCGGTGAATGTAGAGTCAGAGCGTTAGATTTAGCACTGTTATTTTGCTCTGGAGCTACAACCTCAACGTCGGCAATTTTTTTAATTGCGTTAAACAAAGCGATAATGCCTGGGGCTTGGTATCCATCATCATTTGAAATCAAAATTCTCATGAAAATCCCTGTAAAACTTGATTGTAGGGTCAGCCTGTCGCTTTTCTAAAACCACTCTGTATGTCTTTTTGAAATTGAAGGAACTTAATATGAAAGTCTGGCTTTGTGAGAATCCAATTGGTGTTGAAGCACTGACTTGGAAGGAATTGCCCGATCCCACGCCTTCTGCTACCGAAGTTTTGATCAAAATTCAAGCTGCAAGTCTCAACTTTCCAGATTTACTGATTGTTCAAAACAAATACCAAATGAAGCCGCCGCTACCTTTTGTTCCAGGATCAGAATTTGCAGGGACTGTGGTGGCTATAGGCAATGAAGTATCCAATTTACATGTAGGCCAATCTGTTGCCTGCCTGAGCGGCACGGGTGGATTTGGAACCCACACTTTAGCCTCAGCAAACCAGTGCATACCGTTACCTGAAAATTTTGATCCGGTAGATGCAGCCGCATTCATCATGATTTATGCCACCTCCTACCATGCACTCATTGACAGAGCCGAATTGAAGGCGAACGAGACTGTTCTTGTTTTAGGCGCAGCAGGAGGGGTAGGATCTTCTGCTATTCAAATTGCTAAGGCCGTTGGCGCTACTGTGATTGCAGCAGCATCAACTAAAGAAAAATGTGACTTCTGTTTAAATCTAGGCGCAGACTTTGCAATAAATTACAGCGAAGAAAATCTACGTGAAAAAATCAAAGAATTGACCAAAGGAAAAGGTCCTGATGTCATTTATGACCCTGTCGGCGGTGAGTTAACTGAACCGGCTTTCCGCTCTATCGCTTGGCGGGGCAGGTATTTAGTGGTTGGTTTTGCTGCAGGATCTATTCCCAATCTACCAATCAATTTAGTCTTACTCAAAGGGGCTTCTCTGGTTGGCGTGTTCTGGGGGGATTTTGCAAAACGTGAGCCAGTAAATAATGCGGCGATGATGAAAAAGTTGGTTGAATGGTATTTTGAAAAGAAAATTACGCCCCCCATTGACTCTACGCTGCCCATGGAGCAACTTCCACAAGCATTTGGCAGGATGAATTCACGCGCTGTGATGGGTAAATTGGTGATGGTAAACAAATAAAACAGCTGATGAAAAAATGGCAAAATAGGATTTGTACATGTTTCAATTTTGAAACAACCTGACTTTCGACAACTTTAAAGGTGCAATATGGCGCAAATACTTCAATCTCTCTACAAAACATTAGCCGCAGGCTTAGCTCTTCTCATCATCGTCATACTGATTGTTACTTCGATCACAGGAAATCCCATTCAATTCAGTCATGCTTGGGGTAGCTTTGTCTTTCGTTGGTTGCATGTTGCGTCTGGCATCATGTGGATTGGTTTGCTGTGGTACTTCAATTTTGTTCAAATCCCTTCGATGCCAAGTATTCCTGATGAACAAAAACCAGCCATCAGTAAAGTGATTGCACCAGCAGCACTTTTCTGGTTCCGCTATGCGGCATTAGCAACAGTCATTACAGGTTTGATTGTTGCTACCATGCAAGGCTACATCATTAGTGCTTTGACACTACAGCCTGGCGTGATTGCGATTGGACTTGGAATGTGGATTGCTTTAATCATGGCATTCAATGTCTGGTTCATCATCTGGCCTAACCAGAAAAAAGCGCTTGGAATTGTGGTGGTTGAAGCTCCTGAAAAAGCAAAAGCTGCCAGAACAGCTATGTTGACATCACGTGTCAACACATTGCTTTCAATTACCATGCTCTACATGATGGTTGCACAACAAAATGCTGGACTCTGATATATAAATTACCAGAAGTTAATTTCAATCAAAAAGCTGCTCATCTAAGAGCAGCTTTTTTTATTACGAAAATAATCTCATCTGCAATGAATTCAAAATAAGATTAATACTTTTATATTTACTAAAATGATATTTAGTAACTGTAAAAAAATAAGGCTAACAAGAACTGACAGATCAAATCCTGCAAGTTGTGGCGTGATTCTTCTGATTGGGGTCAGTATTGGACTTACCAAAATATCAAGGAAATATTTAATTTCTTCTCTGGCTGCTACCCAACTCATCAAAGCGTAAATAATGATGACTACCGTCAGACTTGAAATAACAGTGGAAATCAATTCAAAAAGACTGATTGCTATTACGACGCTCCCAGGGAAATGTCCTGTCAATAACAATGTTTGAAACAATACCAAAAGATATTGGAAAATAAAGGCGCAAAGCAAGCTGGCTGAGTCAAAATTACCCGACCTAGGCAATATTCTTCTCAAGGGTAATACAGCCCAATCAGTCACTTTAAAAACAAATTGACCCAGATTACCGCCCAATAAACTTAAATTAAATTTAATCAGGTAGCAATAAAATCGGAATAAAAACAACCCGATCCAAAAAGAACAAACTGTTTTCAGTAAAAAGTCAGCCAGTTGGGTGATCATCAAAAATCAGGCAGCCATAGCGACTTTTTCTTTAAATCCTAGGTGATCAAGTGCAGTAGATAAATGACCAATGCTTCGCTCTATATTATGAAGTTTTTCTAGCCCGAATAAACCGATTCTGAAGGTCATGAAATCTGCCGGCTCATCGCATTGAAGCGGTACACCGGATGCTGTTTGAAGACCCAAGGCCAAAAACTTTTTGCTGTTTTGGATCTCCGGATCAGATGTATAACTTACCACGACACCTGGCGCTTTAAAACCTTCTGCAGCAACACTTTGAATTCCTCTACCCTCAAGTAATTCCCTGACACGGGCACCTAATTCAATTTGCTCTTGCCTGACTTTTTCAAACCCATATGCCTGAGTTTCTTGCATGACCTTACGAAGTTGCGTGAGCGCATCTGTAGGCATGGTAGTGTGATAGGAGTGGGTCCCTTTTTCATAGCCTTCCATGATTTGAAGCCATTTTTTCAAATCGCAAGCAAAACTGGTACCTTGGGTAGTGTCAATGACCGTTCGGGCATGCTGGCTCAGCATGACCATTGCGCAACACGGGGACCCGCTCCATCCTTTTTGGGGTGCACTGATGATGACGTCAACACCAGTAGATTTCATGTCTACCCAAATTGCACCTGAGGCAATACAGTCCAAAACAAAAATTCCACCGTACTGATGAACAGCAGCGCAGACTTTCTTGATGTATTCGTCTGGCAATATGAGGCCCGCAGAAGTTTCTACATGGGGAGCAAAAACGACAGCAGGTTTTTCTTTTTCAATAGTGGCGACAACATCTTCAATTGGGCATGGAATCCAAGGAGCATTCTTTTCGGAACTCAAAGGCCGAGCTTTCAAAATGATAGCCTCAGAGGGAATGTCACCCATTTCAAAAATTTGGGACCAGCGATAACTGAACCAACCATTTCTAATCACCAAAACTTTTTTGTTTGTAGCGAATTGTCTGGCGACAGACTCCATACCAAAAGTACCACTGCCAGGCACAAGTACAGTGGAATGAGCGTGGTATACGTCTTTGAGTATTTTCGATATGTCTTTCATCACGCCCTGAAAACGCTGAGACATGTGATTCAATGCTCGGTCCGTGTAAACAACGGAGAACTCAAGCAATCCATCAGGATCAATTTCAGGGACTAGTCCAGGCATTTGAGAACTCCGATGATTTTAGATAAATGAGGGAATGTACTGGGGTGGCTGATGGGGCTCGAACCCACGACAACAGGAATCACAATCCTGGACTCTACCAACTGAGCTACAGCCACCACGAAACCATTATAACTAGCAATTCAGATTCTTTAGAGTCACTACTTCATCAGCATACTTTGATCAGGCGCAGGTTCGTAAATAGAAACTTTCAACACATTTTTCAAATAACTAAAGTAAGCTTGATTTTCTGCACCTGACCAGGATTTGATAAATTTTTGCTTCAATTCAGGCGTTTTAACCTGAGTTGTCGCTGGCAAAATTTTATTAACCTTGACAATACCATAACCCCTGGAACCTAAATCAATGCCTGAAATGACTGGTAATTTGGCGGGATCTACTCGCAAGGCTTCATCTAGCAAGTTAGCGGGTAGTTTCATATTTTGATCCCTACTCAATATAACTGGTGCTTGCCACTGAGCCTTCTCGGGGTTCTTTTTCCATTGCTCCAATTTGGCCAGACCATCTTCCTTTGCTAGCGCAATCGACTTTTGATTTAAAACTGCTTGAACCACAATGGGTTTGACTTCCTCTAAGGAAAGGAAATTGGAGGGGTGATACTTTGTAATTCTTGCTGAAACCAGTTGATTAGGCCCAAACTCAATAGCCTCTGTGTTTCTCAAAGTCTTGATACTTTCAGGTGAAAAAAGCGTCTTTAAAACATTAGGATTAGAGATCGCAATTTTATTTTCTGACTTTGAATCTCGGGTAATGTTCACCGCCGTTTGTATATCAAGCTTAAGTTTTTGAGCAACAGACTTGAAGTTGTCTGATTGCTCGTAAACCATATTGGTAAATTGCTCTGCAATTTCAGCATATTTTTTTTGTGCCAGTTGCTTTTTTAAATCCGCTTCCAAAGTGGCTTTCAATTGTTGAAAATTCGCACCAGTCGCAGACTTGATATCGGTCAATTGAATGATGTGGAAACCAAAATCTGATTCAACTATGCCGCTGATTTCGCCTTTTTTCATAGCATATGCTGCTTCCTCAAAAGGCTTCACCATGGCACCCTTCGCAAAAAATCCAAGATCACCGCCATTCGGTGCTGAACCAGGATCCTGGGAATTTTTCTTTGCAACTTCAGAGAACTGGCTAGGGTTTTTTTTCACCTGTTCAAGAAGACTCAATGCCTTTTCTCTGGCTTTGGACTTTTCAGTGTCGGAGCTTTCCTTAGGGGCATTAATTAAAATATGGCTGGCTCGACGCTCTTCTTTTGAAGCTAAGTTCGTTTCATTTTGCTCAAAATATTTTTTAATTTCGGCTTCAGAAACTGTGATGGTTTTTTCAACAGATTCTTGACTCAAAACGACGTATTCAATGTCTGCAGACTCAATGGATTTGTAGTCGTCTTTGTGAGTGTTAAAGAATTTAAGAACTTCATCATCAGTAGGTTTAGCTTGATCGATATAGTCTGAGCCTGAAAAAATGGCGACTTGAATTTCTCTTTGTTGAAAATAGGCATCCAATGCTGTGTCCATTTGAGCTGGCAAGAAGACACTGCTTTGCGTAACACCATTTACAACTTGTTTGACTGCAATATCAGATCGCAAACGGCCTTCAAAAATTTCGGGTGACATACCTTGGCCTGCTAAAAGTTGTTTGTACTTTTCTAAATCAAGGGATCCATCTGGTTTTCTAATAGAGGCTAGAACTTCCATTTCAGCTATGGATTGGGCAACCTTATCATCTGAGACTTTGACATTTAATTTTCGAACACTTGCTTCCAAAACCCTAGACTGCACCATTCTTTCAAGAACACCATACTTAACTGAAGGCGTATCAAACATACTGACATCTATATTCGGCATGGAAGCTCGCATGCGTGTGATTTCAGCTTGATGAGCCTTGTCCCAGTCGTCCTGAGAAATATCAATGCCATCCACCGTTGCAACAACTTTACCTTGTCCATTGAATCGCTTGTAACCATCGATACCAAACAACACAAATGAAGGAAAAATGAGAATGATCAGCAAAATTTGCATGATCTTTTTATGGTTGCGTATGAAATCAAACATGGCGGCTATGTGAGTTAAAAAAGAAAAGGCGAACAGTGTTCGCCTAGGTGAGTTGGTGGGTGCTGACGGTCTCGAACCGCCGACCTACGCCGTGTAAAGGCGCCGCTCTACCAACTGAGCTAAGCACCCCACCGTGATCTCTTTCAGTTCAAAGCATCTTTCAAGGCCTTGCCAGGACGGAACTTTGGAACCGATGCGGCTTTAATTGTAATAGCAGCGCCAGTTGCAGGATTGCGACCGGATCTTTCAGCCCGCTTTGTTACCTCAAAAGTGCCAAAACCAACTAAGGAGACGGCATTTCCCTTTTTTAATGAAGCCGTGATGGCGTCAATGGTAGATTCAAGTGCGCGTGTTGCTGCAGCCTTAGATATATCAGCTTCAGATGCAATATGTTCAATGAGTTCAGATTTATTCACAAAGGCCCCTTTGACAACAGGTGTGTTTTGTTCGGTTGATAAAAGTGTCACAGACGAAGGAGTTTGGAAAAATTCGTGATTTGACAGAAAGTACAGCAGCTGTAACGAAAAGTGCAATCCAGAAAACCAACCCTTCGAAAAAACACAAGCATATTCTAGATGGTTTTTTATTTACTCATTTATTTGCATTTTCTCTGATGAATGGTATCGCTTTTTTCATATAAAAAATCATTGACCAGATGGTCAAAATTGAAGCTAGCCAAATGAGAAGGTTACCCCAAAATCCAGTAGAAATAGTTCCAAATAAGACGCCGTCATAAATTAAAAACGGAATAGCGACCATTTGTACTGTGGTCTTCAGCTTTCCAATCATGTGCACAGCTACTGACTTGTATGCGCCTATTTGAGCCATCCATTCACGCAAAGAGGAAATCGCAATTTCACGACCAATAATCAACAGTGCAACAATGACATCCACTCGTCCGAGGTCAACCAAGACAAGCAAGCTTGCACAAACTAAAAATTTATCGGCCACTGGATCTAAGAATGCCCCGAAAGCAGAAGTCTGATTAAGTCTTCGCGCCAAAAAACCGTCCAGCCAGTCTGTAAGCGCAAAGACAACAAACATGCAAGTAGCTATCAAATTACGCGTGCCCATATCCAATGGCCAGTGAAATACCCATACCAGCAAGGGTATGGCAATGATCCTTGTCCAGGTCATGATGGTTGGCAGATTAAAAAACATAGCTAATGGTAAATAATTCGAGAATCAACTGTTCGGAAATTTGACTTTAAATGAGTCAAGAATTCATCAGACGGATAGACTTTTGCTTTTTCACCTAACTGAAATTCAACTTCACCTTGTTCAAGTTCTAAATGTAATCTAACCCCGAGCAAAGAAGAATTTGGCAGCGTAGGTATCGAAAAGATATGCTGGGTGTGTAATTTCAAATATTCAGATATTTCATTGGTCTTTTTCTGAATGGAAATCATCAAATATTTTCCAAAATGACATCTTGCTTGTGTCAAATCCATCACTTCAAGCAAGCTGACTCGCAAACCTGTATTTCGCCTGTCGCTTTGGACCTTAACTAGCGCAATGATTAATTGATCTTCCTTAATGAAATTCTTGAACTTATTGAAAACCAAATCATCGCAAGTAATTTCTATTGAATTGCTGCCATCATCCAATATAAAAATATTTAATCTCCCTTTGGCAGTATTGATTGATCTTTCAGACCTGACAATGCCAGCGACCCATTGCGGTTCTCGGCTTTCTGTGATGTCAGTTAACCTTGAATTGATGAAAGATTTGACTTCACTTTCGACCTCATCGAATAAATGCCCTGACAAATGGAAACCTAAAGCAGATTTTTCTTGAGTTAATTTTTCCCTGATACCCCATTCTTGCTGTGTGATTAACTGCGGTTCTTTGGTGCTAGATCCATGCTCATCACCTAAGTCAAAAAGTCCAGCCTGATTGAGATTATTTTCTTGAGAATTAGCAAACTCAAGCGCCAAACCGACTGAAGAAAGAAGTTCGCTCCTGTTAGACCAAATCTTGTCAAAGGCGCCGGCCTTGATCAGAGCTTCTAAAGTACGTTTATTGACTTTATTTCGATCAACCCTGGAACAAAAGTCAAACAGACTTTGAAACAGTCCTGTCTTAGATCGGGTATTACAAATATCTTCAATGGCAGCTTGCCCTGTTCCTTTAATTGAACCCAACCCGTATCGGATAGATTTACTGGATACTGGTACAAAACCATATTCACCAGAATTTATATCAGGAAATTCAAAAGTAATTCCCATCTCAAGCGCATCATCGTAAAGAATTTTTAGCTTATCCGTGTCATCCATCTCAACAGTCATATTTGCGCTAAAAAACTCCGATGGGAAATGAACTTTAATCCAAGCGGTGTGGTAAGCCAATAGCGAATAAGCTGCCGCATGTGATTTATTGAATCCGTAGCCAGCGAATTCCTCCATCAAATCAAAAATAGCATCGGCTTGTGCAGTAGAAATTTGGTTTTTGGCAGCACCCTCTCTGAATACGGATCTGTGTAATGCCATTTCATCCGCTTTTTTCTTTCCCATTGCACGCCTGAGGAGATCAGCGCCACCCAGTGAATAACCGCCAAGCACCTGCGCTATTTGCATCACTTGTTCTTGATAAACCATGATTCCGTAGGTTTCAGACAATATAGGTTCAGCCAAAGAATGGGGGTACTTGACCTCTTCTCTTCCATGTTTTCGTGCAACGAAACTTGGAATCAGACTCATGGGACCGGGTCTGAATAATGCATTTAGAACGATTAAATCCTCCAAACGACTGGGTTTTGCATCCTTCAGCATTGCCTGCATGCCCCTGCTTTCAAATTGAAAAACCGCTTCAGTTTTTCCTTTAGAAAATAGTTCATAGGTTGCAGGATCATCAAGTGCGATGGATTCATATGAAAAATGTTGGTGTTCGGGATAACGTGAAACTATGAAATCTTTTGCTTTTTCAAGTATGGTTAAAGTTGCAAGGCCTAAGAAGTCAAATTTGACCAAGCCTATGGACTCAACATCATCTTTATCAAATTGGCTGACTGCGGCAGGGCTGCCAGGTTGCTGATACAGCGGACAAAAATCTGTCAGCTGTCCTGGGGCTATCAATACACCCCCTGCGTGCATTCCAATATTTCTGGTTAATCCCTCAAGCTTTTGTGCCAAATTAATTAGTATTTTTACTTCATCCTCCTGCTTGAATCGATGAGACAGGATGGGTTCTTGCTCCATAGCCAAAGCAATCGTCATAGGTTGTCCAGGCTTGTTTGGAATTAACTTCGATAAGCCTTCACAAAAAGAATAACTCATATCTAAAGCTCTACCAACATCACGTATGGCTGCGCGAGCCGCCATAGTTCCGAAAGTGACAATTTGACTCACTGCTTCACGGCCATATTGATTCTTTACATAGTCAATGACTCGGTCCCTGTTCAATTGACAAAAATCGATATCAAAGTCGGGCATGGATACCCGCTCAGGATTGAGAAATCGCTCAAAAAGCAAGTTGTATTTAAGTGGGTCAAGATCGGTGATGTTTAAGGCGAACGCCACTAAAGAGCCTGCTCCCGATCCCCGACCAGGTCCTACAGGACATCCATTTTTTTTAGCCCAATTAATGAAATCACTGACAATTAAAAAATAACCTGGAAACCCCATTTCCAAAATTGTTTTAATTTCAAAATCAAGTCGGTCGACGTAAATGTGTTTGTGCTTCTCACGTTCAGTCAGATCTGGGAACAACATAGCCAAACGGTTAGCTAGACCTTCATAGGAAACTTCTCTGAAATAAATATCAACGGGTTTTGCTGTCCCTTCAATCACTGGCGTAGGAAAAGCTGGCAATTGCGGTTTACCTAATGTCAAACTCAAATTGCAACGCTTTGCAATCTCAGCACTGTTTGATATTGCTGATGGGATATCTTTAAAGAGTTCCAACATCTGCGATGTCGATTGAAAAAATTGTTCCCGCGTGAATCTGCGCATACGTTTAGGATTGCCGAGTATTTCTCCGTGAGAAATACACACCCTTGTTTCGTGCGCATCAAAGTCCTCAGGTTTTAGATATTGGATGGCATGGGTAGCTACAACAGGTAATTGCAAATCTGAAGCCAGTTCTAAAGCTTGTGAAATATAAATTTCGTCATCAACACGCCCACACCGTTGTAATTCAATATAAAAGCTATCTTTAAAAACATTTGCTATTTCAATAGCTATTTCTTGTGCGCTATGACGGTTGCCGACTTTCAACGTTTGCCCTAGGGGTCCATGCTGTGCGCCGGACAACAAAATTAAGCCGTCAGAAAATTTAACTACTTCAGCCCAATTGAGACAAGGTTGATTCTTACCAGCCTGATCTGTCCAAAGCATGGTCAATAACTTAGATAGGTGAAAGTATCCTTTTTCATTTTTGACCAAAAATACCAATTTAGAAAGCTCGTCGAGCCCCGGAAATAACACATGAATTTCACTTCCAAGAATAGGTTTGATACCAACCTTTCTGCAAGCTGTATAAAATTTGACTGCAGCAAAAAGATTATTGAGATCAGTGATGGCGATAGCAGTTTGATGATCTGATACTGCTGCATCAACAACTTCTTCAATGCGGCATGTACCGTCAGTGATTGAAAATTCCGTATGAAGTCGCAAGTGAGTAAACATCAGAACATTCTAGAGAAATAAATTTGATTTTTTCTTTCTCGCCTATGCCCAATGAAATTATCTTAAAATGTCTTAAACAAAGGAAAAACATGGCAAACGAACTCATCAAACATGTCACTGATAGCACTTTTGAATCAGTTGTCATTGATTCTAAAGACACTGTTTTGGTTGATTTTTGGGCAGAGTGGTGTGGTCCGTGCAAAATGATTGCTCCAGTCCTTGATGATGCTGCTACTACTTACAAAGACAAGTTGCAAATAACCAAAATGAATGTCGATGACAACAGAGATATTCCAGCCAAATTTGGAATACGCGGCATTCCTACCTTGATGCTTTTTAAAAATGGCCAACTTGCTGCAACAAAAGTCGGGGCAATGAGTAAAGCCCAACTCACGGAGTTTCTTGAACAACAACTTGCCTGAATTTTCCCATGTTTTTTTCGTGCCATAATAAGACCACGTGATTACTGCGTACTCCCTCAGCAGTCATTCACGTTCTCATTGCAGACTTTCAGTCTGATCACTTCCCCCCGCCACTATGAATGAACTCCTAAAGGAGTACCCCTATGCATCTGAATGAACTCAAAGCTCTTCATGTGTCCGAAGTATTGAAACAAGCTGAAGAATTAGAAATTGAAAATACCGGAAGAATGCGCAAACAAGAGTTAATGTTTGCCATTATCAAAAAACGGGCTCGTGCAGGTGAACAGGTTTTTGCTGATGGTGTTCTTGAAATACTGCCGGATGGTTTTGGTTTTTTACGCAGTCCTGACACGAGTTATACGGCCAGTACAGACGATATTTACATCAGCCCAAGTCAAGTCAGGCGCTTTAATCTTCATACGGGCGACATGATTGAGGGTGAAGTTCGAATACCCAAAGATGGTGAACGATATTTTGCTCTAACCAAACTTGATCAAGTCAACGGTGATCTTCCTGAAAACAACAAGCATAAAGTAATGTTTGAAAATCTAACCCCTTTGTTCCCTAAAGAACAAATGAGGTTAGAGCGAGATATCAAGGGCGAAGAAAATATCACCGGCCGTATCATTGACATCATCGCTCCTATTGGAAAAGGTCAAAGAGCACTTCTTGTTGCACCACCAAAAAGTGGCAAGACTGTGATGATGCAGCACATCGCACATGCTATTTCCGCCAACTATCCGGAGAGTCATGTCATGGTTTTACTGGTTGACGAACGACCAGAAGAAGTCACAGAAATGCAACGCAGCGTCAAAGGTGAAGTCATAGCATCGACCTTTGATGAGCCAGCCGCTCGACACGTTCATGTCGCAGAAATGGTAATAGAAAGAGCAAAACGTCTGGTAGAACTGAAAAAAGATGTTGTTATTTTGCTTGACTCCATCACTCGTCTGGCAAGGGCTTACAACAACGTTGTTCCTAGCTCAGGAAAAGTACTCACAGGCGGTGTTGATTCAAATGCATTACAACGGCCTAAACGCTTTTTCGGCGCAGCCAGAAAAGTGGAGGAAGGTGGTTCTTTAACCATCATTGCTACCGCTTTGATTGATACTGGAAGCAGAATGGATGAAGTAATCTTTGAAGAATTCAAAGGAACCGGTAATTGTGAAATCCATCTTGATCGTCGCTTGTATGAAAAGAGAGTATTTCCTGCCATTCAACTCAATCGCAGCGGTACACGCAGAGAGGAGCTCCTGCTCAGTCCTGAAATACTACAGAAATCAAGAATATTAAGACAATTCATCTACAATTTAGATGAAATTGAATCCATGGAATTGATGCTTAAAAACATGAAGGCCACGAAAACCAACGTTGATTTCTTTGACATGATGCGACGCGGTGGCTAGTCAGTTCGTGCATAATACTAGGTTACCGAAAAGTGCAAGGGATAGGCTCTTGTGGCTGTCGAAATGACAAGGAAATGATATGAAAGAAAATATTCACCCCGAGTACCGCGAAGTCTGCTTTGTAGACTTATCAAACGGATTCAAATTTGTTACTCGCACATGCGCTAATACCAAAGAAACCATCAAGATGGACGATGGTCGCGAACTTCCACTTTACAAATTGGATACTTCTAGTGAATCTCACCCTTTTTATACTGGCACGCAAAAATCAGTTGATACCATGGGCGGTAGAGTTGAAAGATTCCGCAACAAATACGGTAAAACTGCAGCTAAATAACCATTGCTCTCTGGAAAAAAGCAGCTTAATAGGCTGCTTTTTTTATTTCTGAAATCAAATGTAGTTGACTAAATTAACCAAAGATGAATACGCCATCGCCGGCAATCGTATCTGATCTTGCAGTCCAACGATTGCCGAAATACGCATTAATCGCTTTATGCGTCATTTACGTTTTAACAGGTTCATTTGGCCGAGACCCATGGAAAAGTATTGATTTAACCTCGCTAGGTTATATGATGAGTTTAGCCAATCACTCATCCTCGTTATTTAACATCAATATGGCGGGAATAGCGCCTGAACTGGATGCGTTATTGCCCTATTGGCTTGGTATGCTTGCCATGCAGTGGCTTACATGGTTAAGTCCCGATATTGCTGCTAGAAGTGTATTTGCACTTTTTAATCTATTAGGAATGGGTTGTTTGTGGCTTGGCATATATTTTTTGGGAAGAAACCCCAAAGCTCAACCTGTCGCATTTGCTTTTGGCGGTCAAGCAAACCCTAAAGATTACGCATGGTCAATGGCTGACGCAGGTTTATTGGCTTACATTGCATGCCTTGGATTGGCATTACCCAGCCATGAAATTACTCCGATGGCGTTTCAACTTAATTCTGTATGCATTATTTTTGCAAGTGCTGCCAGCCTGGCTTTTTATCCAACCATCGGAATAATGGGTGTCTTGCTTAGTTCAATACTTCTGAGCTTAAGTGGTGCGCCAACTATAGGTTCAATTTTTTTTGCAGGTATATCCATTCTATGGTTACAGCATCCTCAATCAACCAAAAATCAAAAACTGTTTCTAGTTGTAGCTTTTATTTCTATTGTTTCTCTCATTTTTTACTTGGAACTCTGGCAATGGCGCATAGTCAAAACTTATGAATTGAGAGCCAAAATCAAAGAGCAAGCAGAGTTATTGATTTGGTTTCTTTGGCCCGCATGGCCTCTTGCAGCTTGGAGCATTTGGAAATGGCGAAGTCATTGGCAACAGCAAGCATGGACTCAGCACCTTACGATCCCTATTTTCTTTTTTGTTATCACATTATTTTCTAGCTTATTTACTGAAAATCCTGACAGAACATTGCTGCTTGTGTTGCCAAGTATTTCTGCCCTCGCCGCTTTTGCATTACCCACATTCAGCAGAGCAGCTGCTTCATTAGTCGATTGGTTCACACTGTTATTTTTTACTGTGTGTGCTTTGGCTATTTGGATAGTATGGATTTCACTTGAAACAGGTATACCCACTCAACCCGCTTTAAATGTCTATAAATTGGTACCTGGTTACATGCATCAATTTCAACTCTTACCATTGATAACAGCAGTCGCTGCAACCGTATTTTGGATTAAATTGGTCATTTGGAGAGTCGGTCGTCATCCATCGGCACTCTGGAAAAGTTTGATACTTCCAGCCGGCGGCACAAGTTTATGCTGGATATTGCTTATGACTTTATGGCTGCCATTTCTTGACCATGCATTGAGTTATAGAACATGGACTCAACAATTACGTCAAATCATTGGCAATGACACTTGCATTTATTTTTCGAACATAGACAGACATCAAATCGCAGGTTTTAGTTTTCACGGAAATTTTGTTTTTGAACATATTTCTGAACCTAAGCAGACGTGTCATTGGCTCTTGATAAAGCCTTCACAAAAAACCACACCATCTATCCCGAATAAATCTGAATGGCTATTCCAACAAACTATGGTGAGACCTGGTGATAAAAATGACGTAATTTCGATTTATAAACGAGTGGCACCATCCAAACATGACTGAAAAAAAGATCATCCTAAAACATGCTGGAACTGTGCTCCTTGGCCAAATAGCTGTCGTTGCTTTTGGCGTCACGGACACTGTGATTGCCGGCAGATATGAACCCCAAGCTCTCGCAGTTTTATCGGTCAGCTCTGCCATATATATTTCTGTATATGTTTCACTTTTGGGTGTTATTCAAGCCTTACTCCCTATATTTGCAGAGCTATTTGGAGCGAAAAAGCTAGAGTCGATCGGATACCATTTCAGACAAGCGCTATATATATGGTTGATATTGTCCATATTAGGCGCAATGATTCTTCTTTCTCCTTATTTTTTATTGCACCTGACACAAGTACCTGAATCAGTTCAACCATATATTCAAACTTACCTAGGCACTCTTGCAATTGCAATACCAGCAGCACTATTCTTTAGGCTCTACAGTTCTTTGAATCAAAGTATTGGAAAACCTAGGCTCATCACTTGGATACAAATATCAGCGCTGATTGTCAAAATACCACTTTCCATTCTTCTAACATTTGGGACAACTGAGTATCCCGGACTCGGAATTCTGGGTTGTGCACTTGCTACCGTGATTGTCAGCTATTTGATGTGCTTCGTAGCCATCTGGCTTTTACATACCAATGAAATATATAAAAGTTTTCAAGTGTGGTGCTCTCTGGAAAAACCCGACTTAGTTAAGCTCATGAAAATGGTGAAGTTAGGAATTCCGAATGGATTCAGCGTTTTAGTTGAGGTAACGTCTTTCACTTTAATGGCACTATTCATTGCCCGCTTAGGGACAATGGCTACTGCCAGTCATCAGATTGCAGCGAATATGACGGCACTTATTTATATGATTCCACTTTCATTTTCGATTGCTGTCAGTGCAAGATTGAGTTATTGGATAGGTGCAAAAAATAATTTAAATGTTCTTAAAGTTATTCGCATCGGTTTTCAAGTAATTATTTTAGAATCAACTTTTATAGCGTGTATTCTTTTTCTATTTTCAGATTCAATTGCTGATTTATATGCAAAAGACGAATCGGTTAAACAAGTTGCTGCCAAGTTATTGATTTTGGTAGGGTTCTTCCATGTTGGAGATGCAATACAAACTTTGTGTTTTTTTATACTTAGAAGTTTTAAAATTGCTTTACTTCCATTTATCGTATACGGAACTATGCTTTGGGGGATAGGTTTAACTGGAGGATATTTTCTTGCCTATAAGGGCTTAGGAATGTATGCTCCGATGGAGTCACCGGAAGCATTTTGGATAATGAGTGTGATTGCATTGGCATTTGTTTGTATTTGCTTGATATACATCATCATAAAGAATTTACCGAAAAACAAAATCACTCAGGATTAATCATAGGTTTTTTACGCATTCTGGATGCAGGAAAAGTAAGCGTAAATTTTGACCCGATATTCAGCTTACTCTCAATCTCCATCGTGCCTTCATGACGTTGCATGACATGTTTGACTATAGCCAAACCCAGACCTGTACCTCCCGTGTCCCTGGATCGACTTCTATCTATACGATAAAACCGCTCTGACAAGCGTGGAAAATGCTCAGGCGCTATTCCTTGCCCTGAATCTTTCACACTAAAAACTCCTTTTGTGTCGAATTCGTTCCAAGAAACAAGAATTTCACCATTGGCAGGTGTATATCTAACTGCATTACTGATTAAATTTGAAAATGCACTTATCAATTCAGTTGAAGAACCTAAAATTTCTGTATCAATAGAATTTTTATCAATAACAAATTTAATTGATTGTTTTTCAGTTTCAAATGAATGTAATTTAAAAGAAAGACCAACAGCTTCATCTTCAAGTTGTTTAAATATCTTTTGCAAAGATACCCATTGATTATGACTAGGCAAAGGACGTCCGTCGAGTCGAGATAAGGTAAGTAAATCCTCAACAAGCGACTTCAATCTATACGATTGTTTTGCCATCAATTCCAAGTATCTATCCTGTTCATCCTTATTCAGAGGTAAGGACTGAAGGGTTTCTATAAATCCTGAGAGAACAGTCAGTGGAGTTCGAATTTCATGAGAAACATTTGCAACAAAATCTCTGCGCATAGTTTCTGCTTGTTCAATCAACGTCACATCACGCGACAATAAAAGCATACGGCCGTCGCCATAAGGAAACAATTGAATACCCAATTTATGTGGTCTATCTACCCGATGCAATCGACCTTCAATAATGATCTCATGGTCAAAAGATTTTGAATTCACATAATCTGTAAAAGTAGGATTACGAAGCATATTACCTATCAATTGCTGTAAATCCAAATTAGCATCTAAACCAAGGTGTTGTGATGAGGTTTGATTGCTCCATTGGATTCTCATGTCTTTATCTAAAATAATGACACCATGTGGTGATACTTGGATGGCTGCTAGAAATTGCCGTAAACTTTCTTCGCTTACCAACCTTAATTTATCTTTATTGTTAATCAATCGAGAGATTCGATTGATAGCATCAGCAAATCGAGCACCAATTTTTATACTGGAATTTGTCTCGGGTTGTCTGATCCATTGAAATAATTTTTCTACTTGACTAACTTCCAACAAATACAAAACTGTAACTACTGATAGCATCCCTAAGCTTGCATAAAGCAGCCACTGACCAGAATTATCTGATAAAAATATACCGATACCTGAACCAATGCAAAGCCAAAATATTAAGCTAATCAATCTACCAATCATTTAAAGATTATGGCAGTTTTAAGTATGTGATTGATTTGTAAATCTATATCCTACGCCTCTTACAGTTTCAATCATGTCGCCCGCTTGCCCCAAGGCTTCGCGCAATCGCTTAACGTGAACGTCTACTGTTCTTTCCTCGATAAATACATGGTCTCCCCATACTTTATCCAAAAGCTGTGACCTGCTGTGGACTCTTTCAGTATGGTGCATCAAAAAATTGAGCAGCTTAAATTCAGTTGGACCCATTTTCAAAAGCATGCCTGATAAAGTTACTCGGTGAGTCGCTCCATCTAAATGCAATTCACCAATGGTGATGGCATCTTCAGCCTGCTGCGGTGATCGTCTGCGCAAAACGGATCTGATACGCGCCATCAATTCCTGAGTAGAGAAGGGCTTGGTAATGTAATCATCTGCACCTGCATCCAGACCAGAAACTTTGTCAATTTCTTCACTTTTAGCTGTCAAGAAAAGTATGGGAATGGTTTTAGTGCGTGAATCATTTCGCCATTTTCGGGCCCAATAGATTCCGCTCTGACCTGGCAACATCCAGTCCAGAAGAATGACATCTGGTAAAACTTCATCAATGGAAATTTGGGCTTTTTCTCCATTCTCAACCCAAGTTGGAGTTAAACCGTTATGCCTCAGATTGATGCAGATTAATTCTGCAATAGATGGCTCATCTTCTACTATCAAAACCTTGGGTAAATGACGCATGATTTATTGAAGTGTTGACTCAATATGCTCCAGTGAAGTGTGCCGTACATCTTCACCTTTAACGATATAAATAATCAATTCAGCAATATTCTTAGCATGATCACCAATTCGTTCAAGTGCTTTTGCTGCGAAGAGTAAATCCAAACTTGAACTAATGGTTCTGGGATCCTCCATCATGTAGGTGATTAATTTACGAACGAAACCGTCAAACTCTTTGTCAATTAAATCATCTTCTTTCAATATAGTGAGTGCTGTCGATGTATCCAATCGTGCGAATGCATCTAATGATTTTCGAAGTAAACCGCTGGCCATTTCAGTAGCTAGGCGCAACTCAGATGATGGCAGAGATCTCAAACTGCCATTGTTAATAAGCGATTTAACCATCCGCGCAATTTTGTTGGCCTCATCACCGGCACGCTCTAAGTTGGCCGTTGCTTTTGAAATGGCCATCAACAAGCGTAAGTCCTTGGCGGTAGGTTGTCGGCGAGCGATGATGGTAGACAACTCACGGTCAATTTCCACTTCCATCATATTCACTTGGTTTTCAGTTTTGATCACTTGATCTGCAACTTCTTCAACAAACAAAGAAAGTGCATATACAGCTTGTTGAATTTGAGATTCAACCAAGCCGCCCATCTCCATCAAACGAGATGAAACCCCATTGAGTTCATTATCAAACTGTGAGGATAAGTGTTTATCAGGCATGAAAGTCCTTAGAAAAAAATAAATTAGCCAAAACGACCTGTGATGTAGTCTTCAGTTTCTTTTCGTTTGGGTTTAAAAAACACTTGCTCAGTATCACCAAATTCAACCAGATCACCTAGATACATATATGCCGTGTAATCTGAAACCCTTGCGGCCTGCTGCATATTATGCGTAACAATCACAACGGTGTATTCACTCTTTAGCGTTGATACCAATTCTTCCACTTTACCTGTTGATATAGGGTCAAGCGCTGACGTTGGTTCGTCAAGTAACAATATAGACGGCTTAACCGCTATGCCCCTTGCTATGCATAATCTTTGCTGCTGACCACCAGACAAAGATAAACCACTTTGGCTTAACTTGTCTTTCACTTCATTCCAGATAGCCGCTTTTTGAAGTGCCCATTCAACTCTATCGTCCATTTCGCTTCTGGACAAATTTTCATAAAGACGAACACCAAAAGCAATATTGTCATAAATTGACATTGGAAAAGGGGTCGGTTTTTGAAAAACCATTCCTATACGTGCTCGCAACAAATTCAAGTCTTGGTTAGAGGCAAGAATATTCTCCCCTTTGAAATTAATTTCTCCTGTCGCTCTTTGGCCAGGATAGAGGTCATACATACGGTTAAAGGTTCGCAGTAATGTAGATTTGCCGCAACCTGAAGGCCCAATGAATGCAGTGACACTGTTTTCTTGAATATCTAAATTGATATCTTTTAGGCTATGAAAATTGCCGTAATAAAAATTTAAATTTCTGGCTTCAAGAATATTTTTTTGCTTTGTTAACACGGGCATTTCAGTAGTAGACATTGTGATTTCTCTCAAAAATATCAGTGGTCAAAGAGACACTTTATTGCGGAAGTAAACCCTGGCCAATATATTTAAGCCAAGAACAGCCAAAGTGATCAATAAAGCGCCAGCCCAAGCCAAGTCAACCCAATTTTGGTATGGACTCATGGCGAATTGAAAAATAACCACAGGCAGATTTGCCATTGGTGCATTCATATTGAAACTTAAAAATGGATTATTGAGAGCCGTAAATAGCAAGGGTGCTGTCTCACCACTGACTCGTGCTAAAGCCAACAATACACCCGTCATCACGCCACTTTGGGCTGCCTTCAAAACAATAAATGTAGATACTCTCCACTTGGGTGCGCCCAAAGCAAATGCTGCTTCTCGCAGACTCACTGGCACCAAACTCAACATGTTTTCTGTGGTTCTGACGACGACTGGTATGGCGATTAAACTGAGTGCCAACGTTCCGGCCCAACCAGAAAAATGTTTTGCGTTCACCACCACAAGTGCGTATACAAATAAACCAATCACAATCGATGGGGCGGACAACATGATGTCGTTTAAGAATCTGGTTATGTTGGCAAATGGACTGTTTTTTCCAAACTCAGATAAATAGATTCCAGCCATTACACCAATCGGCGTACTTACAAGCGTACAGGAAAACACAATCATCAAACTTCCAAGTATTGCATTGGCAAGCCCCCCGCCATCGCTGTCAGGCCCAGGAGTTTTATTCACGAATAGGTCAAAACTCAGGACAGAAAATCCCTTGAAGAAAAGCAATCCTAATATCCAAAATAAAAATGCCAAGCCAACAACCATTGCAGATATCGACAAAAGCAAACCAATCAAGTTTTGCCTTTTACGCTTTGCGTAGATAGACGCATTGAAATTGGATTGTTGGCTCATATTAATTTGACTTGCAGCTTGACTGTAAGTGTCAGAAGGAGTGTTGATCATTAAGATGTCTCATGTTTTCATGCCTTTTTTGGCTTCCGCCCTGATCAGCATCCATTTGGCCAATGAAAGAACAATCAAGGTAATCACGAACAAGGCAAGACCTAAAGCAAATAAAGAAGAGTAATGCAGACCTGGTTCTGCTTCACCGAACTCATTAGCGAGCGTGGAAGCGATGGAATTTCCAGGAGAAAATAATGACGAGGACAGTTTATGAGCATTACCAATAACAAATGTAACTGCCATTGTCTCTCCCAACGCACGACCCAACCCCAGCATGATTCCACCAATCACTCCTGCTTTTGTATAAGGTAAAACAATCTGAGTGACCACTTCCCAAGTTGTGCATCCCAAACCGTATGCAGATTCCTTCAATACAGGAGGAACGATTTCGAAAACATCGCGCATGACAGATGCGATAAAAGGAAGAATCATCATGGACAAAATCAATCCAGCAGCCAAGATACCAATTCCGTTAAAAGCGCCGGCAAAGAAAATGGAAAGAAAAGGGAGTTGGCCTAATGTTGAAGCCAGAAATGGCTGGCCATATTCTGCAAATAACGGAGCAAAAACAAATAATCCAAACATGCCATAAATAATTGAAGGAACTGCAGCCAGTAATTCGACAGCAGTACCCAGTGGACGCCTTAAATTCATCGGACAAATCTCAGTCAAAAAGACTGCAATGCCAAAAGCCAGCGGAACAGCTATAAGAATGGCGATCAAAGCGGTTGATAGAGTTCCAAAAATAGCAATCAATCCACCGAATTCAGAATTAATGATGTCCCATTCGATGGTGTAAAAAAAAGGAAAGCCGAAAGCTTCTAATGCTGGCCAAGCGCTGACAGCTAAAGAAATAATAATCCCTGATAAAGCAAGAAGCGTGGTACCAGCAAATAAAAGCGTGAGATGCTCAAAGACGAAGTCCTGTAAGCGCATTAACTTTAATTTCCCAATATTTGCTAATTTATTATTTTTAGGATTGTTCATTGTCGATATATAACCAAGTGTCTAAAGGTTTCAACCGAAGACCTGAGGTCTTCGGTTGATCAGCTATTCAAAAGACTTTTAAATTATTTAGTTTCGATTTTAGACCATACGTTTTTGCGTATGAAATCAGTGGTGGAATCTGGCAATGGAACATAGTCCAGATCAATTGCCATTTTTTTGCCGTCCTTGAAACCAAAATCAAAAAACTTGAGTGCATCAGCTGCTGCCGCCTTGTTGGTAGGCTGTTTGTACATCAGAATAAAAGTTGCTGTGGTAATGGGCCAAGACTTTGCACCTGAAGCATCTGTTAAAGATGCAGCCATGGCAGGAAACTTAGACCAATCGGTGCCAGCAGCAGCAGCGGCGAACGTCAAATCATCAGGTTCAACGATGTTGCCGTCTTTATTTTTCAAGTTGATGTGTGAAAGTTTATTTTTCTTAGCATATGCGTACTCAACATAGCCAATAGAATTTTTGACACGGCTGACGTTAGCTGCAACACCTTCGTTGCCTTTTCCACCAACAGAGGTTGCTGCAGGCCATTTAACGGAAGCACCAAAACCCACTTTGTCTTTCCAATCTGGACTTACCTTAGACAAATATTCAGTGAATGTGTAGGTGGTTCCAGATCCATCAGCACGGTGAATCACGGTAATGTATTCGTCTGGCAATTTCACATTGGGGTTCATCTCTTTGATTTGCTTGTCATTCCATGTAGTGATGGAGCCCATGAAAATTTTTGCAAGCAACTCACCTGTCAATTTGATATCACCAGGATTGACGCCGGATAAATTAACCACAGCAACTACACCACCAATGACTGCGGGGAATTGAACCAAACCTTCTTTTTCAACTTCATCAGCCTTTAACGGTGCATCAGTGGCGCCAAAGTCAACAGTTTTAGCTTTGATTTGCTTGATGCCACCTGATGAGCCGATGGATTGGTAGTTCACACCGACACCAGATTTTTCTTTGAAAGCTTCAGCCCATTTGCTGTAAACGGGGTATGGAAAAGTAGCACCAGCGCCGGTGATGTCGGAAGCAAAAGCACTTGCTGAAATTGCTACTGTAAAAACTGCGGAAATCAGGTTTCTTGAAAAATTCACGAGCACTCCTTGAGAAAAAACTGTCTATAACTAAATTAGGATGAAATGAATGTAGGCGAAAAATATGACAGTTTCATGTCCATCGTGTTCTCTTAAATTGCAATTTTGAGAGTAAGATCTCAACTGAAAGTTTTTTTCTTATTACTAATGTGCTATTTAATGTATTCAGACTTTTTATTTTCTCCACGCCTTAACTCAGATCAACAATGAAAAACGGAACCCTTCTGGCGGCAATTGACCTTGGATCCAACAGTTTCAGACTGGAGATTTGTCGATTTAACAATGGTTTGTTTCAACGGTATGAGTATCTCAAAGAAGCAGTCAGACAAGGCAGCGGGCTTGATCAGGATAGAAACTTAAGCGTTTCATCGATGGAAAAGGGATGGGATTGCCTCGCAAGATTTGCAGAGAGACTCTCAGGTTTTGAACCAACTCAAGTCAGAGCTGTTGCGACTCAGACCCTCAGGGAAGCGCGTAACGCAAAAATGTTTCTTGAAAAAGCCAACCGAATACTGGGTTTTCCTATCGAAGTTGTTTCTGGCAGAGAAGAAGCGCGATTGATCTACCAAGGTGTTGCTCATTTACTTCCCTCATCTGATGAGCGCAGGCTTGTTATTGATATCGGTGGTCGGTCTACAGAATTTATCATCGGAAAAAATAAAGAGGCACTGCAGCTTGAGTCATACCGTGTGGGCAGTGTGGCATCAAGTATGAAATATTTCTCCTCCGGCGAATTCTCTGCCAGCTCATTCCAACGAGCGGAAATTGCAGCCAAGGCCATATTGGATGAAGCTTTGCCTATTTTTGCAAAAGACGCTTGGGACAAAGCGTACGGGTCCTCCGGTACCGTGAGTGCAGTTTCAGAAGCGCTGACTCAAGCTGGGTGGCCATCAGACAGAATCACACAAGAAGGGATTGATTGGTTAAAGAATGAATTGATTCGCATCGGTCACGTGGATAAATTGCGCTTAGAGGGTATCAAAGAGGATCGAAAAGCGGTGATAGCTGGAGGTTTGAGCGTACTAAGCGCCTTACTTGATTTGTTTGGCATCAATGAACTCCTAGTCACTCCAGGTGCACTAAGGCACGGGGTCTTGTATGACCTCATTGACAGAGAAGATGAAGACAAAGACATACGTGCAATGACAATCGCCGCTTTGCGTAAAACCTTTCAAGCTGATGCATCACAAGCGCAAAGGGTTAGCAGATTAGCCTCTGAATTTCTTAGTTCATTACAGACTTACGATGAAGGCGCTCCTGAGTGGACACGATTAAAGAAAAAATTAGACTGGGCAGCACAACTGCATGAGATAGGTAATTTGATTTCACATACAGATTCTCACAAACACGGCGCCTACATTATCGAAAACACAGATACGCCTGGATTTGCGAAACATGAATTGCATAGGTTAAGTTTGTTGGTACTTGGCCATAAGGGCAAATTGAGAAAGCTGGATGTGGATTTTGAAGATGAGCATTTGGTTTACCAATTACTGAGCTTACGTCTCGCCGTCATTTTGTGTCACGCAAGAAGAGATCCAGAAAGCGCACTTTTGCGAATTGAAAAATCCAAAGAGTCGCCTCGGTGCTTTGATTTAAAAATAGAACCGCTGTGGTCACAGCGGTTCCCTCAGTCCACACATTTGCTTCAACAGGAAGTTTTATCCTGGCAAAAAACGAGCTGGAAATTAAGACTTGTGCTAGGTTAACGAACCACAGCAATAGTTATTTTTTTACCAGCCTTGAATGAATGCAATGTCAATGCACCATTCTTGATATCGCCTTTGTCATCAAATCCGATGTCTCCGGTCACACCTTTGTAACCTGCTGTCTTTGCAAGTACAGGCAGGTATTTGGCTGGGTCAGATGAATTGGCTTTAACCATGGCATCTACCATGACATTCACTGCGTCATAAACATAGGGTGCGTAGATTTGTACATCAGCGTTAAAACGCTTTTTAAATTTCGCGTTGAAATCAGCCAGAATCTTTTCCTGAGGACCTTCAACACCGCCAGCTTCAGCGCAATACACTTGGTTGTCAGCAATGGTGTCTCCAGACAATTTCACCAGTTCACCGGTACAAATACCGTCACCGCCCATAAACTTGGTGTTCAAGCCAAGCGCTTTCATTTGTTTGATCATCGGACCAGCTACCGCGTCCATTCCACCGAAAAAAATCACATCAGGCTTCTTGCCCTTCAAGGTGGTCAAAATGGCTGTGAAGTCAGTTGCTTTATCCGTTGTGAATTCGCGACCCACAATGGTGGCGCCAGCTGCTTTAGCAGCCTTTTCAAACTCATCGGCAACACCTTGACCGTAAGCAGTTCTGTCATCAATCACAGCAATATTTTTTGCACTCAATTTTTGAACAGCGTATCGACCAAGGGTTCCACCCAGATGAACGTCGTCTGCCACCACACGAAAAGTTGTTTTATAGCCTTGTCGGGTGAATTTAGGGTTGGTGGATGAGGGTGAAATTTGTGGAATACCCGCATCGCTGTATATCTTGGATGCCGGAATAGATGTGCCTGAATTTAAATGACCAACCACGCCGTTCACCTTTTGGTCAACCAGTTTTTGAGCAGCTGCAGTGCCTTGTTTGGGATCGGCAGCATCATCTTCCGCTAGCAATTCAAATTTAACTTTTTTACCGCCAATAGTGACGCCCTTTGCATTGAGCTCTTCGACGGCCAGGCGAGCCCCATTTTCATTGTCTTTACCTAAGTGAGCGATCGGCCCACTTAGAGGTGCGACGTGTCCAATTTTGACGATGTCCTGTGCGAACGCAGTTCCACCGAAACAGGCTGCAAGTGCTAGTAGCGTGAGTTGATTTTTCAAGATGATCCCCTAGAATTTATGGTTGATTGCAAGTGATTGCAAACGCATGTTACTAAAAAAACAATTCCTAAAGACAACTATAGGAAATACTGATTGTTAAGTGGGTAATTGCATAAAGTTACCTACTAAAACTTATCAAAAAGATTATCCATTTGTTTTTTTGGCGTGCTCTGTCAACACATGTTCGACAGCTTCGCGGATAAGCTCAGGCATGATGTCAGTGATGCGATTCTGCACCCGTTCAATCACTTCCTCGGCCAAAACATCTTGGACCAAATATTCACTCTTCAAGGCATCTCTGACTAGCACTTTGGGACTCCAAGGCAGCACAGCCGGTCGTAAAGAATCATTGATGCGGATCACATCCTTCAATTGCGGTACCTGTGTGTGAGGTGAAACCGGCTTGTTCATGGTGCGACAGTAGCTACATCATGTCGAAGCAATGCGTAGCCTCTGTCCGCATAATATTTCCATCGTTTTCTCGCCTGACTTTTGTCTTCATCATTCACAGAAACAATTTCAATGATGCGCTCAAAGGCTTCAAAGCCTTTGACCAAGCCTTGTCCCAAGTTCAACAATACATGCCTGTGTAATAGCGTTTCTGGCAATTGCGAACCAGGGACCAACACCACAGGTGTATGCGTCAACGTTTCGATACTTGCATCGTAAATACAATGGGGAATAAAAGTTTGTGCACTGAATGACCACAAAGCCGAATCAAGTGCATGCAATTGTTGTTCCTCTCCAGTCACCACTACCTTGGCAGCGTTTGCAAACGCTTTCCTCAACAAGCGGCAAGCGTAATCCAGCTTGTCAGTCGTATTGAAATGGAAGGCAATTTCAGTCATAGGAGCGGTTTCCCAACAGTAGACAGGATTATTTTTTTGTTGGAGCTGATGTTTTTGAAGCGGGTTTTGGAGACAAGTTTGCCTGCATCATGACATAGGCAAGCAAAGCGGGCACAGGTCGCCCCGTTGCGCCTTTGGCTGCACCGCTTTTCCAAGCTGTACCAGCAATGTCCAAATGTGCCCAAGGGAAGTCTTTGGCAAAGCGTTCCAGAAACTTTGCGGCAGTGACTGAACCAGCTGCACGATCAGCAACGTTGGCCACATCTGCAAAATTGGATTTCAAGCCATCGGCGTATTCCTCGTCCAACGGCATACGCCAACACAAATCAAGGCTTTGTTCACCTGCCTGCAACAGTTGCTGCGCAAGTTTTTCGTCGGTCGCATACAAACCACTGCGCAAATGTCCGAGGGCGATCACGCAAGCACCCGTCAAAGTGGCAATATCAATAACTGCAGTCGGTTTGAAACGCTTGGCATAGGTGAGAGCATCGCAAAGTATCAACCGACCTTCTGCATCGGTATTCAATATTTCAATGGTTTGTCCACTCATACTTGTGACAACATCGCCTGGCTTGAGGGCTTGACCGCCCGGCATATTTTCGCAAGCAGGTATCAAACCAACCACGTTTACGTTGGGTTTTAAGTGGGCCAGTGCTTCAAAAGTGCCCAGCACGCTGGCTGCACCGCACATGTCAAATTTCATTTCATCCATGCCCGGGCCAGGTTTGAGCGAAATGCCGCCAGTATCAAAAGTTATCCCTTTGCCCACCAATACGACTGGGGGTTTCGAAGCATTTGTGCCTTTGTAATTCAGAATGATGAACCGAAGTGGCTGGGATGATGCTTGAGCAACAGCAGCGAATGAGCCCATGCCTAAACGCAATACCTCTTTCAGCCCAAGAACTTCACAGGAAATAGAGGGGTGTTTCGCCAGGGCTTTGGCCGCTTTAGCCAACAAATCAGGCGTGGCATGGTTGGCTGGCCGGTTTCCCCATTCACGCGCCAAAGCAACCCCGCTAACCTGCGCTTTGGCAAGAGAAAATGAAAGTTGGCTTGACTTGGCATCAGGCACACCAATAACGACTTGGGTAATTCCAGTCAATTTAGCGCTAGGCTTGGTATGGGAATAAACGTAGGCAGCATCAGCGGCAGCCTGAGCAGCTATGACCAAGTGATGAGAATGCCCTTCATCCAAACAAATGGCTACTTTGCTTGATTTGGTTTTTTTCACGGACTGAATGGCCAAGGTCACAGCCTGACGCACATCCTGAGGTCTTCCCTCTCCAGTCGCCGCAAACACCAAGCGCTGCGTTTTCAGGCCAACAGGCTTCCACCAAAGCATACATTGACCGACAGCTCGGTTGAAATCGCCCGACTTTTCCGCTTGAGACAACATGGTTGACAAAAGGCCGGTATGTTTTGTCTGTTTCTGAGAAACTAGGACGATCAAGGCGTCTACATGTAAAGATGCCGCCTGTGCCCAAGATAGTGTTTGTAGATCCAAGTTCATAATTAGCCCTTTTAAAACCAACGACCATGTTATTCGATTCCTCCTTTCGGCAAGAACTGGCGCGGTATTTCTGGGCCACATTGGTGGTTTTAACCATCATTGTGATCACCGTATGGTTGATTCGAACATTCGGTGACGCTTCTATGGGCAAATTCAATCCCAAGGATGTGGGAATGGTTTTAGGCTACACAGCCATGGGCAATTTGCACTCCTTGCTGACATTGAGTCTTTACATTGCCATGGTTTCTACGGTCTCGCGCATGTATGCAGAAAGCGAAATGGTCGTCTGGCAATCGAGTGGTCAAAGTGTGTTGTCGCTGCTGGCCCCGACCTTCAAATTCGCTTGGCCATGGTTGATTGCTATTACTGCGTTATCTCTGATGGCATGGCCTTGGTCAAATCTACAAATCAGAGATTTGCGCGAACGCTTCGAAAGACGAGGAGACCTTGAAAGAATCAAACCTGGACAATTTCAAGAATCAGCGGATGGGAAAAGGGTTTTTTATATTGACAACACCAGCATTTCTCAAAATAACGGTAACCGAATATTTATAGTTTCAAATGAAAACAACACCCAGTCTATTGTGACGGCACAAACTGGCATCATTGAAACCAGAGAAAACAACCGATTTTTTGTTTTACACAATGGTCAGCGGATTGAAATCAAACCAGAAAAAAATGAATTTAAATTGGTCGAATTTGAGACTCACGCTTCCAAGATAGACACACTTCCTATTCAACTTAGTTCAGCGGATGCTCAGACCACCCAACCTTTGGGTCTTCTCGCCACACCCACACCGGTTAATTTAGGTGAACTTGGCTGGAGGATTGGAATGGCCATCGCAGCTTTGAACTTAACCATTTTGGCTATTGCCATACCTTTTATCAACCCTCGCAGCGGGCGATCAGGCTCATTGATAGTTACCATCATCAGTTTTTTTACTTACTACAACATGGTCAACATGAGCAGGGGCTGGATTGCAAATGAGATGATGAGTTTGACGCAGATGCTCATTACATTGCATTTGCCGGTACTCCTTTTAGCTTTGGGTATTCTTTACTGGCGACAACAGCAAGGACTTATCTTCACCAAACAACGCAAAGAAGTTTCAGTCAAAGTGATTCAGGCATGAAAACCTTAAGGGGAATGATTTACCGGGAAGTTCTTCAAAAAGTAGGTTTTGCAACGCTCGGATTTGTTGCATTATTTTTCTTCTTTGATGCTATCGATGAACTCAAGCTGATTGGCAGCGGCCCAGGCCCTGGATATTCCATGCAACATGCCATGTGGTATGTGGTGTTAATGATCCCAAATCATCTTTATGAACTATTACCTATCACTGTTTTAATAGGCACCATTTTTGTGATGGCCCGATTGGCACAAAGTTCAGAATTCACCATCATGCGTACCAGTGGTCTAGGACCATTGCGTGCGCTGAAGACATTGATGGAACTCGGTTTATTTTTTGTGTTGCTTGCTTTTGTGGTGGGCGACTACGTCACACCAGTTAGCAGTCGGCAGGCTCAATTGCTCAAAGCCCGTTATCTTGGGCAATCCATTAGCAATGGCGCATCCGGTGCTTGGCTTAAAGAAAACAAAACCGATTCGTCAAGTATTGCAAATGTGTTGGCGTTGAACCGTGATGGACAGTTGACAGGCATACGTATTTTTGAATTCAACCAACTAGGAAAATTGACCACCATCATTTATGCAGCTTCCGGGGTCTTCATGGACTCTAACGAAGGATGGCTACTCTCAGAAGTCGTGCAAGATAAATTCACTGACGGCATCGATAAAAATATTGACCGATTAAAACTCAACACCTTGATTTGGCCCAATGGATTGACCGAAGACATGGTGTCAGTCGCCATCTTAAAACCTGAAAAAATGGCTACTTGGGATTTATTCAAATACATTACCCACCTAAAGAAAAATGAACAAGCATCGCTTCGTTATGAAATTGATTTCTGGAAGAAAGTGTTTTATCCGCTGAGTTGTATGGTGATGGTGGTTCTGGCTTTGCCTTTTGCTTACTTGCATTTACGAAATGCAAATATGAACACCATGGTATTTTTGGGCGTGGTTCTGGGCATTACCTTTGTTCTGATCAACAACTTGTTTGGCTACATAGGCAATTTGAATTCATGGTCACCTTGGCTCGCTGCAGCAACGCCAGGGCTGGTGTTCATGACAGGTTCGCTGTTGGCGTTCGCTCGTCTGGTGTTGAGACATTGATGCAAGCCGTCATTTTGTTCGCCCACGGTTCGCGTGACCCACAATGGCATTTGCCTATGCAGGCAGTCCAAGCGCGTGTGGCACAAATGCAACCCCAAACGCCTGTCGCATGTGCTTACCTGGAAATGAGTCAACCCGATTTGCCGCAAGCGGTGGCCGATTTGCTGACCAAAGGCGTGACCCACATACGCGTGGTGCCCATGTTTTTGGGCGTCGGAAAACATGTTCGACACGATCTTCCCCAAATGATGGCTGACCTTGAGCAACAGTACCCCGAAGTGTCTTTTGAGTGCCAGCCTGCGGTCGGCGAGCACCCTGATCTGCTGGATCTATTGGCGCGTATTGCCGTCGCTTGATAGCCGGCTGCTGACAGTGGGGGATGTCTGAGTCATGCAGCCAACGAGCCAGCTATATGAGCTTTTAGCGGCCATTACCCCCGAATAAAGGCATAATGAACAGCTGTCGTTATATGGATTCGTTATGAACCTACACCAATTCCGATTTGTCCAAGAAGCTGTCAAACGTAACCTCAATCTCACTGAAGTCGCCAAATCGCTGCATACCTCGCAGCCCGGCGTGTCCAAAGCCATTTTGGAACTGGAAGAAGAATTGGGCATTGAAATTTTCGGCCGCCACGGCAAACGCTTGAAACGCGTGACAGAACCCGGCGAGCACGTGCTCAAAAGCATAGACATTATTTTGAGGGAGGTAAACAACCTCAAGCGCATAGGCGAGCAATACAGCACCCAAGACTCAGGCACTTTGTCTATCGCCACCACCCACACACAAGCGCGTTACGTGCTGCCTGTTCCCGTCGCGCAATTGCGCAGCGCCTACCCGAACGTGAACATCAGCCTGCACCAAGGCGCGCCGGACCAAGTGGCTCGCATGGTGATGGACGAAACCGCAGAAATTGGCATTGCGACCGAGTCTTTGTCGGATTACCCAGAGCTGATCACCCTGCCCTGTTACGAATGGGAACACGTGCTAGTGCTGCCCAAAGACCATCCGCTTGCTTCGGTAGCAGACCTGCAACTCAGCGACTTGGCGAATGAGCCCATCATCACTTACCACCCCTCATTCACGGGTCGCACACGCATTGACAAAGCCTTTGCCGCCCTACACCTGACGCCGCGCATTGCGCTGGAAGCGATTGACTCGGACGTGATCAAAACCTATGTGCGCTTAGGCATGGGCGTGGGCATCGTCGCCGAAATGGCGGTGCGCGACATCACCGACGAAGACCTGCTGGTTCGCCCCGCAGGGCATTTGTTCGGTCGCAACTTGGCACGCATTGCATTTAAAAAGCAGGCTTATTTGAGGCAATTTGTGTTTGAATTTGCGCAACTGCTGAACCCGGAGTTGAACGCAGTGAGGATTGCGGAGTCCATGGAAAATTGACCAGAACTGTTCAAAAATTTTCTCTGTGATTCGACTGCCCTCAAACCTTCTAGCCACGACTCACATGCCTTTCAGGAAGACCTGAGCCTACGCTGAAAATCATGTGCTCAGTGCGAAAGCTGAGCCCATACTTTTTCCAACCGTTTCACACTCACTGGTTGCGGCGTTCTAAGCTCTTGCGCGAAAAAGCTCACGCGCAGTTCTTCCAATAACCACCTGAACTCCAGCATGCGCGAGTCGGTCTGGCCTTTGCGCTCGACCACCAGCCGCCAATACTTTTGCTCCAGCGGTTTCAGCTCGGCCAATCGTTGCGCGTCACGCGCAGGGTCAGCTCGGTATTTCTCCAACCGCAGGCTGATGGCTTTCAAGTAGCGTGCGCAATATTGTAACTGCGGCCACGGGGTGGCGGCCAAAAAGTTTTTTGGTAACAGTCGTTGCAGTTGCTGGGTGCAGTCGGCGGTGGCATCCGGTGCGTTTTTGGTGTCTTTGATTTTTCGCTGTGCCAGCGCAAACTCGCTCAGCACGCCCAACGACAAACGCGCCACTTCGTTCGCTATCAAGGTCAAGCGCCCGCGCCCCTCGTCTATACGCCGCTTAAAGCTGGCTTCATCGTTCGGCAAGGGTTCGAGCAGAAACGCACGGTCCAGCGCCACGTCAATAATTTGCACTTTCAATTCATCGGCGCTGCCTAGCTGCATATAAGCCACCGCCATTTTTTGCATGTCTGGTATGTTTTTCTCGAGGTACTTGAGCGCGTCTTTGATTTGCAATGCAAACAAGCGGCGTAATCCAGCACGGTTTTTGGTAGCGGCGACATCTGGCTCATCAAACACTTCGATGCTGACCGCGTCGCCTAAGTCGACCAAGGCGGGGAAGCCGATGAGGCTTTGCCCGCCTTTGCTGATTTCCATCAACTCGGGTAGTTCGCCGAAGGACCAGTTGGTGTATTTTTTATTAGCGATCTGGGAATTGAGGGCAGAGCCCTTTTTCTCTGACTTGAAATTGGGGTCAGAGCCCTTTTTCTCTGACTTGAAATTGTTGTTCACGAAATTGGGGTCAAAGTCCGAGAAATTGGTGTCAGAGCCCGAGTTTTGCTTCGCAAAATCGGGATCTGACCCCAATTTCACCGACCCCAATTTCACCGACTCCAATTCCTCTGACCCCAACTTCTCAGTTGAAGAAGCCAACTTCAACCCCGCCAACGCCTGAAAGGCACCTCTGGCCTTAGAGCCCAACTCCGCCTTCAACGCGCCAAGATTTCTGCCCTGTCCCAACTGTCGTGCGTGTTCGTCTACCACGCGAAAATTCATGAAGAAATGCGCGCTCAACATGTCCAGCTTGAAGTCGGTACGTTTGATGTCCAGACTGGTTTCATCACGGGCTTTTTTCAACAGCACGTCAGTCAAACCACCCGAGCCAAACACCTCAGGCGCTGACAACTCAGCCGCCAAGCGAGCGGCGCTCTCAGGCAGCGGCACAAACCTGCTGCGCGGGCGCTGCGGCAGGCTTTTGAGCAACGCTTGTATCTTGTCTTTCAACATGCCGGGCACCAGCCACTCTGCGCGTTCTTCGCTCACCTGGTTAAGCACAAACAAAGGCACGGTCACAGTCACGCCGTCCTTGGCGTCACCCGGCGCGTGCAGATATTGCGCGGCGCAATCCACACCGCCTAAACGCACCATCTTCGGAAATGCCTGCGCGGTGATACCTACAGCTTCGTGCCGCATCAGCGATTCACGCGTCATCAACAAAGGCTCGCTGTTGTCACCCGCGTCGCGCCTGCGGCGGCTCTCGTCACGGTGCCAGCGCTCCAAGCCTTTGCAATTGCAAACGTCCTCAGGCAATAACTGTTCGTAAAAAGCTTGGATCATGCTGTCGTCCACCAACACATCTTGGCGGCGTGACTTGTGTTCCAAGTCCATCACTTGCGCGATGAGTTTTTTATTCGCTGCCATGAACGGCAACTCTGTTTGCCACTGCGCTTCAACCAGCGCTTGCTGAATGAATATTTGTCTGGCTAACACCGGATCAGCTTTGGCAAAAGGCACTTTTCGTCCGCTGTAAATCACCAAACCGTAAAGCGTTGCGCGTTCGAACGCGACCACATCGCCTTGCCTAGCTTCCCAATGTGGGTCCAGCAATTGTTTTTTCAGCAAATGCGCGCCGGCTTGCTCCAGCCACACGGGGTCGATATTGGCAATGCCGCGCCCGAACAAACGCGTGGTCTCCACCAACTCGGCGCACACCAACCACTTGCCGGGTTTCTTCTTTAAATGCACGCCGGGATGGCGGTAAAACTTGATGCCACGTGCGCCAAGGTAGATGTCTTCTTCGTCTTGTTTGCAGCCTATGTTGCCAAGCAGTCCGGTCAACATGGACTGGTGCAATTGCTCATAACTGGATGGTTTTTCGTTCATCGCCCAGCGCTGCTCGTTCACCACGGTCAAGAGTTGCGAATGCACGTCGCGCCATTCGCGCCAGCGCCGTATGTTGATGAAGTTTTGTCGCAACAGGTTTTCATGCTGACGGTTACTGAGTTTATGGGTCGCGCCAGCTGGGCTTGGAGGCCCATTGCTTTGGGCTTGCTTTCCTTGCTTGGCCTGCACTTGTGGAGGTTTGCTAGCACCAGCACCTTGGTGGTCAACAGATGTGCGCTCGCCGCCGCGCGACGCTTCCAGCCAATCCCACAAGCGCAAATAGCCGCTGAATTCACTTTTTTCGTCCTTGAACTTGGCGTGCGCTTGGTCGGCTTGCGTTTGTGCTGTCAAGGGGCGGTCGCGTACGTCCTGCACGCTGAGCGCCGAGGCGATGATCAGCACCTCTCTTAACGAGTTCAACTCACGCGCCGCCAAAATCATCCGCGCCACGCGCGGGTCTAAGGGCAATTTGGCAAGTGTTTTGCCAACAGGTGTAAGGCTGTTGTCCTCGTGTACAGCACCCAGTTCGTTCAGCAACTGAAAACCATCGGCAATCGCTTTGGGTCGTGGCGCTTCTAGAAAGGGAAAGTCAGCCACATCGCCCAAGTGCAGCGACATCATGCGCAAAATGACCCCGGCCAGCGAGCTGCGCAATATTTCAGGCTCGGTGAAACGTGGCCTGCCGTTGAAATCTTTTTCGTCATAAAGTCGAATACAAATACCGTCAGAGACACGGCCGCAGCGACCGGCGCGTTGATTAGCTGCCGACTGGCTGATAGGCTCAACCAACAACTGCTCGACCTTGCTGCGAAAGCTGTAACGCTTGACGCGTGCCAATCCGGCATCAACCACAAAACGAATACCCGGCACGGTCAGCGATGTTTCGGCGACGTTGGTGGCCAGCACAATACGCGGTGCGCCACCGGTCTCGAACACGCGCTCTTGCTCGGCTTGCGTGAGGCGCGCGAACAGCGGCAGCACATCCACGTGGCGCGTATACACGTTGTGCGACAAATGGCCGCGCAGGTGTTCGGCGGCTTCGCGTATCTCACGCTCGCCCGGCAGAAACACCAATATATCGCCGCGAGGGGTACCTGACCACAGTTCATCCACTGCATCAGAGATGGCATTTGATATGTCGTACTCGCGGCTTTCTTCCCATGGGCGGTAGCGCATTTCAACCGGAAAGGTGCGGCCCGACACCATGAGCACGGGTGCCGGACCTTTGGCGCTGGCGAAATGTTGCGCGAAGCGGTCAGCGTCTATGGTGGCCGAGGTGATGATGATTTTTAAATCCGGACGACGCGGTAATATTTGTTTGAGGTAACCCAGCAAGAAGTCAATATTCAGGCTACGCTCGTGCGCCTCGTCGATGATGAGCGTGTCGTAGGCCAACAGCAGCGGATCGGTCTGTGTTTCTGCCAGCAAGATACCGTCTGTCATCAGCTTGACCGAAGCGTCACGCGACAACTTGTCTTGGAACCGTACTTTGTAGCCGACCACATCGCCTAATGGTGTTTTCAACTCCTCGGCGATACGTTTGGCCACAGAGGTGGCGGCGATGCGGCGGGGTTGGGTGTGGCCGATGATTTGGCGGCGTTTGGGTTTGGTGAAATTAGGGTCAGACACCGATAAATTGGGGTCAGAGCCCGAGTTTTGCTGCGCAAAATCGGTATCTGACCCCAATTTCCCGGGCTCTAACCCCAGTTTCTTCCAGCTTCCCCTGCCAAGTGCCAACGCCATTTTGGGCAATTGCGTGGTTTTGCCCGAACCGGTTTCACCGCAAACAATGACCACTTGATGGGCTTGAATCGCCGACATGATGTCATCGCGGCGGGCGCTGACCGGCAGGTCTTCGGGAAAATCGATGGCTTGAGGCGGGTTGGGCTTTGTCACGGCGCTAATTATCCCACGTCACAGATTCACATATTCACGTGCTACACTGGTTCACATAGACTTTGGAGGGAGTTTCCAAATGACCAATCTCACCATCTCTCTGGACGAAAACCTCGTCAAACAAGCGCGCATCAAAGCCATTCAAGAAGGCACCTCGCTCAGCGCGAAGGTGCGCGAAATGCTGGCTGCCTATGTGCGGCAAGAAGTACCTATTGCACCGGCAGTTATCCCTAAACTGCCGATCTCTAAGTCCACTGGCGGCCTGATGCCGGGCATAGACCCCTGCAGCAACCGTTCCTTTTATGACGCCATGGATGCCAACATGGACATCAGCAATCTCAAATGACACCCGACGTGAACGTGCTGGTGTCGGCTTTCCGTCCGGATCACCCGCACCACCTCACCGCACACCAGTGGCTGGACGACACAGTGCGTCAGGCGGGCAATGGTCGCGTCAGTTTGCAACTCCTGGGCATGGTGGTGACTGGTTTTGTTCGCATCACCACCCACCCCAAAATATTCCACGAAATTGATCCCTTGAAAGATGTGAGCAACTTCCTAGACAGTCTGCTCAGTTGTCCAGGCGTGCAATTTCAAACGCAAGGAGCAGCTTGGCCGCACTTTAGAGAACTATGTCTGACTCGACAAGTCAGGGGCAATCTGGTTAGCGATGCTTGGATTGCGGCAACCGTCTTGCATTCTGGTGAGACACTCTGCACATTCGATCGTGACTTCACACGCTTGCTGCCCTCTAAACAATTGATTCTGCTAAAGCCTTAAAGCTCAAACCCATGTCCACTGTTTTTAATTTCACTTTCGTCCCCTGGTTCCGCTCGGTTGCTCCTTACATACATATGCACCGTGGCAAAACCTTTGTGGTCGCCATATCAGGTGAAGCCATTGCAGCAGGTAAATTGCCCAGTCTGGTGCAAGACTTGGCCATGATTCAGAGCATGGGCGTGAAAGTGGTGCTGGTGCATGGCTTTCGCCCGCAAGTCAACGAGCAACTCAAAGCGAAAGGCCATGCGCCCAAGTATTCGCACGGCATACGCATCACCGACAGCGTGGCGCTGGATTGCGCACAAGAAGCCGCCGGTCAATTGCGTTATGAAATCGAAGCCGCGTTCAGCCAAGGCTTACCAAACACGCCGATGGCTGGCGCCACCATTCGCGTCATCTCGGGCAACTTCATCACCGCACGGCCGGTGGGTATTGTTGACGGCGTGGACTTTCAACATTCCGGTCTGGTGCGCAAAGTCGATATCACCGGTATCAGCAAAACGCTTAGCTTGGGTGCGATGGTGTTGTTGTCGCCGTTCGGTTTTTCGCCGACCGGTGAAGCTTTTAACTTGACCATGGAAGAAGTCGCCACTTCGGTAGCGAGTGCCTTGCAAGCGGACAAATTGATTTTCGTGACTGAAGTGCCCGGCATACGCATCAAGCCCTTGGAGCCCGCCGGTGAAGACAACCCGATTGACACGGAAATGCCGCTGGATGTGGCTGAGCAACTGCTGGCAGATGCACCGCCGGCCAATCAACCGACCGACATCGCTTTTTACCTGCAACACTGCGTCAAAGCATGCAAGCACGGTGTGGAGCGCAGCCACATACTGCCGTTCGCGGTGGATGGCGTTTTACTTCTGGAAATTTATGTGCACGATGGCATAGGCACCATGGTGGTGGATGAGCGCTTAGAGAGTTTGCGCGAAGCCACACCGGACGATTTGGGCGGCGTGCTTCAATTGATTGAACCTTTTGAAAACGACGGCACGCTGGTGCGTCGCGAACGCACAGAAATTGAGCGCGACATAGGCAACTACTCGGTGATTGAACACGATGGCGTGATCTTCGGCTGCGCGGCGCTCTACCCTTACCCGGAAAACAA
>NZ_JAVLFQ010000064.1:0-51220 GCF_046052765.1 Limnohabitans sp. | reverse complement strand
TCAGCATTACAGAAAGTGCAAGCAAAGTCTGTGACGATGTTCATCGATGCTTGCTACAGCGGTCAAACAAGGGGCGGTGAAGTACTTATTGCAGGTCTGAAGCCGATTGCTTTGAAAGCAGATGAAAAAGCGTACCCACCAGAGTTCACGGTTATCACAGCCTCTGCGGCAGACCAGTTTTCATCAGCGAGTCAAGACTTAAAGCACGGCATATTCAGCTTTTATCTGATGAAGGGGATGGAAGGTGATGCAGACTTAAATAAAGACGGCAAAATCACTTCAGGAGAACTACAGCAATACCTATCTGAAATGGTTGGTAGGCAAGCTATGGGACTTAATCGCACGCAGAACACGCAGCTATTTGGTGATGCTGCAAGAGTGCTGGTCGGCAGGTAAAGGACGAAATTGTGAAAATATTTAGCAGATTAGCAATAATGGCGTTGACGGTTTTTTTAGCTGGCAGTTCTATTGCACAAAGTCAACTGCCTTCTTGCGTGGGTAAAGATGCCAGACGCTGGACAAATTGCCAAGGGATTCATAACTTTGCCAACGGTGACCGTTACGAGGGTGAGTTTCAGGACGGCAAGTTCAATGGATGGGGTACTTACTACCATCTGGCAAATAACCAATTCCGTGGCGATAAATATGTTGGTAAATTCCAAAGCGGTTCGCGTCAAGGTCCCGGTCGATATACCTCAGCTAATGGTGGAGAAACTCTAGAAGGTGTCTGGAACGTAGGTGCGTTTGTTCGTGCTGAGAAGGTCAACCTTCAGGCTCCAACTGACTTTGCTTTGCTGGATGAACGTAAACGCATTGAGGAGGAAAAGATGCGGCTGGCTGAAGAGCGCCGCCAGATGGAAGAAGAGCGCAAAAGGCGTGAAATAGCCAAAGCCAATACAAAGATGGATTTGCGCATCACCACATCTGAGCCTGATCCAAGCGGGCTTGTCCTGCTATCAATCCAGACTGGGGTGGATACCAGTTCATTGAGGATCAATGGCGAAGAGCTGGGTGGCAATGAAAAAGGGGCATATCAGATCAAGCGCCTGCCTAAGGTGGGGCAGGACACAACCTACAGTGTAGTAGCCGTTGACGGTTACGGTAATGCAGTAAATAAAAGCATTGTGGTCAAGGGTCAGAGTGTAGCGACCTCCAAATTTGTTACTACCTTGAACCCTGAAACTCTAAAAAAATCAGCCACAAGGGATGCGGTTGCCATCATTATTGGCATTCAGGATTACAAACGCCTTCCTAAAGCGGATTTCGCCAACGATGATGCTCGCTCATTTTATGACTATGCTGTAAGGGCTTTGGGTATCAAGCCTGAGAATATTAAGATGTTGATTGATGGAGAAGCCGAGCAGGTCGAGATACTTAGTGCATTCAAGAGTTGGTTGCCCGCTTATGTCAAAAAGGATAAAACTGATTTATATGTGTTTTATAGTGGACACGGGCTATCATCCACGGACAGCAAATCACTTTTTTTCCTGCCGCAAAACGGTCACAAAGACTTTTTGTCTGAGACTGGTATAGACCAGAGCAGTCTTGTGTCTGCTATTTCAGCTGCAAAGCCCAAGTCAGTTACCCTTTTTATTGACAGCTGCTACAGTGGTAGCACACGCACAGGTGAGACTTTGCTAGCCAGTGCCAGACCTTTTGCTCTTAAAGCCAGTGAAATTATGTTTCCAAGCAACTTTACGGTAATCACAGCTTCATCGTTAGATCAGATCTCATCATCCAGCCCAGAACTAAAACACGGGATATTTAGCTTTTACTTGATGAAGGGCATGGAAGGCGGGGCTGACTTAAATAATGACGGAAAGATAACGACAGGTGAACTGCAAAGCTATCTGGCTGATGCCGTCCCGCGCCAAGCCATGAGCATGAATCGTAAACAGGAGCCGCAGTTGGTTGGAGACGCTGATAGAGTGCTTGTTACGCGTTAAATAAATGTCTGTGAAAAACAAATTCGGTTTCATTTTATTTAGTGCTGTACTGATTTATTTTCTTTTTAATGGATTGACAGTATTAGCTCAAGTTTCATTTGTTGATGAGTTGGCACCAATTGAAGGTATTGATATTGAAAAAGAAAAGAAGAAATTAAAAATACAAACGTTAAACATAAGCGATAAACAAATATTGATTGGCATTGCTGACTTAAGCGGTGGTAATTCGTCACCGCAAAATATCTCGCAAATCATTGCGGCTGACCTTGACAGAAGCGGGAAATTCAAAACCTCTAACCTCGGAATTGCAATAGCTGAAAACATCCGGCCAGACTTTGTAGTCATCAATTCAAAAAATATTAATGTCTTGCTGACAGGAAGTGTGACCCCTCTTTCAAACGGAAATTTTGATACCCGTTATCGCTTGTGGGACACCGTCAAAAACCAAGACTTAGGCGGTAAAGTCTTCGTTAGTACCCCAGCAGATTTGCGTTTCGTCGCGCACAGAATTGCAGACCAAGTCTACGAAAAATTAACAGGCGATAAAGGTATTTTCTCCACACGTATCACTTATGTCACTAAGTATTCAAATCGACATATGTTATTGGTAGCAGATGCAGATGGTGAAAATGCACAGACTGCGCTCACCAGTCCCGAACCCATCATTACACCGAGTTGGTCTCCTAACGGTAACGAATTGGCTTACGTGTCCCTAGAATCGGGAAAACCCGTGGTCTATATTCACAACATAAGCACTGGCAAACGCCGGGTGCTGGCCAATTTCAAGGGTTCTAACAGCGCGCCCACTTGGTCACCTGACAGCAAAAATTTGGCCTTCACGCTCAGCATAGATGGCGGCTCACAAATTTTTCTGATTGACGCTGCCGGTGGTGAGCCTAAGCGCATCACCCAATCGTCTGGCATTGATACAGAACCCGTTTTCACTCCCGATGGCAGTGCGATTTATTTCGTCAGTGATCGTGGCGGGTCACCTCAAATCTACCGCATTCCCTCGTCCGGCGGTATTGTGCAGCGGGTGACATTCAGTGGCGGCTACAACATTTCTCCTGCTCTGAGCGCAGATGGAAAATGGCTTGCCTACATATCCCGAACAGGTGCTGCCTATAAGCTTCAGTTGATGGAGTTGTCTACTGACAAAGTTACCACACTGACTGATACAACGCATGATGCAAAACCCAGTTTCGCCCCGAATGGCAAGCTTATTCTTTATGCAACTCAGATACAGGGAAAAGAAGTTCTTATGACTACCACACTCGATGGTAATAGCAGAGTAATTCTGTCTGTACGAACATCAACTATTGGAGAACCACATTGGGGGCCTTTTTTGAAACCATGAACATAATTTATATATTTTTAATTGATTTGTCGGTGGTTTTCTTTTTGAATTCAGCTCATGCACAGGTATCCAACATAGAAGGCCTTACGCCAATAGAGGGTGTGATGATTCCAAAATCACAGTCAATGCATCAACAAATATTGAAGCCCCTTGCAGTATTCAAAGATTGCGATGAGTGTCCTGAGATGGTTGTGATTCCTACTGGTAGTTTTTTGATGGGTTCACCACCTGATCCAGAGCAAGATCCCTTTAGTAATGCAAAGCCCGTCAAAGCTGGAGAAGAAACCGAAAGACCTCAGCACCGTGTCAATATTCAACCATTCTCAATCGGTAAATATGAAGTTACGCAGGGGCAATGGTTTGCTGTGATGGGTAACAACCCAAGTTCAAATAAAGGACGCACACTTCCTGTTGAAAATGTATCTTGGGATGATGCTCAGGTGTTTGTGCAAAGGCTCAGTCAAAGAACAGGTAATAAATACAGACTACCTTCTGAGGCTGAGTGGGAATATGCCGCACGGGGAGGAAGTACCACTACATATCCTTGGGGTAATAGTGACGCTGAGTTACATGTTTATGCTTGGTTCAAGGGAATTGCTAATGCAACAAATCCTGTGGGATTAAAAAACCCAAATCAATTTGGTCTGTATGACATGCTAGGTAATGTGTGGGAGTGGACTCAGGATTGCTGGAATGGCAACTACAAGGGTGCGCCTACAGACGGCAGTGCATGGACGCAAGAAGATTGCTCCCGGCGGGTTTTGCGCGGCGGTTCTATGTACAACGATCCGCAGTTTTTGCGTACCGCTAACCGCAGCTGGTACACCACAGCCTTCCGAATCAGCAACTACGGTTTCCGTGTTGCCATGACCCCTTGAATCTTGAATCTTGGCTTCTTTACATCTTTGCTTGCGTGAGCATGATTTTATTTCATGAAACTACTTAAAAGAGTCTTTGCGGTTACCTTGTTTAGCTTGTCGCAGGTGGCATACGCACAGGTGTCTAATGGTGAAGGCTTTACCCCGATGCAAGGGGTTGTGATACCCAAAGAAATTCAAATCACTCCCAATTCAAAAAAAGCTTTATTTATAACTGCAAATCTTGAAGTCGAATCAAAAAACTTCATTCAACAATTATTGAAAAACTGGTCGTCAGATAACGTTTCCGCATTGGGTTTTCTAAAAGATTCCTTAGCTGATGAAGTAGATTTTTTTGGAAAAATGACTCCAAAGAAATCAATAATTGAAGAAAAGTCAGTTGCTATCAAACGCTGGCCTATACGTTCTTATGTTGAGCGACCTGCATCACTTTCTGTAATTTGTGATAAATCAAAAAGAATTTGCAAAGTATCTGGCTTACTTGATTGGAATGCAAAGAATCCAGATAAAAATCGAACTTCATCTGGCGTAGCTCAATTTGAATACCAATTAGATTTTACAAACGGATCACCCCAAATCATATTGGAATCAAGTCGGGTAATTGAAAGAAAAAATTGATTTGATCCTTAAAGTTACCGTGAATTCAATAATTTTGTAAATCTAGAATTAATTGATTTTTAAACCTGATCATTTGCTAAATTACCAGTAAATGCAAGACCTCAACTCGCAGTTAATTCTTAACTTTAAGTTAAGAGCAGTTAATTTACAGGAAGTTTTGCAGTTGTTCAAACCCCATGACGCGCACATCCGTGCGCGATGCGTCCCGAAAGTCTGCACCTGCCTGTTCAATTGACTGCACCCACATAGCCCAGACTTTTTTCGTAATCAGCATATCGATCGGCTGTGAGCATTATTTGCCGATAAGGGCTTCCAGCAGAACCAGTATACCAACACGCCTTGTGCGGTATTTGGCCCCATTTTGTTGATTAGGCAATAAAGCCCATGACGCATGCGCACGATACATGTGTGGAAATTCATGGGGTCAGCATCCGTTTCAGCCACTGAGACCGATTAAAACGCTGCTTAGCGAGGTTTGATAGGTGTTCCCTGCCTCCAGCATTCAACCAAGCTTGAAAGCCCTTCTTGGCCCTTTCTTTCTGCCCTGATGCCATGCGTTTAGCAGTTGCTTCCCCAATAGCTTTTCTACCCTCAGAAGTCCGTGGGCCTGTACTCATACCGCCATGGTTTTTGCACCTTCCGTTAGCCAGTGCTTGGGCTTGGCACGGATGCCCCGTGCTTCTAGCGTGTGCGTGGCATTTTTTGTGTAAACGTTTCATTTGAAAGAGCCTATGTTTTTCAATTTTTTGAAGATTAAATTAGAAAATTTCATTTTCTATTGCGTCAAAGTAATCCGCTGAATCCGCTGAATCCGATGCTGGGGGTGTTTCATTTATAGACATGGCTGTATCAAACGAATAGACTTTCCATTTTTCAGCGTTTCCTGTGCTCTTGACCTTTTGGAGCTTCATGCCGTTGACAACCCGTCCCTCGTAACGTGAGAGCGCTTTTCCAAGCTTTTGGCGGTTAATGTCTTGGCCTGAGCCTGCAATCTCATGTAACACCTCCATGAGTTCAGATTCATTTTTCCCATTGAATTCCACCCGTTTGACCACCTCTCGAACCATCATTGGAATAGCACCAAAGACGCTTCGCCAAGCCGCAAGTAGCCTTCCCGCTAACTCGCGGTCAGGGTCTTCAAGTTGCTGATCAAAAATACGGGTGGCAGGGTCTGGTTTGCCAAGCCAAATGAGCGGCTTTCTTACTAACTGTGTCCAAGTATCAAAACTTGCAATCGGTTTTGTTTTGATACCGCTAACCTCTGGGTTAGTAATACCCCCCCTTACGATCGTGAGCGCCGCACAGAGGTACTTAGCTCTTGCGGCCCTGACCTTTTGAACTGGATCACTTTTGAATTCACGTGCCGCAGGCATTTCCATGTTGGGGTCTAGAAATATGGTGAGAGTTCTTCGCGTCATATCCCTGACTGGGCCTACATTGTTGCCAGAGCTGAGGAGCAAGCTACGCGTTCCAACTCGGGCAACTTTTGTTTGTCCCAAAATTCTTCCCTCAATGAACTCTTCGGTGATGGCTGAGCAAAGCGTTTTAAAAGGCTTTAGGTCGCTGGTCAGGTTGTCAAAAACAATAGATGATGGTGCCTCCAAGAATGTTGCGAGTAAATGCTTTTGGCACTCCTCTTCGGAACTTGGAAATGCAAGTGCTGAGGGTTTTGTGTCGGACGCAAATGCACAAAACAATGCACACAAGTACGACTTACCACTTGCAATCTGGGGGGCGCTCACGTGGGTAAGTGGCGCGGCTGGGAGACTAACCCTGATACTGGCGGTCAGGATTGTTGCAAGCGCTGCCGACCTGTCGTGTGGATGTTGAAATGGAAATTCATCGAGTAAATCATTAAGTTCGGCAAGCGCAGTAGTGCATTGCTCTCGCGTGGGTTCCTCTGGCACGATGTATTCCGACTCATTAAACACGCCAAATATCCCTGTAGCAAGGTCGTAACCAGAATTTATCATCAACGAGCCATCCTCACGAAGGTAGGGCTGCCTGACGATGGATCGTAGGATGTTTAGGTGCTTGAAGACCGCTGAGTCAAACAGAACATTTACATGCCTAGCAGGGGGGTCAATGTCATATTCCCCCCCACCCTTGGCAAGACGCTTCCAATTAATATTAACTGCAAGGTCTTTAACCAGTGCATTTTTGGTCAATACACGAATGCGTTTCCCTCCAAACTCTGGGTCAGTGTCAACAGTCACGACCATCCCTGCGCGTTGGTAGTAGTTCCCTTTTTCAAAGAGAACCTTTTCAGCTTGTTCTACAACGTCGTGAAGGTTTCCACCGAACACCAAGATTGATGTCTTTTCATCATCCAAGCCATAGTGATTTGTTACAACCTCAAAATCATTTAGCGTTAAGACTCCATCGGTTTGATCGGATTCATCGCATCCGTTAGGCATAAGTTTTTTCGCCTGTGCTATTTTGGCATCGATGATCGCGGTAGCTGATGTGCTTTGAAATTTGCTCATGGGTTGTCCCCCCAGCCAAGTTTGCGCGGTTTTACTTTCGTCTCATATAAGATATATGCAATACGTCCTGAGGATTTATTGAGGCGTTCGAGATCGGATTCATTCAGGTTGAGGCCATTGGCAAGATTATTTGCACACACTGCAACGAAATTCGCCTCTATGTCTAGTATTTCCAATGCCTGCGACGGTGCAATAAGCCTAGGTGTTTTCCTTGGCTCCTTGCCTGATCTATTCCTTGGTGGGAAGGCTTCACTTACCTCAAGTCCCATACATGCAAATATTCTTTCAAATGAGCATCCTGCAAAGCATTTAGCAAGAACAGCCCCCTCATCAGTTTCACAAACGCTTAGCGAAGGTTTTTTATCTTCATGTGCTGGGCACCTCGCCGACCACTGCCCATCTTGACGTTGTCTTGGATGTTCAAGTCTGGAAAGCACTTTGTCTATGGGTTGCATGCCAGTCTCCTTTGTGCAGTGGAGTGGCCTTCTAACTCAAAGAAGCATTTTGGATCGGGCAGTTGGTTTCGGTCGTAGCTCATATCAACCTCCAACTAAGCGACGGATTTCATTAACTGACCAATGAAGCCTGCCGTTAATTCGCTTTGGCCTTATGGGGCCATTTTCTCTACAGGCCCAAATTCTCAGTGTTTGAGGCTTGCGATTCAGGTAGAACGCACCTTGCACGGTATCAACTGTTGGGCTGTTTATAGATGAGAGCAGGGGGAAGAAGGGGTTTGAGGTGACTTGCTCAATTTCTGCTTTGGCGTTTTCGGTTTTCATGATTTTTCTCCAAGTTGGCGACCATCGCCAGTTCGGACTGTGAAAACCATCAAAATTTTTTTAAAGCCGGTGGTTTTAAAAAGTGTTTATTTACAAGCGTTTAGATTATTTAGCGTTGACAAACGGAGGATTTAAGTGGGGTATTTAACAATGTTTACTCGTCTTGTAGATGAGTTGTTTTGTATTCAACCCATTGATCTTTCCATCTTGATAGCTCTTTTGAATTCTCAAAAGCCTTTGAAATTTTAGCTACTGAGTAACCTCTATGCGTTAACGAGGTCGCGATTATCAAAGGGTTCCATGTCGCCTCATACATCACTCCTTTCTTTTGTCGTCCGGGAAGACCTTTTGTCATTTGAGCGGTTAACAGCCACTTACTTGGATCGCTTAAATATTTTTTCCATTTCTGATAATCTGCGTGTATACCGTCAAATGCGTGCGCAATTTCAGTTCCTGAAACACCCCGTATGTGAATAACTTCTTGAGGCTTGTTCGACTCAATTGAGAGGGGTATATTTTCCTTTTTGTTTGGATCGATAGCACAAGCAAGAGCCTCAGGAACAGGCCAATTATTTCTGATGAGCAATTCAACCCATTCTGCTTGCGATGCTGGGGTTTTACCCTGTCTTTCAAATAACTTGAACCTTTCCCAATAGTTGTAAGCATACGCAGATAGATCGGCATCATCGTCTTTAAAGAAGCGTCGATTCCTTGGTGAGTACCCTGCAAAAATAAGTGCGGCTTCTTCTATTGACCATGGTTCTGTGAAACTTAGCCATAGTTGAGCTTCCTCCAAGGTCAGTTCTATGATTTTGTCCTCAAAGTTAGTGATATTTTTTTCAATCATATTTAAACCACCAAATGAAGTTTATTGTTAGTCTCAATAGATTTATGTGCGATCACACCAGCTTGTTCAAGAACCCAAGACTCAATCCGTTCATGATGAATTCGTAACAAATCCAGTGGTCGAACGGTATAGTGCTTTTCTGCGGTTGCGCTTGGTTTGTGACCCATAATTTGTGCAACTACACCAGTTGGAATTTCCAACCACTCGCTCAGACTTCTGAATGAGCGCCGGAGTCCATTCAGCGTCAAATTTTCAATGGAAGCCGACTTGCATGCGGCTGAGTGCATAGGGTCGAGGCGAGACATATGCTCATGAGGACGATCCAGTCTTGGACTTGAGAACACCCATTGATTTCTTCGCGGAAGTTGATCCAATAAGCTCCGCACATACGGAGTTAAAGGAATAACTCGCACACCTTCAACCTTGTCCCGGATGGTGATGCCATTCCATTGCCAATTGATATCTTCCCATTTCATGACGAGAATTTCACCCGGCCTTGCCCCTGTGAGAAGCACTGTCTTCAAGTAGGCGGTAACGGTGGGATTGGTGAGTTTCTCCACTGCATCAAACCAAGCAAGTAGCTGCTCTTTCATCAGTGCGTCATTTTTGACTTTCACTTTGCCAAGAGCTTCTTTGGTTTTTTGAGTTTTTGCAGCGTTTTTTATCGGTGAAATAGCCGCGTAAGATGGTTGCTCTGCACACCAGTTAAGAAATGCCTTCAAACAGCGCCACCCCAGTTGCGCAACAGTTGGCCTAATCTTGCCTTCCTTTTCGGCCCATGCTTCTACGACTGCGGGTGACACATTTTTTAATTTCATGTCCATGAAATGATTCAGCGCACCTGCTGTTGATGTCAAAGTAGGGTGATTAGTTCTTGGAATTCCCCCGTCTTTGCATAAGCTGATGTGATCTTTGTAGTGCCTTTCGCCCCAGTAGGGTTTACGAGCGGCAATATACAAGCCCCAAACCTCCCTGACAGTTATGGAGTCCACTTTTTCTTGTTGCCGTTTAGCTGCTTGTTCGGCAATTTGTTGTCGACTCTGTTCGCGTGGGTCAATGCCAGTGTCCAGAGTGACGCGCAGTCTGTTGGCTTCTGCTCGTGCTAGATCAATACTCCATGCGGCCACACTTCCGATTGTTCTGCGTATGGTCTGGCGGTTCAGTTTTGATTCAAAGACGAATGATTTGGCTCCACTGGCCGTAACTCTGACTCGCAAAGACGGTGATTTGCTGTCGCGCAAAAAAGCCTGAAATGCGCCAGCAGGGCAGTTCAGTCGCTCAATAAGACCAGAGGTCAATTCATGCGGTACGGTTAGGTCTATCGGGCTGTTACGACTTTTTCTTGGCATCCGATTGCTCCTGCTTCAAATTCATGATCCATGTAGCCACCATGTAGCCACCTTTCTTCAATTTTGATGAATCCCAATCAACAGGAGTACTGTGCATTTGATCAGTAATTTGCACGTAAGATGTTGATTTATATTGATTATAGTTGCATTGATCAACAAAAGCAAATGCTAATTAGAGCGGATTGCAAATCCGTGTAGGTCGGTTCGACTCCGGCTCGCGCCTCCATCTCAATCAACAACTTAGCCCATGAGGGGCATTTGTTATGACTGATTCTGATTGCTAGTCCTTTGGGTTGAAGGACAGTAAAACGACAAGCAACCCTACTTGATTCCCACCGACACATAACTGATGCTGCGCTGACTTTTCCCCTTCGGGGTAACCAGATGGCCGGCGATACCCCCTTATCCCCATCAACTTACTAGCAGTTCAACCCTGCCGTATGCTTACCCTCAATTTAATTATTCTCTTTTCTTAATGACCCGGGAGTGACGCCAAACTTATTTTTGAAAGCGGTGATGAAATGGTTCACATGCGAATAGCCAATTTTGTGAGCAATGGTCTTCATCGGAATATCAGTCTTTAATAATCCATAATGGGCTTGTTCTAACCTCTGGTTGGATAAAAAGTTATAAATGGATTGACCGTATTTCTCAAAGAATGCTTGATTCATTTTTGCAGGGCTTACACCGTACTTTTTTGCAATATCGTTTAATGTCGGTATAACGCCAGAAATTTGTAGAAGTTCAGTGTGTAATCCGATTAAATCAAATTTAGCATTCGAAATCTTATTTTTAAAATTTATGGCAGAAGATATATAAATATTCAAATCAACTAGATATTGAAGAATGAGAGAATTTGCAAATAGTTGTCGAATACCACCAGATAGATGTGATGGAGTGCAATTTGCAATCTGCATTGAAATGGAATCGGGTACTTTGATTTGACAGTAATCAGTAATTTGTAACAGACCTAAATTTTTAAATAGCTCTTCAACTTCTTCTGACCCCAAAAGTTTAATCAATTGATTCTCTGGAATAAATAAAATAGAACAATGGATATCTTCATCAGTAAGCAATATTTGACTAACATCTAATATTTCCGTTCGACCAAAAAGATCAAAGCCAGACACCCTGCTGATTCGATCATTATTTTTGTGATTGATGGTGATCATGCTGCCCTTGTGCATCATATGAATGACAAGGGTAGCTGTTGACGGTTCTACTGTAAATCTTCCTAATGGTATTTCTGCAGGGCGATCTTCATTAATGAAATGATGAAAATCCTTAACTAAAGAGATGCCGTCATGAAACTCGATGTGTTCTGCGAAGCCCTCCGCTAATTCAGCTGGGTAGGGATAGGGTATTTTTACAATCGAACCTCTCCATTCTGAGGGTTCAATATCAGTATCAAACAACCAATCAATTTTGTGAATTACAGACGGCATATTTTTTTATTAAATTTCTCAAAGGATAACGTTTCCTGATTAAACAGACAATTGAAACTTTACCTAAATTGACTTGGAGATATTTCGTAGATTTACAAAAATATTTCGTAGAAATATTCCAATAGAAAATTAATCCGTAGCAAATAGTTTATTTTTTGTAGTTATCAGGAGATGACTTGACATGTCTAATTTATAAAATATTTTATGGTCATTTAAATCGAAAAAATTTATTTGTTAATTCTAAATTATTTTTACAAATAAATTCAAACTTGGAACTATGAGTCAATGACAAAAAAAATATTGGTAATTTATGAGGTAAAAAATGTTGATTGGTGGATTTTGAATAATAAATTGAAACAAATTGGTGGATCATTGGGAATCAAGTTTCAAATTTTCAGAAAAGCTAATACAAATTTGGTTGGCTACATTGCAGAAATACCCAATGTGGATCTGTTGGACGGGATATTGCTCAACACCACTCTTTTATCTGACTCATTCAAAGCCCATGGAGTAATTGTTGAAACCATAGAAATGCTCGAAGAAGTGGAAATTTGATATGCTGAAGGTAGATAAATTAAATCGACTGGGAGATGTTGAAAATTTAAAGTTGTTAGATGAGTTATGCCTGTGGATAGATAAAAACTTGGATTCATCTATAAGCATCAATGATTTAGTGGAGCAAACCAAACTGTCAAATAAGGATCTTCAATACTTATTTGAAAAATACAAGCAAACTACGCCGATGACATACATACGAAAACAAAGAGAAATTGCAAGAATAAATTTGGAAAATAAAAATAAATATTTAATTACCAAAGAAAGAATAACGCCCATCTTTTGGGGAAAAGAAATTGAATAATTCAAAGCGCAAAACTATTGCGTGTAATGACAGTACTTGCACGCTCATCCACTATTTGCCATAGCTAATCGGTACATACCACCTGTGAGCCAAGGAAAACTCATACCGCATTCCTTCAATCCTTGATTGCCAAGTATCCTGAGTGATATGACTACCTACAAAGCAAAGTTACACTTTGTATTTGAAAGATCAAATATAAAACGACAGTTTTTTATAAGTAATGCAATTTTAATAATATTCGCGAACATAAGCGCAGGGCTTATTGATGGCATTACGCTTGAAATAAGATTCAGCCCTGTGTCCCACAGACCTGTTTTTAAATACCCAGCTATTTACTTTATACTTTGACTGACTTTGTTCAATCGCATTGCATGCTGTCAATCTTCCTTGTGCTGATTGGGAAAATAAACTGCAAAAGCAGGTGAGCAAAGCAAACCACTGTGAGTTAAAACTGAAAGCGTGTATTGACAAACAATACGGCAACCCTAGGCGTGAATTGAATTACTGCCGGCACATAGATAAAACTTCTCTGGCCTTAGATGCCAAAGCCAGCAACATTTCGCTAACTTAAGACATCGCTGACTGTAAAAAAACATGCGTCAAAGATTGATTTCGAGGGTTAACCATAGGTATTCAAGCCCATAGCAGGCGCGAAGATACTTTGTTGCAGACAAGTAGTGAATAGGCGCTGAAGATGGTCGACGATGTCATCCTGGAAACACATAAGCTGGTCAAGGAGTTCAAAGGATTCGTTGCTGTCAATAGCGTGGATTTACACATACGCCGAGGTCAGATTCACGCTTTGATCGGTCCTAACGGTGCGGGTAAAACAACCTTCTTCAATCTGCTGACCAAATTTCTCATACCCAACAGTGGTCGTATTTTGTTCAACGGCCATGACATTACCGCTGAAAAGCCAGCCCAAGTTGCCAGACGCGGCATTGTTCGTTCATTCCAAATTTCAGCAACCTTTCCCCACTTGACGGTTTTGGAAAATGTGCGCATTGCATTACAGCGCTCTCAAGGCTCTTCATTGGATTTCTGGCGATCTCAAAACAGTCTCAATCGGCTGAATGACAAGGCCATGCAATTGCTGGCAGAGGTAGATTTGGCTGATTTCGCCGCTGTGCAAGCGGTCGAATTGGCTTACGGTAGAAAACGTGCGCTGGAAATTGCCACCACCTTGGCTACTGAGCCTGAACTGATGTTGCTGGATGAGCCCACACAAGGCATGGGCCACGAGGACGTGGATAAAGTCACACAACTGATCAAAAAAGTCAGCGCCAATCGAACGGTACTCATGGTGGAGCACAACATGGGGGTGGTCTCTCAAATCGCCGATACCATCAGCGTACTGCAGCGCGGACAAATCATTGCCGAAGGGCCGTATGCCAAGGTTTCAACCGATCCCTTGGTGCTAGAAGCGTACATGGGCAGTACACACAACACCTTGGAATCCGCGCATGTCCAATGAATCCAATGATTCAATTCCTTTTTTGCAATTGCAGGGAGTGAATGCTTTTTACGGCGAGTCGCACATCTTGCATGGCGTTGACATGGTGGTGAATCAAGGTGAACTGGTGACCTTGCTCGGGCGAAACGGTGCGGGCCGCACCACCACCATCAAATCCATACTGGGTCTTGTCGGGCATAGAAGCGGGTCTATCAAAGTGCTGGGTCAAGAGACCCAGGGGTGGTCTACGCATCAAATTGCTCGGCTGGGTGTGGGTTACTGTCCAGAAGAGCGCGGTATTTTTGCGAGCTTGAGTTGTGAAGAAAACTTGTTGTTGCCGCCAGTGATTGCGCCAGGCGCGATGACGCTGGAAGAGATTTACAGCTTGTTTCCCCACTTGTATGAACGTCGTCACAGCCCAGGTACCCGCTTATCTGGCGGTGAGCAACAAATGTTGGCCATTGCCCGCATATTGCGCACAGGTGCCAAGTTATTGCTGCTGGACGAAATTTCTGAAGGACTGGCGCCGGTGATCGTGCAATCTTTGACCCGCATGATCCAAACCTTGCGCGAACGTCAATTCACCATTGTGATGATCGAACAGAATTTTCGATTCGCCAGTGGTTTGTCAGATCGTTTTTATGTGATGGAGCATGGCAGGGTGGTTAAAGGTTTTGCTGCAACTGAACTTGATTCACACATGGCTATGCTTAACCAATATTTGGGTGTTTGATTTTTTGTAAGGACAGAGATATGAAATTTTCATTAAAAACTTTATTGGCCTTGATGTTGACCGCTGCTGGGTGGCAGGCACATGCACAAATTTCAGATGGCATAGTCAAAATTGGCGTACTGAACGATATGTCCGGTTTGTATGCAGACATCTCAGGCCCTGGCTCTGTGGTGGCAGCGAAAATGGCAGTAGAAGACTATTTGAGATCCAGCAAAAGTACGCTCAAGGTTGAAATTGTCAGCGCCGATCACCAAAACAAACCTGATATTGGCTCTAACATCGCAAGACAGTGGTATGACACTGACAAGGTAGACATGATTATTGATGTGCCCACTTCTTCTGTGGCGTTAGCCATCAGTCAAGTCAGTCGCGAAAAAGGGAAAATTCATATCAATACGGGCGCTGCCACTGCAGACTTGACGGGTAAGTCTTGTTCGCCCAACACCATTCACTGGTTGTATGACACGTGGATGTTGGCCAACGGCACGGGCAAGGCGGTGGTTCAGCACGGTGGCACCACTTGGTTTTTTCTGACAGCTGATTACGCCTTCGGTCAAGCGCTTGAGCGTGACACGGAAGCGGTGATCTTGAAAAACGGTGGCAAGGTTTTAGGCAAAGTTCGTCACCCATTGGCAACACAAGACTTTTCATCATTTCTTTTGCAAGCGCAGGCATCGAAAGCCAAAGTGATAGGACTGGCGAACGCTGGCGGGGACACCACCAACTCCATCAAACAGGCTTACGAATTTGGAATTGTCAAAGGTGGTCAAACACTGGCTGGCTTGTTGGTGTTTTTGACCGATATCCATTCTTTAGGTCTTGAAAAAGCCCAGGGTTTGTATTTGACTGAAACTTTTTACTGGGACTTGAATGACCAGACCCGTGCTTGGTCCAAGCGATTTGCAGCATTGAACAATGGCAAGTACCCCTCCATGGACCAAGCCGGTGTTTACGCAGGCATCATTCATTATTTAAAAGCGATTGATGCGGCCAAGACTGACGACGGCACCAAAATCGCACAAAAGATGAAAGACCTGCCGACGGACGACATACTGTTTGGCAAAGGTTCGGTACGCAAGGATGGCCGCAAACTTCATCCCGCTTATTTGTTTGAAGTCAAAAAGCCTTCGGAATCCAAAGGCCCTTATGACTATTACAAATTGTTGGCCACTATTCCTGCTGATCAAGCATTTCGTCCGTTGAATGAAGGCGATTGTCCGCTGGTGAAGAACTGATACTGATGGAAATTTTCGGCATCCCATCCCAAGCTTTGTTTGGTCAACTGTTGATCGGATTGATCAACGGATCCTTTTACGCATTGCTGTCGCTGGGATTGGCCGTGATTTTCGGATTGCTCAATATCATCAACTTTTCTCACGGTGCGCAATACATGATGGGGGCGTTTGTGGCCTACCTGTCTTTGCAATGGTTGGGCTTGAACTACTGGGTGGCGTTGATTCTGTCGCCCCTGTTGGTCGGTGCGACGGGAGCCATGATCGAAAGAACCATGTTGGTCAGGCTCTACAAACTTGACCATTTGTATGGTTTGCTATTGACCTTCGGACTGGCTTTGATGATTCAAGGCTTGTTTAGAAATGCCTATGGTGCATCCGGCATGCCTTATGCTGTTCCAGAGGTGTTCATGGGTGCGGTTGATTTAGGTTTTATGTTTTTACCCAAATACCGGGCCTGGGTCATCGTGGCTTCCATGTTGATTTGCTTTAGCACTTGGTATGTGATTGAGCGGACCAAGCTGGGATCGTATTTGCGTGCTGCTACCGAAAACCCTTCCTTGGTTCAGGCGTTTGGCATTAACGTTCCTCGCATGATCACTCTCACTTATGCATTTGGCGTTGGTTTGGCTGCGATTGCTGGCGTCATGGCTGCCCCCATTTACCAGGTCAGCCCGATGATGGGTGCGGACATCATCATTGTGGTGTTTGCGGTGGTGGTCATTGGTGGTATGGGCTCTATCATGGGTGCGATTCTTTCTGGGTTTGGATTGGGTTTGATGGAAGGATTAACCAAGGTTGTGTATCCGGAAGCTTCGAATACGGTGATATTTGTCATCATGGCAATTGTGTTGTTGATCAAGCCTGCAGGGTTGTTTGGAACGGAAAAATAAAGCCATGAACAACCCTAATTTCGGTACGCAAGATGTGAAGCACCAATGGGTGGCGTTTGCTTTGATGTTTGCCTTTTTTGCCGTGGCGCCTTATTTTGTTTATCCGATTTTTTTAATGAAGGTCATGTGCTTTGCTTTGTTTGCATGTGCATTCAATTTATTGTTAGGGTTCGGTGGTCTGCTGTCATTTGGTCATGCCATGTTTTTTGGCACTGCAGGATATGCGGCCGCCCACGCATCCAAGGCCTGGGGATGGAACCCTGAGTTCAGTGTGTTGTTTGCTACTTTATGTGCAACCGCATTGGCATGGTTGGTGGGTTTACTGGCGATTAGACGACAAGGGATTTACTTTGCCATGATCACTCTGGCTTTATCGCAGATGGTGTTTTTTGTTTTTCTGCAAACCCCTTTCACTGGCGGTGAAGATGGTATCCAAGGCGTACCTCGTGGCTTGCTGCTGGGCCTTTTTGATTTAAGTAACAACACTGCCATGTATATATTTGTCATGGTTGTATTTTTTGCGGGCTTTGCGCTGGTTTGGCGAATTGTGCATTCACCCTTTGGGCAGGTGCTTAAAGCGATTCGAGAAAACGAGCAACGGGCTTTATCGCTAGGGTTTGACACTGACAATTTCAAATTGATTGCATTTGTTTTGTCGGGTTTGGTGGCTGGTATGGCGGGTGGTACCAAGGCACTGGTATTTCAATTGGCTTCATTGACCGATGTGCACTGGACCATGTCAGGCGAAGTGGTGCTGATGACATTGGTAGGCGGGCTGGGAACTTTGTTTGGTCCAGTGGTGGGTGCTGCGGTGATTGTCACCATGCAAAACTACCTGGCCCAGCTGGGTTCTTGGGTCACCGTGGTTCAAGGTTTGGTGTTTGTGCTTTGCGTCATGCTGTTTCGTAAAGGCGTGGTGGGTGAAATTGCTGGCTTTTTGCGAAAACCTTTATAAACAGATTGACATGCTGATTGCGTTGCCAGATGAAGAGGTGGTTACATGAGTCAATCAACACGATGGAAACAGCGTCCGCCCGGTTCTACTTGGGGAGACTTCGGCCCTGACGATCAAGCGGGGCGTATGAATTTATTGACGCCGAAAAAAGTGTTGCAAGGCATGGCTGAAGTCAAGCACGGCTTGACCTTTAACTTGAGTTTGCCGCTGGACTTTCCTGGTGGCAGTGTGCTCAACCCTAGGCGCAATGCGCCGGTATTACGCCCCACGGTTCGCAATGGCAAACCGAATATGAATTACCAATTGTGGTGCGACGATGCTTTGTGCACCGATGTCATGAGTGACGATTTGGTCATCATGCATTTGCAGTACAGCACGCAATGGGACAGTTTGGCGCATGCAGGTTCAATGTTTGACGCCGATGGCGATGGAGTGCCTGAGCCTCTTTACTACAACGGCTACCGTGCAGGCATTGATGTGGTCGGTCCTGACAAACCCGAGGGCGCAGGTATTTTTGATTTCATCAATATACCTAAACAATCCACCTCCTATGCCAAGGCTTTGGGTATTGAAGTCATGGCTGAGCGTTGCGTGCAAGGTCGCGCGGTGATGGTAGATTTGCACGCGCATCTGGGCCACACAGGGGAAGCGGTGGGTTATGACACTTGGATGCGCGTGCTTGAAAAAGACAAGCTTGAAATTGAATCCGGGGACATGGTGTGTATACACACGGGCTTTGGCGAAGTATTGCTCGGCATGAACCGTCAACCAGATGCTGGTGTGTTGTCACGCTCTGGTTGTGCCTTAGATGGACGTGATGAAAAACTGAAACAATGGATTACCGACAGTGGACTGATAGCGCTTATCGCGGACAACTATGCAGTAGAAACACATCCCGCTTTGCCTGGTGACGGCGCATGTGCGACCTTGCCATTGCATGAACATTGTTTGTTCAAGCTAGGGGTTCACTTGGGTGAGTTGTGGCATCTCACGCCATTAGCAAATTGGTTGAGGCAGCATCAACGACACCATTTTTTATTGACCGCACCTCCTTTGCGACTACCGGGGGCTGTAGGTTCTCCTGCAGCACCTATTGCGACTGTATAAAAAGTAATGCATAGATATTATCTTTGAATGATATAAATCCATTTATCCTGTCAAAGTGATTGTGTAAGCATGGGCATAGGTACATAATTAAATTTGTTATTTTGAGAATCAAAAATATTTGTATTTCACTGGATTACTGGCGAGGGTCATTTCAAAATCATGGCGACATTGACAGAAGCAGAACTCAAAGAAAAATTTGAACACGGCATACAACTGTTTTATGACGATGTATTAGAAAAGAAGGATCTTCGACATTTCTTTTTTGGCATCAACATGCAAAAGTTGATCGACGATTACTATCTTTACAAAGATTTCGTCATGGGCAAGCCTGATCGCTATTACAAAGAGATGGTCATGCAAACCTGTCCTTCTGAAATTCAGGTGAAGGCACCACAGTTTGATGAAATTTTGATTTCATTGAGGAACAACTTGAAAATTGCAGGGTATTCGAAATTAGAGATACCCAAATTCTCAGTGCATATTTTGGAAGTCATGGAAGAAACCAGGGCGCAAAAATCCGATGCTGAAGTGAAAGTCTGGAAACCGTTTGAGGTGACCAACGAGTTGATCAGCGATCTCTACAATAAAAACCGCACTGACGCACGGGTTGAAAAAAACGGCGATGTTTACGGTACCCGCGGTTTTTTGTATCCATTTTGGACACGTGTCTCTCAAGCCAATCAGGAGATTATTTTGATTGGCCAGGCATTTGCTGCCAGTGCTTTCACGCCAGTGGCTGAAATACAAACCCTGTGTGATCAGATCAATGAAAAAATCACCCACCAAGCATTCTCTGTGCGTGAGGGGCCAAATGGCGCTGTACTTTTTGCACGTCATTCATTTTCATATGCCAAGGGTGTGCCGGTTCGCATGTTGGTGAGAGCCGCAAAGCAATTTTCATCAAGCTTTGAAGCGGGTATGAACATGGATGTCAACAAATTGCTGGCCAGAAAATCTAGTTAATACCGCTGGCGACGCTGGGACTTTGCTTAGCGACGAAAAGTCCAACCCACGCAATGCCAACAGCCACTGCTGCAAACGCGGGACTGAGCATTCCAAGGTCAAGGCACTTGGACAAGATGACGACACCAAGCGACTGCCCGAGAAACAAAACGCTGGCAAACAAGGTCACTGCGGTACTGCGATTGTGAGGCGCCATTTGGGTCGCCTGGGTCTGTAAGACGTTATGCAGCATATACAGTCCTAGCCCAGTCACTAAGCACGCAAGCAAGGCTCCTGCGGTATGAGCGCTCCACAAAAGTATCACTAAACCAGAAGCGATCAACCCGCCTCCGGCTCGGGCTAAACCTGCTTCGCCGTATTGTTTGAGCCAATGCTTGGCAAATTGGCTGTACATCAAACCGCCCACACCATATAACAACATGGCGGCGCCAGCAGACGATGCGCTCAATCCAAAGTCTTTGATCAACATGCTGGGAACGAACACCATGGCACCAAACGCCAATGCACCTTCGAGCAGTGTCAATAAAAGTATTTTTTGAACGATGGTTTGTTGCAACAGTTGTAAAGTCTCTTGCAAGTACATGGCTGCAGTGTTGGTTGGTTTATCGCTTTGAGGTTGGTAGCCTTGGTACATTGCGCTGCGAAAAAGCAGGAAAGCTGAAGAGGCAAACAAAACCGCAAGTGCAGCAAAGGCCCAGCGCCATCCCAGATACTGCGCCGCAAAACCGCCAAACCATTGACCAGCCATTAAGCCAGTTACGGTAGCACTCATCAGCCTGGCCAGTGTCTGTTGTCTTTCTTCATACCCAACCTTGTCGCCAATCCACGCCATGCTCAAAGGAATAATGCAAGCAGCGATAGCGCCCATGGCGGTTCGCACCCATGTCAGTGCTTCAAGCCCTGAAGACAAAAGAGTCAGTACGCTCAGTACTGCGCTGATACCAGCGGCCCAAGTGACCAATCGGATATTGCCCAGGCGTTGTCCTAAGGGACCGTATACCAATTGCATGACGCCGTAGGCAATGGCAAATACGGCAATCACATGCGATGCTTGACCCTGCGATACATCGAATTCAGTTGCCCATTGCACCAGCATGGGATCGCACACGCGCATGGATGCCATGCTGGCAAAAGCTACCAAGCCCAATAAACGTATATCCCGACCAGTCATCTGAACCACTTGTTTGTCATTGAATGTCTATTGTCGTCTTGAATGGATATAGCTTTCAAAGCTATTGCTGTATGCATTTGTATGTATGTGCGCATAACCATGCGCCTCGCATTCCCTGAGTGTGAACGCTGTGACATCAGTCGCTTTCCTTTCGCTGTCTTACAGATTAACTGCTCCATCAGCGTGAGTGGGAACGGTTTTTTTCAAATCGCATTGGTGTTGTGTTGGCCTAAACATTCAGGTGCCACTGAAAGGTGACTTTCCATAGTGTCAATATACGAGGCCAACTGATATTTTTTAATTGGCAAGTATCTGCCAAGGTTCACACAAGCCAGCACGTAACAGCATGCGTTCTGCGCTGTCGTTCCACACATCCATTTGGACGATCAATCCACCGCGAATAACATAGCGGTCCACATAGCGGTTGCCTTCAAATGGTGTGCCATCCAACCATGCACCATACAGTGTGCCTATGTTGTACACAATGGTTTCGTCTGGCTTGCTGCCAACCACCACATCGGTTTGTTCAAACTTTTTCTTTACCCATTGATAGCGACTGGCATTGAAAGCGCTGCACTCGCTAGGGTCCGTCATTTCGCGAGCGCCAGTGAAACGAATACGCAGCTCGGGAGATACAAACGCACGCGCTGCAACTGGGTCAGGGATCATGATGACCCGCAAAAACTCTTCGATTATTTCTTTGGCATTCATGGCGTGTGATTTTGGTTTATCTGTATACCGAGCTCATCCAGTATGCGTTGCGTGTGTTCACCGACAGTTGGTATGGCGCCCATGGTGTAGTTGAACGCGTCGCTTTGGCCGGGCGGCAACAGTGCAGGTAAAGCGCCATGTGGTGTGTCAATCTCTACCCAGCGTTTGCGAGCTTTCAATTGCGGATGTGCCCATACATCAGCCATATTGTTCATACGTGCATTGGCAATTTGCGCTTTGTCCAATCTTTCAATCACTTGCGCTGCAGTTAACGATGCAAATACCTGAAGAATGAGGGGCTCCAGCAATTGCTTGTTTTCGTGGCGAAGTTTGTTGCTGCTAAAGCGGGTATCGCTAGCCAAGGCGTCGTCAAGCATCACCAGCTTGCAAAACTGCACCCACTCTCTTTCATTTTGCAAACCCAGCATGACGCTGTTGCCGTCACCCGCTAAAAAGGGCCCGTAGGGATAGATGGTGGCATGTGATGCGCCGTTGCGCGTAGGTGCTGGCGCGTTGTCGGTGGCGTAATACATGGGAAACCCCATCCACTCTGTCAAGGCTTCCAGCATGGATACATCGATGTGCGCGCCTTCGCCAGTTTTGTCTCTGTGTATGAGAGCCGCCAAAATACTGGTGTAAGCATACATGCCTGCGGCAATGTCAGCGATCGAATTCCCACTTTTGCTAGGTTGTTCAGGAGTGCCAGTGATGGACAAATAGCCCGCCTCACTTTGTATCAATAAGTCGTAGGCTTTTTTGTCACGGTAGGGGCCGTCCAAGCCGTAGCCCGAGATGTCGCACACGATCAGGCGCGGATGCAGGGTGCGCAAGCTGGCTGCATCCAGTCCCATGCGTGCAGTCGCGCCTGGCGCCAAATTTTGTACCAGTACATCGGCTTTATGCAACAGTTGCTTGAGAACGGCCAAGTGCTCAGGATTTTTCAAATCCAGCGCCAGACTTTCTTTGGAGCGATTGACCCAGACAAAATGCGAAGAAGCACCACGCGCACGTTGGTCATAGCCGCGTGCAAAATCGCCGTCACCTGGGCGTTCAACTTTGATGACGCGCGCGCCCAAATCGGCCAACTGCCGAGTGCAAAAAGGTGCAGCTATGGCGTGTTCTAAAGACACCACGGTGATGTGGTCCAGCGGTTGAGAAGTGGTTTTTGACATCAGTAGGACTTGGGCAAACCCAGAACGTGTTCGGCTATGTAAGCGTAGATGAGGTTGGTGGAAACCGGCGCGACTTGGTAGAGCCGGGTCTCGCGGAATTTTCGCTCAATACCGTATTCGCTGGCAAAACCAAAACCGCCATGGGTTTGCAAACACATATTGGCAGCTTCCCAAGAGGCTTTAGCAGCTAAGTACTTGGCCATATTGGCTTGTGCGCCGCAGGCTTGGTGCGCGTCAAAAAGTTTGCAGGCTTGATAGCGCATCAGGTTGGCCGCTTCGGTTTCCATGTAGCTGTCAGCTAGCGGAAACTGTATGCCTTGGTTTTGGCCTATGGGTCTGCCAAATACCTCGCGAGTGTTGGCGTAATCGCGCGCCTTGGTGATGAACCAGTATGCGTCTCCTATGCATTCAGCGGCGATGAGGGCGCGTTCAGCATTCAAACCGTCGAGGATGTACGAGAAACCTTCGCCTTCGGCACCGATCAAATTTTCTTCTGGAATTTCTAATTCATCAAAAAAAACTTCATTGGTTTCGTGGTTAGGCATGTTGCGAATCGGCTTGAGCACCATGCCTTTATCCAATGCTTTTTTCACGTCAACAATGAACACCGACAGACCTTGGCTTTTGCGTGTGATCTTTTCTAGCGGTGTGGTGCGCGCCAGCAAAATCATGAAGTCCGAATGTTGCACGCGTGAAATCCATACCTTTTGACCGTTCACCACATAACGGTCGCCACGCTTGACGGCAGTGGTTTTCAGGCGCGTGGTGTCGCTGCCCGTGCTGGGCTCGGTCACCGCCATGGATTGCAAGCGCCATTCACCACTGGCTATGCGCGGCAGGTAAGTTTGCTTTTGCGCGTCAGAACCGTGGCGCAAGACCGTACCCATGTTGTACATCTGGCCGTGACAGGCACCAGCGTTACCGCCTGAGAGATTGATCTCTTCCATGATGACCGAGGCTTGTGTCAGGTTCAACCCAGAGCCGCCATAGGCTTGCGGTATCAACGCCGCCAACCAACCCGCTTGGGTGAGCGCGTTGACAAAGGCTTCGGGGTAGCCGCGTTGTTCGTCCACGCTTTGCCAATAGGAGTTGTCAAACCCAGCGCACAACTGACGTACTGCATCGCGAATTTCTTGGTGTTCATCCGTGGCTGGCAATGCTTGATACATAGCTTGTCCTTAAGAAGTCCATCGGGCAGTTGCTTGCATGCAAACATCGCCTTGGTGGTCTTGCACCCAGACATGTACCTGCTCGTTGTCGGGATGTGCGCAGATGCTGATCGCATGTTGATCGGCGCGTACAAAGACCGGCTTGACGGCTTTGAACTCAAACGATTGCAGCGCACGAGGACTGTGTTGACGCAGTAACTCCACCATCCAAGTGGCCAGCAAGGGGCCGTGAACCACCAACCCAGGATAGCCTTCAACTTCAGTGACATACCGTCGGTCGTAATGAATACGGTGGCTATTGAATGTCAATGCCGAATACCTGAACAGCAATACATCGTCGGGGATGATGTCGCGTTGCCAGACTGCGGTAAACGCAGGTTTGACACCAAGGGCGGGCTTGGCACTGGCATCTGCGGCAGGCCTGAAAACTATGTCGTGCGTTTCTTCCAAACACAAACCCATGGCGTTACTAAAGCGGTGCATCACCTGTACAAATAAAAGTTCGCCGCTTTTACCGTGTTTATGTTGAACTTTCTCAATGCTGGAGACGCGTTGCACTTCTTCACCTAAATGCATGGCCTGGTGCCATTGCAACCGCCCACCTGCCCACATGCGGCGCGGTAAAGGCACCGGTGGTAAAAAACCGCCGCGCTTGGGGTGCCCGTCATCGCCAATATCACTTTGTTTGGCGACAGGTAAAAAATACAACCAATGCCACAAGGGGGGTAGCACGTCGCCATTTTTTGGTTCGGCGTCCTCGCGGTCTAGCATGGCACACAGTCCACGCACGGGCGTCAGGTTGAGCTGATCAGTCCTAGATTCAGACAAGCCTTGCCAGTGTTGCAAATGCGTCAGCGAGTTTGCATCTATCAGGTTCACTTGAAGTCAATCAGTTTGAGGCTGCTGTCGTTGAGTATGGAAGGGTTGATGGTCTTGACCCACGCGGGTGACTTTTGATCCAAGGGCGTTGTGACCAAGTCCGCAGGAACGATCATCATTTTGTCAAGCACCGCAAATGGAAATTGAGGAACTCGCTTGGTCACGCCAAGCAGTTGATCTTCCAAGCCTTGTCCATCATCTCGCATGCGAACCGTCCGTCCATAGCCTTTGAATTTCATTTTGCGCATGGCTTGTGCCACTTGTTCGGTGGTGGGCCATTTACCACCATTGGCTTTGATGGCAGCTTCGTAACCGGTTTTCAATCCGAATAAAGCTTGCGCCATATGGTAGGTGGAATAAATGGGATAAGCACCGGTCTTGGCTTTGAACTTGGAGACAAACGCCATGTGTTGGGGTTCATTGCGGGTTTCGGGATGCAGAAAATAATGGTCTCCTCGGGCACCGGCAATGATGCCAGGGGCCACCGCTTCCCCCAGACGCTCAAGCGAGCTTTCCAGCAACGGCAGCACAAACAAAGTGTTTTGATTGAACATGCCTCGCTGCGATGCTTGACGTACAAACGTATCAAGATCACCGCCCCAAGATGTATTGAGCACCACATCGGGCTTCATCGCCTGCAAACGGCTGATTTCAGTGGAGAAGTCAGATGCACCCATTTTCGGGAACATCTCAGCCACCACTTTGACATTCGGTTTGAATACGCGCAAGGTGTTGATAAAAATCTCCCATGAATCGCGACCCCATGCGTAGTCTTGGTTAACTACGGCGATGGTTTCGAAATTGGGTTTGGTTTTCATCAGGTACAACACAGTCGCGACCATTTCAGTGGTGGCATTGGCTTGTGTTCTCAGCACGTATTGGTAGCGTTTTTCTTCCAACAATTTTTCTGTGCCACAGTCCCACGCAATATTGAGTACTTTCAAATCTTCGGCCACGGGTGCGATCACATTACAGTTGCCGCTGGAGATGGCAGACAGCATGGTCTTGACGCCTTGTTCTTGTACCAAGCGGCGGTACTCAGACAACATCTTGTCTGGACCTGTGCCTTCATCGATAAAGCTGGCAGACAATTTGACGCCACCGATGCCGCCAGTGGCGTTGATGTCATCAATAATGATCTCTGCTGCTGCTTTGGCAGGCACACCGAAAACCGAAGCCGGACCAGATAAAAAAGTAGAAATGCCGATTTTCAATTCAGTCGGTTTGGTTTGAGCATGTGCACCTAGCGTAAGTGCTCCGAGTAACAGCAGGGAAGAAAAACATTTGAAGGTATGCATGAAAGTCTCCTGGAGATTTTTAAATGGTTCGGCCGCCGTCGACGGGCATTTCCAGCCCGGTGAAAAACTCAGCAGCATCGCTGGCAAGAAAAACCGCAGCAGCGGCCACATCGCTGGCTTGGGCAAAACGTCCCAGCGGTATGGTGCCTAGAAATTTTGCGCGGTTGGTCGGTGTATCAGGCAAGCCCATGAAGTCTTCAAACAAACCGGTGACACCCATGACAGGGCAAATGGCGTTGACGCGGATGTTCTCGGGGCCGAGTTCGACAGCCATGGATTTAGACAACAGGTTGACTGCGCCTTTGGATGCGTTGTACCAAGACAGTCCCGGGCGCGGACGAATACCTGCGACTGAGCCGATGTTCAAAATCACCCCATGCTTGTTTTGGCGCATCAACGGCACGACTGCATGGGCCATGTGAAAAATAGATTTCACGTTGACTGCAAATACCTTGTCGAACATGGCTTCATCGACTTCCAGCATGGGTCTGTTTGTGTGTGTGGTGCCCGCGTTGTTCACCACGATATCGGGAATGCCGAATGTGCTTACACAATGCTTCACCAAGGCCTGCACCTGGTCTGCGCGGGTGACATCGCAAGTGAACGCGCTGGCGTTTGCGCACAAAGCACTGGCGACGCGTTTGGCGGCATCCCCATTGATGTCAGCAACGATCACGCGCGCGCCCTCGTGCACATAGGCTTGTGCAATACCTTCACCAAAGCCGCCACCTGAACCGGTAACGATGGCAATTTTGTTTTTCAACTGAGTCATCTTGCTGCTTTCAAAAAATATTAACCATGGTATTGAATAACTGTCTTGGTGGAGCTCATTTCTTCTAGCGCCAGAAAACCTTTTTCACGTCCGTGACCGCTGCGTTTGACACCGCCGAATGGCAGTTCGACACCGCCACCGGCGCCGAATGAATTGATAAACACCTGCCCGCATTTCAGCGACTTGGCCACGCGTTGTTGACGCCCGCCGTTTTCGCTCCACACCGCTGCCAGCAAGCCGTAGTCGGTGCTGTTGGCGAGTGCAATGGCGTGCGCTTCATCGGTGAAAGACATGGCGGCCAACACTGGGCCAAACACTTCTTGTTGCGCCAACGGGCTGTCGTTGGGCACATGACCGAACAACGTAGGTGTCACGTAATAACCAGCGGCAGGTACGCCGGGGTCAATCTGTCCTTGTGCAAGCACAGGGTAACCGGCGGCTTTGGCTTGTTCGATGAAGCGGTTGACGCGTTGTTGTTGAGAAGGATTGACGACAGGACCGCAGTCCAGGTTCATCTCTGGAGTGCCGACGCGTACCTGTTTGAATTTTTCAGCCACAAGTGCGAGGAATGTGTCGTGAATGGATTGCTGAACCAGCAAACGGCTGCCTGCCGTGCAAGTCTGACCCGTGTTTTGAATGATGCCGCGCACAACCGTGGCAGCAGCTAATTCCAGATTGGCGTCTTCAAACACCAGATGCGGTGATTTACCGCCAAGCTCTAACGTGCATTTCACTGCGTGCTTGGCGGCGGCTTGTTGAATCAACACACCGACTTCGTTAGAACCGGTGAAGCTGATGAAGTTGATGTCCGGATGGTTTGACAACGCCGCACCGGCTTCTTCCCCCAATCCACTGACGATATTCAAAGCGCCAGCGGGGAATCCAGCTTGCAAAGCCAATTCAGCGATACGCAAACAACTCAGACAAGCGTCTTCAGCGGGCTTGACGACCACGGCATTACCCATGGCCAAGGCGGGTGCGATGCTGCGACCCATCATTTGCGCAGGATAGTTCCACGGAATGATGTGCGCCGTCACGCCCAAAGGCTCGCGCAGCAGGTTCACTTGGTAGCCGTTTAGAAAAGGGATCACCTCGCCATGCACTTTGTCTGCAGCGCCGCCGTAAAACTCGAAATAACGCGATAACACCACCATGTCATTGCGTGCGGTGCTCATGGGTTTACCAGTGTCACGGGCTTCAAGCAAAGCCAGTTCATCGGCATGCTCAGTGACCAAGAGGCTGAGTTTCATCATCAAGCGACCACGCTCGGTGGCACTGAGTTGACCCCAATCACCGTTTAAAGCGCTTCGAGCGGCATGCACTGCCAAGTCAATGTCTTTGACGTCTCCTCGGGGAATGTGTTCAAACACTTGGCCGTCGACAGGTGAGCGGACTTCTAATGTTTGCCCGCTGATGGCTTGGCAGGACTTGCCGTTAATGATCATGTGTGCCATGTGTCGTCTTTCTGAAAAACTTTAAGAGGTAATTGAAGCATCCAAGCTGAGTGAACCACGCTCCAGCAGCCAAGTTTGGGCGGGCATGTCGCGCAACAAACTGGCATTGGATTCAGTGATGATCACACTCAAGGCAGGGCGCAACTGACGCAAGCGACCTATGGCTTGCACATATTGCTCTGCGAGCACAGGGGCGAGACCTTGTAACGGCTCATCCAGCAACACCATGCGTGTACCCGTTATCAAGGCGCGACCCAATGCCACCATTTTTCCTTGACCGCCTGATAAGGCCGCACCTGAACGTGCCAGCATGGGCTCAAGTTGAGGTATCACTTCCAGCGCTGCATCTAAGCGTGATTGGGTTTCTGCAGCCGACAAGCCCAGTACCTCAGCAGGTAAGCGCAAGTTATCCAAAACGGACAGCGTGGGAAAAATCACCCTGTCTTCTGGGGCATAGCCTATGCCCAATGAAGTGCGTTGGTGTGCAGGTGTATGCAATAATTCGGTTTGATCGAATAACAACTGTCCTGACTTGGCGGGCACCAGCCCCATGATGCTGCGAAGCAATGTGGTTTTGCCGGCGCCGTTGCGTCCGATCAATGCGACTGTGGTGCCGGTCAATACATGGGCATGGATACGACGCAGCACTTGAATACCCGCGAGTTCAACTGAGAGTTGATCAATCAGCAACATCAGCGCGTCCCCAAAATTTCTAAACGCACTTGCGGTTGCTGAAGTACATCATCGGGTTCACCGTCAGCAGCAATCCGCCCGCCAATCCAAGCAGCTACACGCGTGGCATAACGCTTGACAATGTCAATATCGTGTTCGACAAACCAACTCGTGACTTGCCGCTCTGCCAAGGCTTGCATGACGGTGTCCATCAGTTGTATTTTGCTGTCGGAGCCGACGCCACTGGTGGGTTCATCCATGATCATCAGTTGCGGCTTGAGCATCAACGCCATCGCCACGTCTAACAATTTGCGTTCACCTTCGGGCAAAGCCAGCACAGGTAAATCGGCACGTTCGTGCAATCCCACCAAACGCAATGTGTCGTTCACTTCGCTGACATCAACAGCGTCAGACAAGGCGACAAACCACGACATATGGCCGGTACGCGCTGCTGCTGCAATTTCCAAACATTGTTTGACTGTGTGGTCGACAAACAATTGGGGCAATTGAAATGACCGGCCTAGACCCATTCGGACCAAGTGCCGCGGTTGGCGATCGGTCACATCTTGACCGTTGAACATCACCGTGCCTTGGTCAGGTTTTAAAAATCCGGTGCAGATATTGATGAAGGTGGTTTTGCCTGCGCCGTTTTGTCCGATCACGGCCAGGCGCTCACCATGTTGCAAATCAAAATCGATGTTGTCTGCGGCAATCACACCCCCAAATCGCAGACACAGGTTGCGGGTGCTTAACAATGCTGTCATGCATCCTCCTGATGTCTGTGAATAGACTTGCGACGCATCAAACCGACAATGCCGTCGGGTGCGAGGATGATGACAAATATCAACGTCAAACCCAGCAGCATTTGCCAAATGCCCGTCATGTACGCAGCGGCAAACAGCTTGACTGTCTCAAAAACAGCGGCACCGAGAAATGCACCGATGGCATGACCCGATCCACCGAGCACAGCAATGAAGACATATTCCCCAGAGTGCAACCAAGCGCCGATATCGGGTGTCACCAGTCCTTGCACCATGGCAAACAAAGCCCCTGACAAACCCACCAGCAAGGCAGACAATACATAGGCTTGCCACAAAATCAAACGAGCCGACAAACCCAAATATTCCAAACGGGTTTCATTGGTTTTGATGCCAGCCAAGGCTTCGCCTGCCGCAGATTTGAAATACCTTTGTACCAGCCAAACCATACCCACCACACACATCACCACCACTATCAGCAAACTGCTTTCAAAGTCTGCCCGCTCTAAGGTGAAGCCCAGCAGCGTGGGACGCTCCATGCGCAAGCCGTCGGTGCCACCTGACCAGTTGTACATCTTGCCCAGCATGGCAAACACCACCATGCTGAGTGCGAGATTGAGCATGCCGAAAAATATGCCCCGGTAACGCACCATGAATAATCCAATCACAGCACCCGCCAGACCACTGACCAGCAGGGCTGCTGATAACAAAACGATGCCATCAATGGCAGGGTATGCGCGGGTCACAAAGGCCACGGTATAAGCGCCTATGGCTGCATACAAAGCGTGGCCAAAAGAAACTTGTCCGGCGCGCATCATGACCGATACACCCAGACTTGCCAGTCCATAACACAAGCCCATGATCAGCGGTGTTTTGCTCCAGGGAAATTGCCAACCCAGAAGCAAACAGAGTATGGCGCCGACAAAACCGATCATATTCAACATGTCAAATCCTGCGCGCCTGAGCAACGGTAAACAGTCCGTCAGGTCGTACCAACAGCACCAAGGCCATGATTAAGTAGGGCACGGCCACTTCCCATTCTGGCGCGAGATACACAGCAGCAGAGCGCGTCAGTCCAATCATCAATGAAGCCAACAATGCGCCAGTGATTTGCCCCATGCCTGCGGTTGCCACGACTGCAAATGAAAGCACGATCATGTCGGCACCTGCGCCTGGCACCATGGAGGTTGTCGGTGCGGCCATGGCGCCACCCAAAGCACCTAAGGTGGCACCTAGTACAAAGGTCAGCCAGCCTACACGTTTGGCATTGATACCTAAAGCCGTCGCCATTTCACGGTGGTGCGTGACCGCCACCACTTGTCGTCCGGTTGATGTGAAGCGCAGAAAAAACATCAGCCCTGCATAACTGATCAAGGCCATCAGAGGAATTAGCACCAGTTGGTAACTCGTGTAGGTGACATTGAAAAAATTGACGGTGCCCAGTCGACCAATGATGTCAGGCGCGGAGTAAGGTTGCGTGCCCCAAATCAGTCGTTGCACATCTTCCAGCACCATGAAGCCAGCGAAAGTCATCAGTAACTGCTGCACCGGATCGCGCCCTTGAATACGGCGCAACAAACCTGCTTCAATCGCAGTTCCCAACACCAGTCCAACCATCAACGCAGCAATTGGCAAGACCAGCAGCAGTAAAAAAGTAGAGGGCGTGTTTTGCATGACTTGCAAACTCAAGGTGCAAGCTGCATAGCCGCCGAAAGCATACAAGGCACCGTGCGCGACATTGACAATACCCATGACCCCGCAGATCAGCGTCAAGCCTAGCGACACCATGAACAACAGCCCGGCATACGACACACCATCGGCCACAGCCAGCAGCACCAGATCCAAGTTCATATAAGCGACTATCTATCAAGCGAAAGCCGTTATTGTGGCTGAGATTGCACCTCAATTCGAGGAGTATCTGGGGTTTACCCTAGTGGGTAAAGCCGTAAATTGCAGCGCAACTGACGCGGTTGTTACTCAACGACCTTCACGCCTTTCCAAAACGCCACGCGGCCACGGATTTCTTCGGCCTGTGGCTTGGGATCTGCGTAGTACCAAACCGCATCGTTGTTCAATTCACCGTTGACCAGCAGCGACAAGTAGCTGGCCTGGCCTTTCCATGCACACAAGGTTTTGTGGTTGCTTGGGGACACAAAGTTTTTGTTCAAAGCATCTGCGGGAAAGTAGTGGTTGCCTTCAACCAAAACAGTGTCGTTGCTTTCTGCAACCACGGTGTCGTTCCAAATGGCTCTCATACTGAAGTCTCCTGTGAGTGGGGAATATTCAGCCAAAGCAGGCCGAAAAGATGTTGCGGGTCGGTCCAAACCGGACCGGCTTGCAAGCCTGCTGATTGTGCAGCCTGTTGTATGCCTGCAATGGTGAATTTGTGTGAATACTCGGTGTGCAGTGTTTCGCCTGCATCGAACGCATACGACTGACCATTCAAATGCACGGTTTGCGCTTTCAGGCTGAGCAAATGCATTTCAATGCGTTGCAGGGGTGCGTTGTAAAAAGCACTGTGCGCAAATTGGCTGAGATCAAAGTTGCAGCCGAGTTCACGGTTGGCGCGTGTCAGCAGATTCAGGTTGAACGCAGCGGTCACGCCTTGAGCGTCGTTGTAGGCCGCGTGCAAAACATCGGGCGACTTGATCAGGTCAACACCGAGCAGCAATGCGCCGCCTGCCAAGTGTTGAGCGCAGTTTTGAAAAAATATGTGCGCTTGCTGGGGCGAAAAATTGCCAATCGTCGAGCCTGGAAAAAATGCCACGCGCTTTTCCGCACCCGGCAAGGGCGCGGGCAATTGCCAGTCGCTGGTGTAGTCGGCCACCATAGGCTGTATGTGTAAGAAGGGAAATTCTTCTTTTAACAAACCACTCGCTGCTTGCAAATGCGAACCGGATATGTCCATAGGCACGTAACGCGCAGGTTGGCTGGCGGCATTCAACAGCAAACGTATTTTTTGCAGCGAGCCCGCACCGAACTCGATGATGTCTGCGTGTTCGCCCATGTGCTGCGCCATATCGCTTGCATGCGTTTGCAAAATGGACAACTCGGTGCGTGTCGGGTAGTACTCGGGCAATTCGCAAATGCGGTCAAACAGCGCAGAGCCTGCTTGGTCGTAAAAATATTTTGGTGAAATGCTTTTAGGCAAGAGCGACAAAGCCGCTTGCATGTCCTGCATGAAGTGCAGGCTTTCAGTATCTGGAGCGGTCATGTTGAAAGGTTTATAAATCTTTGGCAAGGCGCAAACCGCTGAACTGCCAACGCGCATGCGCAGGGAAAAAATTGCGGTAGGTGTGGCGACTGTGTTGCGATGAGGTGGCCAGACTGCTGCCGCGCAACACTTGCTGGCCGACCATGAATTTGCCGTTGTACTCGCGCACCGCACCGCTGGCGGGCACAAAGCCAGGGTAGGGCTCGTAGGCGGAGCGGGTCCATTGCCACACTTGTGCATGCATATCTTGTATTTCTGTGTGAGTGCTGGCGACTTCCCATTCAAATTCAGTAGGCAATCTGGCACCTGCCCATTGTGCAAATGCAGATGCTTCGTAAAAACTCAGGTTGGCTACCGACGCTTGCAGGTTTAAGGGCTGCACACCATTCAAACCAAATACCTGCCATTGCTCAGACGGGGCGCGCGGGTCTTGAGGGGCCAACCAGTAAAGCGGGCATTGCCAATCGTTTTGCAACACTTGCGCGCGGCCTTCGGACAACCACAAGTCGGCGTTGTCGTAACCGCCGTCTTGAATGAACGCCAGATACTCGCCGCAGTTCACCAAACGGTTGGCGATCTGAAAGCCTTGCACAAATCGCTGGTGCGCCGGGCTTTCGTTGTCAAACGCAAAACCTGTTGCATCAACGGCACGACCTAAGGTGCGTAAACCTTCATCAAAGCTCAACCATTGCAACTCTGCGTGGCTGGCGTTTGCGTGTTTGAAGTGTGCGTCGTAAGCGGGTAGCAGCGGGTTGCATGAAAGTAAATGCAGGGCATCGGTGAGCAGCAATTCCTGGTGTTGTTGTTCGTGGTTCAGACCGAGTTCAATCAAGGCCAAGGCTTCGCCAGAGAGTTTGCTTTCGTTCAAAAGCAATTGCTGCATGGCTGCATTCACGTGTTCGCGAAAAGCCAGCACTTGCGACAAAGCAGGGCGGGTCAACAAGCCGCGTTGCGGACGCGGGTGGCGCGGCCCCAGTGCTTCGTAGTAAGAGTTGAACAAATAAGCAAAGGCCTCGTCAAACACCTGGTAGCCGGGCAGGTAAGGCAGCAAGACCACGTTTTCAAAAAACCAGCTGGTGTGTGCCAAATGCCACTTGGTCGGGCTGGTGTCCGGCATGGATTGCACGCACTGGTCCTCGGCGCTCAAAGGCGCGGAGAGCTTCAAAGTGTGTTGACGTACAGCAGCGTAACGGGCGGATAAAGTGTTCAAAGGCATTCAGCCCATCTTAAGCTTCAAGTGGGTTTCTTTAATTCACCCGAGGCGATCAGGGCTTTCACGTCTTTGGCACCGCCCACAAACACTTGATTGACAAACACCATGGGAAATGTGGGCCAGCCGGTCCACATTTTCAAGGCATTGCGACGGCGCCATTGGCTAAGGTAACTGCCGTATTCCAAGTAATGCACCGCAAAGCCTGCATCGGCCAGCGCTTCACGCGCCTGCTTGACCATGGGGTTTTGCGCCATGCCAACAACAACCACAGCGTGTTGTTGCACCGCTTGTTGCACTTCAGTGACGATGTCTTGATGGTGCTGGGCAATGGTATTGCGGATAGCGGGGTGTATGTGGTCGGTGGCGAGGATGGGGCGGTTCATAGGGGTGCGGGAAAAGTGAGAGAGAGGAGAGTCTACGCTGTACAAATGTCAGTGGCTTGTTTGGTTTTGGGTAATTATCTAAACATGGCCGCTCGGTAAGCCGCTTCAACTGCGTGAACCACGGTCGCATGCAGGGTGCCCATTTTGGGTGAGTTGCCAAATGGGTTGCGCGGCGGTGGTTTGAAATAGCGATCGGACCAAGGTAAATCCAGCATCAGTTTGAAATCAAATTTGGTGTCGTAAGCGAGTCCTGCCAGTGCGTAAGCCGCTGGGTGCATGGTGTGGGTAATGGCTATTTCACCGGTTTTAAGGCGCCTGACGTTTTGCGATGTGCCGTACACCACAGAAACGATTGCACCGTCTTCGCGCTCATCTACTTGGATGACCAAGGCGGGTCTTGGTTTGGGGCCAGGCTCCATTTTGGGAATCTGTGGAAACAAACACCAAACGATATCTCCAGGCGCTGGTAGTGTCCAGTTGTTCTTCATTTAAACAATGTGGCTTTGGACAGGGACTTACCTGATGGCATGTGCGCTTTTGCGTCATTACGCAATGCGTTGAGTTGTGAGGCTTTCAGCGGCCCGTCATCAGGTTCGTAGGCGGGCAGTACATCGTTGGCAAATTTGGACAAAGCCATATGTATGACTTGTGTTTCGTTCATATCCAATTCTTTGGCCATGGCTTTGACAGTACCCCGAGTCACGCCAGATTGTGTGTCCTTAGACCGGAATTTAACCAACAGGCTATCGCTTGTAGTTGACATAAAAACCTCCTTTTAATATATACAAACTATATACTAATTACATCCGTGTGATCAGTCTTCTTCAAAAAAATCTGTGTCCAATCGCTTCAAGGCAAAGGTCTGGGCTGTGGATACGCCCAAGTTGTGTTCGATCATCAAGGCGGCAAGGCAGCAAGGCGGCTTCTTCGGAGTGAATGACTTTTTTGTGGGATTGGGTGCTTGTGACTGCGTCCCAGGTTGGTTTTGTGAAGTGCGGCAGTCAGCGGACTACCAGTGCTCACGCGCGACACGCGTCGCTATCAAACCTATTTCCCGGGCGTCAATCTCATTTCGCCGCCATAAAGCAGCTTTATTGGAATGTGGAATTCACGTTTTCAAACCTCGGCATAAACGGCAAATCGGTAGACCCGATATCAATGCCTTGCTGAGTCAGCACAGTGGTTAATTGCCCCCGATGGTGTATTTGGTGGTTGAACACATGCGTCACCAATACCCAGTGCGGCGCGGTGCGTTGACTGCCGTCTACCTTGCTCACATAGGTCAGTGTTTGCGCCAGCCATTCAGGTGTCAAGCTGCCGGCCCAAATACAAAGTCGTGCATCTAACTTTTCACGCTGTTTGCTCAAGGCTTGAAACCCGCCGAACAAATCTTGACCCATGGGTGGCACTTCTAAAGGTTCGCCGGTGAAGCGCGATAAAAATGCCAAGTCTGAATAAGCAATGTGATTGAGCGTCAAGTAAATGGATTTGAAGAACGCCCCTTTGTCGGCGTGTAATTCCTTTTCTGGCAGCAAAGCGCAAACCCTAACTAGCTTGTCGTTCATCCATTGGTTGTAGTCGGCCATCAACTGGCAGTAAGCGGCGTCAATCATGGGCAGGTCGCTTCAGTAGGTCAACGGGTTGGGCCTGGTTTGCTTGCGTGCATATGTTCATCCACACCATCCTACATCTGTGGACTGACCCTCATTTATCGTTGTCAACCTACGTACCAAATGGTGGCATAGCAATTGCTGGTAACAGGCAACTGTTTAACGACAACTGTCAAACGAAACAACCGTCAAGACTCACCGTGAATATCCCGCCCCCGCCGCTTTGTCAGACTTGTAAATTCCTGATGCCTTCGCCATCGGCTAAGACGGGGCTACGCTGTGGCTTTGATTATTTCAAGGCCTCAGAGATCGCGCGTAAATTCAAGCTGATGTCGCACTTTCCCGAGGTCAAGTTGGACAACGCCTGCGAAAAGTGGGATCCAAAATAGTGCTCGCTTGGAGGTATGGCACTGACTTGGTGCTTGCCAAACCATCAAACACTCAAACACTCAAAGTACTTTGGGGTCCAGAGGCTGTGCTTCTTTGCGCTCGCTGTACCTGTCCACCAGATAGTCTGATACAGAGCGTGTCAGCAAGGTGAACTTCACCAGCTCCTCCATCACGTCCACCACGCGGTCGAAATATGCCGATGGTTTCATTCGTCCGTTATCGTCAAATTCCTTGTACGCCATAGCAACTGATGATTGATTGGGTATGGTGATCATGCGCATCCAGCGTCCCAGCACCCGCATTTGGTTGACCGCATTGAACGACTGCGAACCTCCACTGACTTGCATGACTGCCAGCGTTTTTCCTTGAGTTGGTCGTACCGCTCCCAGCGCTAACGGTATCCAGTCGATTTGTGTCTTCATGATGCCTGTCATCGCGCCGTGTCTCTCGGGTGAGCTCCACACCATGCCTTCACTCCATGTGCACAGTTCGCGCAGTTCGACCACTTTCGCATGGGTATCGGGTGCGTCGTCGGTCAGCGGCAAACCACTGGGGTTGAAAAAACGCGTCTCACAGCCCATGGCTTGTAACAAGCGGGCTGATTCTTCGGCCAGCAAACGGCTGAATGAACGCTCGCGCAGCGAGCCGTAGAGCAGCAAGATTTTGGGTGGGTGATGAAGCAACTTGGCGCCGTGCAGTTTCTGGTTGTCTGGGATGTCCAGCAGGTCCTGCCGCAACTGCGGTAAATCTTGTGTGCTCATGAAAATGGTCAATATTTAGGAAGTAATAACTTTGTGGCATCGCTGCAGGTTGTCATGTTAACCACCTAACATTGAACCTGTGATGACTCCCTTAGAAACCACGCTCATTTATTTATTGTTCGCTGTCGTCGGCGTGGTCGGTTGTCGTTTATTGCATTTGCCCGCCATGTTGGGCTATTTGATCGCTGGTATTTTTCTGTCGCAAGGCGGCGCATTGATCGCGCAAAACGAAGTTGCGGTGGCGTCAGTCGCTGAAATGGGCGTGGTGTTGTTGATGTTTGTGATCGGCCTGGAATTCAACCTACCCAAGCTGATGCGTTTGCGTCATATGGTGTTTGGCTTTGGCATGGCGCAAGTCTTGTTGACCTTGCTCGGCAGTTTGCTAGGACATTTTTTATTGTCTGAACTCATGGCTTATTTGCAGTTACCCTGGGATTTACGCTGGCAGGGTGCCGTCGTGTTGGGTGCTGCGCTGGCCATGTCCAGCACTGCCATTGTGGTCAAGATGATGGCTGAGCGGTCCGAGCTAGATACGCAGCACGGCCGCCGTGTTGTCGGTGCCTTGTTGTTTCAGGATTTGGCCGTTGTGCCTTTGCTGGTGTTGATTCCTGCGTTGGGTCAAATGAATGAAGGCAATGTCTGGACCGAGTTATCTACTGCCATGTTGAAAGCCGCTGTGCTGGTGGGATTGCTGCTGTGGGGTGGCCAAAAGATCATGCGCGTATGGTTGCGCATCGTCGATAAACGCAACAGCGAAGAGCTGTTCATGCTCAATATTTTGTTGATCACATTGGGCTTGGCTTGGTTGACTGAGCATGCCGGTTTGTCCATGGCCATGGGTTCGTTCATGGCAGGTATGTTGATTGCAGAGACTGATTACAAGCACCGCGTGGAAGAAGACATACGGCCTTTTCACGATGTGTTGCTGGGTTTGTTTTTCATCACCTTGGGCATGAAACTCGATTGGCAGGTGTTGCAAATGCAATGGCCTTGGGTGTTGGTGTTGGCCTTTGTACCTGTGCTTGTCAAAGCGGTACTGATCGCAGTATTGGCCTACGCCGGAGGTGCGAGCAACGGCGTGGCGGCACGCACAGGCATTTACCTGGCGCAAGCCGGAGAATTTGGTTTTGTGCTGTTAACGCTGGGTTTGGCGCAAGGCTTGATTGATCCGCGCTGGTCCAACCCAGTACTGGCCGCGATGGTGTTGTCCATGCTCGCCACGCCTTTTTTGATTCAATACGCCGACCGACTGGTCTACCGTTTTTCACCCGACGATTGGCTGAGTCAATCATTACAAATCACCAATATCGCCAGTCATGCCATGGCCATCGACCACCATGTATTGGTGTGCGGTTTTGGCCATACCGGACGCAACCTGTGTCAATTGCTGGAGCAGCAATCCATTTCTTATATCGCGTTGGACGTCAACCCTGAGGTGGTCAAGAATGCGGTGCTTGATGGTCACCATGTGGATGTGGGCGATTCGTTTCAACTCTCCAACCTTGCATCTGCTGGATTGAACCGTGCGTCTGCGGTGGTCGTGAGTTTTGATGACACGGCAACCGCCTTGCGTGTGATTGAACTGGTCAAGCTTCACGCGCCCCAAGTGCCTGTGATTGTGCGAACCCGAGATGCCCACGACATGCAGCTGCTCAAGCTGGCCGGCGCGCACGAGGTGATTCCTGATGCCTTCGAAGTGAGCTTGAGTCTGGCCACCCATACCTTGGGATTGCTGGGCTTGACAGATGAAAAAATTAATCAATTGGTATTTACTCAGCGTCATTCACAGTATGCTGGGTTGAAGGAATACGCTGGAAATACCTCGGATAAACCCTAGGTTTTTATTTTTTTCATTAAATTTATAGAATTGGAGCCGATAACTACCAAATCTGATAAATCTATTTGCTGGGTTTGAGGCGCAGCTGGTGGACGGTATTCAGTCATTCCATACATTTTTTTAAGGTGAAGCCCATGTCCGAAAGCGTTTTCAAAACCATACCCAACACATTGGCACCCTGTGCCTGTTGCACCCCTCCCTCCATGACTCGTTCCGCGGGTATGGGCCGTCGTCAATTTTTGAATTGGGGTGCCGCCGGCGCTATGGCAACCGGTTTGGCGCTGTCAACGCCTGGCGCGAGCTGGGCAGGTGGCGGTAACTACGAATCCATGCTGGTCAACTGTATCGACCCTCGTTTCACCACACTCAGCTGGCAGTACATGGGTTTGTTGCAAGGTGTCAGCCGCGACAAGCTGGAAGACAACTACAGCCATTTCGTCATGGCCGGCGGCCCTATTGGTGCTGTGCATCCCAAGTTTGAAGCTTGGCACAAAACCTATTGGGATAATTTGGACATCACCGTTTCATTGCACCACATCAAACGCGTGGTCGGCGTGACCCACCGTGATTGCGGTGCGGCCAAACTGGCATTTGGTGAAGCCGCCGTGTCCAAGCGCGAAAGCGAAACAGAGGCACATGCCGAAGCCTTGGCAACGTTTCGCGATATGGTGAAAAAACGCCATCCCAAATTGAGCGTGATCACCGGCATCATGGACGTCAGCGGTAAGGTTGACCTGGTCGGTTAATCAGCTCAAAGCTGATTCAAGAAGTCTAGCAAGCGCGAGGTGACCCGTTGCGCTTGCTCTTGTTGTACCCAGTGACCTGCGTCTGGTATCAAATCGCAGAACCGCATATCCGTACACGCACTGGTTTGCATTTTTTCAAATGCACCGGGCACCTGGTAAATCCCCCAGTCTGAGGCGCCGGCGATAAACGCAGATGGCACACGGATGGTTTGACCACTGAATTGGGCTAATCGCATGTATTCTTGCTTGTCTGTGCCACAGCGATACCACTGCAAGCCGCCTTGGTAACCCCGTCTGCCGTACTCAGCCGAATACACCGCCAAATCTTTTTCTGGTAACCACTGACACAAGGCAATTTCTTCTGAGCTGGGCATGAACTCAGCCACTGCTTGCGCCATGTTTTTGTCCAAAGGCATCACGTAATAGTGAGGCAATTCGGCAAGCTGGTCTGCCTGCCATGACTGCAACCTGTAGGGCTGGTTTGCTTTCCAATCAGCGCTTTTGACATGGTAGTAAGCGCGCATAAAGTCATGCAGACCTTGCGGCGCACGCCACATGTCTTCGTTGGCGTGTGGTCCGGAGTAGTACCACTGGTAATGCTGACGCGGCGGATTTAAATCCGCCAACGCATGGACCTCTGCGGTCAAGTGCGCATAGACTTGCTCACCCACATCAGCGTTCGGCGGTCCGGCAAAGGGTGCACTCATCATCACCACGCTTTGAAATACATCAGGCCTAGTCAATGCGCACCATGCAGCAACAGGAGAGCCGAAGTCATGCCCGATCAGTGCGTGCACATGGGTGTGTCCCAAGGCTTTGACAAGCGCCAGCACATCATCCACCAGTTGCAGCATATGGCTGGCTCGCCAATCCCCATCCAATCTGTCATCGCCTCCGTGGGTGCGGCCATAGCCGCGTTGATCGGGTGCAACCACATGGAATCCTGCTCGCGCCAGATCGTTCATTTGATGACGCCAACTGAAAGCAAGCTCTGGGAAACCATGTAACAACAGCACTAAAGGCTTGCTGGGCGTTGTTGTGGTGTCATGACCGGCTTCCAACACGTGCATATCCAAACCGGTAGCGATAGGTATCTGGCGTGAACGTATGCCTAAGGGTAAGGGCAGGGGCGGCAGTGCAGCGTGAGTCATACAGATTACTTTCTGAGTAGCTAACCCAACATGCTAGAAAAAATCTGACTCAGGTGGTGGAGTCAGTCAGTGCCAGCGGCAGCGAACGCAAACGCTGACCCGTCAAAATGTACAAGGCATTGGCCACGGCAGGTGCAATCGGTGGTGTTCCTGGTTCGCCCACACCTTCTGGCGAATGCTCACTGGGCACAATGAATGTTTCCACCACCGGCATCTGAGGCAACCGTAACAATGGGTAGTCGTGAAAATTGCTTTGCTGAACCCGGCCTTGATCCAGTTGTATGTGACCATAAAGCGCGGCCGACAGTCCAAAAGCCACCGAGCCTTCGATTTGCTGTGCGATCAAATCTGGGTTGACAGCGGTGCCGCAGTCAATCGCGCACCACACCCTGTGCACTCTGATTTTTTTATCAGTTGCAGATACTTCGGCTACTTGCGCGACGATGCTGCCAAAGGATTCATGCAAGGCCAAACCCATGGCACGCAGACTGCCATCGGTATGTTGATAGGGCACCGCTTTCCAGCCACTTTTCTCTGCAGCCAGTTGCAGCACACGCGCATGGCGCGGGTGGTTTTTGAGCAGAGATAAACGCATGGCGAGCGGATCCAACGCTGCTTCACGGGCGACTTCGTCCATGAAACTTTCCTTGAAAAACGCTTGGTGCGAATGACCTACCGAGCGCCAGAATCCCACCGGAATCGGCAAGTCCACCGCGCAGTGACCCATGCTGGCATTCGGCCATTCATAGGCTTGGTCAAAAGCACCTTCAGCGGTTGTTTTGTCTGGCCCGCCGCCTGGCACGCCAAACATACGGCTCAGCACTTGCGGCACGATGGCTTGGCTGGCCGATGTGTTTTGCCATGCCAGCAATTGCCCTTTTTCATCCAAGCCCGCAGTGAAACGGCTGACGCATGCAGGGCGGTAAAAGTCGTGTTGCAATTCCTGACTGCGGTCCCACAACAGTTGCACAGGCGTTCCTGTGCAAGCTTTGGCAATGAAAGCCGCCTGAGCGATCACATCCATTTCTAGGCGTCTGCCAAATCCGCCGCCCAGTAAGGTCAAATGCAGTTGCACTTTGTCGCTTGCAATATCCAAGACCTTGGCCACCACGTGGCGTGCCAAATCGGTGATTTGGGTGGAGGCCCATACCTGTGCGTTGCCATCTTTAAAAAGCACAGTGCAATTGAGCGGCTCCATCGGTGCATGCGCCAAATAAGGTGCGCTGTATTCGGCCTTCAACAACTTGGCAGATCCACCGATCGCTTTTTCGACATCGCCATTTGAAAAATACGTGAATTCGCTTTTGCTGTCTAAAGCGGATTTGAAGGTCTGTTGAATGGTTTTGTCTGAGATATCGGTTGCTTTGCCCTTGCCCCATTGAATGGGAAGTGTGCGCAAACCTTTCATGGCTTGGTACGTGGATTGCGCCACTACCGCCACACCTGTGGTGCTGCCATACATTTCAGGCAAGGCCAAGATTTTTTGAACCCCGGGCATGGATTGCACCTGCGTGCCATCGAAACTTTGCAATGTTCCGCCTAACTCCGGGTTCATCGCTACACATGCAAACAGCATGCCTTGTGGTCGAACATCCATGCCAAAGACAGCGCTGCCGTCTACTTTGGATGCGACTTCTAAACGCGGCATGCTTTGACCGATGAGTGTGAATTGGCCTGTGGTTTTCAGCTTGACTTGTTTCGGTGGAGCCTGGGTTGACGCCAAAAGGGTCAACTCGCCCATCCGTGCTGACTTGCCAGAGGCGTGAGAGACCACGCCATCTTTGACCGATATCTCATCGGCTGCTACTTGCCATTGCGATGCAGCAGCAGCCACCAGCATGGCGCGTGCACTTGCACCGGCCTCACGCATGGGCAGCCACAAGTCCTTGATGCTTGAGGACCCGCCGGTCATCATCAAGCCAAACTCGCGCATGGTTTTACCGGTCAGTTGTTGAGCGACTTCCTTGAGTTTGCCGTGGTTATCGGGATGAAAAGGCAAACCATCTGCAGCCACCGCCTGGTTGTTGTAAATGTTGTCTATGGGTGCTTGTTCGATGCGTACTTGGTCCCAGCGGGCATCTAATTCATCTGCCAACAGCATGGCCAGACCTGTATAAACACCTTGACCCATTTCGCTGCGGCTCATCACCACCGTCACGCTGTCATCATCGCCAATACGCACCCAGCCGTTGTAAGCCGGTTGACCTTTGATGTCTTGCAATGGCAGGGAGGTGCGCATTCTTTGTCTGGAAGGCAACATACCCCAACCCACCACCAAAGCACCAGTGCCAATCGCCAGTGCGCCCAATAGGTGTCTTCTTTTCACTTTTCTGTCCTTGTTAGGATTGCTTGTATGAACCATTCAACCACAGTGCCTGATTTCGGCCTGATCATCGTCGGTGATGAAATATTGTCCGGTAAACGTCAGGATAAACATTTGTCCAAGGTCATCGAATTGATGTCTTCGCGTGGACTCAGTTTGAGCCACGTGGATTATGTCGGAGATGACCCGCAGCGTTTGACGCAAACTTTACAGCGTGCCTTTGAGCATAGCGGCGTGGTGTTTTCGTGCGGAGGCATTGGCGCGACTCCGGATGACCACACGCGTCAGGCTGCTGCTGCTGCGCTGGGTGTGCCCTTGGTTTTGCACCCACAAGCAGAGCAATTGATTCGCGAGCGCACGCGGGATGTGGCGCAAGAGCAAGGACTGCCTTATGAGCCTATGCGTGAAGACAATATGCACCGTTTGAACATGGGTCGATTTCCGCAAGGGGCATCCATCATTCCCAACCCTTACAACAAGATACCTGGCTTTACTTGTCAGGGGAAAGCGGGGACCGTGCATTTTGTGCCTGGCTTTCCAGTCATGGCCTGGCCGATGCTCGATTGGGTTCTTGATCAGTTTTATGCGGGCTTTGCACGCATTGGCCAGCGCATGGAAAAATCAGTCATCGTCATGGGATCGATGGAAGCCACACTCACACCATTGATGGAAGCGGTTGAAGCCGAGTTCACAGGTATCAAGGTGTTTAGCTTGCCAAGCGTAGACCATCCCGAGTACGGCCGGCATATTGAGCTCGGTGTCAAAGGGCCGGTTGGGCAGGTAGAACTGGCATTTGTTAGCTTACTCAAGGGTTTGAGTCATTTTGGTGCGCAATTAGGCCCCGAATTAGTGCGAAATTAGTTTTGCACTAATTCGGTGCGGCACTGAAAGCTTGCACATGGAATGGTTTTGATGTTTTTGCTAGCTGCAAGTCCCATCAGGGGCACGGTTTGATCTGAACGCATGGTGCTTTCAACTTTTTTGTGACTTTTTGCCAAGTGGCATAAATCATGCACGACAATCATGAACTTTCTATTTCCCACTAACCTCTCAGGAGAAACTGATGGCCAAGACCGTCGCCGACGTCATGAAGGACGTCAAGGACAACGAAATCAAATTTGTTGACTTCCGCTTTACCGATACCCGTGGCAAAGAGCAGCACGTGACCGTGCCGATTTCAGCGTTCAACGAAGACAAATTTTCTGAAGGCCATGCGTTTGACGGTTCTTCCATCGCCGGTTGGAAAGGCATTGAAGCTTCTGACATGTTGTTGATGCCAGACGCCAACACCGCCTTTCTTGACCCCTTTTTCCAAGATCCTACTTTGGTCTTGTCTTGCGACGTGCTCGAACCCGGTGACGGCAAAGCCTATGACCGTGACCCGCGTTCAATCGCCAAGCGCGCGGAAGCTTATTTGAAAGCCTCCGGCATGGGCGACACCGCTTACTTCGGTCCCGAGCCAGAGTTCTTCATTTTTGACAACGTGCAGTGGGGCAATGAAATGTCCGGCGCGTTTTTCAAGATCGACGAATACGAAGCCCCTTGGAACAGTGGCGCCAAACTCGAAGGTGGTAATCATGGTCACCGCCCTACGGTCAAAGGCGGTTATTTCCCCGTACCTCCAGTCGACAGCACCCAAGACATGCGTGCCGAAATGGTCATGTTTCTCGAAGAAATGGGTATACCGGTTGAAGTGTTTCACCACGAAGTGGCTGGTGCCGGTCAAAACGAAATCGGTACCAAATTCAGCACTCTGGTTGAGCGTGCTGATTGGACACAAAAACTCAAATACGTGGTGTGGAACGTGGCCAATGCTCACGGCAAAACCGCCACCTTTATGCCCAAGCCCATTGTCGGTGACAACGGCTCAGGCATGCACGTTCACCAGTCCATCTGGAAAGACGGCAAAAACCTGTTCGCAGGCAAAGGTTATGCAGGTTTGAGCGATACCGCGTTGTTCTACATCGGCGGCATCATCAAGCATGCGCGCGCTTTGAACGCCATCACCAACCCGACCACCAACAGCTACAAGCGCTTGGTCCCTGGATTTGAAGCCCCGGTGAAACTGGCTTACTCCAGCCGCAACCGCTCGGCTTCTATCCGTATTCCTCACGTCGCATCCGACAAGGGCCGCCGTATCGAAGCACGTTTCCCCGATCCCATGGCCAACCCCTACCTGTGCTTTGCTGCACTGATGATGGCGGGTCTGGACGGCATTGAAAACAAAATCCATCCCGGTGAAGCTGCCACCAAAGACCTGTACCACTTGCCACCCGAAGAGGACGCATTGGTGCCGACCGTGTGTCACAGCCTCGACCAAGCGTTGGACTATTTGGACAAGGGTCGCGGCTTCTTGACCAAAGGCGGCGTGTTCACCGACAGCATGATCGATGCTTACATCGAACTCAAAATGCAGGAAGTCACACGTTTTCGCATGGCCACCCATCCGGTGGAATTCGACATGTACTACTCTCTCTGAGCACAGACATGCGAACCAATCTCGGGCTGCCAAGCCCGTGACCAGAGGGCGGCAGTATGCCGCCTTTTTTTTCATCTTCGATAGGAGGCGTCATGATCAAGCCAGTCAATGTCCTTTGTGTCATGGCCTGCTTGTGGTCGGCGAACGCTGTGGCACAGCAAACCACGCAACCGGTCTGGCGCTGTGGGCACGAGTTCACCAACCAACCGCGTCCCGGTCAGAATTGCCAGCAGGTGGACCTCCCAGCCGAGATCACCATGACGGCGCCGCGCAAACGTCAATCCCCCGACAAAGCCGCAGAACTTCCACCTATGCTTGTCATACCTCAAGTGGATATGAATGGACAAAGGCAGCGTGACGGCAACGCGAAAAGCATATTGAACGATGAGTTGGTGAAAACCCAAACACGTTGTTTGCAATTGCAGCCCAACAGCCCAGAGTTGGTGCGTTGTCGTGCAGATGAAGCCGCATTACGCCGTGAATTGGCGCGTGCGCCCTGAGATGGACAGCGCCATGCCTGAACAACGTTTCACTGCATTCGATTTGCTCGCAACCTTGGTGCTGGTGGTGAACACTGACAACCGAGTGCTGTTTGCCAATGCCTCCTTTGAAGATGTCATGGGCTTGTCGCGCCGCAGTTTGCAAGGTGTCGATGTGCCTGCATTGTTTGTCGATGAAATGGCTATCAGTCAATCCTTGGATGGTGCCAGACGTCATGATTTCTCGGCTTTGCGATTTGATGCACAACTCAAACGCCAGGGGGCGGAGCATTTTACCGTGCATGTGGTGGTGGCCTCTGCTGACAATGGGAGCGAAGTGTTGATCGAGTTGCTGCCCCAAGAAACGCAAAGCCGGCAAGACCGTGAGGAACGGCAGTTGGAGCACGCACAGGCCAACAAGGAATTGATCCGCAATTTGGCGCATGAAATCAAAAACCCGCTTGGCGGCATTCGTGGCGCGGCTCAGTTGCTGCAACTTGAATTGGATTCTCGAGATTTGACTGAATACACGCAGGTGATTGTGCGAGAGGCAGACCGTTTACAAACCCTGGTCGATCGCTTACTGGCACCGCACCGCCGTCCGCATGTGGTGGGCAATGTGAATATCCATGAAGTGTGTGAACGAGTGCGTACTTTGATACTCGCTGAATTTCCCAAAGGCTTGCAAGTACGGCGCGACTATGATATTTCGCTGCCCGAATTTCGTGGCGATATGGAGCAGTTGATTCAAGCGGTGCTGAATATCGCGCACAACGCAGCGCAAGCCTTGACAGATCGCATCAACGAGGGTGACGCATTCATTGTGTTGTCTACTCGTATTGCCCGACAAATTACCCTTGTGAAACACAGGTATCGGTTGGCACTGGAATTGCATGTGATTGACAACGGCCCCGGCATCCCCGAAGACCTCAGGGACCGTTTGTTTCATCCTCTGGTGTCTGGCCGAGATGGAGGCTCAGGTTTGGGATTGAATCTGGCTCAAACTTTTGTGCAACAACATCAGGGAGTGATTGAGTGTGACAGTCAAGCGGGGCGAACGGATTTCAAAATTTTGATTCCTTTGCCTTGAAACAAGTAAGCGCAAGCAAGCACCCAGAGACAACAGGCTAAGTAAACCCATGAAACCCATTTGGATCGTTGACGATGACCAGTCCATTCGCTTTGTACTGGAAAAGGCATTGATGCGTGAAAACCTGCCTACACGCAGCTTCACCAACCCCCGCGAAGTGTTACAGGCGCTGAACAATCTCTCTCCCGAGGACAGCCCGCAAGTACTGGTCAGTGACATTCGTATGCCAGGTGGTTCCGGATTGGACTTGCTGTCGCAAGTCAAAGAGCGTATGCCCGGCTTGCCAGTCATCATCATGACAGCATACTCTGACCTTGACAGCGCGGTGTCTGCATTTCAAGGCGGTGCATTTGAATATTTGCCCAAGCCGTTTGATTTGACCAAGGCTATAGAACTCATACGCAGAGCCTTAGAGGAAAGTCAGCGTGAAGCCGTGGGTGCGGTCGATGTTGACAGCACGCCAGAAATGCTAGGTCAAGCACCTGCAATGCAAGATGTGTTTCGCGCCATTGGACGACTCAGCCAAAGCAATGTCACTGTGATGATCACTGGTGAATCTGGCTCAGGCAAAGAACTGGTCGCGCGTGCTTTGCACAAACATTCGCAACGTGCAGCAGGGCCCTTTGTGGCCATCAACACTGCAGCGATTCCCAAAGATTTACTGGAAAGCGAATTGTTCGGCCATGAGCGAGGCGCGTTCACCGGTGCGCAAACCATGCGACGCGGCCGCTTCGAGCAGGCCGATGGAGGCACGCTGTTTTTGGACGAAATCGGCGATATGAAATTTGATTTGCAGACCCGTTTGTTGCGGGTGTTGAGCGACGGCAGTTTTTATCGTGTAGGTGGTCACAGCGCCATCAAAACCAATGTGCGAGTCATCGCTGCCACCCACCAAAATCTGGAGCAGCGTGTTGCCGAAGGATCTTTTCGCGAAGACTTGTTTCACCGTTTGAATGTCATTCGTTTGCGACTTCCGCCATTGCGTGAGCGGCACGAGGATATTCCGGTGTTGACACGTCATTTTTTACAACAAAGCGCACAACAGCTTGGCGTCGAGGCCAAGCGTATTTCAGATACTGCCATTGCCATGCTGCAAGACTTTGCGTTTCCAGGCAATGTGCGTCAGTTGGAGAATATTTGTCACTGGCTCACTGTGATGGCACCAGCTCAGGCGATTGAGCCCAAAGATTTACCTCCCGAAGTATTGAATCCAGCTGCTGTGCATGTGTCTGTGCCAAAAGCATTTAATGCAAGTGTCCAAGAATCCCCCGCCTCAGCCGAGGCTTTGTCTGCGGGCGTAACCGCGCCTTTGGTCCATGGCAGCACAGGTATAAGTATGCCCAAACCGTTGGTATTGAACATGCCCGGTGAAGATTGGCAAAGCGGTTTAGAGGCGCAAGCCATGGCCTTGTTGGTCGATGGTCGAACAGATGTGTGGGATGCATTGACCAAGCGCTTCGAAGCAACCTTGATACAAACGGCGCTGGCGCATACACGCGGTAGACGCATTGATGCAGCCAACAAATTGGGCATAGGCCGCAATACCATCACGCGCAAAATTCAGGAACTCGGTCTGGAGTGATGGCAAGCGCTGTTCGGTATTGGGTCGCGGTTAAGAGTGAGTACGTTCAGGTCTGGCTGAGTAGGGCGTTCAATTCAGGTTCAGTGTGACCACAACTGGCGTGTGATCGCTGGGGCGTTCGTTTTTGCGAGGCGCTTTGTCTATGTGGCAAGCCGCTACCTGCGTTTTCAATGCGGTAGACACCAGCACATGGTCTATGCGCAAACCCCGGTTACGGCGAAATGCAAATTCACGGTAATCCCACCAGGAATAACTTTTCTCTGGCTGATCGAACAGCCTGAAGGCATCGACCATTCCCAAATCGATCAGACCATGAAAATGTGCACGTTCTTCCTCGGTGCAATGGATGGTGCCGGCCAGCGCAATCGGGTCCCATACATCGCGGTCGTCCACGGTGATATTGAAGTCACCCATCAAAACCAATTTGTCGTGACGTGTCAGTTCATCTTTCAGCCATTGGTGTAACGCGTTTAGCCAGGTCATTTTGTAAACAAACTTGTCGCTGTCTGGCGCTTGGCCATTGGGGAAATATGCGCCGACCACGCGCACGCCATTGACCGTGCCGGTGATGACGCGCGCCATGTCGTCGGGAAAACCAGGGATGTTATGCACCACGTCAGTGATGGGGTGACGAGAAATAAGGGCCACACCGTTATAGGTTTTTTGACCAAAGAAAGCGACCTGATAACCAGCGGACTCAATCTCGGTTCGAGGAAATTTATCGTCTGTGGTTTTGGTTTCTTGCAAAGCAAGCACATTGATGGCTTCACTGCCGGTATGTGCGTTCAGCCAGTCGAGAACCTGCGGCAGACGTACGGTGAGAGAGTTGACGTTCCAGGTGGCGAGTTTCATTCAAACACTTAACTAGTGGTCATGCCCAATTTGCCCAGCAAAGCCTGATCGCGTTGCCAATCTGGGTTGCCAGTGGTCAAGAGTTTGTCACCGTAAAAAATGGAATTCGCGCCCGCCATGAAACACAGTGCCTGTATGGCTTCACCCATTTGCTGGCGACCGGCCGATAAACGAACGCGTGCCGTGGGCATGGTGATCCGGGCCACAGCAATGGTGCGAACAAACTCCAGCAGGTCTAGAGACTCGGTGCCATGCAAAGGCGTGCCTTCGACTTGCACGAGATTGTTGATGGGCACAGACTCGGGGTGAGGTTGCAGGTTGGCAAGTTGATGCACCAATCCTGCACGTTGCGCGCGGCTTTCGCCCATACCGACGATGCCACCGCTGCACACGTGCATGCCTGCGCTGCGCACATGCGCTAACGTGTCTAAGCGCTCTTGGTAATCGCGTGTGCTGATGATGTCGCCGTACAACTCTGGCGCGGTGTCTAGGTTGTGGTTGTAATAGTCCAGCCCCGCATCTTTCAAAGTGTCTGCTTGCGATGCGCTCAGCATGCCCAGCGTGCAGCAGGCTTCCATGTCCAAATCCTTGACGGTGCGAATCAGTTCTGCCACTTTTTCAATGTCGCGGTCCTTGGGTTCACGCCAGGCTGCGCCCATGCAAAAACGGCTGGCGCCGTTCTTTTTGGCTTCAACAGCGGCGGCTTTGACAGCATCAACATCCAACATCTTGGAGGCTTCCACACCGGTGTCGTAATGCACCGACTGCGGGCAATAACCGCAGTCTTCGGGGCATCCGCCTGTTTTGATCGATAACAAAGTAGAGAGTTGCACTTCGTTCGGGTTGAAGTGTTCGCGGTGAATTTGTTGGGCCTTGAACATCAAATCGTTGAAGGGCAGATTGAACAAGTCTTCGATGGTCTGGCGAGACCAACGTTCATTCGCAGGTACTGCGGCTTTGGAGGGCTTGATGAAATGAACGGTTTGTGGTGTGGCTGTGGTAGGCATGGGCATGTGCGGGGATGGCTAAGACTCTTGAATATAAAGTAAACGGGTCATGGTAATTGGGTAATTAGGGTCAGGGTAATTGGGGTCAGATACCAACTGTCTCTTATACACATCTGACGCTGCCGACGATCTTACGCGTGTAGATCT
>NZ_JAVLFQ010000063.1:0-52373 GCF_046052765.1 Limnohabitans sp. | reverse complement strand
TATAAGAGACAGCAATTGGTATCTGACCCCGATTATCTGACCCCGATTAACATCTCAAAGTTACTTTTGCACATTCAATGCCTAAAGTGCCTCACCCCCGTGAATACCATGGCCACGCCTCTTTCATTCGCCGCGTCAATCACTTCTTGATCGCGCATAGAACCGCCGGGTTGAATCACGCAAGTCGCGCCCTCGTCCACTACCACGTCCAGCCCATCGCGGAACGGGAAAAACGCATCGCTCGCCACCACTGTGTTTTGCAATGACAAACCCGCATGCCCTGCCTTGATGGCGGCAATCCGCGCTGAATCCAAGCGGCTCATCTGACCCGCGCCCACACCCATGGTCATGCCGTCGGCGCAAAACACGATCGCGTTACTCTTGACGTACTTGGCCACCTTCCACGCGAACAACAGGTCTTGCATTTGCGTCGCGCTAGGTTGCTTGGTGGTCACCACTTGCATATCGTTCAAAGACAAATGGTGATTGTCAGCGGTTTGCATCAGCAAGCCCGAACCCACACGTTTGACATCCAATAAGTTCAAACCATTCGCCCAAGGCGTATTGCCACCCGGCGGCAGCGCGATTTGCAACACGCGCACATTCGCTTTGGCTTGCAATTGAACCAAAGCGTCGCCCATGAAAGACGGCGCGATCAATACCTCCACAAACTGTTGCGCCAGTGCTTGCACAGTGGCCAGATCGACCGGGCAATTGAACGCGATGATGCCGCCGAAAGCCGATGTTGGGTCGGTCTGATAAGCCTTTTTGTAAGCGGATAAGGCGTCTTCAGCCACCGCCACGCCGCAAGGATTGGCGTGTTTAACAATCACACAAGCCGGTGTGTCAAAACTCTTGACGCATTCCCATGCCGCGTCCGCGTCTGCGATGTTGTTGTAAGACAGCTCTTTGCCTTGCAACTGACGCGCTGTCACGAGTGAGCCGGGTGCCGGGTCAGCGTCGCGGTAAAACGCCGCCAGTTGGTGCGGATTCTCGCCATAACGCAAGTCCTGCAGTTTGACAAAACGGCCATTCGCCTGCGCAGGAAACAGACTGCGTTGCTCACTTGCCAAGTCCAGCGAAGATAAATAATCGCTGATGGCGCCGTCGTACATGCTGATGCGGTTGAAAGCTGCCACGGCCAGTTTGAAGCGCGTGATGTCACTCAAGCCCTGGTGCTCGCGCCACTCGTCTATCACCGATGGGTATTGCGAGGCATCGGTCAACACCGCCACATGCTTCCAGTTTTTGGCGGCGCTGCGCACCATGGCGGGGCCGCCTATATCTATATTTTCAATCGCATCGTCCAGTGTGCAATCGGGCATAGCAACTGTGGCTTCAAACGGGTACAAATTGACCACCAGCAAGTCGATGGTTTCAATGCCGTGGTCCTGCAAGGCTTGCATATGTGCAGGCATATCACGCCGCGCCAGCAAGCCGCCATGCACTTTGGGATGCAAAGTTTTGACACGTCCGTCGAGCATTTCAGGAAAACCTGTCAGATCGGCCACTTCGCGAACTGGCAAACCTTGTGCGGCGAGTAACTGGGCTGTGCCGCCTGTGGAAATCAAATGTATGCCCATGCCATGTAATGCTTGAGCGAGTTCTACAACACCGGTCTTGTCAGACACGGAAATCAATGCATTCATGGTGACAACTTTCTCAGTGGCAAACACGCCGTTGAATCAGGTTCAAAGTAATTTGTGATCGCTCAGTTTTTTTCGCAAGGTATTGCGGTTCAGGCCAAGCCAAGAGGCAGCACGAGATTGGTTTCCATCCGCATGTTTCATGACCACATCAAGCAATGGCTTTTCCATGACTTGAATCATCATGTCATGCAATTGATCGGGTTCGGCCCCACGCAAGTCCTTGAAGTAAGCCTCAAGACTGTGGCGCACCACCTCTTCAATTTGTTTTTTGCTCATGTGTATGTCTCCAGAACGGGTTCTGATTTTGTGTAGTGCAAACGGTCTGAGTGTTGCCCCAGTTGTTCAAAATAATCTGCCACAGTTGCTAATTGGCGGTCGCAGTCCTCTATGCCATTCAGGGTGCGCCTGAAGGCTTGTGCCTCAGGCAATCCATGTGTGTACCAGCCTATGTGCTTGCGCGCACTGCGAACACCGATGTAGCTGCCGTACAAGCTGTAATGGTCTTGCAAATGGTGCAGCAACAGGCGTTGCACCTCAGCGACCAAGGGAGACGCTAGCAAGGTGCCGTGCGTCAAGAAGTGTTGAATTTCACGGAATATCCATGGTCGTCCTTGGGCAGCGCGACCGATCATCACCGCATCTGCGCCGGTGTATTGCAGCACTTGCTGTGCTTTTAAGGGTGAATCTATGTCGCCGTTGGCAACCACAGGCACGCCGACTGCTGCCTTGACCTGCGCGATGGTCTCGTACTCGGCCTGCCCGCTATAGCCTTGCTCGCGGGTGCGCCCATGTACCGTGATCATTTGCACACCAGCGGATTCGGCTTGTTTGGCCAGCGACACCACGTTGCGCTGATCAGCACGCCAGCCAGTGCGCATTTTCAAAGTGACGGGCACGCCGTATGGCTTGGCGGCATCGACCACGGCTTGAACAATGCCCATGGCCAAGGATTCGTCCTGCATCAGTGCCGAACCCGCCCATTTGTTACAGACTTTTTTGGCGGGGCAACCCATGTTGATGTCAATGATTTGAGCACCGCGTTGGATGTTGTAGACCGCAGCGTGGGCCATCATGTCTGCGTCTGTGCCAGCAATTTGCACTGCAATCGGTCCAGCTTCACCATCGTGATTGGCACGGCGCGAAGTCTTCAAGCTGTCCCACAAGTCTTTGCGCGATGTCACCATTTCGCTGACCGCATATGCCGCGCCGAGTTGCTTGCACAACATGCGAAACGGCCGGTCGGTCACACCAGCCATGGGTGCGACAAACACGTTGTGGGTTAATTCGAAAGAAGCGATGCGCATGCAGTTAAAACAGGTGTGCTTAAAAAGGAGGCACGATTCTAGCGGCGTGAATAGGTTTTTGTGTAAGAGATTGCGATAGATTTTTATATTTTTTAAATGGCGTGATTAAGTGTGTATTTTTGATAGCCGTAGCGAGACTTACACTGCATCTCATGGAAAATTTTTTTCAAACCCTATTGACAAACTTGTCGCAGCCCGAGTATGGATTGATTGTTTTATTTGTTGCTTCACTGCTGGCAGCAACCTTGTTGCCATTGGGATCAGAGCCCTTGTTGCTGGGATTGATTGCACTCAACCCCACGTTGTTATGGCCAGCGCTTGTCGTAGCCACCATAGGCAACACACTAGGTGGTGTTGTCGGTTGGTGGATGGGCTTGGGTGCTGAGCGCTGGATGGCAAAGCATTTACATCAAGACAAAGTCACGCACCACATGCGTGCATTGCGTTTGCTCGAACGTGCAGGGCCCGTGGCGTGCCTGGGCGCGTGGTTGCCTGTCATTGGCGATCCTCTGTGCGTGGTGGCAGGCTACTTGCGTCTGCCTTTGCTGCCATGCACTATTTACATGGCCATAGGCAAGGCTGTGCGCTATGGCGTATTGGTGTTCGGTTGGCAGTGGTTGATGGTGTGATTGAATCAACTGCTGAACAAAAAGTTCATCACATCGCCGTCTTTCACCACGTATTCTTTGCCTTCGGCGCGCATCTTGCCCGCGTCTTTCGCACCTTGTTCACCTTTGAATTGAATGAAGTCATCAAAAGAAATGGTTTGGGCGCGGATATAGCCCTTTTCAAAATCAGTGTGAATCACGCCTGCTGCTTGCGGGCCGGTGTCGCCCACGCGAATGGTCCATGCGCGCACTTCTTTCACGCCTGCAGTGAAATAGGTTTGTAAACCCAGCAAGGTATAGGCCGAGCGGATCAATCGATTCAGTCCAGGTTCGGATTGACCGAGTTCTGCCAAAAACATATCGCGGTCTTCGTCGCTCATCTCGCTCATTTCAGCTTCGAGTTTGGCGCTGATGGCAACCACGGGCGCATGCTGCGAATGGGCAAATTGCGTGAGGCGATCCAGCATCGGGTTGTTTTCGAAACCGTCTTCGGCCACGTTGGCCACAAACATGGCGGGCTTGGCGGTGATCAGAAAAAACTGTTTGACCGCCAGTTTTTCTTCCTTGCTGAAATCTATGGTTCGCACCGGCTTGGTGTCGTTCAATGCGACTTGACAGCGCTCCAAAATCGCAACGAGTTTGGCGGCCTCTTTGTCGCCAGAACGCGCGGTTTTTTGGTGGCGATGAAGCGCTTTTTCCACGCTGCTCAAATCAGCCAGACACAACTCGGTTTGAATTACTTCAATGTCGGAAATAGGATCCACCTTGCCAGCCACATGAATCACGTTGTCGTCTTCAAAGCAGCGCACCACATTCACAATCGCATCGGTTTCACGGATGTGCGCTAAAAACTGGTTGCCCAAACCTTCACCAGTGCTCGCGCCCGCGACCAATCCTGCAATGTCAACAAACTCCACAATGGCAGGAACGATACGCTCGGGTTTGACAATCTCAGACAACTGGGCCAAACGTAAATCAGGCACTTCAACCACACCGACATTGGGCTCGATCGTGCAAAACGGGTAGTTTTCAGCCGCAATGCCTGCTTTGGTCAGGGCGTTGAACAGGGTGGACTTACCGACGTTGGGCAAGCCCACAATGCCGCATTTCAAACTCATGGCTGTTTCCTTGGAAAGCTAAAGCGCAATTTAGGGTTGTGCGCAAAGCTTGAAATTCTACGGCCAGCCAACTCCTACAATGGATTGCATGTCTACATTCTTTGATATTTGTATTCGCGGCAGCGGCGTTGTGGGTAGCACCTTGGCCTTGCTGCTGGCGCGGCAACGGCTTCGTGTTGCGCTGGTGGGCAAACCCTCTGTCGCCTCTGATGTGCGTGCATTTGCGCTGAATGCACACTCACGAGAACTGCTCAGCGATCTGCGCTGTTGGCCGGATAGCTTGCACGCCACGCCAGTTCAATCCATGCAGGTCTGGGGCGACACCAACGGCAGTGTGCAATTTCAAGCGCCTTCTTTCAACGGTTTGACCCACATCGTCGACGTCGGTGCGTTAGAAAAAATGCTGGCCGACGCCATCTCTTTTCAACCCGCCATAGAACGCATTGATACGCCTGTGCAAGCCACACTCACAGTAGTGTGTGAAGGAAGGCATAGCAGCACGCGCCAAGAACTGGGTATTGCCTACGAGTCCCTGCCCTATGCGCAACATGCGCTCGCAACCCGGGTTCGCTGCGAGAAGCCGCACCGTCAACAAGCGCTTCAATGGTTTGCGCATTCCAATGGTGAGCTAGATATATTGGCTTTGTTGCCGCTGGGCGGCACTGGCGGAACCGAAGCAGCCGTTGTCTGGTCCATGTCATCGGCACGTGCGCTGACACTCCAAACATCCACCACCGAACAACTGTCGCAATTGCTCACGCATGCCAGCCACCAAATGCTGGGTGAACTGCAAGTCAGCAGCGAAGCACAGATCTGGCCTTTGACCTTGGCCAAAGCTTTACATTGGAGCGGATGCATGGCCGATGGTGGAACTTGGGTGCTGGCAGGAGACGCCGCACACAGCATTCATCCGTTGGCGGGTTTGGGTCTGAACCTGGGTTTGGCCGATGTCAGCGAATTGGCTGCGGTATTGAAAACTAGAGAAACTCAAGCGTATTGGTGCTCTTTGGATGACAGGTATTTATTGCGACGCTATGAACGCGCCCGCAAAGCAAGCATGCAAGCTACTTGGCTGGCTTGCGATGGTCTGCAACGATTGTTTAACCATCCCAACCCCATGGTGCAAAGTCTGCGCAACTGGGGGTTGAATGGTTTTAACCAAATCAATCCATTGAAACAATGGGTCATGCAAATGGCCATGCGTTGATCACACTTAGGATTCACATGTTCAATTTTTCTCGCTCCCAGCTGTTATTTTTTTTCTGTGGTTTGGTATGTACTGTTGCTGTGTGGGCGCAAGGTGAAGAAGCGGTGATACGCAAAAATCTAAAAGAACGGATGCCGCAAATCCAGCCTATCGATGAGGTGAGACGCACACCCATGCCGGGTTTGTTTGAACTCAGAGTGGATGGCACTGAGATTTACTACACCGATGCCACAGGAAATTTTCTATTCCAAGGTCAACTGATTGATGCCCGCACCCAGCGCAACCTGACCGATGAACGCATACAAAAAATCAGCGCCATCGATTTCAAAGCCTTGCCCTTGAAAGACGCCATCACTATCGTGCGTGGTAATGGCGAGCGCAAACTGGCTGTGTTTGAAGACCCGAATTGCGGCTATTGCAAACGCTTTGAGCGCGACTTGGCCAAACTTGACAACATCACGGTGTATTTATTTTTATACCCCATCCTAGGCAAGGACTCAATGGAAAAATCCAAATCGATTTGGTGTGCGAAAGAACCCGCCAAGTCGTGGCAAGACTGGATGCTGCGCGATCAATCGCCAGTTGCCGCCAATTGCGACACGACGGCTTTGAAACGCAATGTCGATTTCGGCCAGAAAATGAAAATCAGTGGCACTCCCACCAGTATTTTTGTGGACGGTACACGCATCCCCGGTGCTGTTGACATGGTGCTATTGGAGAAGCAACTGGGCAAGCATCCATGAAGTCCTCAGTCGCGCCTATTCACTATCAAGTAGTTGCACTTGATGTACACGCGCATCTTTGGCTAGTCACACTCACTATAGACCAGCCTCTTGCGTTGCAAACATTGCAAATGCCTGTGTGGATACCTGGCAGTTACATGGTGCGTGAATTTTCTAAACAGTTGAGCTTGATACATGCACACCAAGCAGGTCAGTTTTGCAAAGTGACGCAAACGGCCAAAGCCACTTGGCAGGTGCAGACAGCATTAAACAAGCCACTGACCATTCAGTACCAAGTGCATGCACATGATGCTTCCGTCAGAACTGCTTGGTTGGATACAAATCGCGGTTTCTTCAATCCCACCAGCCTGTGTGTGATCGCCTGCGGATACGAAGACCAACCCCACACTGTCCACATCGCATCACCGCTCGAACATCCCGATTGGCAACTTGCAACCGCCTTGACGCCCTTGAAAATCAACGCCAAGGGCTTTGGTGTTTACCAAGCGGCCAACTACGACGAGTTGGCAGATTCACCCGTTGAAATGGCGGCATTCTGGTCTGCGCGCTTCATCGCTCAAGGTGTTTCGCACCGCGTGGTTGTCAGCGGTGCAGCGCCTTCTTTTGATGGTGCGCGTTTGCTCAAAGATATACAAGCCATTTGCGAAACAGAAATTCATTTCTGGCACGCAAAAAGCAAACCGCCACATGACAGGTATGTGTTTTTGATCAATGCGGTAGCCGACGGCTACGGGGGGTTAGAACACCAACACAGCACCGCGCTCATTTGTAAAAGAGAGGATCTGCCGCGTGTGGAACAAGTCACTGCCAGTGACGGTTATGTCAGCCTCTTGGGTCTGATCAGTCATGAGTATTTCCACACATGGAATGTGAAACGCTTGCGCCCAGCGTCCTTCACCCGTTATGACTACACACAAGAAAATTACACCGACTTGCTGTGGTTTTTTGAAGGATTCACCAGTTACTACGACGATGTATTGCTGTGTCGCGCCGAATTGATTTCTCCTGCCGTATATTTGAAATTACTGGGCAAAACCATCAACCATGTGCTGCAAACACCCGGGCGAAAAATACACACTGTGGCGCAATCAAGTTTTGAAGCCTGGACCAAGTTGTACCTGCCTGATGCCAACAGTGCCAACCTGTCGGTGAGCTATTACGCCAAAGGTTCGCTGGTGGGCTTGTGTCTGGATTTGTCATTGCGTCAAATCGGCCACAGTTTGGATGAAGTGATGCGCGGTTTATGGAAGCGCTGCAAAGCAGGCCCCATGCATGAAACTGATGTACTTCAAGTGTTGAAAGACATCACCGGGCGCAGTTGGCAGCGCGAGATCAAAGCATGGGTGCATGGCACCGCCGACTTGCCCTTGCAAAATTTGCTCAGCGCTCAAGGGGTTGAAATCACGCAAGAAAAGGCGCCATTGGCTCAACAACTCGGATTGCGTGTACAAGAAAACCATGCGGTACAAATCAAAACTGTCTTGAGCCACAGTGTGGCGCAATCGGCTGGTTTTGCACCGGGTGATGAGTGGTTGGGCGTGACCGTCCATTTAAACAGCGGTAAGACCAGCGCCTGGCGTATTCATCGCATCGATCAATTGCCAGCCCTGCTTGGCAAACACAAATCATTTGAGGCGTTGGTTTCACGCGATGGACAGTTACTGCAATTGCCTGTGCGTTTGCCTGCTAAATCTCCATATGTATGGCGACTGGGCATCAAACAACCTACCCAAGTCGGTCAGTGGCTGGCGGGCAAACCTGCTCATTGAAGGTGTTTTAAGCTTTGCGTAAATCAAGCACGCGTTTGGCTTTGCCTTGACTGCGTTCGATCGCACCCTCATCACACAACTCCACCATCAAACTGCTGCCTATGTAAGCCTTAGCGTCCAGCATCAACGCTTGTGCGGCAGCCTGCGCCTCGGCAGATTGCAAGCTCAGACCGATACGCGTTTCCACTTTGACCAGCAAGTTATCTAACGGGCCGTCTTTGCTCAACACGCATTGGTAATGCGCGCTCAATGCCGAGTGACGCAATATGAGTTCCTCAATTTGTGTGGGAAACACATTCACACCACGCACAATCATCATGTCATCGCTGCGGCCCGTGATTTTTTCCATGCGGCGCATGGTTCTTGCGGTGCCCGGTAATAAGCGGGTCAAGTCGCGTGTACGGTAGCGGATGATGGGCATGGCCTCCTTGGTCAAACTGGTAAACACCAGTTCACCCAACTCGCCATCAGCCACGGGTTCACCCGTGTCGGGATGGATGATTTCAGGAAAGAAATGGTCCTCCCAAATGGTCGGTCCGTCTTTGGTTTCCACACATTCGCTGGCCACGCCGGGTCCGATAACTTCAGACAAACCGTAAATATCCACTGCATCCATGCCCATGCGTTGCTCAATGTTCAAGCGCATGTCATTGGTCCAAGGCTCTGCGCCAAAAATACCAATGCGCAAACTGCTATCGCGTGCGGACAGGCCTTGTCTTTCAAACTCGTCGGCAAGCGCCAGCATGTAACTCGGTGTCACCATGATGATGTCAGGCTTGAAGTCGTTGATCAATTGCACTTGGCGTTCGGTTTGCCCTCCGCCAAAAGGCACCACGGTCAGGCCGAGTTTTTCAGCACCGTAATGCGCGCCGAGTCCACCCGTGAATAAACCATACCCGTAACTGATATGCACCGTGTCACCAGGTCGTGCACCTGCCGCACGAATGCTGCGCGCCACACAATGCGCCCAGGTGTCAATGTCATTCAATGTGTAACCCACCACTGTGGGCTTGCCTGTGGTGCCACTTGAAGCGTGAATACGTGCAAGCTTGTCACGCGTGACCGCAAACATGCCAAAAGGATAACTGTCTCGCAAATCTGCTTTGGTGGTGAAAGGAAACTTCGCCAGGTCAGACAAGCTGCGGCAATCCTGCGGATGCACACCCGCCGCATCAAACTTGGCACGGTAAACCGGTGAATTGGCATAAGCGTGTGTCAAACTGGCTTTCAATCGCTTGAATTGAAGCGCGCGCAGTTCGTCCACGCTGGCTTTTTCAATGGGTTCTATATTGAATTGCGTTCTCATGTGTTCACCACTTGTCCTGAAATTTGTGCACTTTTGCCTCTGAACAATGCAATCACTTCTTCGTGCTGGTTAAGCACAGCCATGTCATAGACACCATGGCGTCCACTGAGCACTTGCTCAATGCCCGTGCAAGTCAGCACATCACCCAATTGCGCTGGTTTTAAAAACTCTATGCTGGCTGCAGCAGCCACTGCGTTTTTATTGTGACTGTTACAGGCAAAAGCAAATGTCGAATCTGCCAATGTGAAGATGAAGCCACCATGACATATGCCATGCCCGTTCAGATGCAGTTTCTTGACTTGCATGCGCATGCGCGCATACCCAGGGGCACAAAGCAGCAATTCCATGCCCATGGTGTGGCTAGAGGCGACATCTGCGGCAAACATGGATTGACCTACTTTGGCCGCCAGCACCTCAGGCGTGACAGATGTATCCATGCTTATTGACCGGTAAAACGTGCCGGACGTTTTTGCAAAAACGCAGTCACGCCCTCCATGTAATCATGGGTTTTTCCCAATGCGGATTGGGTGTCACGCTCGACATCGAGTTGTTGATTCAAACTTCTCGCACCGGCCTCGCGCAGCAACGCACGGGTAGCCACCAGTGCTTGGGTAGGCATGGCGGCCAGTGTGGTCGCCATTGCCATGGAAGCGGCGACACAGTCGTCAGCCACCTCCCAAATCATGCCCCATTCTTTGGCTTGGGCTGCAGGTAATTTGTCACCCGTCATCGCCAAAGCCATGGCACGCGCCAAGCCCAATCGTTCCACCAGGAACCAACTGCTGCCTGCGTCCGGTATCAAGCCAATTTTGCTGAACGCTTGTATGAAACTGGCCCCGGGTGCGGCGATGGCAATATCGCAAGTCATGACCAATGACGCACCTGCGCCAGCAGCGACGCCATTGACCGCGGCAATGGTAGGCATGCGCAGCTGCTGTAGCCGCCGCGTGGTGGGATTGAATGCCTGATCAATCACAGGCCCGGGGTCGGCTCGCTCGACCAAATTCGGACCATCAGCAAAATCGAATTCAGCCAAATCTGCACCCGCACAAAACCCACGCCCTGCCCCAGTGATGACCAGCGCACGAATATTTGCATCGGCTTCAGCCTGGTCCAGTGCAGCCCACAAATCATGGTGCATCTGGCGCGTGAAACTGTTGAGTGCCTGAGGACGGTTTAACGTGACTTTGGCTACGCCACCTTGGACTTCATACAAAACTGTGTTTTCACTCATGTCTGTCTCCTTTTTCAGGTAATTTAACACCCTGCCGAAAACCCATTCCTTGGTTATAGTTGCCAGCATTCCATCATCCGAACAGGGCTACACATGTCTTATGAATTCATCCAAGTGCACACCGAAGCAGACAAAGTGGGGGTGATCACACTCCATCGCCCGAAGCAATTGAATGCCCTCAGCCCAGAGTTGATGGTTGAATTGGGACTTGCACTCTGCGCTTTCGATGCGGATGCTGCCATCGGATGCATCATCATCACCGGCAGCGAAAAAGCATTTGCCGCAGGCGCTGATATCGGTGCCATGGCCACTTATACATTTGCCGATGTGTACAAGAATGACTACATCACCAAACACTGGGAAACCATACGCAGCATCCGCAAACCCGTGATAGCCGCCGTCAGCGGATTTGCACTGGGCGGCGGCTGTGAACTTGCGATGATGTGCGACTTCATCATCGCTGCAGACAATGCGCGTTTCGGGCAGCCTGAAATCAAACTCGCCATCATTCCCGGCGCAGGCGGAACACAACGCTTGCCGCGCGCGGTGGGTAAATCCAAGGCCATGGATATGGTGTTGACCGGGCGCATGATGAACGCAGACGAAGCAGAACGCGCCGGCCTCGTCAGCCGCGTGGTGGCTACAGACAAACTCATGGAAGAGGTATTGGCCGCGGCCTTGATGATTTGCAGCTATTCCCAAATAGCTGTCATGGCCGCCAAAGAATCCGTCAACCGTTCATTTGAAAGCGGATTAAGTGACGGCGTGATGTTTGAGCGCCGCATTTTTCACGCTCTGTTTGCCACGCAGGACCAAAAAGAAGGCATGGATGCGTTTGTCAACAAGCGTACCGCAGCTTTTAAACACCAGTAACTTCAACCCAACCTCAAAACCTGTCATGATCAAAACACAACTTTTTCGCCCTCAACTTGGACTTAGCCTTTGGAAGGTTCTGGCCGCTGTCATTGCAGTTCTTTTGGCAGTGATTCTGCTCGGACCCGTGAATGCATTCGGACCGGATACACCCACACCACGTCAAGCTCCACCTACCACCCTGAATGAACTCGACCCATGGCTGGCCAAGTCTGAATCGGTCTTCAAAGACCTGCGGCCGGGTACAGCCAAAGGCATAGTCTGGGCCGAAGGTGAGAAGCGTAAAACCGCTTGGTCGGTGGTTTACATACACGGATTTTCTGCCACCCGATTAGAGACTGCGCCCGTGGCTGATCAAGTAGCCAAAGCCTTGGGAGCGAATTTGTTTTACACACGACTCAGCGGCCATGGTTTAAACGGTGAGGCCATGGGACAAGCCACCGCACAAGACTGGATGGCTGACACACTCGAAGCGATTCAGATCGGACAAACGCTGGGAGACAAAGTGCTGGTCATCAGTTGCTCAACGGGTTCGACCTTGTCAAGCTGGCTGGGCACCACTGCGCAAGCCGATCAAGTCAATGCGTTTGTTTTTATATCCCCCAACTTCGGATTAAAAAACAAAATGTCAGAACTCATCAACGGCCCTTGGGGTAAGCAAATTGCTTATGCCGTTTCTGGCGAAACCATTTCATACGAGCAAACCGACCCGCGTGAAGCAGTTGCTTGGACAGGTTCATACCCCACCAAAGCGCTTTTCCCCATGATGGCTTTGGTTAAAAAAGTGCGAGACAGCGATTTGTCTGCGTTCAAAAAACCGCTGCTGGTGCTCTACAGTGCGGCAGACCAAACAGTAGATCCAGAAAATATCAAACAGGCCTTTGCCAGCATGGGTTCAACTCAAAAAACCATTGACGCTGTTGTCTATAGCCACAGCAAAGGTCAGCATGTGCTGGCGGGTGAGATTCGCGATCCAGAGTCTGTTGAGCCCATGGCCACTTCGATTGTGAAATGGACGACCAGCCTAAGCCATCCGTGACAGATTCCCGCATCACAAGCACCATGATGCCGGTGCACCTATCGCTCAATCATTTGCTTGATCGTGCAGGACATTTGTTTGCCAGCAATGAAGTGATTTCACGTTTGCCAGACAAATCTTATGTGCACCACACTTACGGAGACATTCACCGTCGTACCCGACAGTTGGCGCAGTCCCTGTTGAATCTGGGTTTGCGCAAAGGCGAACGGGTCGCCACTTTATGTTGGAACCACCATGTGCACCTTGAATGCTATTTCGGCATTCCTGCAGCAGGTGGCGTCATGCACACTTTGAATTTACGTTTGTCGCCTGAAGAGTTGGCATGGATTGCCAACGATGCAAAAGATCGCTTCTTGATCGTCGATGATGTCCTTCTGCCCTTGCTGGCCGAGTTCAAACATTTGTGCCATTTTGAAAAAATCATTGTTTTTCCATTTTCAACACAAGCCTATGCAGGTCCGGATCTGAATTACGAAGCCATGCTTGCAGACACTGACATTTCAAATTTTGACTATGTCAAGCACCACGAAGATGATGCAGTATCCATGTGCTACACCTCTGGCACCACCGGCAAACCCAAAGGCGTGGTGTATTCACACCGTTCCACGTTGCTGCATACCTTGGTCGGTTGCCTGGGGGATTTCTGGTCTTTGCGCAGTGCCGATGTGGTGCTACCAGTCACACCCATGTTCCACGCCAACAGTTGGGGTATCCCTTATGGCGCCATGATGATGGGCAGCAAACTGGTGTTTCCCGGCCCGCATTTGCATCCCGATGACTTGTTGGACCTGATGCAATACGCGCCACCGACGCTGGCATTGGGTGTACCCACCATCTGGATGGGTCTGATCCAAACCTATGAAGCCTCACTGCAATCCTCGCCCGGTCGTTGGACCTTGCCCGCGGGCATGCGCAGTCTGGTCGGCGGCGCAGCGGTGCCTGAGGCCTTGATCAGGGCTTTTGACAAACACGGCATCTGGATCATGCAAGGCTGGGGCATGACAGAAACCTCGCCGTTGTGTACGGTGTCGTACCCCAAATCAGAGTTTTCCAATGACAGCGCGGACCAACGTTACCAACGCGCCGCCATGGCCGGCGTACAAGTGCCATTGGTTGATTTACGGATTCGCACAGACGATGGACGCAATGCGCCATGGGACGGCAAGCAAGTGGGAGAAATTCAGGTTCGAGGACCGTTCATCACGGGCAATTACCACCAAGTGCCGGTGCATGAAGACAAGTTCACCGCCGACGGCTGGCTGCGCACTGGAGACGTCGCCAGTGTGGATGCCGCAGGTTTTGTACGCATCACTGACCGCACCAAGGACTTGATCAAATCGGGCGGTGAATGGATCAGCTCGGTAGACCTTGAAAACGCATTGATGGCACATGCATCCATCACAGAGGCTGCTGTCATTGCCATTCCCGACGACAAATGGAGTGAGCGTCCGCTGGCATGTGTGGTGATCAAACCAGGCCACACCTTGGTCGTGCCGGACCTGAACAACCATCTGTTGTCCATGGGATTTGCCAAGTGGCAGTTGCCAGACCGCTACCAAGTGATAGAAGCTGTTCCGCGAACGTCGACCGGAAAATTTTACAAATTAAAACTGCGCGAGATGTTTCCTGCTTGATGCCAATGCCTGTCTGACAAAGCAATGGCCAGATTTATCAGGCATGGTTCATCACAGGTATTTTGATGTAGTTGATGGCAATAATGATGCGTTTGCCCTGCGTCTTCGGTACATGGTGTATCAACCATCCAGGGAAAAACACCACGGTTCCTATCGCTGGATTGACCACAATTTCATTGCTGAAAATAATGGGCGCCGAATCCTCAGCAAGCTCCAGGTAAATCACGGAAGCAAAATCTGATGGGAAATGCGAATGTGGAACGGTGTAATTGCTTTGCTCGTAAACAGCACACCAACAATCAGCCACGGCCAAGTCGAAACTCAATCCGGTCAAATCCGTTTGCAAACATTCTATGCAAGCCAGTTTGATTTTTGCTGATACCAAGTCAATCAAGGGCTGGAGTTTATCGGTGAGCAAATGGCTTTTCCAAGGGCTCATGTAGTTTGACTTGACATTGGACTCAGTGGTTGCAGGATGACTGGTTCTTAATTCATCCACTGCAACTCTGGCCAGTAAAAGTACTTCAGGATGGTCTAACAAACTGCATCCAAAGACCGGCAGTTCCGCGGAAACCTTGGTTTGAGTAATCTGGAACAGCGATTGATTTTCCATGATTCAACAAAAAAAATAGCTTGTTAAATGGGATTTTATGTGCGGGTTTTTCATGACAATTAATTCAGTCTATCAGAAAGCACGCCGACTCAATGCGCTTGGTCCCAGTTCAGCCCCACACCAACTTCGGCGAGCAACGGTACTTTGAGTTTTGCCACATCTGCCATCAAGCGCGGGATTTCTGCTCTGACCCAATCAACCTCTGCGTCCGGCACTTCAAACACCAATTCATCGTGCACTTGCATGATCATGCGCGTACCTTTGTGTTCGGCATCTAACACTTGCTGTACCTTGACCATGCTGAGCTTGATCAAATCGGCAGCCGTCCCTTGCATGGGCGCGTTGATGGCGGCGCGTTCGGCACCGGCGCGTCTGGGCCCATTCGGTGAATTGATTTCAGGCAAATACAAGCGTCGCCCGAACACAGTTTCTACATAGCCTTGGGCCTTGGCTTGGGCTCGCGTGTCATCCATGTAGCGCTTGACACCGGCAAAGCGTTGGAAATAACGCTCAATGTAATTTTTTGCAGCCGTGTTGTCTATGCCCAAAGCCTTGGCTAATCCGAAGGCGCTCATGCCGTAAATCAAGCCGAAGTTAATCACTTTGGCATAGCGGCGTTGTTCACTGCTGACCGTGTCAGGCGTGAGTCCGAACACCTCGGCGGCGGTGGCCTTGTGCACATCCAAGCCATCGTGAAACGCTTTCAATAAAGCGGGATCGTCACTCAAATGCGCCATGATGCGCAACTCGATCTGGCTGTAGTCGGCGCTGGCGATCACATGGCCTATCGGGGCCACAAACGCTTCGCGCACTTTGCGACCCTCGGGGGTGCGAATAGGAATGTTTTGCAAGTTAGGGTCGTTGCTTGACAACCGCCCAGTCACCGCCACCGCTTGGGCATAGTGCGTATGCACTCTGCCAGTTTGCGGTTGTGCCAATTGGGCCAGCTTGTCGGTGTAAGTGCCTTTGAGTTTGGCCAAAGAACGATGCTCCAAGATTTTTTTCGGCAACGGAAAGTCTTCGGCCAATTTTTCCAACACTTCCTCGTCGGTGCTGCGCGCGCCAGTAGCGGTTTTTTTCACCACCGGCAAACCGAGTTTGTCAAAAAATATTTCACCCAGTTGTTTGGGGCTGGCGAGGTTGAAAGGTTGGCCGGCAATTTCATACGCCTCTTGTTCCAATTGCATGATGCGTATACCCAATGCATGGCTTTGCGCGGCCAGTGTGGGTGCATCAATCAACACGCCGTTACGCTCGATGCGGTACAGGGCTTCGCTGCTTTGAATTTCTAATTGGTATACAAAATTCAATTTTTCATCGGCTTGCAGCAAAGGCCATAGCCGCTGATGCACCGCGAGCGTGAAATCCGCATCTTCGCAAGCGTAATGGGAGGCACGTGCCACATCCACTTGGGCGAATGAAATCTGGTGCGCGCCCTTGCCGCACAAGTCTTCATAGGACAAACCTTTGCGCCCGAGATGTCTGTCAGCCAGACTCTCTAGTCCGTGCTGTTTGTGAACTTCCAATACATAGCTTTGCAACATGGTGTCGTGCACAAAGCCTTGCACTTCAATGCCATGGTTGGCAAACACATGCCTGTCGTATTTCACATGCTGACCTAGCTTGTGTTTGCTACCGTCTTCCAGCCAAGGCTTGAGCTTTTGCAACACTTCTTGCAGCGGCAATTGGGTAGGCGCATCGGCGGCGTTGTGCGCCAGCGGTATGTAGGCGGCCTCGCCCGGGGTCACGCACACACTGATGCCAACGATTTGCGCTTGCATTTCCATCAGCGAGGTGGTTTCCGTATCCAAGGCCACCAGCTCAGCCTGCGTGATTTTGGTTAACCATTGGTCAAAGCTGTCCCAATCCAACACAGTGACGTAAGTCAACTCTGTGGTTACCTCAGGAGCAGGTGCATCAAACAACACACCGACTTCGCTAACGCCGCCTCCCTGATGCGTCTTGCTTTTATCTTCTGACGCATCAGCCGACCTGGCGCTGACCAGACCTTTGAAACCGTATTGCTTGTAAAAGTCGAGCAAGCCTGCATCGTCTGCGGCTTGCACCAGAACGCCATCCAGTGAAGGCCAACCGTTGATATAAGCACTGAGGTCGCAATCGGTTTTCATGGTCACCAATTGCCTGCCCGTGGCAAGCCATTCCCTCGCCTGACGCAGGTTTTCTCCAGCCACACCTTTGATCTCATCTGCCCGAGCCAGTAATGCATCCAGTGAGCCATATTCAGCCAGCCATTTGGATGCGGTTTTGGGGCCGACCTTGGGCACGCCTGGCACGTTGTCCACCGTGTCACCGACCAGTGTTTGAAAATCGATCATCAATGACGGTGGAACACCAAACTCTTCAGTGACACCAGCGACATCGCGTTTTTTGCCGTTCATGGTGTCGATGATGGTGATGCGCTCATTGACCAACTGGCTCAAGTCCTTGTCGCCGCTGGAGACGATGACATTCAAACCTTGTGTGGCCGCCACATGCGCCAGCGTAGCGATCACGTCATCGGCCTCTACGCCGGGCACATCCAGCAGCGGCCAGCCCATGAGCCGTACCAAGCGGTGAATCGGCTCGATTTGACTGCGTAAATCGTCCGGCATGGGTGAACGCGTGGCCTTATAGTCCGGGTAAATCTCGTCGCGAAACGTCGGCCCTTTGGCATCAAACACGCAAACAGCGTGGGCGGTCGGCCATTCACGGCGCAGACTTTGCAGCATATTGACCATGCCGCGTATGGCACCGGTGGCCTGACTGGTCGGGTCGTTGCGATCGGCACGCAAATCAGGCATGGCATGAAAAGCGCGGTACAGGTAGCTGGAACCGTCTACCAGCAGTAAAGTGGGTGTGTCTTGCATAAGAAGGATTGTGCCTACAATCGCGGCATCTCCGATTTAGCTGTTCGCACCCCGTCCATGGCCGTTTTCACTGAAGTCTCCGAGCAGCAAGCCAACGAACTACTGGGTCAGTTGTCGATTGGTGCGTTAGTAAGCCTGCAAGGCATCAACAGCGGCATTGAAAATACCAACTATTTTCTGACTACCGACCAAGGCGACTTTGTCTTGACCTTGTTCGAGCGACTGAACCACACACAATTGCCGTTTTATCTGTACTTGATGAAACACTTGGCCTCGCGCGGTGTGGCTGTGCCAGACCCGCAAGCTGACCAAAACGGCGACATTTTGCTCACGTTGTTAAACAAACCGGCTGCCGTGGTGAACCGGTTGGCTGGGGAATCGCAGTTGCAACCTGGCAATGTCCACTGCGCAGCCATGGGCCGCACCTTGGCGCAGATGCATCTGGCCGCCAAAGACTATGACAGGCATCAAATCAATTTGCGTGGCTTGGGTTGGTGGAATGACACCGTGCCCCACCTATTGCCTTTTTTGTCTCATGAGCAATTGTGCTTGCTCACGCACGAACTGGCATTTCAAAACCACCTGTCCACTCTGTCTAGCTACGCGGCATTACCAAGTGGCCCTGTTCATGCAGATGCATTTCGCAATAACGTCATGTTTGATGGCGATCAACTGACAGGTGTGTTTGATTTTTATTTTGCCGGGGTCGATCATTGGCTGTTTGACTTGGGCGTGTGCATCAACGATTGGTGTATTGATTTGGCTAATGGCGTTTTGGATCAAGAACGCTTTCATGCCATGTTGAATGCCTATTCAGAGATACGCCCGCTCAGCGCACAAGAACGCGCCATGTTCAACCCCATGCTGCGCTCTGCCGCTCTGCGTTTTTGGATTTCCCGACTATGGGATTTTCACTTGCCGCGCGAAGCCAGCTTGCTGCAACCCCACGACCCGACACACTTTGAACGTGTACTCACACAAAGACTGCATGACCCTGTCACACTCTGAACCATGAAACTCAATGTTGTCAAAGCCCGCACGGGCTCACTCTGGGTGCGACAAGGCATCCGGAATTTCTGGCGGCAACCGTTGGCGCTCAGCGGATTGTTCCTGCTGTTCATCGCACTGGCTTCCATGGCGTCCATGCTGTCATACGGCGGAAGCTTTCTGGGTCTGATGTTCATTCCTGCCGCTTCACTCGGATTGATGGCCGCAGCACGTGAAGCAGATCTGGCGCGTTTTCCCATGCCCAGCATATTGATCATCGGATTTAAAAATGGTGCCGCACAAAGTAAAAAAATGATACTGATGGGCTTTCTTTACGCCTTGTTGTTTTGTTTTATTCTGGCTATGTCCACCTTGTTTGACCAAGGTGAATTTGCCCGTATGTACATGTCTGGCAGCAGCGTGAGCGAAGAAACCATTGTCAATGAACATTTCCAATCAGCGGCATTGTTTTGTCTGTTCATGTACCTGCCTTTGGCTACCTTGTTTTGGCATGCGCCTGCATTGATGCACTGGCATGCTCAACCTTTGGCCAAGAGCATCTTTTTTAGCCTCATGGCTTGTTGGGCCAATTGGCGGGCGTTTGCTGTCTTTGGATTGACATGGTTAGGTATATTTTTGTCAACCAGCGTATTGCTCAGCCTGATCAGCATGGTGTTTGAAGATGGTCAGGTGTCAGTCATGTTGATGTTGCCTGCCATGTTGATGCTGGCCGCGATGTTTTTTTCTTCCAGCTATTACAGCTTTCGAGACTGCTTCATCAGCGAACCGGTACTGGCTTAAACACGGTTATATGGGCGTGAGTTTGGCCACAGACAGCGCCAGCCATTTGACGCCATGTCGATTGAATTTCACTTGCGCCCGCGCGTCGTCGCCTATGCCTTCCATGGATACCACGGTGCCTTCACCAAACTTGGTGTGAAACACTTGCAAACCGCTGCGCACCCAAGCGTTGGGGCCGCTGGCAGCAGCCGCTTGCGCCCGTTGCGGAATGGAAGGCGGCGTCGATGTGAAAAAACCGGCGCGTCCCGCATCGTTATTGCCAAAGCCTGAGGGCCTGCTACCCCACATGGCGGATGATTGCAAACCGGTTTTCGGCGTTAACCATTTCAATGTGTGTTCGGGCATTTCATCAAAGAAACGACTTTTGATGTTGTAGCGGGTCTGGCCATGCAACATACGGGTTTGTGAATGACTCAAGTACAAGCGCTTGCGAGCGCGTGTGATGGCCACATACATCAAACGCCGTTCTTCTTCGAGTCCTTCGAAATCACTCATCGCATTTTCATGCGGGAACAAACCCTCCTCTAAACCCGTGATGAACACACCATCAAATTCCAAACCTTTGGCGGCATGCACCGTCATGAGTTGCACCGCATCCTGACCTGCTTGCGCTTGGTTATCGCCCGCTTCCAAAGCCGCGTGACTCAGAAAGGCCGCAAGCGGCGACAAGGTTTCACCGGTGTCTGCATTCGGCTGTAATGGTGTACCCGCTGCGAGTGCTTGAGATGCTGCAAAGTCAGCCTGACTTTGCAGGGCTTCATCTACTGGCAAGGCGACCGCATCTTTGCCAAAGCCTTCTTGCGTGACAAAGCTCTCAGCAGCATTGATCAATTCCTGCAAATTTTCTATTCGGTCTGCGCCTTCTCGCTCGTTTTGGTAGTGTTCAATCAACTGGCTGTGATCTAACACCAGTTCAATGATTTGTCTGAGCGTTTGACCCTGGGTTTGCTCGCGCAACACATCCAGCTTGGCGACGAAAGCAGAAATATTCACACCCGCCTTGCCGCTGATACTGCTGACTGCATCATGCAAAGCGCAACCGCTGGCACGGGCTGCGTCCTGAAGTTGCTCAATGCTGCGCGCACCTATGCCACGCGGAGGGAAATTGACCACACGCATGAAACTGGTGTCGTCACGCGGGTTTTCCAGCAAGCGCAAATAAGCCAATGCGTGTTTGATCTCGGCTCGCTCAAAAAAGCGCAATCCACCGTATACACGGTAAGGCATAGCTGCGTTGAACAAGGCGGTTTCAATCACACGGCTTTGCGCGTTACTGCGGTAAAGAATAGCCACTTCACTGCGTGCCTGAATGCCATTTTCACCGTCCCCGTCACGACCGTCGCGCAGCAGTTGTTTGATCTCTTCAACGATCCAGTTCGCTTCAGCCAAATCACCAGGTGACTCCATCACACGCACCGGTTCACCCGCGCCTTGCGTCGTATGCAGATTTTTTCCTAGCCTTGACGTGTTGTGTTTAATCAGCTCATTGGCCGTGTCCAGAATGTGGCTGTGGCTACGGTAGTTTTGTTCCAATTTGATCTGGTGCTGCACTTGGTACTCGCGCACAAAATCAGCCATATTGCCTACGCGCGCGCCTCGAAAAGCGTAAATGCTCTGGTCATCGTCACCCACAGCCAGCACCGCACTGCCCGTACCGCACAACATCTTGATCCAAGCGTATTGCAGCTTGTTGGTGTCCTGAAACTCATCGATCAAGATATGTCTAAAGCGCTCGCGGTAGTGTTCACGCAGCGGATCGTTATCGCGCAAAAGCTCATAACTGCGCAGCATCAGTTCCCCGAAGTCAACCACGCCTTCGCGCTGGCACTGGTCTTCATACAACTGGTAGAGCTCAACCTTTTGACGGGTTTCGGGGTCGCGCACCATCACATCTTTGGGTCGCTGACCCTCTTCTTTGCAACCGGCAATAAACCATTGTACCTGCTTAGGTGGAAATCGTTCATCGTCGATATTGAATTGCTTGAGCAAACGCTTGACTGCAGACAACTGGTCTTGCGTGTCCAGAATTTGAAAAGCCTGAGGCAGGTTGGCCAGTTTCCAATGCGCTCTCAAAAAACGGTTGCACAAGCCGTGAAACGTACCAATCCACATGCCACGCACATTCACTGGCAGCATGGCATCCAAACGCGTGAGCATTTCCTTGGCGGCCTTGTTGGTGAAGGTGACTGCCATCAAGCCGCCAGGCGTGACCTGACGGGTTTGCAGCAACCATGCAATCCGCGTGGTCAACACCCGCGTCTTACCCGATCCTGCACCGGCCAATATCAGCGCGTGTTGTGCAGGCAGCGTGACTGCCGCTTGCTGTTCGGGATTGAGGCCTTGCAGTAAAGGGGATGATATGTCGGGAGAAAGGCCAGTGAGCATTATTCGATTGTAAGAAACAACTTACAGCACTTTGATGTAAAACAATGTTTGACTCATCGGCCTACTTTAATTAGACTCTCTTTCAGTCGTCGAGAAAGGCCATCAAGATGGAAATCATGCTAAAAAAAATGGGCAACAGCACCGCCTTAATACTACCGCCGCCGGTGCTGCGTGACCTGGGTATGAAAGCCGGTCAACCCCTGAGACTATCCACTACGACGGATGGAAAAGTCGTACTGGAACACAAACGCAAACACCAGTTAGCTGATTTGATCGCGCAATGCAACCCAAAGGCAGAGCTTCCTGCAGATATGGCGCTTTGGGATCAATCCAAACCCGCAGGTCACGAGGTCTGGTAATGGCTGTATTTGACAGAGGCGATATCGTCAGCGTTCCCTTAGATCCTGTGCTCGGTCACGAACAACGCGGGACTCGACCTGCCTTGGTTCTGACCACCAAACAATTCAACCGCTTAGGTGATGTGCTGGTTGCTCCCATTTCACAAGGCGGCGACTACGCACGCTATGCAGGTTTTGCCGTGACCCTGACTGGCAGCGGTTGCAAAACCCAAGGCGTTGCCTTGGTCAACAAAATCCGTATGCTGGATTTGACGGCACGAAAGGCGAAAAAAATTGAACGTGCGCCTGCTATGGTGATTGAAGATGCATTAAGTCGCATAGAGGCCATGCTGTCCTAGGCCTGCTTGCAGCCAGTTCTATGTGCTCGGGGGTCGCTATCAATGTGCGTAGAATCAATCACCGGGCCCAAGTTTCTTGCGTCCGGTTCAATGAATCGGCCAAGCCAAGCGCTCTCCTCGTGTTTATTTTTGGAGCTTGGTTCATGGAAATTTTTGATTACGACAATATTCTTTTACTGCCGCGCAAATGCCGGGTACAAAGCCGCGCTGAATGCGACACCGGCGTGACTTTAGGCAAACACACTTTTCGTCTCCCCGTGGTTCCCGCCAATATGAAGACGGTGGTGAACGAACAAATTTGTGAATGGCTGGCGAGCAACGGTTATTTTTACGTGATGCACCGCTTCGATCTGGATAACGTGAAGTTTGTTCGCAGCTGCCAATCCAAAGGCATGTATGCCTCGGTTTCTCTGGGCGTGAAACAAGCCGATTACGACACAGTAGCTGCTTGGCGCGCCGAAGGACTCTGCCCCGACTACATCACCATCGACATTGCACACGGGCACTCCGACAACGTGCACCGCATGATTTCTCACTTGAAAGAACATTTGCCGGATGCTTTCATCATCGCAGGCAACGTAGGCACGCCCGAGGCTGTGATCGATTTAGAAACCTGGGGCGCAGACGCCACCAAGGTAGGCATCGGTCCGGGCAAGGTGTGCATCACCAAACTCAAAACCGGTTTTGGCACCGGCGGTTGGCAACTCTCTGCATTGAAATGGTGTGCACGCGTAGCCACCAAGCCCATCATCGCCGACGGTGGCATTCGTGAGCACGGCGACATCGCCAAAAGCATTCGCTTCGGTGCATCCATGGTGATGATCGGCTCCATGCTGGCCGGCCATGAAGAATCGCCGGGACAAACAGTGGAAGTCGACGGTCGCTTGTTCAAAGAATATTACGGCTCGGCCTCTGACTTCAACAAAGGCGAATACAAACACGTCGAAGGCAAGCGCATTTTGGAGCCGATCAAAGGCCATCTGAAAGACACGCTACGCGAAATGCAAGAGGACTTGCAAAGCTCGATTTCTTATGCGGGTGGCACGCGTTTGATGGATATTCGCAAAGTCAATTACGTCATCTTGGGCGGTGCGAATGACGGTGAGCACTTGTTGATGTAAAACTATTGGCTCTGACATATTCAACGGAGAAACCAAGCCATGAGCACCACCTTGATTCGCAACGGCCGCGTCATCACGGCCACCGACGACTATGTCGCCGATGTGTTGCTCAAAGACGGTATTGTCCACACCATCGGTCATCAACTTGAAGTGGGTGACGACGTACACGTGGTGGATGCGACTGGCTTGTATGTATTGCCCGGCGGCGTTGACACCCATGTGCACATGGAAAACGTGGTCGGCCCCACTATCACCTGCGACACGTTTGCAAGTGGCACCAAGGCTGCTGCGTTCGGTGGCACCACGACCGTGGTCGACTTTGCACTGCAAACCGCCGAGGATTCACCGCTAGGTGCTATTGCCCGCGCACAACGCAGTGCCGAATCGCAAGTCAATATAGATTACAGCTTGCACGTCATCGTCACGCGTGTGGATGAGCAGGTGTTGAAAGATGTGCGACACGCCATGCACCATGAAGGCGTGAGCAGTTTCAAAATGTTCATGGCCTACCCTGGCGTGATGATGGCTGACGATGCAGCCATCTTTCGCATGCTGCGCCAAGTCGGTGCCGACGGCGGCATGCTGGCCTTGCATGCAGAAAACGGCACGGTCATCGATTTGTTGATCAAAGAAGCACTGGCCGCCGGACACACCTCGCCGCGTTACCACGAGATGACCCGCCCCTCCATCATGGAAGGCGAAGCCACACACCGAGGCATTCGGTTGGCTGAACTGGCCGAAGCGCCGATTTATTTTGTGCACGTGTCCAGCAACGATGCGCTCAAACACATTGTGCAAGCGCGCGCCGAAGGCATTCCCGTGTTTGCAGAAACCTGTCCACACTATTTGTTGTTCGACAAGTCCGTGTACAACTCAGATGATTTCGAGATTGCCAAGTACGTGATGACACCACCACTGCGCAGCAACGAAGACCAAAAACATTTGTGGCGTGCTTTGCGTTATGACGACTTGCAAGTGATCGCTACCGACCACTGCCCGTTTTGTATGAAAGAAGGTCACCTGGGCTACCAAAAACAAAAGCAAATGGGCAAAGACGATTTCTCCATGATTCCCAACGGCGCACCCGGCATCGAAACCCGCTTGGTGAGTTTGTTTGACATTGGTGTGATGAAGGGCAAGTTTTCGCTCAACCGGTTTGTGGAACTGACCGCCACTTCACCCGCCAAATTGTTTGGCTTGTTCCCGAAAAAAGGCACCATCGCGGTCGGCAGCGACGCCGATGTGGTGTTATTCAATCCTGCGGTCAAGCAAACCATACATGCCAGCGATTTGCACAGCAACGTGGACTACACATTGTTGGAAGGCCGCACGCTGCAAGGCCGCGTCGAGAAAGTGTTTTTGCGTGGCCAGATGATTGTGGACGGCAAACAATGGCTGGGCCGCGAAGGCATGGGCCAGTTTGTCAAACGCGGCCAAGTGCAGGCGTTTTGATGTCCTCCCCTGACGCGGACGTTCGATTAGCAGGCCAGCAGCTGGCTATCGAGCCTTTGACGGCTGAGGCGCTCAAGCCTTTTGGTGATGTGATTGAAGCCACTGACAACGCACAGCACTTCACCATCAACCAAGGTTTTGCCGAGCGGTTTCACCGGCTCGCACAGGTGGATGTGACCAACGATGGCGGCCAGCCTGCCATCAGCATTTTCAAAGCCCGTGCACGCGCCCTGCCCTTGCAACTCAGCGTGTTAGAGAAACACCCGTTTGGTTCGCAAGCGTTCATGCCCTTGTCCAGCCATGCTTATGTGGTGATGGTGGCAGTGGGTGGCGACACGCCCGATTTATCCACCTTGAAATGTTTCATGGCCTCGGCACAGCAAGGCGTGAACTACGCCAAAGGCACTTGGCACCACCCTTTGTTGGCTTTGCAAGATGGCGATTTTTTGGTGGTGGATCGCGCAGGGCCTGCAGGTGAAGTCAATGGTGTGGAAGTGGTGTTAGATACAGAAATCATGGTCTAAGTAACCAATCACATCATTGACGAGATGAAGTGCGAACGAATAGAACGCTGACCCACCCAAGCAAAACGGCCCTGGAATCACTCCCGGGGCCGTTGCTTTAACTTAAGCGAACCAGCAATTAAGCAGCCACACCCTTCGCATTCTCCACATACTCGTCAATCTGGTTGAAGTTCAAGTACTTGTAGATGGCTGCGCCGTCTTTGTTCACGATGCCCATGGCTTCGTGGTACTCGGCCACCGTGGGGATGTGGCCCAGCTTGGAAGCAATGGCTGCCAACTCGGCACTGGCCAAAAACACGTTGGTGTTTTTGCCCAAGCGGTTGGGGAAGTTGCGCGTGCTGGTGGACACCACGGTCGCGCCTTCGCGCACCTGGGCTTGGTTGCCCATGCACAGCGAGCAACCGGGCATTTCGGTGCGCGCACCTGCCGTGCCAAACGCGGCGTAATGGCCTTCTTTGATGAGCTCGCTCTCGTCCATTTTGGTGGGCGGCGCCACCCACAGCTTCACAGGAATGTCCCGCTGGCCGCCGAGCAACTTGGCTGCTGCGCGGAAGTGGCCGATATTGGTCATGCACGAGCCGATGAAGGCTTCGTCAATCTTGGTGCCTGCCACCTCAGACAAAAATTTCGCGTCGTCGGGGTCGTTCGGGCAACACAAAATCGGCTCTTTGATTTCGTTCATGTCGATCTCAATGACATGCGCGTACTCGGCGTCTTTGTCGGCTTCCAACAGTTCGGGCTTGGCCAGCCATGCCTCCACTTTTTCGATACGTCGCGCCAGCGTGCGGGCGTCAGAGTAGCCGTCGGCAATCATGTTTTTCATCAACACCACATTTGAATTCAGGTATTCAATGATGGGCTCTTGGTTCAGCTTGATGGTGCAACCGGCAGCGGAGCGCTCGGCAGACGCGTCTGACAACTCGAACGCTTGCTCGACTTTCAAATTCGGCAGGCCTTCGATTTCCAAAATACGGCCCGAGAACTCGTTGATCTTGCCGGCCTTGGCCACGGTCAACAAACCTTTTTTGATGCCATACAAAGGAATCGCGTGAACCAGGTCACGCAAGGTGACGCCGGGCTGCATTTCGCCTTTGAAACGCACCAACACCGACTCGGGCATGTCCAAAGGCATCACGCCCGTGGCCGCGCCGAATGCCACCAAGCCCGAACCTGCAGGGAATGAAATGCCGATGGGGAAACGCGTGTGTGAATCGCCGCCGGTGCCCACGGTGTCGGGCAACAGCAAACGGTTGAGCCAAGAGTGAATCACGCCGTCACCGGGGCGCAGCGCCACACCGCCACGGTTGCTGATGAAGGCAGGCAATTCGCGGTGTGTTTTCACGTCCACCGATTTTGGGTAAGCGGCGGTGTGGCAGAAAGACTGCATCACCATGTCGGCGCTGAAACCCAAGCAGGCCAAGTCTTTCAACTCGTCGCGGGTCATGGGGCCGGTGGTGTCTTGCGAGCCCACGGTGGTCATCTTGGGTTCGCAGTAAGTGCCGGGTCGAACGCCTTGGCCTTCGGGCAAACCCACCGCACGTCCCACCATTTTTTGCGCCAGCGTGAAGCCCGCTTTGGTGGTGGCGGGCACTGTCGGCAAACGGAACACGGTGGACGCAGGCAAGCCCAAAAACTCGCGGGCTTTGGCGGTGAGTGAACGCCCGATGATGAGGTTGATACGACCGCCGGCACGCACTTCATCAAACAACACATCGCTCTTCAATTTGAACTCGGCCACAGTGGCACCGTTCTTGGTGATCTTGCCGTCGTAAGGCAGGATGTCGATGACGTCGCCCATCTCAAGTTTGGTCACGTCCACTTCAATCGGCAACGCGCCAGAGTCTTCTTGCGTGTTGAAGAAAATGGGCGCGATCTTGCCGCCCAAAGTGACACCACCGAAACGCTTGTTCGGCACAAAAGGAATGTCTTGACCGGTGGCCCAAATCACGCTGTTGGTGGCCGATTTGCGGCTGGAACCGGTGCCGACCACATCGCCCACATAGGCCACCAAATGACCTTTTTTCTTCAGGTCTTCAATGAACTGCATGGGGCCGCGTTTGCCGTCTTCTTCGGGCGTGAAGGCCGCACCTGGGCGGGTGTTTTTCAACATCGCCAAATAGTGCAAAGGAATGTCGGGGCGGCTCCAAGCGTCGGGCGCAGGTGACAAATCGTCGGTGTTGGTTTCGCCGGGCACCTTGAACACAGTGACCGTGATTTTTTTGTCTACTTCGTGGCGGCTGGTGAACCACTCGGCATCCGCCCAGCTTTGCATCACCTCTTTGGCTTTGGCGTTACCGGCTTTGGCTTTGTCGGCCACATCGTTGAAGAAGTCAAACATCAACAAGGTTTTCTTCAACGCGTCTGCGGCCACACCGGCCACTTCAGCGTCGTCGAGCAACTCTATCAATGGATGAACGTTGTAGCCGCCCACCATGGTGCCCAGCAGCTCGGTGGCCTTGGACTTGGAAACCAAACCCACTTTCAATTCGCCATGCGCCACAGCCGCTAAAAACGAGGCCTTCACTTTGGCGGCATCGTCCACACCGGGGGGCACGCGGTGGGTCAGCAAGTCCATCAAAAAAGCGTCTTCACCAGTGGGTGGCGCTTTGATCAGTTCAATCAATTCGGCAGTTTGCTTGGCGTCCAAAGGCAGGGGTGGAATGCCTAACGCAGCGCGTTCGGCTACATGGTCTCGGTAAGCTTTCAACATGGTGATCTCCTCAAGATAAAACAGTTCTTGAAACGCCACACGCGCTTCAAGCAAAAAAAACTTGCGCCTCAACCGGCAGTTTGCGCCCCGTGGCTTGCGCGCGTTGCAGCAACTGCCAGAAAAAACGGTAACTCGCGCGGTCGTGCAATTGACCTGCGTGACTGATCGGCGCCCACTCAGCCTGTTGCGCCGCCAGCAACACAGCACATGCTGTTTCAATGTCTTTGTCGTCGGGCGTCATGGCCGCCACTATCGGCCGGATTTGCGCCGGATGAATGCTCCACATGCGGGTGTAACCCAGTTCTTGCGATGCACGACGTGCGGCGTTTTCCATGGCTTGAGTGTCGTTGAATTCAGTGACCACACTGTGTGACGGCACTTTGCCGTGCGCATGACAGGCGCTGGCGATGTCCATCTTGGCACGCAACACCAACGGGTGGCTGAATTGCCCTTGTGCGCCCATACCGTGCGAGGGAATGGCGCCCGCATGCGCGGACACAAAATCCATCAAACCAAAACTCAGCGATTGCACACGCGGGTGCGCGGCGATATCAAACGCACGGTGTACCGCTGCCGGCGATTCGATGAGCGCATGCACTGCAAGAGTGGGCGCACCGGCTTGGTCGATGGCACGCACCGCGTGTTCAATGTCGGCCACGGTCTCTACTTTGGGCAGCATGACATGGCACAAACGCTGGCCCGCTTTGCCAACAATGCTGGCAATGTCTGCATGAAAAGCGGGGTGATCCACGGGGTGCACACGCACTGCCACGCGGGCGTTCGCTGCTGCGTTCAATGCAAGCTCAGTCACTAATGCGGCGTGCTCGATCTCGCCACCTACAGGCGCACCGTCCTCACAATCCAAGGTGACATCGAACACACACACGCCAAACTCTTGCTGCATCTCGGCTTGCAGTTGCAAGCTTTTGCGCATACGCGCTTGCACACCGCTGTAGTGATCGCACACTGGCAACACCACCGCACCCGCTTGTGCGCCTTGCAGCACATCACGTGGATGTTGAAGAGGTTGCACACTTTTTTTTGCAACCGGAGACTTGTTTTTATCTTTTTTCTTCAGTGTTGAAATTCCTGCCTGCTCAATTCTCTCTATGAATTCATTAATTTTGTTTGCGAACTCGAGGCTTGGCATTTGCTTTCCGTGAGCAATACGGCTCAGTGTCGCCTGAGATATTCCAATTTCCCGAGCTACAAAACTGAGACGACCGATTTCTTCCAGCTTCTTTTGCAAATATTCAGGTGAAATAGGGTTCATGAGTCAATCCTATGCGAATATGAATAAAAAATATCATATTCAAATATGGATGAAATAATTGCCTCCATGAACCCACTCAGCTTTACAGCAGATGCGCCACACCGGCTTGTTCGTCGGTCAATTCTTTCAAAGTCTTGTCGATGCAAGTCTGGCTGAAGGCATCGATAGCCAAGCCTTCGACGACTTTGTATTCGCCATTCTCGCAAGTGACGGGGAAACCGAACATCACGTCTTTGGGAATGCCATACCAGCCTTGTGAAGGAATGCCCATGGTCACCCATTTGCCGTGTGTGCCCAGCGCCCAGTCGCGCATGTGGTCAATGGCGGCGTTCGCAGCAGAAGCAGCTGAAGACAAGCCGCGTGCTTCAATGATGGCCGCGCCGCGCTTGCCGACAGTTGGTAAAAACACATTCGCGTTCCAATCTTGGTCGTTGATCATGTCTTTGACCGATGCGCCATCAATGGTGGCAAAACGGTAATCGGCGTACATGGTGGGTGAATGGTTGCCCCAGACGCAAAGTTTTTCAATCGCAGCGACGGCTTTGCCGGTCTTGGCTGCCAATTGAGACGCAGCGCGGTTGTGGTCAAGGCGCAGCATGGCGGTGAAATTGCCGGGCTTCAAATCGGGCGCAGACTTCATGGCAATGTAAGCATTGGTGTTGGCGGGGTTGCCAACCACCAGCACTTTGACGTTACGCGAAGCCACGGCGTTCAAAGCCTTGCCTTGGGCGGTGAAGATGGCACCATTGATGGACAACAACTCGGCGCGTTCCATGCCCGGGCCGCGAGGACGAGAGCCAACCAATAAGGCGTAATCGGTGTTTTTGAAAGCAGTCATCGGGTCAGAGTGCGCTTCCATGCCAGCCAGCAAGGGGAAGGCGCAATCTTCGAGTTCCATCATCACGCCCTTGAGCGCTTTTTGTGCTTTTTCATCGGGGATTTCCAGCAACTGAAGAATGACGGGCTGGTCTTTGCCCAGCATCTCGCCCGAGGCTATGCGGAACAACAAGGCATAGCCGATCTGGCCTGCGGCACCGGTGACGGCCACGCGAACGGGTTGTTTACTCATGAAAAATCTCCGAAATTGAACAAAAGAATAAGGCCGGACCAACCGGGCGGGACAAAAGTACAATACCTATGTCTTATAGAAGATATGATAGCGTCTTAAACATGACCAAAGCCTGACGGATCACTTTTGGACACTTCCACTCTTTCAGAAAATACCGCAGACCAGCCGTTGAACGTGACGCTGTCCTCGCCGTCTTTCAGCCCTTTGTACCAACAGATCAAGGGCTTGGTGCTGCAAAGCCTGCAAGCCGGCGAATGGAAACCGGGCGACCCCATCCCCAGCGAATTCGAACTGGCTGCCCGCTTCAAAGTCAGCCAAGGAACTGTTCGCAAAGCGATTGACGAACTCGCCAAAGAGCATTTGCTGGTGCGCCGCCAGGGTAAAGGCACATTTGTCGCCACCCACGCCGAGCAACAAGTTCAATTCCGATTTCTCAAACTCAAACCCGACAACCCTGCGGCTGTCAGCCACAGCCCCGCCGAGCGCGAAATCATCGATTGCAAACGAATACGCGCACCCCAAGCAGTCGCCGATATCCTTGGTTTACGTGCCAGTGAGCAGGTGTTTCAGGTGCGCCGAGTACTGTCATTTGATGGCATACCGACTATTTTTGAAGATATCTGGTTACCTGGCGGTCCCTTCAAAGGTCTGACCACAGCGCAATTGAGTACCGATACCCGCCCGATGTATGCCCTGTTCGAATCGGATTTCGGTATCCGCATGGTTCGCGCCCAAGAACGCTTACGTGCGGTATTGCCAAGCGACGATGTCTGTGATTTTTTGAAAGTCAGTGCCAACATGCCTTTGCTGAAAGTTGAACGCCTGTCGTTCACCTACCAAGACACTCCCATGGAATGGCGCATCGGTGTTTACCGCACTGACACCCGCCATTACCTGAACGAATTGAATTAAAAAGAATTCACTGTAACCCGCTTCACATGTGTGACCCTGATTTTTTGTGCATTGCAATAGAATCAATTTCAGCCCCTCAACAAAGGGGTTTCTCCTCCTTTGACTGAACCTCGGAAAGCCCTTGGCATGACAGACCCCGTAAAAACCCTAGCTGAGTTTCGCAACATCAATGCTTTTCATGACCTGCCTACTTACCGTTTACCGGCTGCAGGCTGGGTCTCCATACTGCATCGCATCAGCGGTGCGTTGATGTTTTTGTTGCTGCCCTTCATCGTCTGGCTGTTTGACAAATCAATTTCTTCTGAAATTTCTTTTGCCAAATTCAAAGCGGCTATCAACATTGGCATAGGCATTTACCCCGGCTGGTTCATTCGACTGACCATGTTGGCGCTGATTTGGGCCTACTTGCACCACCTGATTGCCGGCGTGCGTCATTTGTACATGGACGCCACCCACTCGGTGAGCCGCGAATTCGGTCAAAAAAGTGCCGTCTTCACCTTGAGCGCCAGCATCGGATTGACCGTGCTGCTGGGCGCCAAATTATTCGGCTTGTATTGAATTCAGGAGCAGACATGAGTGACGGAATCGGTTCCAAACGCCTGGTCACAGGTGCCCATTACGGACTGCGCGACTGGCTGGCGCAGCGTCTGACGGCGGCCTTGATGGCTGTGTTTACCTTGCTGGTGTTGTTGCAAGTGATTTTTTCGCGCGGTGAGATCGGCTATGACTTGTGGGCCGGCATTTTCAACCCGCAGTGGATGCGTGCATTGACTTTCACCGTCTTGCTCGCACTCACCTACCACGTGTGGGTAGGCATGCGCGACATCTGGATGGACTACATCAAACCCATTGGTTTGCGTTTGGCCCTGCATATTTTCACTATCGTCTGGTTGCTCTCTTGTTTGGGCTGGGCGGTTCAGGTTCTTTGGAGACTTTGACAGATGACACGCTCTTCTCTTCCCCGCCGCCGCTTTGATGTAGTGATCGTTGGTGCAGGTGGCTCAGGCATGCGTGCCTCGCTGCAACTCTCACGTGCAGGTTTGAATGTGGCGGTGCTGTCCAAGGTTTTTCCCACCCGTTCGCACACGGTTGCCGCGCAAGGTGGCATTGGCGCATCGCTGGGCAATATGTCTGAGGACAACTGGCACTACCATTTTTACGATACCGTCAAAGGTTCAGACTGGCTGGGTGACCAAGACGCGATCGAATACATGTGCCGTGAAGCACCTAAAGTGGTGTACGAGTTGGAGCACATGGGCATGCCGTTCGACCGCAACCCTGACGGCACCATTTACCAGCGCCCCTTCGGTGGCCACACATCCAACTATGGTGAAAAGTCTGTGCAACGCGCCTGTGCGGCGGCAGACCGCACCGGTCACGCCATGTTGCACACCCTCTACCAACAAAATGTGCAAGCCAACACCAATTTCTTTGTGGAATGGATGGCGCAAGACTTGATCCGCGACGCCGACGGCGACGTTATCGGCGTGACTGCGTTAGAGATGGAAACCGGTGACTTGCATATTCTGGAAGCCAAAACGGTATTGCTCGCCACCGGCGGCGCAGGTCGAATTTTTGCGGCTTCCACCAATGCGTTCATCAATACTGGCGACGGTTTGGGCATGGCCGCACGCGCAGGTATTCCGCTGGAAGACATGGAGTTTTGGCAATTTCACCCGACTGGCGTGGCCGGTGCCGGTGTGCTGTTGACTGAAGGTTGCCGAGGCGAGGGCGCCATATTGCTCAACAGTTTGGGCGAGCGATTCATGGAACGCTACGCACCTACGCTCAAAGACTTGGCGCCACGCGATTTTGTATCGCGCTGCATGGACCAAGAAATCAAGGAAGGCCGTGGCTGTGGTCCTAACAAAGACTACGTGCACCTGAAACTTGATCACTTGGGCGCTGAAACCATCATGAAGCGACTGCCCTCGGTCTACGAGATCGGGCATAACTTCGCCAACGTAGACATCACGCGCGAACCCATCCCCGTGGTGCCCACTATCCACTACCAGATGGGTGGCATACCGACCAATATCCATGGCCAGGTCGTCACACAAACTCACAACGACCACAACGCCGTGGTCAACGGCTTGTATGCGGTCGGTGAATGTTCATGTGTCAGCGTACATGGCGCCAATCGCTTAGGCACCAACTCGTTGCTGGACTTGTTGGTCTTTGGTAAAGCAGCCGGAAACCACATCGTCGATTTCCATCAGAAAAACAAATTGCACAAGCCCTTGCCTGCGGATGCAGCAGATCGCACGCTGGCTCGTTTGGCTCGTTTAGACAGCAGCACCAGTGGTGAATACGCACAAGACGTGGCCAATGATTTACGCGCCAGCATGCAAAAACACGCAGGCGTGTTCCGCACCCAAGCCAGCTTAGACGAAGGCGTGACTCAAATCGCCGCTTTGCGTGAACGTGTCAACGCCATCGGCTTGAAAGACAAGAGCAAAATTTTCAATACGGCGCGTGTTGAAGCGCTGGAAGTTGAAAATTTGATCGAGTGCGCACAGGCCACCATGGTGTCAGCAGCGGCACGCCGTGAAAGCCGTGGCGCTCACACGGTGGATGACTACGCAGACACGCCCGAACATCCCAATGGCCGCAACGACGAACAATGGCTCAAGCACAGCCTGTGGCACAGCCACAGCAACAGCATGACCTACAAGCCCGTGAAGCTCCAACCGCTGACCACGGAAAGCATCCCTCCCAAAGTGAGAACCTTCTGATGAAACGTACCTTCAAGATTTACCGCTACGACCCTGAAAAAGACGCCAAGCCTTACATGCAAACCATCGAGGTAGAGCTCGACGGCCATGAGCGCATGTTGTTAGACGCTTTGATGAAGCTCAAGGCACAAGACCCCACACTGTCTTTCCGCCGCTCTTGCCGCGAAGGTGTATGCGGGTCTGACGCCATGAACATCAACGGCAAAAACGGCTTGGCATGTCTCACCAATATGTTGACATTGCCTGGCGTTATCACTTTGAAACCGCTGCCCGGACTGCCAGTCATCCGCGATTTGATTGTTGACATGACGCAGTTTTTCAACCAATACAACTCGATCAAACCGTATCTGGTCAACGACACACTGCCGCCGGAAAAAGAGCGTCTACAGTCACCTGCCGAGCGTGAAGAACTCGACGGTTTGTACGAATGTATTTTGTGCGCCAGCTGCTCCACCAGTTGTCCTTCTTTCTGGTGGAACCCGGACAAATTTGTCGGCCCCGCAGGTTTATTGCAAGCCTATCGCTTCATCGCAGACAGCCGCGACCATGCCACCAGCGAGCGACTTGACAACTTGGAAGACCCTTACCGTTTGTTCCGTTGCCACACCATCATGAATTGCGTTGACGTCTGCCCCAAAGGATTGAATCCGACCAAGGCCATCGGAAAGATCAAAGAGTTGATGATCAGCCGTGCGGTGTAAATGGAAGATGAACAACTCCATGGACTGGCTGACGACGACAGATTGACGTCAGCAGGACTCAGCAAACTACGCTGGCGTTGCCGACGTGGGTTGTTGGAAAACGATTTGTTCATTGAGCGTTTTTTCAATCATCATGCCGATGCGCTTACCGTGGGTCAGGCTCGCGGCATGTACAGCTTGATGGAATTGGCTGACAACGATTTGCTGGATGTGTTGCTGGGTAGACCGCATACGCAAACCGTCACGAAAGATCCCCGGGTGCAGTCCGTTTTGCATCTAATGAAAGTTTAATTTTTTAAATTGATTGACACAGGAATTGACCATGAAACTCGCTGACTACAAGGCCACTCTTTCATTCACCAATGGCCAACCCAGCTTTGAAATGCCGGTGTACAGCGGCACCATCGGGCCCGACGTCATCGACATCCGCAAGCTCTACGGCCAAACCGGCATGTTCACCTACGACCCTGGTTTTTTATCGACTGCCTCTTGCCAATCGGCCATCACATTCATTGATGGCGACAAAGGCGAATTGCTCTACCGCGGCTACCCTATCGAACAACTGGCCACCCACTGTGACTATTTAGAAACCTGTCATTTGCTGTTGTACGGTGAACTGCCCAACGCACAACGCAAGCATGAGTTCACCCAAACGGTGACGCACCACACCATGGTGCACGAGCAATTGCAATTCTTTTTGCGCGGTTTTCGCCGCGACGCGCACCCCATGGCTGTACTCACAGGTTTGGTCGGCGCTTTGTCGGCTTTCTACCATGACAGCACCGACATCAACAACGCAGAGCACCGCGAAATTGCAGCTATCCGTCTGATCGCCAAAATGCCGACCTTGGTTGCCATGGCTTACAAATACGGCATCGGACAACCCTTTCTTTATCCGCAAAACAACCTGTCTTACGCGGGCAATTTTTTGCGCATGATGTTCGGTACACCTTGCGAAGCGTACGTGGTCAATCCAGTGCTCGAACGCGCCATGGACCGCATCTTCACGCTGCATGCAGACCATGAACAAAACGCCTCCACCTCTACCGTGCGTTTGTGCGGCTCGTCAGGTACCAATCCTTTTGCAGCGATTGCTGCAGGTGTGGCTTGCCTTTGGGGGCCCGCGCATGGCGGTGCCAATGAGGCCTGCTTGAACATGCTTGAACATATCCAAGCCAATGGCGGTATTGCCAAAGTTGGTGAGTTCATGGAGCAGGTCAAAGACAAAAACTCCAACGTCAAGCTGATGGGCTTTGGACACCGCGTTTATAAAAATTACGATCCTCGCGCCAAACTGATGCAAGAAACTTGTGACGAAGTGCTCAAAGAATTGGGATTGGAAAACGACCCGCTGTTCAAACTGGCCAAGGCGCTAGAAAAAATTGCGCTTGAAGACGATTACTTTGTGTCACGCAAGCTCTACCCTAACGTCGATTTCTACTCCGGCATCGTGCAACGCGCCATCGGTATTCCAGTCAATTTATTCACTGGTATTTTTGCGCTGGCTCGCACCGTGGGTTGGATCGCTCAATTGAATGAAATGATCAGCGACCCTGAATACAAAATCGGCAGACCTCGTCAACTGTTCACCGGCGCATCCAAACGCGATGTGCCGCCATTGAACAAGCGCTGAACCAGCGTTTCACCGCTTGGCTCACCCGAGGTTTGAACGGAGTCTTTGCGTGGATGGCCTGGTGCACGACCGGGTCACATCCATGACACTGTCAATGCAGTAGTTTGGGATGATTCGTGTCTGTGCTCGGACTGCTGGGCGCTTCTTTTTCCACCTGTTGTTCAGTGTCGCCCACCGGTTGAATATTCCAGTTTGCACGCTCTGAAATCGTTTTCAACACGACTTGCAACTGTCCGTTCAATGCCTCATTCAACGGTATTTTCATGGTCTGGTTGCCCTTCATTTGCAGTTCCAGCACATAGGCTTTCTCTGAGGCTTTGATCAATGCTTTTTGCACTAACACCGGTTCCTCGCCCAAGGGGTGTTGGTGCGCTGGTTCGAAGTCTGTGAATTTTGTATTTTCTTGTTTGACTTGTTGATTGAATTCAGCAATCGCATCCACGTGCTGCAAGGGATGGATTTTTTTCAACTCAGACACCGTGGCATGGGTGGTCAAGATCAAAATATGTCGCACGACGGCGCGCGTTAACCACAGCCTGTATTCGTTGTCATCTTGGGTCGTTAAACGAAACAATACCCTGTCCTCTAAGGCATCGTAGGTCGCGTTCAGTTGTTTAATGCTCATAGTCAATAATAGTGTATGAGGACGCTCATGCAGGCAAGGTTTTGCAAGACTTCCATGTTCACGCATCTTAGGATGTTTTTATTTGAAGCGCTATCAAAATGAATACTTTAGACGAGTTTAAAAAAACTTTTACCGATTTAAGTATGTATAAATCAGACATACGGCCGCTTCTGAGTATTTTGGCAATATCCGACTCTGGCAAGAATCTTTTACAGCTTGAAACCCTGTTCAAACAAATGGGGTCGCACGCCGAGGTGAAAGCATCTGCATTACAAGCCATAGCACCAGTGTGTGAAGTCACAGAGGGTGTTTACAGCTTAAACAAAGACCTGCAAACATGGCTATGCAACCCGGATGACTCGCGCGATTACAGCGTTGACTTGAATTTGATACAAGCCTATGCCGAGTTGCTATGGTCATCACGCCATGAACGTGCCACATCCTTATTGAAGACTGAAATAGAAAATGATTTACCGCATCTGCTGGTACTGACCAAGGAGTGGCAGCAATCTGACAATGGCGTTGAACCATTTATAGATTTCATCCAACAACTGTTGAATGAAAAAAATTACGCTTCCACTATCAACGGCAGCAAGCTATTGCTTGAGCAAATGGAAGACGAAGAGTCCAAGTACAAGCCGCACATCATTCAAGTCTTGTATGTACTGGGCTCAGCCTACCGCTTGCAAGGTGAGCAAGAGGCGGCCATCACCACTTACCATTATTTTCTTGAACTGGCCGAGAAATCCTCTTCCACCTTTGCGGTTGAAATATTCACCGTGTTGAATTATTTCGGCTTGGTATGCAAAGAAGACGCAGATTTTGAAAAATCCATCGAGTATCTTGAGCGAGCGTTGAAATTCTGTCAGACACACTTTGATGGCAAGGGTGCGCAAACCGCCACCATATTGAACAACCTCAGTCTGGTGTACAAAGACAAAGGTAACTACGCTGCAGCCGAGAAAGCCGGCAATGAGGCACTGGCAATGAAGATTGTCACCTTCGGGGAACAGCATTACGAAACCGCCATCTCCTTGAACAACTTGGCGGTACTGGCTGAAGTCAAAGGGGACTTGAAACTGGCTGAAAAATTATTCAGGCAAGCCAATCACATCGGAGAAAGCAACAAGCAGAGTCAGGAAAAAGAATATCCCTCATTCGCCCTGAATCTGGCCAGGTTACTTCATAACAACGGAAACTTCAGCGAATCTGAAGAGCTCTACCTCAAGGCTATCCATATTTATAAAAAACAAGGCAACCTAGAAGTTAACCAGTTCTATGCCCAATGCCTGCAAGGTCTGGCGCAATTGAAATTGGATACCAGCCAATTTGATCAAGCCTTTGAGTTGCTCAACAAAGCCATCACCATCAAAGTCAACGCTTACGGCGACTCACACCATGCCATTTGCAAGAGCCTTCACGGCCTGGCCAACTACCACGCCGCCACTGGAAACACCACGGAAGCGAATGAATTGCTGCAACAAGCGTTGACGATTAACCAAGACACCTTTGGTAAAAAACATCCTGAGGTTGCTGTCACTCTGACACACTTGGGCCACCTGCATTTTGATATGTGCAAATACAAGGAAGCGCTGGCCTATTTCTCTGAAGCAAGAACCATCACAGAAAAATCATTCGGCAACAACCAACCACCGGTTGCCTTGTTACTGCAATGCCAAGCCAATTGCCAGACCGAATTGGGTTTGTTCAATGAAGCAGAGATTCTTTACAGGAACGCGTTGAAATTTCAGTATGAAAGACTGGGTGAAGAGCATCCGCAAACCGCAGTCACCTTGAACAACCTGGCCAACTTGCTCACCATACAAGGGCAATTTCAAGAGGCGAAGTCTTATTACGAAAAGTCCCTCAAGATCAAGGAAGGTTTTTTTGGTTTTGACAATCGGCATACCGCTATCACCATCAGCAATTACGCGACGCTGGAGAAGTCGTTGGGTAACTATGAAAATGCTGACAAGTTGTTCAATGAGTCCATCTCTATTTATGAGAACGCGTTTTCACCTTTATTGCTGAACGCGGCCAATACCTACTATGGCTACGCTGGCTTGCTGCACGAGACTGCCGATTTAAATTCATCGCAGGACATGCATTTGAAATCAATGTCCATCCGTAGCAACCAACTGGACACAGAACATCCGCATATCGCCAATTCATTGCATGGACTCGGCGCTGTGCTGCATGACATTGGCGACTACGCCCAAGCACAAGAGATGCTTGATAAGTCTTTGGAGATAAGGATCAACAATTTCGGTGAATTTCACCCTCAGACCGCTTACAGTTTGCACAACCTGGCCTCACTGGTCCACGACAAGGGCAACTACAAAGAGGCCTTGAAGATCAACAAGCAGGTGCTGCAAATTCGCGAGTCCATTTACGGCAAAGACCATCCGCATACCTCCTCTTCACAATTAAACCTCGCTGTCTCTCACCACGAAATGGGCCAATTCAGCGATGCCCGCGAGTTGCACGACCGTGCACTGCATGTGCGAGAGAAAATTTTGGGTAAAGACCACCCATTGACCGCGCAAGCACTGAATCACTATGCACACCTGCTGCATGAATTGGGTGACTTCAAAGCGGCCGATGAGTTTTTGCGCAGGTCGCTGGTGATCCGAAGAAAGATATTTGGTGACCACCATATTCACACCTCCAGTTCTTTGAATGGGTTGGCCCATTTGCTGCATGACCTGGACGAACACCATGACGCAGAACGCATGGCCGAACAATCGCTTCAAATCCGAAAAGCGCAGTTGCGACAAGACCACCCGCTGATTGCACACAGCCTTCACGTGCTGGGGAAAATCCATTTGGGTCGGGGCAAGCTGGATGAGTCCCATGATTGCCACCATCAAGCACTGCAAATCAGGCGTGACTTTCATGGCGACAGTCATCCGCACACCGCGCATTCACACCATGGCTTGGGTGAGTTGATGAGGACACTGGGCAAGCACGACGAGGCGCATGCTCACCATGAGAAGGCGATGGAGATCAGGCACGCAAGTTTGGGTTCAGACCATCACCACACGGCAGATTCTTACCATGGACTGGGCGTGATCAAGTCATTGCTGGGTTCGCACCAAGAGGCAGAGGACTTACACCACAAAGCCCTGAACATACGAATCAATAAATACGGCGAGGACCACCACCACACCTCGCACTCTTTCCATGAGTTGGGCATCATCAAGCATTTGAAGGGCGACGCTGCCCATGCGATGGAGTTATTGAAAAAGGCCTTGCACATCAGACGCAACACCTTCGGGCATGACCACTCTCACACGCAGAACACCCACGCTTACCACCAGACCCATTTTTATGACTTTATTCTTGACACGCATTTGGACACATCGGTCGTGAGCAAATTTAAAAAGATGTCAGGAAAAGCGGTCGCGCATTTGAAAAATTTATTTCAAAAATAAGATTCAAAGGGCTGCGTAGTTGTCCTTCAACCCATCGGTACTGAACGTAGTTTCAGCGTCCATGCCCATGGGTGGTATGGCCCACTGAAGTTTGAGCTTGAATTGGCGTGCATTGAGCAGTTCTTTGATCAATTCAGGTTTGACGGCGTACCAAATTTGGCGTGTACCGGGCGTGTTGACCTGACCCGCCAACTCCCAATTTCCCAGCGGTTGCATCACCAACAGCTTGGAGTTCACCTCTACCATCACTTCCACTTTGTCGTTGAAAGCGCTCAGCCAATCGCTGGCCAACTCATCGCGTGCATCCGGCTTGGCAATCACCAAGCCCCTGAGGCTGCCATTCACATAGGTCAGCGCAAAAGTCAGAAACGCATTGCGGTTGATTTGTTTGACCGAGGTATACGCCAGTCGCTTGCCGCCTGCTGCGGCCTCTAGTTTCCACTTGGACAAGGTGACCGTGCTGGGCAAACTGGGCTCGATATTCCATGCGATTCTTTGTGTCTCAGGGATCAAGGTCATCTTACCTGGCTCAGTCAACAATGCCTGATCGAGCAACTGGCGGTTGATTCCCATGGTGTCCAAATAACGGGCCAACATGGCTGATATTTTTTGGGCCTGGTTGGCGTCTAGCTTATCGTCCGTATTTCTGAATTGGTGCACACCGAGTTGACCGGCTTTGTCCACCCTGCGCAGTACGCCACCCAGAAAAGTGTAGGCACAGGATGAAAAACACCTGCCCATATTTTTTTTGTCCTTGATGGCAGGATTGTCTGACGTCGCATCCATGACCCAAGTATTGAAGTCTCTGGCACGTATTGATTGGCCGAGGCGAAGACCGCCCACCAAGTCGCCGCCCATGCTGTTGAGGACCACAATCGTGCCGGCGGGCAAGTTCTTGACGGCCTCGCCGAATCCGTCCTCAGACTTGCGTTCAATTTTTCCTTGGGCTAACACTATGTCACCCAGACCCAGATCAGCGGGAGGATTGAAACAGTCCTGCCCCTTGGTTCGCTCTGGGTTTTGCGATTCGCAACGAATGACCTTGGTGAAGATCATCGAATCTTGCGCGTATGCGGTTTGCATACCTAAGAAAAGCAGCAAGGTAAGTGCTTGCCATCTTTTAGCCATCAGACACTGCAACAAACGGTTAACGCTCACGGAATGCATTTTCTTTGACACCGATCAATGGTTTGAGCAAATAGCTCAGGACACTTTTATTGCCAGTGATGATATCGACTTGCGCCTGCATACCCGGAATGATGGGCAGATTTTTTTCTAATGACTGGATCGCCTTGGTGCTGGTCTCGATGCGAGCCACGTAGTAATAATTCAACTGACCTCGCTCTTCCTTGGAGACCGCGTCGGGGGAAATATTGGTCACCGTACCCTTGAGCGAACCGAAGATGGAGTAGTCATAGGCGGTGAACTTCACGTTGGCTGACTGCCCCATGTGGATGAAGCCGATGTCCTGTGGCCGTATTTGCGCCTCCACCACCAGATTGTCGTCATAGGGCACGATCTCAATCACCGGTTCACCAGGCTTGATCACCCCGCCGATGGTGTTGATCATGACGCGGTTGACCACGCCCTTCATGGGCGCCTTGATTTGTGTGCGATTGACCTTGTCAGCAAATGCGGGCAATGTTTGACGCATGGGATTGAGTTCGAGCACGACGCGAGACAACTCGGTGGCAGAGTCACTCTTGAACTGACGCCGCATGGACTCCATCTTGTTTCTGGCTTCATCCACCCGGGCTTGGGTTCTGACCAATTCAATTTGTGGTTCTAATCCGCGCTCGGTCAATTTGCGAACGATATCGAGCTCTTGCTGGCCGCTTTGTACCTGGCTTTCTAACAAAGACAAGTCCGCATTCAAGCGACGCTTGCGTGATTCGTATTCAGACATTTCGGTACTGACGTAGTGGGCTGCCATACCACTGAATTCTTTGGTGAAGGTCAACGGGGTGTCATACACCTCGGCACGCAGTCTGGCTTCCTTGGCCATCAAAGACAGCACTTGCTGTCTTTTGCTGTCGAGCTCAGCTGAAAATTGCACCGACTCCATGCTCAACACCACGTCATCTCTTTCAACCACATCACCTTGCTTGACATTGATGCTCTTGACGATACCGCCTTCCATGTTTTGGATGACTTGCATGTGGGATGAAGGTATGACGCGGCCCTCTGCATGCGTCACCTCATCGACTTTGGAGTAGGCTGACCAAACCACCAGCACACCCATGGTGACCAATATCGCGTTGAGCAATAAAAACGACACCACACTGGGGCGGCCAATGCGCAAATTACCGAAGCCGGCTTTGCTGTAATTCATTTTCTTTGGCTTATTCATGGGTATCTGTCTAGGCGGTTAATAGGCTGCAGCAGCCTCTTGGCCCGCCTGTTGCGGTGGTTGGTTGCGCATGAAGTCGCTCTTAGGTCCTTGCGCCACTATTTTGCCTTGGTCGAGGACCAGCACGCGGGTGGCCAATTCCAGGATAGAGGTGCGGTGGGTGATGATCAATATGGTTTGGTTGATCAGTTGATTTTTCAGCTTGGCAATCAATTCGGATTCGTGTCCCAAGTCCATGGCACTGGTGGGCTCGTCCATCAACAAAATCGGTGGCCTGCCTACCAACGCACGGGCAATATTGATGGTCTGTCTTTGTCCGCCAGACAGTCCCTCGCCCTTTTCTTTCAGCTTGTAGGCGTAGCCGTCGGGATGCTCGGAAATGAACTCATGTACACCCGAAATCATGGCTGCCTGCAATATCTCTTCATCCGTCGGGTTGTTGCCACCGACGGCGATGTTTTGCTTCACGGTGCCAGAGAACAACCAGCTCTCTTGCATCACCACACCAATGTTGCGACGCAGGTCGGCGGGGTCGATCTGTCGGATATCGATACCGTCGACCAATATCGCGCCTGAGCTGGGCTTGTACAAGCCCACCAGCAACTTGGCCAGCGTGGTCTTGCCAGAGCCGACCTTGCCGACGATGGCTACCTTCTCGCCAGCCTCGATCTTGAATGAAATATTTTGCAAGCCGCCCTGAGACTGACCAGGATAATTGAAACTCACGTCGCGAAACTCTATGCTGCCCTGCCACACGGGGCGGTTCAAGTAGGCGGCCTTGTTCTTGTGTTCACGCGGCTGACTCATCAGCGCGGATAAATTTCTGTAGCTCGCCAGCGCCGTGTTCATGCGAGTGAGCAACTGAGAAAGCTGTGCCAATGGGGCAATCGATCTACCCGACAACATAGAACACGCCACAATCGCGCCCGAACCGATGGCGCCCGTCTGTGTCAAGTACACGCCCAGCGTCACCGTGCCCACCCACACCAGTTGGTTGGCGAAGTTGGACATGTTGGAGGAGAACTGCGACAGCACACGGGTCTTCAAACCGATGGCGGATTGGTGCGAGATCACATCCTGCCAGCGCTTGCGCATCATGGAGCCGGCACCGATGGCCTTGATGGTCTCAATACCCTGCAGTGTTTCAATAGCGACCGAATTTTTGGTTTGGCCGTCCTCGTAGTTGCTCTGGGTCAACTTACGCAAGCTGGGCTGGATCAACAAGGTTGAACCAATGATCAAAGGGATGGCTGCCAAGGGCACATACACCAAGGGCCCGCCAATGGTCCAAATGACAAACAGGAACAGCACCGCAAAGGGCAGGTCAATCAATGTCGTGAGCGTTGCCGATGTCAAGAAGTCGCGCAGCGATTCAAACTCGCGCAACGAGTTGGCCACCGAGCCCGTGGGCGAGGTACGCGCCGCCAACTCCATGTCAATGACTTGTTCGAACAAGGTGTCGGCAATCACCATGTCTGCTTGTGCGCCTGCTACGTCCAAGAAGTAACTGCGCAGGCTTCGGATCACAAAGTCACTGATGAAAATAATGAACACACCGACCAACAAAGCTACCAAAGTTTCCATCGCGCCGTTGGGCATGACACGGTCGTAAACGATCATGGAAAAGCCAGAGGTTGCCAACGCAAAAATATTGGTCAGCAACGCCGCCATCATGACCTGAAAGTAAACAAATTTAGAGGCCAGCAACGGGCCGAAGAACCAGTGACCGAAGCGGCCCTTTTGGTTATCGTCCTCGGTACCTATCTTGAGTTCGGCCTCAATTTCAATCACCATGCCGCCATAGATCATGGCCAAGGCCTCTACCGACAAGGGTGTGGGACGGAGGTTTCTGGTCGGCACAAAGAGTTGGGCGGGGTGCGCCTCGGTCTTGGGCTGAATGGCGGCGACCACCGCACCCTCAGACAAGAAGATGGAGGACTTGTGGGTGCTCAACAAGTCTGAGAGGCTGACACTGCGCTCACGGCAACGCAGGCCGAAGCTCTCCAGTGCCTCTATCGCCTCTTCAAAGGTCCACGGCCCTGGCAGGCGAGCGACACTGGCGCGAAGCGCCGCCGCTGACATGGGCTTGTCCAGGCCCTCTAGCAACCACAGCACACAGGTCTCTATCGGGTCCTTGGGCGCAAACTCTTCCGCCCTGCCTAGTTCAGCCATTTGATTCATCGTCAATCCTTCACCATCAATGGCGAATCAGACAGTTGGAAAACCTTGTGCAACTCAGAGGTCAGGTGAGCCAAGCGGTAACGCGCGATGTTGCGGTCTGAATGCGCGTCGATCATGTCCTTACCGGACTGGTACAGGCTGTCTTGCACAGAGATCAAGTCGAGCAAGGTGCCCTTGTTAAACGCGAACTGTTCACGCACCGCGCGCATGGAGGCGATGGCAGAGCGCACAGACACCGAGCGAGACGTCAGTATCTCGTCACTGCTCTTGACCTCGGCCTGGCTTTGCAACAGCGTTTTCTCAAACGAACGCATGGCAGCGTCAAACTCCAACTCGGACTGCAGCGCCTTCAAACGGGCGTCGTCCTTGCGGGCCTGGTCCGCCCCGCCGTTGTAGATGGGCACACTCAACTGCAACACCAGGCTCTGGCTGGCGGAGGGCGTGACGTTGGAGACGAAGTGGCCCTGTGAGGTGCCCGAGTACACCAAGCTGAAACTTGGCAGCGTCTTGGCAATGACCGCCTTTGATTCTTCGCTGGTGGCGTCCTTCAACCGCGCCAGTTGCAGCAAGCCGGGGTAGGTACCCGCCAACTGCTCGGCGGTCTTTTCCAAGCCCTCAATGACAAACTCATGGTCGGGACCGACCACCATGCCCGTGGGGTTGCTGGCGAACAGTTCGCGGTAGTTGGCCTCGGCCGCGCTGACCTTGGAGCTGGCCAATGCAACGCTTGACAAGGCCTCGGCGTACCTAGACTCCGCCCGAATCACGTCTGGCTTGGTGCCGCCACCGATGGCAAAACGTTCCTTGACCAGCCTGATCAACTCAAGGCGCGACTGTGCGTTTTGTGAGGCCAGCTTGTACTGGTCACGGGCACGCTCGAGCTCAATGAACGCATAGATAGATTTAAGTGCCTGCTCAGATTTTTTAGAGACCAGCAATTCCTCTGCGGCCTTGACCCGCGCCTTGCCTGCCTTGAGGCCGAAGATGCCAGCGCCAAAGTCGAACACCAACTGGCTGACAGAGATACCGAAGTTGGAGCCGTCTTGTTCGTAGCTGGTACCCAGCCACGGGTTCTTGATGGTGCGCTTGCCGCTGTCAGAGTTGCCAGTGACCTGCGGCAACAGGCTTGAGAGCGCCAACGATTTGCTGGACTTGGACTGCTCTGCCAGGTTAGAGACCACGGCGATGTCAGGGCTGGTGTCGATCGCCTCCTTGATGCGCAGCTTGAACTCGTCAAACGGCATGGCCTTGGCAATCTTCTTAGAGCTGGGCAGTTGCTTGTAGACCGTGTCGATGAACGACTCGCCCAGCTTGGCGATTTGGGGCGGCAAGTCTGAAGCCAAGGGCATGCTGGTCCAGTTCATATCGACACCGGATTCCATGGACGCTGTGGATGCGGGCGGCTTGACGGGCGTGGCCAGGGGCACTGGCTTGTCCTTGGACTGGCTGACCGTGCCCATCGAATCGACCAGCTCGGATAACTTGTTTTCCTTGATGAAGTTCGCCTCGCCAACGCTCAGATTTTGCGAGGCGACCTGCTCAGACGCAATCTTGGCCGCGGACTTGGCTGCAGCAGCATCAGCGCTTTGTTGTTGCTTGATGGTAGCCAATGAGACACGGATCTCTTCGGCCTGCTTTTGCAGTACAGCCATGCGCTTGAGGTCTTCGGCGTCTCTGGCCTGCTTGGCCAGTTTGAGTGCTTCCTCTTTTTTAGCCTCTGCCGCCTTCTTCTCTGCCAGTGCCTTCTCAGCCACTGCTTGAGCCTCTGCCTTGGCCTTGGCCTGCTGCTCTGCCAAAACCAGTTGGGCCAGTGCTTCAGCCTTCGCCTTGGCCTGCTGCTCTGCCAGCGCCTGTTTGGCCAGTGCCTCTGCCTTGGCCTGTTGCTCCGCCATTAACAGCCGTGTCAATGCCTCAGCCTTGGCGTTGGCATCTGCATCGGCCTTGGCCTGCTGCTCTGCCAGTTGTTGTTGTTCAAGCGCGATTCGTTCTGCAGCGGCAGCGCGTTCAGCCTCCACCTGCTTGGCGCGCGCCTGTTGTTTGGATTGCAGCAACTGTGCAGCTGCGTCCACTTGCTTGGACAACTCGGCCACGACCTGGGCGCGTGCCTGGCGATTGTCCTCAGCGGTCTTGGCGATGGCGGCAAGTCTTTCTTGCTCGGCCTTGGCTTGTTGCTCGATGACGAGTTGTTGCTGCTTGTCTGCCTCAGCCTTGGCCTGCTTGGCTGCCAATGCATTTTGTTCTGCGGCCAGTGCCTGTGCTGCGGCCTGTTGCTCTCGTGCCAGTTTGTCGGCCATTGCGACGCGCTCGGCTTCTACTTTGTCTGCACGGGCTTGTTGCTTAGCGGTCAATGCCTTGGCAGCGCTAACAGCCTCTGCCTTGGCTGCGGCTTCAGCCTGATCTACTTGCTTGAGTTCCTCGGTGCGAGCAGCAATGGCGTTCAGCCTTTCTTGCTCGGCCTTGGCAGACAGCTGCGCCAATCTCTCAGCGGCCAATTGCTCAGCCAAAGCCTGTTGTGCGCGGGCCTTGAGCTCGGCCTGCTCTCTTTGTTCTTGGGCGATGCGTTCAGCCTTGGCCTGCTGTTCAAGCGCAAATTGTTTGGCCTGTTGTTCGAGCGCCATTCTTTCGGCCTGAACCTTTTGTGCAGCCAGTTTTTCAGCCTCTGCGGCTTGTGCGGCCTTGGCCTGTTGCTCTAGCGCCAGTTGTTGTTGCTTGTCTGCTTCAGCTTTGGCTTGTTGCTCTAGGGCCAGTTGTTGTTGCTTGTCTGCTTCAGCTTTGGCAGCGAGTGCTTGTTGCTCGGCTGCCAATGCTTGGGCTGCATCAAGTTGCTCGCGTGCAATTTTGTCAGCCATTGCAACGCGCTCGGCTTCGATCATGTCGGCACGGGCTTGCTGCTTGGCGGTCAGGGCCTTTTTGGCCGTGTCTGCATCAGCCTTGAATGCAACTTCAGCCTGAGCCAGTGACTGGCGCAATTCCTCGCGGCGAGCGGCGATGGCAGCGACTCTTTCTTGCTCGGCAGCTGCGGCCAGTTGCACTCGCAATTCATTGGCTTGTTGCTCTGCTGCACGTTGTTCAGCCAACGCGTCTTCAGCCCTCTTCAGCTCAGTCAAGCGAAGCAATTCTTTTTCGATAATTTGCTGCTGCTCGGCCAGAATGCGACTGGCGTCCTCAGCGGCCTTTACCCACAGCTGTTGTTCCTGCTGCAACCGCTTGGTCTCTGCCAACGCCTGCTGCTGCTGCACCTGCGCTTGCAGCGCCTGAATGTTTTGCAGTTCTTGCAACTCTCTGGCGGCCTGTTGTTCACGCTGTTGGCGGGCGTAGCTGTCGACTTGCTCCAAGGTCTGCTGAACGGCCAGTTGTTGTTGAACGCTAGGTACGGTGTCTGCGTTGTTGTCTGCCAAGTTGGCAGGCTGCACATCCAAGCTGTCGCTGTGGGCTTGCTGATTGACAGACGATGTTTCTGCGGGCGATTGAATCACCAACTTCGTTTCGGCCAAGTTGTCCTCAAGCCTGTCTTTCAGCAAAAAGAGATTGCGCTCGTCAATTTCTTTTTGTGACAGCTGTTCTTCGCGTGCCACTTCGCGCGGCTGCAGGGCGATGAGTTCGGGTTGCTGTGCTTCTTGGGGGGTCTCAGGTAATTTCGCAACAAGCGTGGTCTGTCCAATTTCCTGGGTCACCAGTTCTTCTTGTGCTTTGAAGGCTTGGCTTAACTGCTGCTCGGTGCTAGCAACTTCCAGTTTGGTAGCCTGTGACAAGTCGTCGGCCTGAGAGTTGCCCTTTGCAGTCGGCTCGACGGCTGGATCTAGAAGTACAAGTGTCTGTGCTATTTCTACCGGGTCTGTGCTGAATGCTTCTTCTTTAGCCACCTGAACTGGCGCAAAAGCTAGCTCTTTGCTTAGGGCAGGGCTGGTTTGATCGGCCGAAGAATGCTTGGGCTCTATCGTCCAGTCCTGCGTCAGAATGGCTGGCGCGGCGCTGAAGCTAGGTTTCTTTTGTTGTATTTTGGCGGCTACCTTTGGCGGTTCTGGCATGGCAACCGGGTCGTGGCCGATATTGTGACCGTAGTCGATTTGGTTTTTCTTGTCAGAATTGACAAATATATTAGGAAAATAAAAGGCAAGCTTTTCCTCAAGACGCCTGATAAATACGGGTCTGTCCTTGAAATCTAATGCTTTAGCATAATGAGCCACAGGCAAAATAAATGCCAAAGCAAGCGCGGCAATGATGAAAAATCTGATGTACATAAGTCAGCTTCGCCGAAGTTTCGGCGCCCCCATGTTTATATCGACCGCAAATAGTCAATTTTGATATAAATAAAACATTATTGACGATTTGTTCATATTTGACAAATGCTTAACCCGCTCTGCTCATGTAAAAAAACCCGGCCGCCAGAGCGTGTCTGGCAGACCGGGTTGAGTGGATAACTACCGACGATTAACCGTGGTGGTTGTAGGTGTCGGTCAGGTGGCCGAAGGTCGTGTTGAAGTCTATCTGGGACAGCGCATCGTGACCACCGTTGATCGCGGCTGAGGCCTTAGTGAGCGTTGCATTACTGATAAGGAGCGATCCAGCCGTGACGTTTGAGGTCGCGTCACCCAGGTCAGACTCAGAGGTGGTAGCAACTATATTGTTACCAAATGCTATGGTTGTACCCTTAGCGTCCATAGTCGCAGAGACGCCATCCTTTGCCGCCATCAGCAGGGTAGTACTGTCAATGGAATGATTGATAGTAGATGTGAGATCCGACTGAAGGTTTTTATTCTCGAGGAATGACAGGTCGATCTTGTCGCCAGTTCCTAGGTCAGATACGGTTGTCGAGTTCATCACCCCCGCCACACTGTTGTTAGCAGTGCCGATCAGGGCAAATGTGTCGGCACCACTGCCGCCAGTCATTACAACAGTACCAGTTGGCGCAGATGTTCCAGCAGCCCAGGAAGCGTTCAATAAGACGTCGTTGCCAGCACCTCCGGAGAGTTGGGCGGCACCACCAAACGCGATCAGTGTGTCGTTACCGTCGCCACCTGAGAGGACTGAGTTCGTGCCGCCGAGCAACTGGTCATTACCCGCCCCGCCCTGAACATTGTGCAGGCCAATGTTGCTGTGAACAGCCAACATGTCACTGCCATCCATTCCCATCAGGACAGAGGTGCCTGTTGTGTAGTCGTGCACAGTATCGTTGCCCGCAGAACCCGTGAGGTTGAACGAGTGCGCACCGTACATTGACACGTTCAGAGTATTTGCTACTCCGTTTACAACGCCACCTGCGATATTGACAGACTTACTGGCATCGGTGTCGGCAATGTAGATGCTGATGTGGTCTGAGGTAGTTACCTTAGCGCTTGCCATGCTTGTAGCATCGGAGACATAGATGATGTCGTTGATACCAGCATTTGCCACCGCGGTTGCAAAGCTGTCGTAGCCACCAGCACCGACAATTAACACCTTGCCGCCATTGAACTGCACGTACTCGACGTCGTGCAGTATCACGGTACCACTAGCGGAATTTACGTGCAAGAAACCGTTGCTGTCCTTGGTGATCAGGCGTGAGAGGTCCTCTGGTTTGACAAGTGAGTCTGACACCTGAATTCCATCAGTTCTTGCGGTGAGAGCATCCGCTACGCTAGTGTCGGTGGCACCAAAGAGGTTCATCACGCTGTTACCAGTGCCCGACAGGGTGACCAAGGTACTGTCAGTGGTCGGCGCAATTGTGATGTCGAAGTTGCTGCCAGTTTGAGGAGCGGAGATGGATATCTTGTCCAAACCAGTCGTCACATGATCAGCTGCATTTAAACCGACAACCATGTCATCAAAGGAAAGCGAGGTCACGGTGGATGCGATTTTCACGACAACATTTGAGTCATGTATGTTAGTCAGGATGAATCCATCATTGCCAGCCTCTGAGGCGATAGTCCAGTCAGATACATAGCCTGGCAGCCTAGCAGCTTCATTGCTCTCTTGAGCCATCTTGACACCCACGGTTATATCCTTACCGTCTATGCCACCATTGCCATCCTCAGCTTGAACGTGAACAGTGAATGATCTGTCCCCCGACCCAAGTTCGGTACCGGACAGTAAGGAGATAGCTCTAGAACCCTTTTCTGTCAAGTTCAGTGTGTTTGATGAGTCGATTTCAAACCAGTCATTGCTGACGTCCATGGTCTGAGACGAACCATTTGAATGAAGGGTGACCTTCGTCACGCTAAAAGTTACATTGTCACCCTCAATATCTTCTGCTGTGAATATGGAGTCCCCGGCCTGTATGCCCCGCTGGCCCTGGACAACACTGAGTGAGGATTGGTTGCCTATGACAGGAGCGTCATTGGTTCCATTGATCGTGATAGTAACCGTCTGCTCTGTTCCATCAGCCGACGTGACTACAAAAGAGTCTGTCTTTGAATCCCCACTGTGCATTGCCTGGATATCACGATTGCCGTTATTCAGCGTGTAGGTGTAGTTACCCTCAGCGTCGATTGTGAAGGAGCCGTAAGTTGTGAAGCCCTCTGGGGATCCCGCTTCAACCACTACGAACGCATCTTCGCTGTCCACGTCAGTCACTGTCAACTTGCCAGTTACTTCTCCGCTTGCAACACCAACATACTCACCGTTGTTGGACTCGGTCACTTCATTGCCAGTTAGGTCACCGCCGAACTGCGCATCGTCGTTGACCCCGTGCACTTTGATGGTAACCCTCTGCTCTGTTAAATCCGCAGCCTGAACGACGAACGTATCTACGGTGTCGGCTGTCAACGCCTGAGCCTTTTCGTTGTCCAGCGTGTAGGTGTAGTTACCATCCGCGTCAATCGTGAACGAACCGTAGCTCGT
>NZ_JAVLFQ010000062.1:0-2336 GCF_046052765.1 Limnohabitans sp. | reverse complement strand
GCCCGACTGACGCCGGTGGCGGCGAACGGCTAAACTGACCGATCACTGACATAAGTTGGAGTAAGCATGAACGCGCCCCTGCCGGAACACATACGCAAAGCCTTGGAAACCGTCCAGCTGGACGACAAATACGCACTCGAACAAGGCCGTGCATTCATGAGCGGGGTGCAGGCGCTGGTGCGTTTGCCCATGCTGCAACGCCAACGCGACCAATTGGCCGGTAAAAACACAGCAGGTTTCATCAGCGGTTACCGGGGCTCGCCTTTGGGCAATTACGACCAGGCATTGTGGAGCGCACGCAAGCATTTGCAAGCGCAACACATCGTGTTCCAGCCCGGTGTGAATGAAGAACTGGCCGCCACCGCTTTGTGGGGCACGCAGCAACTCGGTTTTGCGCCGCCCGGCAACAACAAATTCGACGGCGTGTTCGGTATTTGGTACGGCAAAGGCCCGGGCGTAGACCGCACGTCTGACGTGTTCAAACACGGCAACATGGCGGGTACCACGGCTTGGGGCGGCGTGCTGGCCATCGCTGGCGACGACCATGTCTCCAAAAGCAGCACGGCGGCGCACCAAAGCGACCATATTTTCAAAGCCTGCGGCCTGCCCGTGTTTTTCCCTGCGTCTGTGCAAGAGGTGCTGGACTTTGGGTTGCATGGTTTTGCAATGAGCCGTTTCTCCGGCGTTTGGGCAGGCATGAAAACCATCCAGGAAATTGTCGAATCCAGCGCCACGGTAGACATTGACCCGCAAGGTTTGCAAATTGTCATCCCCGAATTCGATATGCCGCCTGGTGGTTTGCACATCCGCTGGCCGGATGATGCGCTGTCGCAAGAAGCGCGGCTGTTCAATTACAAATGGTATGCGGCGCTGGCTTATATACGCGCCAACCGTTTGAACCACACCGTGATTCGCGGCCCGCACGACCGCTTCGGTTTGATTGCCAGCGGCAAGGCCTACAACGACACACGCCAAGCACTGCTGGATTTGGGCTTGGATGACCACACCTGCAAGCGACTAGGTATCCGCGTGCACAAGGTCGGCGTGGTCTGGCCCTTAGAGCCGCAAAGCACGCGCGAATTTGCCGAAGGTTTGCAAGAGATTGTGGTGGTGGAAGAAAAACGCCAACTCATCGAATACCAATTGAAAGAAGAGCTGTACAACTGGCCGGATGCCAAGCGCCCGCGCGTGTTGGGTAAGTTTGACCAGGTGGAAGGTGACAGTGGCGGCGAGTGGTCCACACCTAACCCGATCAGCCACACCCTCTTGCGCTCTAACGCCGATTTGTCGCCTGCGTTGATCGCGCAAGCGATTGCCAAGCGTTTGAAAAAAATGGGTCTGGACGCAGACACCACGGCGCGCATCGATGCGCAACTCGCTGTGCTGGAAGCCAAAAACAACGCCATGCAGGTGCTGGAAGTCAAAGCCGATAGACAACCCTGGTTTTGCTCAGGCTGTCCGCACAATACTTCCACCAAGGTGCCCGAAGGTTCGCGCGCCATGGCCGGTATCGGTTGCCATTTCATGTCATTGTGGATGGACCGCAGCACCACTGGTTTCACGCAAATGGGCGGCGAGGGCGTGCCTTGGGTGGGCCAGCAGCCGTTCAGCAATGACCAGCACATATTTGCCAATATCGGCGACGGCACCTATTTCCACAGCGGCATATTGGCGGTGCGTCAAAGCGTTGCTGCCGGTGTGAACATCACTTACAAAATTTTGTACAACGACGCGGTCGCCATGACCGGTGGCCAGCCGATCGGCGAACGTGCCGAAGGTCATAGCGTCATACAAATAGCGCAAAGCATGCGCGCAGAAGGCGCCAAACGCATTGTTATCGTCACCGACGAACCGGAGAAATACGAGCCGGTTGGTCAAAACGGTGTGCCCGGCACTTTGCTGGGTTTGCCAGAAGGTGTGGCCATCGAACACCGGGACGATTTGGACCAGGTGCAACGCAGCATGCGAGAAATCAAAGGCTGCACCGTCATTATTTACGACCAGACCTGTGCCACTGAAAAACGCCGTCGCCGCAAGCGCGGCACCATGGTCGATCCTGCGGTACGCGTGGTCATCAACGAAGCCGTGTGCGAAGGCTGCGGGGATTGCAGTTCGCAAAGCAATTGCTTGAGCGTGGAGCCACTGGAAACCGACCACGGGCGCAAGCGCAGCATCAACCAAAGCACTTGCAACAAAGACCAAAGTTGCGTCAAAGGTTTTTGCCCCAGTTTTGTGACTGTCGAAGGCGGCCAGTTGCGCAAGAAAAACAAAGCCGGTAACCGCCGTGATCCGGCGCAACTCGGCGAATTGCCGGAGCCAGAACTGCCTTCGCTGAC
>NZ_JAVLFQ010000061.1:0-6808 GCF_046052765.1 Limnohabitans sp. | reverse complement strand
TGCCGCAACTACGGACTGAGGGTCACTAGAGACAGACTGATTAAGTCACTCTATGAATTCGATGACTTTGCCTATCAGTTCGCAATGTCACCAGACTCCAAGACGTTGATTATTCTCCTTGAGAGGGAGGTGTTCAATGATGACGTTTAAACAATGGTTGAGACACCGTGAACAAAACCCACAACCAACCCAGTCACCAGTACCAACATGTCGTGAAACTGGATTAGATCCCCAGTTAAAGCTGGAAACCTACCAGATGAGAATCAGACCAACTGGTTAAACCACTGAAAACAGGGTGTCATGGTGACCAGACGGTTTCTTAGAAAGAAACCGTCTAGTGGTTCAGGTCCTAATTTAATCAAACCGCACCATGTTGAACAGTCTATAAACTTATATAATGTATATACTATTCTGTTATATAAAATATATTATTTGGCGGATTCAAGCACGAAGTGCAACAGGCAGCATCAGACCAAGAAATCAAACAAGACTAATTTATTTACTCAACATACGCATCGCATCTTCCAGCCCTTTGAGCGTGAGCGGAAACATGCGGTTGCTGACCAGCTGTTGAATGATGCTGATGCTTTGACGGTATTGCCACACGCCTAAGGGCTCAGGGTTGATCCAGGCGAACTTGGGATAGGCGTGGGTTAAGCGTTGTATCCACTCGGCACCGGCTTCTTCGTTGTTGTATTCCACGCTGCCGCCGGGTTGCAAAATTTCATATGGGCTCATGGTGGCGTCGCCGACGAACACCAGTTTGTGGTCTTTGTTGTACTTGCGGATCACGTCCCAGGTATCAAACTTTTCTGCGAACCGACGGCGGTTGTTCTTCCATAAAAAATCGTAAACGCAGTTGTGGAAGTAGAAAAACTCGAGGTGCTTGAACTCACCTTTGACCGCTGAAAACAATTCCTCTACACGGCTCACATGTTCATCCATGGTGCCGCCTACATCCATCAACAACAGCAACTTCACATGGTTGTGCCGTTCGGGGCGCATCTTGATATCCAAATACCCGGCATTGGCTGCGGTACTGCGTATGGTGTTGTCCAGATCGAATTCGTCTTCCGCACCTTCCCGCGCAAAGCGGCGCAAGCGGCGCAGTGCCACTTTGATGTTGCGTGTTCCCAATTCAATGCTGTCGTCATAGTCTTGGTACGCACGTTGGTCCCACACCTTGACAGCGCTTTTGTTGCCACCCTTGCCGCCTATGCGAATACCTTGCGGGTTGTAGCCGCTGTTGCCAAAAGGAGAAGTGCCGCCCGTGCCTATCCATTTGCTGCCGCCTTCGTGGCGTTCTTTTTGTTCTTCTAGTCGTTTCTTCAATGTGTCCATCAACTCGTCCCAGCCCATTTTTTCAATCGCGGCTTTTTGCTCGGGCGTGAGTTCGTTCTCTAGTATTTTCTTCAGCCACTCCATGGGTACTTCGGCGGCAAAGTCGGTCAGCATTTCCACGCCTTTGAAATAAGCGCCAAAGGCTTTGTCGAACTTATCGAAATGTTTTTCGTCTTTGATCAGCGCCGTGCGACTGAGGTAATAAAAATCGTCCATGCTGCACGCATCGCTTTGTGGTCCAACCACATTGGCTTGCATGGCTTCAAGCAGCATCAAAAATTCTTTGACCGATACCGGCAGTTTCGCGGCTCTGAGTGTGTAGAAAAAATCAATCAGCATAGTGGTTGTCCATGGCTTGCAAGCCGCGTGCGGCTGAGTTGATGGTCCAAATGCAATTTCACATTCGGCCATTCACTGTCAATGATGCTGTAAACACAAGTGTCGCGCAAGGCTTGGTTTGCCAAAGGATGCGAATTGATTTGGTGCTGGCGCAATATGCCATCCAACTTGGCACCTAAGCGTTCAATCGCACGCCTGCTCTGTTGGTTAAACACGTGCGTGCGAAATTCGACAGCAATACACCGCAGTTCTTCAAAGGCATGACCCAGCAACAGCCGCTTGCATTCGGTGTTCAGCGATGTCCGTTGAGCGCTTTGGCGGTACCAAGTTGCGCCGATTTCAACGCGTCGGTTGGGTCTGTCCACATTCATATAAGTGGTCATGCCTGCAATGCGTTGTTGTTGCAAATCAATCACGGTGAATGCGAGCATGTTTGCGCTTGTTTGAAGTGCCAGTCGCCGATGAATTTCTGCTTCCATGCCTTCAGCAGTGGGGATGGATGTGTACCAGAGCTTGCACAATTCACCGTCTTGCACCGCTTCTTGCAGACCGGCAAGATGCGCTAAAGCCAGCGGCACCAAGCGTGCATGTCGGCCATTCAAGGTGACAGGTTGCAGATCCATGGCCGCGCATTAACGGTTTCTGCTTTGCATGAAAACCAGTTTTTCAAACAGCGTCACGTCTTGCTCGTTTTTCAGCAGCGCACCAACCAACGGCGGCACGGCCACTTTGTCATCCTGCGTTTGCAGTGCGGCCAGTGGAATGTCTTCGGCCACCAGCAGTTTCAACCAATCTAGCAATTCAGAGGTGGACGGTTTTTTCTTCAAGCCTGGCAAACCTCGCACGTCGTAAAAGGTTTTGAGTGCAGCGGCTAGCAAATCTTTTTTCAGATGCGGGAAGTGCACATCGATGATTTGCCGCATGGTGTCGGCCTCGGGGAACTTGATGTAGTGAAAGAAACAGCGGCGCAAAAACGCATCAGGCAGTTCTTTCTCGTTGTTGGAGGTGATGAACACCAGCGGGCGTGTGGTGGCTTTAATGAGTTCACGCGTTTCATAACAGTAAAACTCCATGCGGTCTAGTTCGCGCAACAAGTCGTTGGGAAACTCTATGTCGGCCTTGTCGATCTCGTCAATCAATAAGGCCACGGGTTCTTTGGCCGTGAAAGCTTGCCAGAGCACGCCTTTGATGATGTAGTTTTCAATATTCTTAACGCGCTCGCCGCCATCCAAGTCGGCCATCTGACTGTCACGCAAGCGGCTGACAGCGTCATATTCGTACAAACCTTGTTGCGCTTTGGTGGTTGATTTGACATGCCACTGCAGCAGCGGCATGTTCAGCGCGGCAGCGACTTCCTCTGCCAACATGGTCTTGCCTGTGCCTGGTTCACCTTTGATCAACAGCGGGCGTTTGAGGGTGATGGCCGCATTGACTGCAAGCATCAGATCTTGGGTGGCAACGTAATTTTTCGAACCTTGGAATTTCATCTTCATCAACCTTTTTATGGGATTGACACGGAGCTTACAAACCGCGTCGATATAATCTTGGGAGTTTCAATGATTGTCTGCCCAAAATGAATAAGTTTTATACGTCGGTATTCGTGTTGTTTGTCGCATGTGCGACCTCTTATGTCAATGCCCAGGAAGCCGGCGACGCCAAATTAGGCGCAACCAAAATTGCCATGTGCATTGGTTGCCACGGTATCAAAGGCTACCAAGCCAGTTTCCCTGAAGTTTATAAAGTACCCAAAATTTCAGGTCAGACAGCCGCCTACATAGTTTCTGCATTGACTGCTTACCAAAAAGGCGATCGCAAGCATCCCACCATGAAAAGTATCGCGGCTTCATTGACAGCCAAAGACATGGCTGACATCGCAGCCTATTACGAATCACACGGCAAAGACAGTGCGCCTGCAGTTCCCGAAAAAGCCGCTGACCCCTCTGGCAAGGTAGCCGAATTGGTAGCCAAAGGCGCTTGTACTTCATGTCATGGCGCCAACCTCAACAAACCCATGGTGCCCGGCTATCCCAAAATTGCCGGTCAATACAAAGACTATGTGTATGTGGCACTCAAGTCATACAAAATTGAGAACCAAGCCACCTGGGGCCGTAACAACGGCGTCATGGGTGGTATTGCCAAGCAGTTCTCCTTGGAAGAATTGAAAGAACTCGCGGCTTATGTAAACCAGCAGCAAGGCGATTTGCAGACCGTGCCTCAATCTAAGTTCCGCTGAAATTTTTCAAGCGCCAGACAAAAAGTCCACCTCGGTGGACTTTTTTCATTGGGCTTTCAGTTTGTCAATCGTGCGTAGCGCGTCTTTGTACCGCATCAATATAAGCCTGCCCGTCAGGTGGCCTGCCACTGCGTTGACTCTCCCACAGCATGGTGCCCAAACAATCCATGACCTCGTGGTGTGCCTCATGCAGGTCGTTTCGCTTGGCCGCCAGCAATTCAACTGCTTGTCGAATGCCTTGAGGTTGGTCAATGGAACATTGCTCGCTGATCGACAAATGCATGGACATGTGCAAAAAAGGGTTGCCTTGGCTGTCATCGAAGTGAATCGTGAGAGCGCTTGACTCATCAGCAAGCACGGCGTGGTATTCGGGGTGAAGCGCAATCCATTCACCCGCCAGCGTCTCTAGCGGATCAACCAATTGATCCTGCTTGAGCTTGACATAGACTTGGCAGAAGAAGCGTCGGACGTCTTGTTGTGAGGGACTGAACATGCGCTGTATTGTCAACCAGAGAATTCTATGAACCAAGCTTTTATTTGTGATGCCATCCGTACGCCCTTTGGCCGCTATGGCGGTGCCTTGTCCAGTGTACGCACCGACGATTTGGCGGCCGTGCCTTTGCGCGCGTTGATGGCACGCAACCCGAACGTGGATTGGCAGGCTGTGACCGACGTGCTGTACGGTTGCGTCAATCAAGCTGGTGAGGACAACCGCAACGTGGCGCACATGGCCAGTTTGCTGGCAGGTTTGCCGCACCAGATTCCAGGTGCCACCATCAACCGTCTTTGTGGCTCCGGCATGGACGCGCTGGGCACGGCAGCGCGAGCCATACGCGCAGGTGAAGCCACCCTGATGATTGCCGGTGGTGTGGAGAGCATGAGCCGTGCGCCGTTTGTCATGCCCAAGGCCGAGTCGGCGTTTGCCCGAACCCCGGCGATTTACGACACCACCATCGGTTGGCGCTTCGTCAACCCCGCCATGAAAGCCATGTACGGTGTGGACGCCATGCCAGAAACTGCCGAGAACGTGGCTACCGATTACAAGATTGAGCGCGAAGCCCAAGACCGCATGGCGCTGGCCAGCCAGTTGAAAGCTGTGGCGGCGCAAAAGTCCGGCGCATTGGCCGAGGAAATCACGCCGGTGAGCATTGCGCAGAAAAAAGGCGACGCCATCATCGTTGACAAAGATGAACATCCGCGCGAAACCAGTTTGGAAAAACTGTCGCAACTCAAAGGCGTGGTGCGTCCCGACGGCTCAGTGACAGCCGGTAATGCCAGTGGTGTGAACGACGGCGCTTGCGCCATATTGTTGGCCGATGAAGCCAACGCCAAAGTCCATGGATTGACACCGCGCGCCCGTGTGGTTGGCATGGCTACCGCTGGCGTGCCCCCGCGTGTGATGGGCATAGGCCCTGCGCCTGCCACTGAAAAAGTGCTGGCACTCACCGGCTTAAAGCTGGCGCAAATGGATGTGATCGAGTTGAACGAGGCATTCGCCGCGCAAGGTATTGCAGTGTTGCGCATGCTGGGTTTGCAAGACGACGACCCGCGCGTCAACCCGAATGGCGGTGCTATTGCATTGGGTCATCCGCTGGGTGCCAGTGGCGCTCGCTTGGTAACAACAGCCACCAACCAACTCCATCGTACGGGTGGGCGTTACGCTTTGTGCACCATGTGTATCGGAGTGGGGCAGGGCATTGCCGTGGTGATTGAGCGGGTGTAATTTTTATTTGATTCTTTGAATGGCGATCTGGTAAGCCTGGCTGTGGTCACGCCTGCCAATAGCAATCACGATCACGACCAAACGTTGATCAACTACTTCGTAGACCAATCGGTAGCCCATATCGCGTAATTTAATTTTGTAGGTGTTTTGTAAATCCCCTCGCAATCTGGAAGAAGGGATATGAGGTGAGTGAAGGCGTTTGCTCAGCGCCTTCACGAATTGAGTCTTGATTGAGCCGTCTAATTTTTGCCACTCTTTCAGGGCTAATTCGTGAAATTCAAGCTCATAAGTCTTCAAGCTTCACCTTGACGGTAGGTCCACCTGCGCGGGCTTTGACTGTTTGGGTCAGCCCAGCATCTTCCAATCGATCCAACAAATCTTCATAGTCGGCAGCTGAAATCAAATAGGCCGCTGGCTTGTTGTGGTTCAAGATGGCAACCGGTGAAGACTGGGCTACTTCAATTACTTCCGAGGGGCTGCGACGCAAATCCGTCATGCTGACGGTGTTTTTGGCAAAAATGGTTTGGGTGATTGACATATTTAGTGCTTAAAAAAGTACATTATTTAGTGTATTTTTAAATGTGTCAACCCAAGTCTGAAAAGTAACAAGCCATGCTTGAGTAAATCAAAAAAGGCCGCGGATGCGGCCTTTTTTATTGTTCAACAAACGCCCGTTCCACCACAAAATCCCCAGGCGTACTGGTATTGCCTTCGGCAAAACCGCGTTCTTCCAACATGGTTTTCAGCTCTTTGAGCATTTGTGGGCTGCCGCAGAGCATGACGCGATCTTCTTTAGGGTTGAAAGCAGGTAACCCTAAGTCAGCAAATAATTTGCCAGAGTTGATCAAGTCGGTCATGCGGCCTTGGTTTTTAAACGGCTCGCGGGTCACGGTGGGGTAGTACAACATTTGCTGGCTCACCATCTCACCCAGCAATTCGTGCTGAGGCAACTCTTGGGTCAGGTAGTCGTGGTAAGCCAGTTCTTTCACCTCGCGCACGCCGTGCACGATGATGACTTTCTCGAAGCGCTCGTAGGTGTCGGGGTCGCGCACGATGCTCAGGTAAGGCGCCAAACCGGTGCCGGTGCCCAGCAAATACAAGTTTTTGCCGGGCAGCAAATAATCAATCAGCAATGTGCCTGTGGGTTTGCGCCCGACGATGATTTTGTCGCC
>NZ_JAVLFQ010000060.1:0-37161 GCF_046052765.1 Limnohabitans sp. | reverse complement strand
TCCGCTGAAATTTTTCAAGCGTCACTCGAAAAGTCCACTTCGGTGGACTTTTTTTATGGTTGAGTGGATCAGTCTTTGGTGGCCCGACGCTGTACAGCATCGATATAGGCTTGCCCATCGGGCGGGCGGCCACTGCGCTGGCTCTCCCACAACATGGTGCCCAGACATTCCATCACCTCATGGTGTGCGTCGTGTACGTCGTTGCGTCGGGCAGCCAGCAATTCAACCGCTTGTCGAATCCCTTGGGGCTGGTCGATGGAACATTGTTCGCTGATGGACAAATGCATGGACAAATGCAAAAACGGGTTGCCTTGGCTGTCATCAAAATGAGCTGCCAATGCTGTGGCTTCATCAGACAAAAGCGCGTGGTATTCAGGGTGAAGTGCTATCCATTCACCGGCCAGCGTCTCCAGCGGATCGACCAGCGTGCCCGATGTCAGCTTGGCATAGACTTGGCAGAAGAAGCGTCGGACGTCTTGTTGTGAGGGATTGAACATGCGGTGTATTGTCAACCAGAGAAATGTATGAACCAAGCTTTTATTTGTGATGCCATTCGCACCCCATTCGGCCGTTACGGCGGGGCTTTATCCAGTGTTCGCGCCGATGATTTGGCTGCCATCCCATTGCGTGCATTGATGGCCCGCAACCCGAATGTGGATTGGAAGGCTGTGACTGACGTGCTGTATGGCTGCGTGAACCAAGCCGGTGAAGACAACCGCAACGTGGCCCACATGGCCAGTTTGCTCGCCGGTTTGCCGCATGAAGTGCCAGGAGCCACCATCAATCGCTTGTGCGGTTCCGGCATGGATGCCTTGGGCACAGCCGCCCGCGCTATCCGCGCAGGTGAAGCCACGCTGATGATTGCGGGCGGTGTAGAGAGCATGAGCCGCGCACCGTTTGTCATGCCCAAGTCTGAGACTGCTTTCAGTCGCACGCCGCAAATTTTTGACACCACCATAGGCTGGCGCTTCATTAACCCGGTGATGAAAGCCATGTACGGCGTGGACGCCATGCCCGAAACCGCTGAGAACGTCGCCACCGATCACAAGATTGAACGCGAAGCGCAAGACCGCATGGCGCTGGCTAGCCAGTTGAAAGCCGTGGCAGCGCAAAAGTCCGGCGCATTGGCCGAGGAAATCACGCCGGTGAGCATTCCGCAGAAAAAGGGCGATGCCATCATCGTTGACAAAGACGAGCACCCGCGCGAAACCAGCCTAGAAAAATTGTCGCAACTCAAAGGCGTGGTGCGGCCTGACGGTACCGTGACCGCAGGCAATGCCAGCGGCGTGAACGACGGCGCTTGCGCGATTTTGCTGGCCGATGAAGCCACCGCCAAAGTGCATGGATTGACACCGCGTGCCCGCGTGGTTGGCATGGCCACCGCTGGCGTGCCGCCGCGTGTCATGGGCATAGGCCCGGCACCTGCGACTGAGAAAGTGCTGGCGCTCACCGGCTTGAAGCTGGCGCAAATGGATGTGATTGAACTCAACGAAGCCTTCGCTGCCCAAGGCATTGCTGTATTGCGCATGCTGGGTTTGCAAGACGATGACCCGCGCGTCAACCCGAATGGTGGCGCTATTGCATTGGGACATCCGCTGGGTGCCAGCGGCGCACGCTTGGTGACCACGGCCACCAACCAGTTGCACCGCACCGGCGGGCGCTATGCCTTGTGCACCATGTGCATCGGAGTGGGGCAGGGCATTGCCGTGGTGATTGAGCGAGTTTGAATCTTTTCGCTATTAAGAAAAAGGCCGCTGATGCGGCCTTTTCTATATATGTCAGCAACTGTTTCAACGGGCTACTGGTCTAAAGGAAACTCACTGCTCCACAAACGCCCGTTCCACCACAAAATCCCCTGGCGTACTGGTATTGCCTTCGGCAAAACCGCGCTCTTCCAACATAGTTTTCAACTCTTTGAGCATTTGCGGGCTGCCGCACAACATGACGCGATCTTCTTTGGGGTTGAAAGCGGGTAGTCCCAAGTCTGTAAATAATTTGCCTGAGTTGATCAAGTCGGTCATGCGGCCTTGGTTTTTAAACGGCTCGCGGGTGACGGTGGGGTAATACAAAAACTGCTCGCTGACCATTTCACCCAACAGCTCGTGCTTGGGCAGTTCTTGTGTGAAGTAATCGTGGTACGCCAGTTCTTTCACTTCTCGCACGCCGTGCACGATGATGACTTTTTCGAAGCGCTCGTAGGTGTCGGGGTCGCGCACGATGCTCAGATAGGGCGCCAAGCCAGTGCCGGTGCCCAAGAGGTAGAGGTTTTTGCCAGGCAGCAAATAATCGATCAACAAAGTGCCCGTGGGTTTGCGTCCGACGATGATTTTGTCGCCGACTTGTATATGTTGCAGCCGCGATGTGAGCGGGCCGTCCTGTACCTTGATACTGAGAAACTCCAAGTGTTCTTCGTAATTCGGACTGACAATGCTGTAGGCGCGTAGCAAGGGTTTGCCGTCGACTTTCAAACCTATCATGGTGAAATGGCCGTTGGAAAAGCGCAAAGCTGCATCTCGGGTGGTGGTAAAACTGAACAAGCGATCGGTCCAATGGTGAACAGTCAGGACGGTTTCTTCTAAGAATGCACTCATGAACGGATGTATTGAAAAGTCAAAAACGAGATTTTAGGCGACACCTTGCGGTTGTGACGAGAATGCCTGACCGTATAAGCATATGCAAGAAAGAGCAGCAACATGAAAAAACAATTCAAAACCTTCGACGAAGTCAAGGCCTGTGTGGGACAGGACGTGGCAAGCAGCCCATGGTTCTCAGTGACCCAAGAACAAATCAACCTGTTTGCCCAAGCCACCAACGATCACCAATGGATACATATTGACAAAGACAAGGCTGCCGCTGGTCCATTTGGCACCACGATTGCGCACGGTTTTTTAACTCTATCTTTGTTGCCTCAATTTTTTGAGTCGGCATTTTCTATCGAGCAGACCCGCATGGGCGTGAATTACGGTTTGAACAAAGTGCGTTTTACCGCGCCGGTGCCGGTGGACAGTCGCTTGCGCGGGCACATGCATTTGCTGGCGTGTGAAGCCATAGAGCCAAACGGTATCCAGATGACCTGGCAAGTCACCATCGAGCGTGACGGCAGCGACAAACCCGTGTGTGTCGCCGAGTCACTGGTACGTCACTACGCATGAGTTCAAGTGTGTGTAGGCATGGAAAAACCTTGCTGTCGCCAAGCCTCATACACCACCACTGCCACCGTGTTGGATAAATTGAGACTGCGCTGACCCGCCAGCATGGGCAATCGCAACAGTTTGTGTGTTTGAAAACTCTGACGCAAAGACACTGGCAAGCCTTTGGTTTCAGAACCGAAAATCAACCAATCATTTGCTGAAAAACAAGCCTCGTGCACGCCTGTGCTGCCGTGTGTGCTGAAGGCGAAACAATGTGCTGAGTCAGGTTGTTCTGCACGCAAAAACGCTTGCCAATCTGCATGCCTCTTGACGTTCGCGTATTCGTGGTAATCGAGTCCGGCACGACGCATGCTTTTGTCATCCATTGAAAAACCAAGCGGTTCAATCAAATGCAATCTGCATCCGGTGTTCGCAGCCAACCGAATGATATTGCCCGTATTGGGTGGAATCTCGGGTTGAAATAAAACGATGTTGAACATATTTTCTCAGGCTGATGAATCGGATTGTGCCGCTGAAATGGAATCTGCTCGGGCCAAAACCACGCAACTCACCCGAGCCACCGAGGACGACTGCAAAGCCTTGGCGCAAGTACTCAATGTACTGCCTGTGGTCATGACGTCATCGATCAACACCACATGGCGATGTTTGAGTTGCGTTGCCATCAACGGATTGACGGCTATGGAATTTTCAAGATTGCGCAATCTTTGTACCCGTTCAAGGCCAGACTGAGGCAAAGAGTGTTTCAGCTTGATCAGTGCTTGATTTAAACAGCGTTCTTTTGCTACACCCTGCGCCAGTAATTGGGCGGGGTTGAAGCCACGCTGTCTGAGTCTTTCTTTTGACACGGGTACGGGCACCACAAAATCCGCTTGTTTCAATAAAGCAGCTGCCATGGGGTGTGCCAATATCACCTCTGAAAATACCTTGGCTAGTCCTGCGTTTGCATGAAATTTGAAGTCAAGAATCAGACTTCGCCATGGCTCTTGATAAGTCACAGCACAGGCGCATGCCTGCCATAAGGGAGCTTGGTTTAGGCAATCCAAGCAGATCTCACTGTCGCTGGGTAAGGCACACAACCTGCACCTAGCTACATGTGTCAAATGATGTCGCAGACAAGCCTGACATAAGGTGCTAGAACTCCACGCACCACATACTCGGCACACGCTGGGCCCCATGGAAAAATGTACCCGTCTCAACGGGTTGAACTCTCCTAGCCAATCTAGGTATGCTTTGCTATTGAATGACATATTTGTAATTTAGGGACAACTCCGATCCATGTCTGTGAGCGATTCACCTGAAAAAGGCCAACTGCTGCCGCCCATGGATGCGTTGGCGGCGCACTACGCTGCACGCAAATACAGCTTGAGTGGCCAACCTTGGTTATTTGGGGAAGTTGCCAAAAGAATGGCTTGCAGGCTACCTCTGATCAAACATAAAACCCATCATTGGGTGAATTGGTCGCCCAGAACCGGCGGCTTGGCAAGCATGCCTTTGGTGAAGGCCTATTACCCTGAGGCAAAAGTGACTGTGGTCGAACCCGACCTTCATGATTTGCACTGGACCCAAGCCTCGCTTAAGGCGCCTTGGTGGAAATTTTGGCAACGTCAAGCACTGAATTTTTCCACACATGTCGAGCAACCCGCTGATATGTTGTGGAGCAATATGTTGTTACATCAGTCTGCAAATCCCATGCAATTGATGAGGATATGGAGTGAATCTTTGAATGAGCAGGGCCATGTGATGTTTTCCTGTCTTGGGCCCGACAGCCTGTGTGAATTGAGACAACTTTATGCGCAAGAACAATGGCCTGCGCCGCACCATGCGTTCACAGATATGCACGATTGGGGCGATATGTTGTTGAAATCTGGATTTACCCAGCCCATCATGGATATGGAGCGCATCACCTTGACTTACGCCAGCGCCTCTGAGTTGTTGGGCGATTTACGCACATTGGGCCGCAATTTACACCCCCAACGCTTCCCTCAGCTGCGCGGCAAAGCCTGGCAGCGGCGGCTATGCGAAGCCATGACTGAAAAAATGGCGAATTCGGCGCATCCGAACAGACTGTCTTTGACGATTGAAGTCATTTACGGGCATGCTTTCAAAGCCAAACCCGCATCAAGCGCTAAAGCAGACACAGTCATCAGCCTTGAACGCATGAAAAATATGCTGAGTGGGGACATTCCACCGCCCTGATTTGTTGGGAGTTCTATTTTTCTGGCAAAAGACCATTTACGTAGGCCCTGAAAAGAATGTTGTCAGGTAATGGTCAAAATCGGGTTGCTACAATCAACGGGTTAATCGCATGAATTCTTTCAGCTGAATTTTTACAAACAAGATGAACCACATTCTCAAAAAACTAGAAACAGCCCTTTGGGCTTGCGCCGCATTGGCCAGCAATGCTGCATGGGCTGTCAATGATCTTCCTGGTGGCCCCGCCGTCAGGCAATTGAATTTGCACCCGCCTGTGACCAAAATTGCAGAGCAACAAGTCTGGTTGCATTGGTTTATGTTGATCATTTGTACTGTGATCTTTGTGGCTGTATTCGGTGTTATGTTTTATTCCATTTGGAAGCATCGCAAATCCGTAGGTCATAAGTCTGCCAATTTCCATGAGTCATTGAAAGTCGAAATTGCTTGGACCGTGGCACCATTTGTGATTGTGATTTTGATGGCTTTGCCCGCTACCAAGGCTGTCGTTGCCAGCAAAGATACATCCAACGCTGAAATCACCATCAAAGCAACCGGTTACCAGTGGAAATGGGGATACGACTACATCAAGGGCGAAGGTGAGGGGATTGGATTTATTTCCACACTGGACAACGCCCAGCGCGAAATGTCTAACTCTGGCAAGCCAACGCCTACGGACGATTACCTGCTGAAAGTCGACAACCCCTTGGTCGTTCCTGTGGGCAAAAAAATCCGCATTATCACTACATCGAATGACGTGATCCACTCATTTGCTGTGAACTCATTCGGTATCAAACAAGATGCGATTCCCGGTTTTGTCCGTGATACTTGGTTCAAGGCAGAGCAAACCGGTGACTTCCACGGTCAATGTCAGGAGTTGTGTGGCAAGGAACACGCCTACATGCCTATTCACGTGAAGGTGGTTAGCGCTGAAGACTACACCGCATGGGTGGCTTTGGAAAACAAAAAATTGGCCGCCAAACAAGACGACCCTGGCAAAGTCTGGACGCTGGCAGAACTGACACAAAAAGGCGAAAAGGTCTACACAGCCAATTGTCAGGCTTGTCATCAGGCCAATGGCAAAGGTGCTGGCCCTATCAAGCCCTTAGACGGAGCCGCGGTGGTATTGGACGCAGATGCTTCCAAGCAAATCAAGGTGTTGCTCAATGGACAAAACAACGCCATGCCTGCATGGAAGCAACTCAGCGATTCAGAGATTGCAGCAGTGATCAGTTTCACCAAAAACAACTGGTCCAACAAAACAGGTCAACTTGTGCAGCCTGCCGATGTGCACGCAGCCCGCCTCTAATTTAAAAATCTAAGGAACCCACATGAGCGCAGTACTAGATCCCCACGGCCACGGTGCAGCTGATCACGATCATCACGACCACCATGGTGCCCCTCACGGTTGGAAGCGTTGGGTGTATGCCACCAACCACAAAGACATCGGTACGCTGTATTTGCTGTTTGCATTCACTATGTTCATCATCGGCGGCATATTAGCGTTGCTGATTCGCGCAGAATTGTTCCAACCCGGTTTGCAATTTGTCAATCCTGAGTTGTTCAATCAGTTCACCACCATGCATGGTTTGATCATGGTGTTTGGTGCCATCATGCCCGCATTTGTAGGCTTTGCAAACTGGATGATTCCTTTGCAAATCGGCGCAGCTGACATGGCATTTGCTCGCATGAACAACTTCAGCTTTTGGTTAATGATCCCTGCCGCCTTGATGCTGGCCGGTTCATTTTTCATGCCTGGTGGCGCACCTGCAGCAGGTTGGACTATTTATGCTCCCTTGACCTTGCAAATGGGGCCCTCTATGGATGCTGCCATTTTTGCGCTGCACATTTTGGGTGCCAGTTCCATCATGGGTTCGATCAACATCATCGTTACTATCTTGAACATGCGTGCGCCTGGCATGACATTGATGAAGATGCCCATGTTTACATGGACATGGCTGATCACAGCTTATTTGTTGATCGCTGTCATGCCTGTGTTGGCGGGTGCCATCACGATGACATTGACAGACCGCCATTTCGGTACTACCTTCTTTAACCCTGCTGGTGGCGGCGACCCCGTGATGTACCAGCACATCTTTTGGTTCTTTGGTCACCCAGAGGTTTACATCATGATTTTGCCGGCCTTCGGCATCATCAGCCAAATTGTCCCCGCGTTCTCTCGCAAGAAGTTGTTCGGCTACGCCTCCATGGTTTACGCCACTTCTTCCATCGCAATTTTGTCTTTCATTGTGTGGGCACACCACATGTATACCACCGGCATGCCTGTGACTGGACAGTTGTTCTTCATGTACGCGACCATGTTGATTTCAGTGCCTACAGGTGTGAAGGTGTTCAACTGGATTGCCACGATGTGGAAAGGCTCGATGACCTTTGAAACCCCCATGTTGTTTGCCGTTGGTTTCATCTTCGTATTCACCATGGGCGGCTTTACCGGACTTATTTTGTCCATGGCCCCTATTGATCTGCAGTTGCAGGACGGTTATTACGTCGTAGCCCATTTCCACTACGTGTTGGTGGCAGGTTCATTGTTCACCATGTTCGCCGGTTACTACTACTGGTCACCCAAATGGACAGGCGTGATGTACAACGAAACACGTGGAAAAATCCACTTCTGGTGGACCCTGATCTCTTTCAACGTCACATTCTTCCCTATGCACTTCTTGGGTCTCGCCGGCATGCCGCGTCGTTACGCTGACTACCCTATGCAATTTGCCGACTTCAATGCACTGGCATCTGTGGGCGCATTTGCCTTTGGCTTTGCGCAAGTGTTTTTCTTCTTCTTCATTGTGTTGCCCACCATGCGCGGCAAGGGCGAACCAGCGCCCCAGCGCCCTTGGGAAGCGGCCGAAGGCTTGGAATGGGAAGTCCCATCTCCAGCGCCTTTCCACACCTTTGAAGCACCACCCAAACTCAATCATGATGCCACCCGCATCGTTGCTTGAACTGATGGTTAGAAACTTTTAAGTCATGACACTTGCTCAGAAAAAAAACAATTTGCGCTTGGGGCTGATACTGGCTTCTGTGGCATGTGTATTTTTTCTGGGCATAGTGATCAAGATTGCCTTTCTTTCACATACCTGATGAACAGCATCGGTCTTCGTATTGACAACTTGCGCATGTTGCGCAAGCTCGCGATAGTGGCATTGGGCATGTTCGGATTTGGTTATGCCCTGGTTCCCCTCTACAAGGCCATTTGTGAAATGACAGGTGTCAATATTCTTGCCTTGGGTGAAAAAGAATTGCCTGGTACTGGCAATGCCAGATATGCCAATGCTGAAAATACACAGGTTGATACCAGTCGTACGGTGACGGTTGAGTTTGATGCCAACGCACGTGGCCCTTGGCATTTCAAGCCTATGCAATCTTCTGTTCAAGTGCATCCCGGTGAATTGACCACTGTCATGTATGAATTCCAAAACGTACAGGATCGCACCATGTCAGCACAGGCCATACCCAGTTATGCGCCAAATGAAGCTGCAGCCCATTTCAACAAAGTGGAATGTTTTTGCTTTAAACAATACACCTTGGCCCCTGGCGAGAAAAAACAATGGCCAGTGGTTTTTGTCATCGATTCCAGACTGGCCAAAAACGTGAACACCATTACCTTGTCATACACCTTCTTTGAAGTGGGAAGTAAAACGCCAGCCGCACCTTCAAGCACTGTATCGAGTGTCAAGTTAAAGGAAGACGGCGTATGAATCCCGATCAAGTTGATGTAGTCGCACCAGTGAGTGTCAGACGTCCTTTGTGGCGTTCCATTGTTGCTGTGTCATGGTCGTTTATCGGCATTCGAAAAAACAGTGAATTTCAAGAAGACTTGTCGCACATCACACCCTTGCATGTTCTGGGTGTCGGTCTGGTGGCAGGTTTGTTATTTGTGGCTGGATTGATGGTTCTTGTCAATCTTGTCGTTGCAAAATAAAAGGAGTCGAGATGAGCAGCACAACACATGGCGCCAAGCCGCATTACTTCGTACCAGAGCCTTCCCGCCATCCGGCCATGGCTGCTTTTGGTTTGTTTTTTGTCATTTTGGGCGCCAGTCAATGGGTGAATGATGTCAGCTGGGGTAAGTACTGTTTGTTGCTTGGTCTGGCCGTTGTGTTCACTGTGCTTTTCCAATGGTTCAGCGAAGCGGTCCATGAAAGCGAATCCGGACAATATGGCCGCAAGATTGATTTGTCTTTCCGCTGGAGCATGAGCTGGTTTATCTTCTCTGAGGTCATGTTCTTTGGTGCATTTTTCTCAGCTCTGTGGTGGGCGAGGGTTCATTCAGTTCCGGCACTGGGTAACAGTGAAAACGCGCTGTTATGGCCTGGCTTCAAAGCTGTTTGGCCAAGCCTTGCCGCTGGTATGACAGCCTCGCCGGCAGGCATTATTGAGCCTTTTCAAACCATGACGCCGTTTTGGTTGCCTACCATCAATACCGCATTGCTTTTGTCCTCTGGCGTGACATTGACGATTGCGCATCACGCCTTGCTCGAAAACCAACGTTCAAAGACTATTCAGTTCATGTGGTTGACGGTATTGTTGGGTGTGGTGTTTTTGTGTGTTCAAGGGTATGAATATGCACATGCCTACCACGAGTTGAATTTGAAGTTGACGTCCGGTGTGTATGGCTCCACGTTTTTTATGCTGACAGGTTTCCATGGTTTCCATGTGTTTGTGGGCATGTTGATGCTTTTATTTATTACTTTGCGTTTGCGCAGTGGCCATTTCACTGCCTCTAACCATTTTGGTTTTGAGGGTGCAGCTTGGTATTGGCACTTTGTGGATGTGGTGTGGTTGGGTTTGTACATTCTGGTGTATTGGCTTTGATATTTGCCGCGCAATTAAAAAAGGCCGCACCTGCGGCCTTTTTAATTCAGTCAACACTGAATTAGACTGGGGTCAATGGAATACCGGTAGGTCTGATCCAACCCATCTTCCAAGACAGCAAAATGCAGAGAAATAAGACAATCGATATGCCAACTCTGAAGGCCAGTGCGCGCATCATCCGGCTTGATTTGGGAGCACCCTCCGTATCCCCGCGCAACATAAATAACATGGCTGTTGACAATGCAGCCAGTATGGCTAAAAAAGCGATGGCTATAAAAATGTTCATACTGGATTATCCTTTGATTTACGCAAACATTCTTTTTGTATGAATAAAGTCAGCAGTAGACGGGTCATTATTTTTTTGGCGGCTGTAGCTGGTATGTCATTGACCGCAAGGCTGGGGTTTTGGCAGTTGTCACGGGCGCAAGAAAAATTGGCTATACAAAGTCAGTTGGAGTCGCAAGCCCAATTGCCTGCGCTTGAAAAACAGGATTTGTTGCAGCAGCCCGAACTGTGGAAGCACATACATAGAAATATTCATATGGATGGACGCTGGATGGTTGATAAAACCATTTATTTGGACAACAGAAGCTACAAAGGGCAGCCTGGCTTTTGGGTATTGACGCCTATGGCGTGGTCGCCGGGGCAAGTGATCTGGGTACAACGGGGATGGGTTGCGCGTGATCTCAGAGATGCCACTAAAGCGGCTGAGGTCATCACGCCAATCGAGAACACGAGGATCAAGGGGCGTATTGCATGGGGCCTGTCTCACATGACTGAATTGAAAAGTACTATTCCCTCAGAGCCTGTCGCAGGTCAACTGCGAATACAAAGCAATTTAGACACAGACCAAATGCAGTCATTGGTATCTGATAAGGTCAGTGCATTCGTGATTCAAACAGGTGAAGATTCTGAAGGACTGAAACGCGACTGGCCGGTCATTTCACAAACAGCTGATAAAAACAAAGGTTATGCTTTCCAATGGTTTGCCTTGAGTGGCTTGATGGGTATTCTTTATTTCTGGTTTCAATGGATAGGGCCCATGCGGCATGCAAGACAACAACAATGAAAACTCTCGGCCACATGCCTTGGGATTAACGGTATACGATTTACCGGATCCACTCAAGGCGGCGCAGGTCGATGCAAGCCGAACCAGCGCAGGGCGGTTACGCATGATCATCGTCATGTTGGTATGCGCGGCACCCGTGCTTGCGTCTTACTTGACTTACTACGTCATAAGACCGCAGACATTGCGACATTTTGGAACCTTGATTCAGCCTGTCAACCCAATGCCAGACATCATGGCGCAGACTCTCGATGATGAACAAGTCAGCTTATCAAGTTTGAAGGGCCAATGGTTGATCGTGAGTCTGTCATCAGGCGTATGTGACGCACCGTGCCAAACCAATTTGCTTTTGCAGCGACAAATTCGCGCCTCGCTGGGGCGTGAAAAAGAGCGCACAGAGTGGGTTTGGCTGATCACAGATAAACAACCTGTCTCTAAAGAATTGATGACTGGTTTGGGCGATGCTGTCGTATTGCGGGTGCCGCCAGCACTTATTGCCCAATGGCTAAGCGCTGAATCTGGTCACGAATTGAGTGAGCATTTGTATTTGATCGATCCGCACGGCAATTGGATGATGCGATTCCCTGCCTCATTGAGCATAGAGCAAGCGGGCCCGTTAAAGCGTGATTGGGATAGGTTGCTTCGTGCCTCTGTCTCATGGGACAAACCAGGGCGATGAATGTATGAATGACGTTGCCTTGTTCAATGCCGCCCCGTTATTGCAATTACTGCTGACGGCAATGCTTTTGGCTGTGGGACCTTTAACTTGGGTGTGGCTCAAAAATAGGCAATCGCTATCGGTCAAACGCGTGAGGCACTTGACCGTGATTGTTTTGTTTTTGACGTTTGATCTGATTTTGTTTGGCGCGTTCACCCGTTTAAGTGATTCAGGTCTTGGTTGTCCCGATTGGCCAGGTTGTTATGGACATGCAAGCCCTATAGGCGCAACTCAATCCATAGAAGCAGCACAAACTGCAATGCCAACGGGTCCGGTGACTTGGCAGAAAGCCTGGATAGAGATGATTCACCGCTATTTAGCCATGTTGGTTGGTGCACTTATTTTGACGCTTGCTTTTTTCTCTTGGCGTCATGAAAGAACCCTTTGGGGCTGGCCATCGTTGACGTTGGTATGGGTATGTATTCAAGGTGCATTTGGCGCGTTTACTGTCACCATGAAATTGTTTCCACTCATAGTGAGTATGCATTTGCTTGGGGGCATGTTGTTACTTGTGTTGTTGACTGTCCAATGGGTGCGCCAACGTCATCTCATTGACAGAACTTCTGATCAAGCTTTACCGGTGGCGGTGTATGTCATCACCCTGCTGACTTGGTTGAGCGTGCTGATACAAATCGGATTAGGTGCATGGGTGAGCAGTAATTACGCAGTTTTGGCATGCGATACGTATCCCTTGTGCCAAAGCAGTTGGTGGCCTGATATGAATTTTCAAAAGGCTTTTGAATGGTGGCGCCCTCTCGGTCAGGATGCCTCTGGTCAACCCATACCTTTTCAAGCCCTGACAGCGATTCATATGGTTCATCGCTGGCATGCCATCATTCCAGTTTTTTTGATGATCTATCTGGTTAGAGCATTGATCAAAAACGGGTTTAAACAGCAGGGTTTGGTATTGCTTGGCTTGCTGGTATTGCAATTGGTGACCGGGATATCCAATGCTGTTTTAGGGTGGCCCATGTTCGCCGCTTTATTGCACACAGGCTCGGCTGCATTGATGTTGGCATTGTTAAGCTGGGTATTGGCCTCAACCCGCCCTCGCAGCGCAGATCGCATTGCTTCGACATTCAACAGGCCTATGTTATGAAGTCTCTTTCTCAGTTCATGCCTGTGCGTTGGCAGCAGTTCAATGCGTTGACCAAACCTCGGGTGATTCAATTGATCGTGTTCTGCGCTCTGATTGGCATGGTGTTGGCAGTGCCAGGTGTACCTGCCTGGCCAGACATCCAGTTAGCTGCTATTGCCTGTGTCGGTATTTGGTTGGTTTCGGGGGCAGCCGCAGCGTTCAATTGCATTGTTGAACAAACCATAGATGCACGCATGAAAAGAACAGCTTGGCGGCCCACAGCCAAAGGCCAACTGACTGACAGAGATACGTTACTTTTTTCAGCTGTACTGTGCATATTGGGTTCCGCGATTTTGTATATCTGGGTCAACCCACTGACCATGTGGTTGACATTCGCCACTTTTGTGGGTTATGCCGTCGTCTACACCGTGATTCTCAAACCACTGACACCGCAAAATATTGTGATCGGCGGCGCTTCTGGTGCCATGCCGCCAGTGCTGGGTTGGGCCGCTATGACGGGTGATGTAGGCCCCGAAGCCTTGATACTTTTTTTGATTATTTTTCTGTGGACGCCTCCTCACTTTTGGGCATTGGCGCTATATAGAGTTGAAGACTATCGCCAATCTGGTTTGCCTATGCTGCCTGTCACACATGGCAATGAATTTACACGACTGCAAATTCTTCTCTACACCATTGTTTTGTTGCCAGCATGTCTGATGCCATTCATCTACCGCATGAGCGGTTGGTTTTATTTGATTTCTGCGTTGATATTGAGCCTGATATTTTGCTGGTATGGGTGGGCTTTATGGCGTCAATACTCTGATGAATTAGCCAGAAAAACATTCAAATTTTCACTGGTGCACCTCAGTTTATTGTTTGCCGCTTTTTTAATAGACCACTACATACCGGGTATGTGATGCTGAAAATGTGTCATTTTTTATTGCTGTCATTCATCGTGGTGCTCTGCGCTTGCTCACCTGATAAACCGGTGTTCAAGGCGATAGACCTGACAGGCGCTGATTACGCTTTGGGTTTTGAGCTACCAGACCAGTTCGGTCAAAAGCGCACTTTGGCTGATTTCAAAGGCAAGGTGGTGGTGGTTTTTTTTGGTTACACACAATGCCCGGATTTTTGTCCCACCACCTTGACGGAATGGGTACAGGTGAAAAAAAACCTCGGTCCTCAAGGAGAATTATTGCAAGCGGTATTCATCACATTAGATCCTGAAAGAGATAAGCCGGAAATACTGCAACCCTATATGGGCGGGTTTGATCCTACATTTCTTGCGCTGATACCGACGCTTGAAGAGTTGCCAGCACTGGCTAAAAATTTCAAGATTTATTACAAGAAAGTCGCAAGCACATCATCAAACAGCTACACCATGGATCACAGTGCGGGTACCTATATTTATGATCCCCAAGGTAGATTGCGTTTATATGCCCGCTACGGCTTGGGTCCTCAGGCTATGGCAGAGGATATTTCGAAGTTGTTTAAATAAAAAAACCGTCTGCAACCAGGGATGGCAGACGGTTGATAGCGGTTGAATCCAACCTCAATCACGCATATTCAAGCAAGGCCAACTTCATTTTCTTCATGGCGGCCACTTCAATTTGACGGATACGTTCGGCACTCACACCAAACTCATCTGCGAGTTCGTGCAGTGTCATGCCACCACTGTTGTCGTCGTTCACCTTGAGCCAGCGCTCTTGCACAATGCGCCTGCTACGCTCATCGAGCACAGCCAGTGCTTGTGTGATGCCGTCAGTCGATAGGATATCTCGTTGGTGTGCTTCGATCATGGCGGTGGGCTCATGATGCACATCTGTTAAGTAAGCAATGGGGCCGAACGCCTCTTCGCCGTCTTCGTTGGATACCGGGTCCAGCAGTACATCCGAACCTGCCATCCGAGCTTCCATTTCAATGACCTCTTCACGTTTGACATTCAAGTCTTTGGCAATGCTGTCAATTTGTGCATCGCTCAAAGTGTCTCGCAAGGAAGCATCGTGGTTTTCACCGGCGTCGGCTCTGAAACCTTGTTTTTTCGAGCGCAAGTTGAAAAAGAGTTTGCGTTGGGCTTTGGTGGTCGCAAGTTTGACCATGCGCCAGTTTTTGATGATGTATTCGTGAATCTCAGCCTTGATCCAGTGAATGGCGTAACTGACCAGTCGAACGCCGTGATCCGGATCAAAACGCTTGACGGCTTTCATCAGGCCGACATTGCCTTCCTGAATCAGATCTGCATGAGCCAAACCATACCCGGCATATTGGCGTGAAATAGAAACCACCAACCGCAGGTGGGACAAAATCAATTTGCCGGCTGCTTCCAAGTCATTGTTTTCTTTGAGCTTTTTTGAAAATTCCTGCTCTTGTTCTAAAGTCAGCATAGGAAGGCGGTTTACCGCAGTGATATAGGCGTCAAGATTGCCTAAGGGCGGAAGAATGGCCCATGGATTGACCGCCAGTTGTGACTGTCCGGGGGTGGTGGAAAGAGTCATGCTTGTCATGGAAGTTCTCCTATCGGATAACAATGACGCCATATTAGCACTCTCTGGTCTAGAGTGCTAATTTAAGTCCGTGTTTACCCGCAAAGACGGTGTGTTTACCCCACATTTCTTGAATACGTAAGCATTCATTCCACTTGGCCATGCGTTCTGATCGGGCAAATGAGCCAACTTTCAGCTGTCCGGTGTTCCAACCGGTGGCCAAGTGAACAATGGCGGTATCTTCAGTCTCGCCGGAGCGGGCGGACACAATCATGCCCATGCCAAGTCTTCGTGCTGCCAGCATGGCAGCGTAGGTTTCTGTCAGCGTGCCCACTTGGTTGGGTTTGAGTAGCACCGCGTTACAGGCTTGGTCTGTGTGGGCTGCTTCGATCAAATCCACTCGAGTGACCAGGTAGTCGTCCCCAATGACTTGTATTCGGTTTCCTACCGCCCGGGTAAACGCCTGCATTCCGGCGGTGTCATCCTCGGCAAAGGGGTCTTCGACAGAGATGATGGGATAGGCATCTATCCAGCTAAGTAACACCGATAACCATTCGTCTGAGCTGTAGATGTGGTTGTCCAAGCCCAAGGTGTAACTGCCTTGTTGGCCGAATTCCGAGGCCGCAATGTCCAAGGCAATCGCGACCTGGTCATGGCGATATCCCGCTTTTTCAATGGCCAAGGTCAAGGTCTGCAAGGCTTCTTCATTGGACGAAAAGTCAGGCCACCAGCCGCCTTCATCTGCAACCCCAAAACGCTTGCCACGCGCTTGCATGAGTTTGCCCGCAGTTTGGTAAACGTGGGCCACCATGACCATGGCTTCATCAAAACTTTGAGCCCCAATGGGCATGACCAAGAAGTCCTGAACATCGACGCGCCTGCCAGCGTGTGCTCCGCCACCAAATATTTGAATTTGTGGCAGTGGCAGACAAACTGCGTCGCCTTGTGAAAGGTATTGCCAAAGCGCTAATGACTGAGAGACCGCCGCCGCTTGCGCAATGGCTAATGAAGTAGCAATCGTCGCATTCGCGCCTAAGCGGCTTTTAAGCGGCGTGCCGTCCAATTCGATCAAACGCTGGTCGGCGCTGGATTGATCTAAGGCATTCACACCTGCCAATACTTTTGCGATTTCGCCATTGACATTGGCAATGGCGTGTGAAACATCGAATCCATCCAGATGTAAGCCGCCGTCGCGTAGCTCAAGTGCTTCACGGCTGCCTCGAGATGCGCCCGCAGGGGCTACGCCTCTGCCCATGCTGCCATCCTGTAAGTGCACGTCGACTTCTACGGTCGGTCGGCCGCGAGAATCCCAAATGCGCCGAGAGTGGATATGTTTGATCGCTGTTTTCATGGTGTGTTCCATTGTGCACGCATGTCAGCAAGTCGGGATTCAGGCTGGTTCAGCCATGCAATAGCTTTATGCCTAATGAATGGATGCTGCCATTCTTCGTTCAGATATTCCACAGGAGATTTGCCGTCAATCCGGGCCAATAGCATGCCAGCCAGTAAGTCACAGGTGCGTGATTCAATGGCGTCAGGTGATTCCCAACGCACGTTTTGCAGGTAATGGGTTGATAAAAGATCAAAGACTTTCAGGTAAGAGTGGTTCAGTGCAGGTTGGCACACAGCTTTGAGTAGCAAATGTGTCAACACAAAAGCCAGGTCAAATGCAGGGTCGCCCCAACACGCGCACTCAGCATCCAATAGCACGGGGCCGTTCAGTCCGACCAGAATGTTTTTAGGACTGACGTCGCCATGGATCAATGTTTTTTTATGCGACAGGGTTCGGCTCACCAATCTCTTTAGTGCAAGAGCGCTGGCGCCGTGCTTTTCTGCGGTAAATAAAAAATAAGGCGATAAACGTATGGCTACAAAATCTTCGTCATGATCAAAGCGCTTACACAAATCGAGATTGTCCGCACTTGCCGCATGCAAACGCACCAGTAAGTCTGCCAACGCCATAGCGGTTGAGTGGTTCACTTCTCCATTGAGCAACTGCTGCTTCCAAACCGGATAACGGTCTGCGGGCAGATAGGACATGGCAAATATGCAGTCTTGATCGTCCTCACCAAGCACATGTGGCACTGCATTTGGCGTGACGGTTTGAGCAAATTGAAGCCAGGCCACTTCATCTCGGTTGCGTCGCACAGGCGCTTCCCACAGCGCCGCCACTTTCAGTTGAGGCAAAGCGCGTTTCACACAATACACAAGACTTGGCGTTTCAACCTTAACGATAAGGGAGGAGACGCCACCTGTGAGTGCGGTGAAACGCACATCCTGACCTGGTTGGTACAAGCCCATTCGCTGCAAACCCGGCAACAAAGCTGCATGCTCGGGGATCAATTTTTCGATGGATGGTGTGAGCGAAGGTGTGTTCAAAACAAAGGTTTGATATGGACCGTTACCAACGGATGTGAAATTTCATCAGCAACGGACGCAATACAAACAACGGACCGACCCAAAGGTATTGCACATCTTCAAAGAAAGAAGGTTTCTTTCCCTCTAGCTTGTGACCGACAAATTGCATCAACCAAGCGCCAATGAAAACCGCCAAGCAAATATACAGACGTTGCTCACCCATGGCATGTACCAAAGCCAGCATGACGAAAGACCAAGCGGTCATAGCGACAGTGAACGGCAGCGACAACCGCATGTAGTAAACCATGCTGGCCAAAATAAATGCATAGGCAATGGCAGGATGCAGACAAAACAGCAAGCCGATCAGGCTCAACATGATCAATGGAATGGCGGCGAAATGAATAAGCTCATTGGTGGGGTGGAGATGACTTTGAGCGTAATGGCTCAATAGTTCATCGATTCGTCTGGGAGAAATTTCTGTGGTGGCATCCATGAACAGTCCTTTGTGAAAATGTCAATCGATCAAAGCGCTTGCGAACTCATCGGCTTTGAAGCCTTGTAAATCCTCTAGCTTTTCTCCGATGCCAATGAAATATACAGCTAAAGAATTAGCTTGTGAAGACTTGCGTTGTTGCGCCCACAAAGCAATGGCCGCCAGTACACCGCCCTTGGCTGTGCCATCGAGTTTGGTGATGATCAAGCCTGTCAAACCAAGTGTTTCATCAAAAGCCTTGACCTGAGCCAACGCGTTTTGACCGGTGTTGCCATCAATCACAAGCAGTACTTCATGAGGCGCAGTGGGATCGGCTTTCTGCACCACACGCTGTATTTTTTTCAGCTCATCCATCAAATGCAATTGCGTCGGTAAACGTCCTGCAGTGTCCACCAACACCACATCTTTTCCGCGTGCTTTGCCAGCAGTCACTGCGTCAAATGTGACTGCCGCAGGATCTCCATTTTCCTGACTGACGATATCGACTTGGTTGCGGTCCGCCCACACCATGAGTTGTTCCTTGGCGGCGGCTCTGAAAGTATCGGCTGCGGCCAATAGCACGCTCGCACCTGCATCGTGCAAATGTCGGGTTAACTTGCCAATGGATGTGGTTTTGCCAGCCCCATTGACTCCAGCCACCATGATGACGGTGGGTTTAAAGTGGCTGATGTCTAATTCACGCTCAAGCGGTGTCAGCAACTCTGTCAATACTTCCACCAACAAATGTTTGACATCAGAGGCGTTGCTGCTGCCCTGAAGTTTGATTTTTAGCTTTAACTTATCCAAGATGTATTGCGTAGCAGCGATGCCTGCGTCTGCCATCAGCAAGGCAGATTCCAATTCTTCGTAGAGTTCATCGTCAATCGGCTTGCCAGTGAACAGCAAGGTGAAATGGCTACCAGTTCGTTGCAGACTGCTGCGTAGCCTGCCCAGCCAGTTGCGCGAGGCTACTTGCGCTGCCGTAGTGGAACTGGTGCCAGTGGCAGGTGGGGGTTTTCGTTTGAACAGGTTGAACATGACCACAGGTTTCTACAATGCGCTGTATATGCAAAAAATACTTGAAACAATGGGTCATTCTATGAAACCGTATTTGAAAGTAAATCTAAACCCTGTCAGCCGCATCTTGGGCTGGGTGTTAAGCCTGATTGTGGGTTTGTTATCAGGTACCCAAGCCATGGCCCAAGAGGCCCAACAATTCACTTTGAAGAATGGCATGACTTTGATTGTCAAATCAGATTCACGTGCGCCAATAGTGGTGCACATGGTGTGGCTCAGGGTGGGTTCGATGGATGAAGTCGATGGCACGTCTGGCGTTGCCCATGTGCTTGAACATATGCTCTTTAAAGGCACGACAACCATCAAGCCTGGTGAGTTTTCACGCAAAGTTGCAGCGTTGGGTGGACGTGAAAATGCATTCACCAATAAAGATTACACCGGTTATTACCAGCAAATTCCCGCCAACCGTTTGCCAGACATGATGCGATTGGAAGCCGACAGATTTGCCAATAACCAATGGCCAGATGATGAGTTTGCTCGAGAAATCGAGGTCGTCAAAGAAGAGCGGCGCATGCGAACAGAAGATTCCCCGCGCATGCTCATGTATGAACAATTGAATGCCGCGCAATTCATGGCGTCACCTTATCGCCGACCGGTCATCGGATGGATGAGTGATCTTGATGCCATGACTGCACAAGATGCGCGTGATTTTTACCATCGTTGGTACCGGCCTTCCAATGCTGCGGTGGTGATTGTGGGAGATGTCGACGTTCTTCAAGTCAAGGCATGGGCCGAGGATATTTATGGGCAAATACCAGAAGGTGTTGTGCCTGATAGAAAACCTCGAAGCGAGCCCGTTCAAACGGGTACTCGGCGTATCCAAGTCAAAGCTCCTGCAGACCAAGCGTATCTGGCCATGTCGTGGAAGGTTCCCGGCTTTAAGGGGTTTGATAACCAAGCAGACAACCAAGACGCGTTGGCTTTGACCTTGCTCTCTGCGGTGTTGGATGGTTACAGCGGTGCGCGTTTAGACAGATCGCTGGCGCAGGGTGAAAACAGATTGGCTGACAGTGTGGGCGCGTCGCACAGTTTCAGCGGCAGAGGCCCGCAAGTGTTTGTGCTCGATGGCGTTCCCGCTAAAGGCAAAACCACCGAACAACTGGAAGCCGCACTGCGGGAACAAATCGCACGCATAGTGAAAGACGGTGTGAGTGAAGCTGAGATGAAGCGGGTGCGAGCACAGTGGCTGGCATCCACCACCTACCAGCGGGATTCGTTGTTCAACCAAGCGCGTGAACTCGGTAACCATTGGGTTGAAGGCTTGCCCTTGGACACACCTGACAAATTGGTGGATGCTTTGGTCAGCATCACGGCACAACAATTGCAGGATGTGGCCAAAAAATATTTCAATGATGACCAATTGACTGTGGCCACTTTGATTCCGCAGTCAGGACCGCGTCCGGCATTTCGCAAGCCGGCACCCGGTTCACGTCACACGGAAGGTATGAAATGAAAAAGCTATTTGTATTGTGCGCTGCATGGCTGTGTGCACCGTTGGTTACTTTGGCGGGTATACCTGTTCAATTTTGGACTTTGGACAATGGAGCCAAAATTTATTTGATGGAGGTTCACGGCTTGCCTATGGTGGATGTTCAACTTGAATTTGACGCGGGGTCCAGACGCGACGGCAAAGGGCTGTCCGGTTTAGCTCAGGCGACTGCCATGATGTTGGGCAAAGGTGTCAAAGCGCAGGGAGATCAACCTGCTTGGGATGAAAACCAGTTAGGTGAAGCTTGGGCAGACCTGGGTGCCATGGCAGGCGCATCCGCTTCAGCAGACCGAATGACCATGAATTTACGCAGTCTCACCCGTCCAGAATTACTGGATGCCGCGGTGGCTTTGGCTGCACGTCAATTAGCCTATCCTGCTTTTCCTGCAACTGTTTGGCAAACTGAACGCGAGCGATGGATTGCCGGAATACGCGAATCAGCCACCAAACCTAACGTACAAGCCTCACGGGCGTATTCCAAAGCCGTCTACGGGGATCACGCTTATGGCGAGGAAGCAGATGAAGCCAGTTTGCGCAAAATTGACACTGGCTTGATGAAAGAATTTCATGCGCGTCACCTGTTACCTTGCCGCGCAAAAATCAGCATTGTGGGTGCGATCAATCGGGAGCAGGCGACAAGGCGGGTGGAGCAATTGCTCGAAGGATTGCCGACATCCAAGGGTTGCGATTTGTTGCCTTTGGTGTCCGAGGTACAGCCTTTGAGCGAAGCTAGAAAAATTGTCATACCCTTCGAATCAGCCCAGGCCCATGTGTTTATCGGTCAACCCGGAATAGCCCGACAGCACCCTGACTTTTTGGCATTGACTGTGGGTAATTATGTGTTGGGCGGCGGCGGGTTTGTGTCGCGATTGACCGATCAAGTGCGAGAAAAACGCGGGTTGAGTTACAGCGTTTACAGCTATTTCTCGCCTGGTCAGCTCGCTGGCGCTTTCACTGTCGGTTTACAAACCCGGCCCGATCAAGCTGCAAAAGCCATTGAAGTAGCCACCAGTGTGGTCAATGAATTTGTACAACAGGGACCAACCGATGCTGAAGTTCAAGCGGCCAAGGATTTTTTAATTGGAGGTTTTGCATTGCGTTTGGACAGCAATAAAAAATTGATGGACAACCTGAGCAACATAGCCTGGTTTGATTTGCCGCTCGACTATTTGGATACATGGACGACCAAAGTGCAGGAACTCACCGCCGCCGACATACAGCAAGCCTTTGCACGAAATCTTCAGCCCGAGCGCATGGTGACCGTGGTGCTGGGTGCTGCGCCATGACCCCTGGAGAAGTTCGCATCATCGGCGGGCTTTGGAAGCGCAGCAAATTACCAGTGGCCGATGTGCCAGGGTTGCGACCCACGCCTGACCGTGTGCGCGAAACCTTGTTTAATTGGTTGGGACAAGACCTGAACGGGTGGATATGCGTAGATCCTTTTGCAGGCAGCGGTGCCTTGGGTTTTGAAGCCGCGTCCAGAGGAGCCGCAACCGTTGTATTGGCAGAAACCCAAGCCCAATGCGTGACAGCCATGGAAAAAAGCAAAGATCGCTTGAAGGCTACACAGCTCAAAATACAGCGAACAGATGGCTTGTCCTTGCTAAGACAATTGCCTTTGCAAAGCCAGGATTTGGTATTTTTGGACCCGCCTTACGACTATGCTTCTTACGAACAAGCATTAAAAATGACACACCAATGCCTCAAGCCGACTGGCTATGTTTACTTAGAGTCACACAAGGCTTGGAGCGCAGATGAATTGCAAGCTCTGGGTTGGTATCAGGTTCGCTATCTAAAGGCTGGGTCAGTGCACGCCCATTTATTGCAGACAACGGCATAATTCGACCATGCCGCCCGTTTGAGGAGTGTTATGTCTGAGCCTGTAATCGCTTTGTACCCAGGAACTTTTGATCCGATCACACTGGGTCATGAAGACATTGTGCGCCGTACCTCTCGCATGTTTGATACCGTGGTCATTGCGGTGGCCAAGGCGCACCACAAGAAAACCATGTTTTCGCTCGAACAGCGCCTTGAGATGACCCGACAGGCCATGGCGGACTGTCCGAATGTCAGGGTCGAAACTTTTGACGGGCTTGTGATTGAATTTGCCAAGACGCTCAAAGCCCGAACCATGGTGCGTGGGATACGCTCTATGACGGATTTTGATTATGAATTTCAATTAGCTGGCATGAACAGACGTTTAGCCCCCGCCATTGACACTGTGTTTCTCAACACCTTGGATGTGTATCAATGCATCTCCAGCACCTTGGTGAGAGAAATCACTAGCTTAGGTGGGGATGTCGAACAGTTTGTCTCGCCAAGAGTTTTTTCATACATGCAAGCGCATTCCAATGCCTGAGGTAAGACAGCCATGGCATTGATGATCACGGACGAATGCATCAACTGTGATGTGTGTGAGCCCGAATGCCCGAACTCTGCCATTTACATGGGCCAATTGATTTATGAAATAGATCCCGCTAAGTGCACTGAATGCGTGGGCCACCATGACGAACCTCAGTGTGTACAGGTTTGTCCGGTGGCTTGCATTCCACTGCATCCTGAGCATTTAGAGAGTCAGGATACTTTGTGGGAAAAGTACAGGCGCTTACAAGCCCTGCGTACCTCACCTCCACCCACCGCACATCATTCAACTGCAGAGTGAGTTGATTTGGCTTTCTTTTTAGCCTTCTTCTTCTTCTTCTTTTTTTTCTGAGTCTGTGTTTCTGTGCCATTGTCCGATTGGGCTTTGAACGATTTCGGCTTGCTGGCTTTCTCTATCACGTTGTTGCTGTCAGACGGACAAGGCTTTAAAACACCCTCTTGCTCGCACTGAAGTGCAGGGGGCTGTTTTTTCTCTTTGGCCAGCGCTGGTTGCGCCAGTCCCAGGCTGAGGCTAAGAAGAAGCAGGCTCGGAACCTGGCTCAGAGGGGTTGGATTTTTCATGCAAATCGCCTTTCTCAGGTGGTGTGGCCGCCGCCGGTCTTGGCGGTTTGGGCCTGGGCGGTTTGCTGGTGTGTACCAGTTGTGTGGCTTTCACCATGTCACCGCTCACCATCAAGGCTACGGCTTTAAGCGTTCTGTCAATGCAAGTGTCAATCAGTGATTTTTGATCTGGCACTGGCTTTTTCAATACCCAATGCAGCACTTCAGATTTCACGCCAGGGTGGCCAATGCCTAAACGCAATCGCCAGTAAGCGTCATTGCCAAGTTGCGCATGAATGTCACGCAGTCCGTTGTGACCGGCATGGCTGCCGCCGAATTTCATTTTGGCTTCACCCGGTACGACATCGAGTTCATCGTGGACAACCAGAATTTCTTCAGGTTGGATTTTGAAAAACTTGGCCAATGCCGCTACCGATTTGCCCGACAAGTTCATGAAAGTAGCGGGCTTTAGCAACCAGATGGTTTGTCCTTCAAACTGGGTACGAACCGCCCAACCGTGGTAACTTTTTTCAGGCTGTAAGCTGACTTTGAGTTGCGCGGCGAGTTGGTCTATCCACCAAAAACCCGCATTGTGACGGGTGTCCTCGTATTCAGTGCCCGGGTTGCCCAAGCCGACAAACAGTTTGATCATATGGAGAGATTATCAGGCGCAAAAAAACCCGCCGAAGCGGGTTCTTCCAAGCTGCAAAAGCAAATTACTTCTTGCCTTTGCCTTTGGCAGGTGCAGCTGCAGGCGCTGCTGCTTCGGGCGCAGCTTCTTCAGCCACGGACACGACGCTGACCAGCACTGGGTTGTTCTTACCGTGGATCACAGCCTTCACGCCCTTTGGCAATGTGATGTCGTTGACATGCAATGACGTACCTTTCTTCAGGCCACTCAAATCAATGGCGATAAATTCAGGTAAATCTGCCGGCAGGCAGGCGATTTCAAGTTCAGTCATGACAGGATTTACCAGACAAGCGTCGACTTTGACGGCAGGTGAATTTTCCTGACCACTGTAGTGCAGTGGCACTTTCATGTGCAGCATAGTGTCTGCTTCAACGCGTTGGAAGTCGATATGCAGCACCAATTGCTTGAACGGATGGTATTGCACGTCACGCAGCAGCACTTTGGACGTTTGACCAGCCAGTTCCATTTCAAGAATGGTGGCATGGAAAGCTTCTTTTTTCAATGCGTGCCATAAGGCATTGTGGTCAAGCTCGATGTTGACCGGTTGGTGGGCTTTTCCGCCATAGACGATACCGGGCGTACGACCGGTGATACGCAGACGGCGGCTCGCACCCGTTCCCTGCTTATTGCGCTCAAAAGCGACGAATTTCATGGTTATCTCCTGAAGAAGTCCACCGCGACCAGTGTGACTCCGGTTTCACAAACGAAGCAGCGAACTGCTTCACAACATTGAACCCTGACCTTGACAGCTTAAAAAAGCTGGTCTTGGTCAGAGAACAAACTCATGACCGACTCTCCTTTGGCGATACGCTGAATCGTTTCTGCGATCAACGGTGCGACAGAGAGTTGGCGAATTTTTTGACAGGCTTGCGCCTCAAGGTTCAGCGGGATCGTGTCAGTGACGACGACTTCGTCCAGTGCGTCACCTTTGGCGATGCGATCGATGGCTGGGCCAGAAAAAATCGGATGGGTGCAATAGGCATAGACTTTTTTTGCGCCACGCTCTTTCAACACTTCGGCGGCTTTGACCAAAGTACCTGCGGTATCAATCATGTCATCCATGATGACGCAATTACGGCCTTCAATTTCACCAATCACGTGCATGACCTCGCTGACATTGGCACGCGGGCGACGTTTGTCAATGATGGCCAGGTCGCAATTCAGTTGCTTGGCCAGTGCACGGGCGCGCACGACGCCACCGACATCGGGCGACACCACGATGAGGTCGTCGTAGTTTTTCAGGCGCAAATCACCCAGTAGGACGGGTGAGGCGTAAATGTTGTCAACCGGAATATTGAAGAAACCCTGAATCTGGTCTGCGTGCAAATCCATGGTCAGTACACGTGCAATACCGACAGTTTGCAAAAGATCGGCCACCAGTTTGGCTGAAATAGGTACCCGCGATGAACGGGGACGACGGTCTTGGCGGGCGTAGCCGAAATAGGGGATGACGGCGCTGATGCGTTCGGCCGAAGCACGTTTGAGTGCGTCAACCATGATCAGCAATTCCATCAGGTTTTCGTTGGTGGGGTTGCAGGTCGACTGCACCACAAATACATCGCGGGCGCGAACGTTTTGGTTGATTTCGACTGTGACTTCACCGTCTGAGAATCTGCCGACTTCGGCAGCACCAAGCCCGATGCCTAAATGGGTGGCTACCTCGGCGGCCAAACCCGGATTGGCGTTGCCGGTGAAAACCATGAAATCCGGGGGCATGGGGTGCGACATCTTGACGACCTGAGGTTAAGGAAATCGAAAGCACTGGATGATGGAAAGTCCATCAACCTTGCTGCTTTCGTCATACAGCAATGGAGTGGCAGGGGAAGAAGGATTCGAACCTTCGCATGCTGGAATCAAAATCCAGTGCCTTAACCAACTTGGCGACTCCCCTACACGGGAAACCTGTATTTCAACAAGCCTCCAGTCAAACGTCGCAGGAAACCCAACCGGACAGGGGATGAATTTCCAAATTGCTGCATTCACGCAACACCCAACCCGCGGGCGGGTCAGAAAAAACCGTTTCATCTGTGAGCAACGCAAAAACTGCACTGCCTGACCCGGTCATTCTGGGATGCAAACCGTGGTTGGTCAGCCAAACGAGAGCTTCCTCAACCTGCGGACACAATCCACTGGCTACTGCCTGCATGTCATTGCGCCCAAAAGCGTAGGGACGTGCAGCAAAGTCTGTCATTGTAACAGGTGAAGAATCTCGTTTCAGAGCCGGATTTTGGAAAATTTTGGCTGTCTCCAAGCCAGCCTCGGGTTTGAGCACCACAAATCGTGCAGCAGGCAGGGATAGCGGCCTGAGAACTTCCCCGATGCCTTGTACCCAAGCATGATGTCCTCTGAGAAAAAAAGGAACATCTGCGCCCAACTGCAACCCCAAAGGAAGAAGTCTGGACAACGGCCAGTTCAAGCCCCAGAGTCTATTTAAAGCCAGCAAGGTGGTGGCAGCATCGGATGAACCCCCGCCCAAACCGGCTTGAGATGGAAGACGTTTTTCTATGCTGATCAATGCACCGTAATCAGTGGCACTGACGTCTTTCAATAACTTGGCAGCACGCAGACACAAGTCAACTTGCGGCAAGCCAATACTGAGATCGCGGCGATGCAATTCACCATCGGTCCGTAAATCAAAATGAAGTACATCCCACCAGTCGATCATCATGAATACAGATTCGAGCAAGTGATAGCCATCCGGTCTGCGTCCGGTGAGGTGCAAGAACAGGTTCAGCTTTGCCGGTGCTGGCACATGGTGCAATTGCTTGAGGACAGCCATGAATTCAGTGCGCTGGGTTGATGAGTAATGTCAATTGCAGCGATGGTAAGGGGTGAATACGCTGGGCATATATGCGTCTGCCAGCAGGTAAATTTTCTGAGCGTATGTCCCAGCCTTTGATGGATGGGCCATCGACTTCAAGCCAAGACATCAAAGGCGTTAATGGTAGGTTTGCCCCCGTCAATTGTCTGGTCAAGTCTTCCATATTGGCAAAATGTTTTTCGCTCAATCCTTGCGTCAATATAGCCTCATGTTCAGACCAGTTTGCGACAGCAAGCGTTGTGCCAATGGGGGAATAAATGGTCAATTCGCCGCTTTGCGGCGAACCCTGAAGTTCAAAGTTAGCGCTGAAAAGCTCAGGATTGGCATTTAAAACCCGTACCTGCAATCTACCTTCCCAATGCGCAGTGTTGGCAAGGGGAACGGTTTTAGAGGGGTAGGAAAAATGACTGCATCCGGAAGCAATCGCCATCACAGTCAAAAAAAGCGGGACAGATAAATTCCGAGAGAACAGAAAACTCAAAGTTTGACCTTTAGTCGCTTCAAGGTTTCCAGCAGCATTTCATTTTTAGGGTCTTGTCTGGCGGCATCACGCCAAACATTGACGGCTTTGTCTTTTTGTCCTAGGCTCCAAAAGACTTCCCCTAGATGCGTACCAATTTCGACATCATTTTTGGTTTCATAGGCTCTCTGTAGTATGGCCAATGCCGCTTGTTTGTTGCCCATGCGGAACTCGACCCAACCCAAGCTATCGGTGATCATGGGGTCTTCCGGAGAAAATTCCAATGCCTTGATGATCAATTGTCTTGCTTCAGGCAAGCGAATATTTCGATCTGCAAGTGCGTAACCCAGCGCGTTGTAAGCGTGCTCGAAATCGGGTTTTTCAGCAATCACGCTACGCAAGAGTTTTTCGACCTCATCCATATGATTGAGCTTTTCAGCAGCCATGGCTAGCTCATAGCGCAAGTCCACATCTTCAGGTTCCGCTTTGGCAGCCTTGCGCAATAGCTGATAACTAGCCTCATGCATTTTGTAATCACGTAGCAGTTTCAACTCGGCTTGTAATTTGGTTCGCTTGGCCTGCTGAGAATTTTCAGGTAAGTCAGCCAGCAACGCGCGAGCTTTGGCCATCTCGCCTTTGCTGGCCAGTACGTTAGCGCGTTGGATTTGAACTTGGGTGATGGCCTCTGGATCATCGATTTTGCTGAGCCAGGCTTCTGACTCGCTAGGTTTTTTCTCCTTGGTAGCGATTTGCGACAGCATCAAATACGCCTGCGATAAACGCGCGTCTTCCTTGGGTTTTTCCAAATCAATATATTTCAGCAAAGCTTGTTTGGCTTCCTCGTACTTGTTCATTTCCATCGAAATCGCAGCTTGCATCAGCCAGGCATCAGCAAAATCCGGTTGGCTTTTGTTAAGTGAGGCAAGTAGCTTGGATGCTTCCGGTAATCGCTGCAAATCAACCAACACACGGGCGAAATTCAAGCGCAAATGAGGTGGGCTGCCGTCAGTCAAAATGGTTTTGAGGATGTCTTCAGCTTGTGACACACCCAAAGAGAACAATTCCAAGGCCAGAAAACCAGGCTCGATAGCTGACGGGTTGGCGGCAATCGCTTTGTTAACGGACTCTAAAGCCTGAGGGAGTTTTTTAGCGGATACCTGCATGCGCCCGATGGCAGTCCAACTCGCTGCCGCTGTGGCGGGATTACTGACAAATGGCACCAGCGCTTGTTCCACCACAGCAGTGGCTAATTCTTTGTCTTTGACTTGGGCGTAAATCTGAGGCAAACCATTGATGATCAGCACTTGTTCAGATTCAGGGCTTAACTGAACATAGGCTCGCAGTGCCATCAAGCTTTCAGCCAACTGGTTCAACGCCACTTGGATTTGCAGCACATGTTGATTGGCTTGGCGCGACATGGGGAAAGCTTTTTTCCACATCTTTGCGCCATCCAGCGCAGTCGTGCCATCTCGTGCGGACAAGGCAATCTCGACCGCACGTTTGTAGAGTGATTCATCGCCGGATTTTCTGGCGGCATCCAAGATCAGTGCGTAGCCCGCACCCAAATCGCCTCGGCTGACTTGCATTTCACCCAGCATGATTTGCATGGCGGTCTCGCCATTCAAGTCCGAGTTTTGGATGACTTCAGGTTTTTCTGCAGTGGCGTCCTCAGCAAATGCAGAAATCGGCATACCCACTAAACAGAGGGCGCAGAAAAATGCGGTGAGGTGAACGGGGGATTGTGTCAGTCGGTGGAATGTATTCATTGGGGAATGATAATCCCAGACATTGATGAAGCGCCAGCCATGCCTGAATTACCCGAAGTTGAAGTAACCCGACTGAGTTTCGCCTCAGACATTGCGGGAGCAAGAATCCTGAATGCACAACTCGGGCTGGCCTTACGTTGGCCTTTGGGGTGTGCGACTGAGCAATTAACGGGCAAACACATACTGAGAGTAAGGCGCCGAGGTAAGTACCTACTACTTGATTTATCAGAAGGTTTGCTATTGATTCACTTAGGCATGTCTGGTTCTTTGACCTTTACCAAGGCCTCGGCGCCAGCCGGTAAACACGACCATTTTGATTTGACTACCTCCCAAGGCTTATTGCGATTGCATGACCCTAGGCGATTTGGTGCCGTGGTTTACGTCGCAAGTCAAACCGATGCGATGGCCACCAAATTATTGGGACATTTGGGGGTGGAGCCGCTAGAGGACGGGTTTGATGCCGCTGTGTTTGCGGCGGGTCTCAAAAAGCGAAACGCGCCTATCAAACAGGTGTTGCTGGCGGGCGAGTTGGTGGTTGGTGTGGGAAATATTTATGCCAGCGAAGCTTTGTTTTTGGCGGGAATCCGACCGACCACGCGCGCCTCTCGCATCAGCAAACCACGTGCCGCTAGGCTGCACAGTGCGATTCGCGATGTGTTGGCTAGGGCCGTAGCGCAGGGCGGCAGCACCTTGCGCGATTTCTCCAATGCGCAAGGGGAAAGCGGGTATTTTCAACTCCAAGCCAATGTGTACGACCGCGAAGCTCAACCATGCCGCGTTTGCACATCGCCCATCAAGCGATTGGTACAAGGCCAGCGATCCACGTTTTACTGCCCTGCGTGCCAAAAGCCGTGAACCCGTTTGCAAACCGCTTGGTCGATTGGCAGCGGGTGCATGGCCGCCATGATTTGCCCTGGCAGAACACCCGAGATCCCTACCTTGTGTGGTTGTCTGAAATCATGTTGCAGCAAACGCAGGTTGTGACGGTAATAGGCTATTACCAGCGGTTTTTGAGGGCGTTTCCCGATGTGCAAGCACTGGCCGCTGCGCACTTGGACCAAGTGTTGGGTTTGTGGAGCGGTCTGGGTTATTACAGCCGGGCACGTAACCTGCATGCTTGTGCGCAGCAGGTGGTGAGCGAATTTTCAGGTGTGTTTCCTCGGCGGGTCGACCAATTACAAACACTCAAAGGCATAGGGCCGTCGACCGCCGCAGCCATTGCATCGCTGTGCTTTGAGGAACGGGTGGCGATTTTGGACGGCAATGTCAAACGTGTGTTGACACGACACCAAGGCTTTGCGTTGGACTTGTCTTCATCAGCCAATGAAAAAAAACTTCAGGCCTTGGCAGAGGCATGTTTGCCGTTAAACGAGCTTGACATGCCGTCGTATACCCAAGGCATCATGGATTTGGGAGCGACTTTGTGTACACGATCCGCGCCCACTTGTATGGCCTGCCCTGTGCAAGAAGACTGTGTGGCTAAGGCCCGTGCGAATCCCAGTGATTACCCAGTGAAAACTCGAAAAATCAAACGCAGTTCGCAAAGCCTGTGGCTGTTGTGTGCCACGACGACAAATCGGGATGTCTGGTTGCAGCAGCGTCCCGCTAAGGGTGTGTGGGCCAGTTTGTACACACAGCCATTGTTTGATTCAGAAAATCAATTGCTTGAAGTGGTGCCGCAAAACCTGCGTCATCTGCTCAGCTTGGCGCCTGCTGTGGTTCATGCGTTGACCCATAAGGATTTGCATTTGCATGCCTGTCATGTGTTGTTATCCGAGAGAGTGGCTATGGGTGAAGGACACTGGTTCAGCGCTTCTCAATGGCCGGGTATGGGTTTGCCTGCGCCTGTGCGTAAGTTGTTGGAACTTATGCCGGGTCCAGTTCCCGATGGCGTTTCAAGCTGACCCAGTCGTGGGCAAACTGCTGGTGCAATTGCTCTACCAAATACACCGAACGGTGTTGACCGCCGGTACAGCCGATAGCCACAGTGACATAACTGCGGTGATCCTGTTTGAGGGCAGGCAACCAATGATTCAGAAATTCTGCAATCTGATTTCTCATGGCGTGTACCGGTTGATGTTGGCTCAGCCAATCGGCCACGGGGGCTTCGCGCCCGGTTTGCTGGCGCAACTCGGTTTCGTAATGCGGGTTGGGCAACATTCTGACATCAAACACGAAATCGGCGTGTACGGGAATACCGCGCTTGAAAGCAAAGGATTCAAACATCAAGGTCAGTTGAGAGCTGGCGGCGGTGACCAAGTCATGTATGTAACTTTGTAATTTACTGGCTCGCAATTGGCTGGTGTCAATGATGTGGGACTCTTCTCGCAAGTTCGCCAGCAACTGGCGCTCGAGCTCAATAGCATTCATCAAATCCAGTGGACTGTGGCTGCCATCGGTCGCTGGGTGCGAGAGGGGATGGTTACGCCTTGTTTCTGAAAACCGGCGCAGCAAAGTGTCGGATCCCGCATCCAGAAAAAGCAGTCTGACATTAACGTCTTGTTTACGTAATTCGGCCAGTTGGGCAGGCACGGTATGCAAGGCATTGGCACTGCGCACATCCATGGCGATGGCTACTTTGGTGGTTTGCTTGCGGTCTTCGAGTTGTACAAAGGGCATCAGCAATTCTGGCGGCAGGTTGTCGACGCAGTAATAGCCAGCGTCCTCCAGTGCGTGCAAGGCTATGGATTTGCCTGAACCTGCCATGCCGGTGATAAGCACGAGTTCGCGTTTCATGTTTTAGCCACCCGTGGCTTGGATTTGGGAGCTGAAGTTGCAGTCATGGCTTGCAGCATTTCGCGCGCATGTGCGTGGGTGGTTTCTGAGAGACGCTCACCGCCTAGCATGCGTGCAATCTCACTCACGCGCTGTTCGCCAGCAACTGATTCAACCGCGCTGAAACTGCCTTGTTTGTCGGATTGCTTGGAGACCACCCAATGGTTGTCTGCGCAGGCTGCTACTTGCGGCAAATGGGTGACGGCCAGCACCTGGCGGTCGCGCCCGAGTTGCTTCATCAAGCGACCGACGGTTTCAGCGACGGCGCCACCGACACCGGCATCGACCTCGTCAAAAATAAGCGTTTGTGCAGTGCCCAATTGGCTGGTGGTCACGGCGATAGCCAGCGCAATACGCGACAACTCACCGCCTGAGGCCACCTTGCCGACCGGACGTGGCGTGCTGGCGGCATGACCGGCGACCAAAAACTGAATGTCCTCCAGACCATGGCTGGCGGGTTCGGGCAAGTTTTCCAGCAAAACTTCAAAACGGCCGCCCTGCATGCCCAGATGTTGCATGGCTGCGGTGATGCTGGCGGCTAATTGGGGGGCCGCTGATGCGCGGGCTTTACTGAGCAACTTGGCTTGCTTTATAAAGGCCTGAGACGCGGCTTGTTCCGCTTTTTCAAGCGCAGCAAGATCAGCGGCAGCGTCCAGCTTTTGCAATTCAAGTTGCCAGCTGGCGTAAAGGTCTGGCAGTTCAGCAGGTGTGCGCTTGTAACGTCGTGACAGAGAGACCCAAAGCCCTAGTCGGGCGTCCAGCTCTTGCAGACCTTGCGGGTCCAGGTCGGCACGGCGCAGCCAAGCTTGCAGACTGTGAGCGGCATCCTCGGCTTGAGCCAAACACTGGGCGAGTTGGTCGGCCAGCACTTGAAACTCGGGCTCGATATGGCTTTGTTCCAGCAAAGCGTTGTGTGCTTGGGACAAGCTGTGCGTGGCCGCATCGTCTTCAGCGTTCAGATATTGCAAAGCCGTTTGGGCTGCATCCATCAATGACTGCGCATGGGAGAGTCGGGTGTGTTGTGAGTTCAAGTCTTCCCATTCGTCAGCTCGAGGGGAGAGTTTGTCGACCTCACCGATTTGCCAGGCCAGGCGTTCGCGTTCTTGTTGTAATTGGTTTTGGGCCAAGCGTGCGTTGGAGAGGGTCTCTTGAGCCGTTCGCCAGTGGTCCCAAGTTTGAAGCAGGCTGCGTGAGTCCACACCAGCGTAGGCGTCCAGTAAACCGCGAACTGCGCTGGGCTTGGTCAGGCTTTGCCAAGCATGTTGACCGTGGATGTCAACCAACTGGTCACCAATTTCGCGCAATTGCGCAGCCGTCGCTGCGCTGCCGTTGATCCAAGCCCGGCTTTTGCCTTGCGTGTCTATGCTGCGTCTAAGCAGCAACTCATCGCTTTGGTCAAACCCGTTATCGTGAAGCCATTGATTGACCATTGAACCCGCCGCAAAACCGGCGCTGATTTCGGTACGTGTGGCACCCTCACGCACGACACCCGTGTCAGCTCGCGCACCCAGCACCAGTTGCAATGCATCGATCAAAATGGATTTGCCAGCACCCGTCTCGCCACTGAGTACGCTAAAGCCATTAGCTATATCCAGTTCGAGTTGGCGCACGATGACGAAGTCGCGCAGACTGATGCGTTGCAAACTCATGAGCCTCCCTCGTTCCAATGCAGTTTTTGTCTGAGTGTGTCAAAGTAACTCCAGCCACGGGGGTGTAGAAACACTGCATGGTGTTGTGATTTACGTACCCTTACCTGATCGCCTATCCACAGCGATGCAAGAGACTGCATATCAAAATTTGCACTGGCATCTCGTCCGGCCACCAGTTCTATCTGGATTTCAACCGAATCAGCCAGCACCAAGGGTCGGTTTGACAGGTTATGAGGAGCGATAGGCACCATCACCAACCCGCCCAGTGAAGGCTGGAGCAGCGGCCCACCGGCTGACAATGAATACGCGGTGGAACCTGTGGGTGTGGCGATGATCAGACCATCTGCGCGTTGGTTGGCGACAAAATGGCCGTCAATGCTGACGCGCAACTCGACCATACCGGTGGTAGCGCCTCGGTTGACCACCACATCGTTCAAGGCTTGCGCTTCCATCACACACTCACTGCCGCGCCATACCTGAGAATGCATCATGACCCGGTGATCTTGTTCGTATTCGCCAAACAGCATGGGTTCCAAATTGGCTTCCAACTGGTTCAAGGCTATATCGGTAATGAACCCCAGTCGCCCCTGATTGATACCGATCAAGGGAACGCCGTGAGGTGCCAACTGACGCCCAAAGCCAAGCATGGTACCGTCACCCCCAACCACAAGCGCCAGATCGCATTGGTCTGCAATGCCTTGAATATCCAAAGTTGGGGCCACTTCCAGTCCAATTTGCTGAGCAGAGTCCTTTTCCAAAAATACCTCTGCGCCCAATTTCTTTAGCCACTCGGTCAGCGACGTCAGTACTTGCCGGGCTTGTTCGGGCGGGGCAGTGTTGAAAGCGGAATGGTGTTTGCCGATCAGGGCAATGTGGCGGAATGTCAGGCTCATGGGCAAATTACATCATTAAAATGATTCGAAAGGATGACCATGCTGGACGATCGTGCCAAGTTTCTGTTGAAAACCCTGGTTGAGCGCTATATTGCCGACGGTCAACCGGTGGGTTCCCGCACCTTGTCGCGGGCCAACGGGATTGAATTGTCGCCTGCCACGGTACGCAATGTCATGGCCGATCTGGAGGAGTTGGGGTTGATTGTCAGCCCGCACACTTCAGCGGGTCGAATTCCCACCGCCAAAGGTTACCGACTGTTTGTCGACACCATGCTCACGGTGAACCGCGATGACTTACATGCACCGACGTTAGCGCCAGAGCAACCGCAAAAAGTCATTGCAAATGCAGCCAGTTTGCTCTCTAACCTCTCCAATTTTGTTGGTGTCGTCATGTCACCACGCCGAGGTTCGGTTTTCAGGCATATTGAATTTCTGCGCTTGTCTGATAAACGCGTGTTGGTCATCATTGTGTCGCCCGATGGTGATGTGCAAAACCGAGTAATCTTCACTGACACCGACATTTCGCAATCTCAATTGATTGAAGCTTCCAATTATTTGAATGCAAATTTTGTTGGCATGGGTATCGATGAAGTACGACAACGGCTGCAACAGGAAGTGGAAAAATTGCGCAGCGAAATTGCTGCTTTGATGCAAGCGGCAGTGCAATTCAGTTCGGAAGCCATCAATTCCACAGAGGATGAAGTGGTCATCAGCGGAGAACGCAATTTGCTGTCGGTTTCTGATTTTTCCAGCGACATGGGCCAATTAAGACGCGCGTTTGATTTGTTTGAACAAAAGGCGCAACTCATGCGATTGCTCGACATGTCCAATCAAGCAGAAGGTGTGCGTATTTACATTGGCGGCGAGAGTCAGATCGTGCCTTTTGAAGAATTATCTGTGGTCAGCGCGAATTACGAGGTCGATGGTATGGTGGTAGGCACATTGGGTGTGATCGGCCCGACTCGCATGCCCTATGACCGCATGATTCAGATCGTGGACATTACCGCCAAACTGGTGAGCAACGCGCTGAGTCACAAATAAAAACTGCCGGTGCAGCATGCGCAAGCCGGCAGTTTGTAGCGGTCCGCAGGTAATTATTTAAACCTTGCCCAGGTAATCACGCTTGCCGATTTCCACGCCGTTGTGGCGCAAGATGGCGTAAACCGTGGTCACATGAAAGTAAATATTTGGCATGGCGTGGTTCAATAAAAATTGCATGCCTTTGTAATGTGTCTCCACGTCGCCGCGCTTGGTGACGATGTCCTTATCCTCTGTCCCGTCAATGTGAGTAGCGGTAAAGCCTTGAACAAAGGCTTGTGTTTTGGCAACCCGTTGCTTGAGTTCTGCCAGAGTGACTTCGTTGTCTTCATAGGCAGGAACATCTACCCCAGCCAAACGTGCGACCACACCTTTGGCGGTATCGCAGGCTATTTGCACTTGGCGCGTCAAGGGAAGCATGTCGGGGTAGAGGCGAAACTGAGTCAGGGCAGATTCGTTCCATTTTTTTGACTCGACATGTGCATGCGCTTTGCTGAGCAAATGGTCAAGGTTGGTCAGCATGTTGACGATGCGCGGCACGCTGGCTTGGTACATGGAAATGGTCATGGGGCAGTGCTTTCAGTTGAAAAGATTGATCTTCGCATGATTCAGTGGATCAATGCGTAAAATGACCAAATGCGGGCCCCTAGCTCATGCTTGGTTAGAGCAGCGGACTCATAATCCGTTGGTGCCGTGTTCGACTCACGGGGGGCCCACCAAAAGTCAATTAAATCAATCACTTAGAGAGATTTAGGTGATTTTTTTTGGAAAAAGTATAAAAGTCAATAGTTTTATACTTTTCAAGTCAAACCGCACCACCAAAAGTGATGCGGTTTTTTCTTTGCTCATCGAAAAAAACTTGCCATTCCTACCCCCATTCATACCATCCAAACCCTCATCAACAACTCACAGAGGTAACGGTATGACACAGAGTGATACAGGGACAACATTGGTCAAACTTCGCAAGATGATTGAGTCAATGCAGAAGGAAGAAATGCGTCAGATTCAATCAACACACTCAGACGCACTGGCACAGATTGTTTCCATCGCCAAACAGAACCAACTGAACGCAGAACACATTGCGTTTGCTTTGAGTGTGAAAGAACCAAGAGTCAAGAAAGAGCACCGTGTTCCGAGGAAGAACAAAAAATCATCTATCTTCAATGAACCAGAAGTTGTTCAGTAAGAATCAACAGAACTCAATCAGAACCCACTTACGAGTGGGTT
>NZ_JAVLFQ010000059.1:0-26789 GCF_046052765.1 Limnohabitans sp. | reverse complement strand
GTGCTGCGCAAAAAATTCTCTGGCAAGCCCGAACACGTGGTCAATTACTTTTTCTTTATCGCCGAAGAAGTACGCCACATCATGGCGCAACTAGGCATAGCCAAGTTCGACGACATGATTGGCCGTGCCGATTTGCTAGACATGAAAAAAGGCGTGGAACATTGGAAAGCCAAAGGACTGGACTTCGGTCGGTTATTGGCCATGCCGCAAGTAACTCCAGGCACGCCGCTGTTTCATGTCGCTACACAAGACCACGGACTGGAAAAAGCATTGGACAAGGTGCTGATTGAGAAAAGCCGTGCCGCCATCGACAAAGGCGAAAAAGTGCAGTTCATGGAAGTCGCTCGCAACGTCAACCGCTCAGTCGGCGCCATGCTGTCTGGCGCACTCACCAAGGTACGGCCCGAAGGTTTGCCTGACGATACGTTGCGCATTCAACTCGAAGGCACCGGCGGTCAATCGTTTGGCGCTTTCTTAGCCAAAGGCATCACCTTGTATTTGATCGGTGACGCCAACGATTACACCGGCAAAGGTTTGTCCGGCGGACGAGTGGTGGTGCGACCCAGCATCGATTTCCGCGGCGAATCCACGCATAACATCATTGTCGGCAACACCGTGCTTTACGGCGCGACCAGCGGTGAAGCGTTTTTCAGCGGGGTGGCAGGTGAACGGTTCGCGGTGCGTTTGTCAGGTGCCACCGCCGTGGTCGAGGGCACTGGTGACCACGGCTGCGAATACATGACTGGCGGAACCGTGGCGGTACTCGGCGGCACTGGCCGCAATTTCGCAGCAGGTATGAGCGGCGGTATTGCTTATGTGTACGACGAAGATGGCGAGTTCGCACAGCGCTGCAACACGGCCATGGTCAGCATGGACAAAGTCTTGACTGACAAGGAACAAACCGACAGCATGGCGACAGCCATGTGGCACCGTGGTCAAACCGACGAAGCCCAATTGAAAAAACTGCTGGAAGAGCATCACCGTTGGACAGGTTCTAAACGTGCGCGCGCCTTGCTGGACAACTGGAACGAAGCCCGTTCCAAGTTCGTCAAAGTGTTTCCCAATGAATACAAGCGCGCCTTGGGCGACATGGCGGCTGCAACTGAAGTCAAAGCTGTCGCCGCAGCCAAAGCTGTCAAATCAGCAGTCAAGTCTTAACGCGTCATCACAGGAAATATCATGGGAAAAATCACCGGCTTCATGGAGTTTGAGCGCGTCGAAGAGGGCTATAAGCCCGTCCCTGAACGGCTCAAACATTACAAAGAATTTGTCATCGGTTTGAGTGCCGAGCAAGCAAAAACGCAAAGTGCGCGTTGCATGGATTGCGGGACTCCGTTTTGCAACAGCGGTTGTCCAGTCAACAACATCATTCCTGATTTCAATGATTTGGTGTTCAACAATGACTGGCACAACGCCTTAACCGTTTTGCACAGCACCAACAACTTTCCAGAGTTCACCGGTCGCATATGCCCTGCGCCTTGCGAAGCGGCTTGTACGTTGAACGTCAATGACGACGCAGTCGGTATCAAATCGATTGAACACGCCATCATTGATCGCGGTTGGGCCGAGGGCTGGGTCAAGCCTTTACCGCCATTGAAAAAAACAGGCAAGAAAGTCGCGGTCGTAGGTTCTGGTCCTGCCGGCATGGCCGCTGCCCAACAACTCGCGCGTGTCGGTCATGCAGTCACTGTGTTTGAAAAGAACGACCGTGTCGGTGGCTTATTGAGGTACGGCATTCCCGATTTCAAAATGGAAAAGTCGCACATCGACCGCCGTGTCGAACAAATGCAAGCCGAAGGCGTGGTGTTCAACACCGGCGTGATGGTCGGTGCCTGGCCCAAAGACAGCAAGGTCACCAATTGGGCCAAGAACACCATCAGCGCCGAACAACTGAAAAAAGAATTCGATGCGGTGTTGCTCACCGGCGGCTCCGAACAATCGCGCGACTTGCCCGTTCCCGGCCGAGACCTCGACGGTGTGCATTTCGCTATGGAGTTTTTGCCGCAGCAAAACAAGGTGAATGCGGGTGACACGTTCAAAGGTCAATTGCGGGCAGACGGTAAACACGTCATCGTGATCGGCGGCGGTGACACCGGTTCTGACTGCGTCGGCACCTCCAATCGCCATGGCGCTGCCCACGTTACCCAGTTTGAGGTTATGCCGCAACCACCCGAGCACGAGGACAAACCGCTGGTCTGGCCTTATTGGCCGCTGAAGTTGCGCACCAGTTCCAGCCATGAAGAGGGCTGTGAGCGCGAGTTCGCTATTTCCACCAAGGAATTCATCGGCGAAAAAGGCAAGCTCACTGGTTTAAAAACCGTCCATGTCGAAATGAAGGACGGTAAATTGACCGAAATTCCCGGCACCGAACATACCCACAAGGCTGATCTGGTGCTGTTGGCCATGGGCTTTGTCAATCCGGTCGCGACCGTGCTGGATGCATTTGGTGTTGACAAAGACGCACGGGGTAACGCCAAGGCCCATACCGAAGAGGGCAGTGGCTACCTCACCAACGTACCCAAAGTGTTTGCTGCCGGGGACATGCGACGCGGCCAGTCACTCGTGGTCTGGGCCATCCGTGAAGGCAGGCAAGCGGCACGTACCATCGACCAGTATTTGATGGGCGAGAGCGAATTACCACGTTGATAACAGGCTTGTTTGAATTCAATTTCAATAAGTGACTGCCACTTAGAATGGCAGCTCAACCCTTTTTGCTGCATCTGCATTACACATGTCACTTGTTGAACCGCCATTGATCCAGCTTGAGGATGTGCACTTCGGATACGGCGAGCGACCGGTGCTCGAAGGCGTGAGCCTGAAAATCCCTCAAGGCAAAGTCACTGCGTTGATGGGCGCATCCGGCGGCGGCAAAACCACGGTACTGCGTTTGATTGGCGGGCAATACCGCGCCAACAGCGGCAAGGTGTTGTTTGATTCTTTAGATATAGGCAGTTTGCACAGAGAGGCTTTGTTTGAAGCCCGCCGTCGCATGGGCATGCTGTTCCAGTTCGGCGCTTTGTTTACCGACATGACGGTGTCAGACAATGTCGCTTTCCCTTTGCGCGAACACACCACTTTGCCTGAGGTCATGGTGCGCGACATCGTTTTGATGAAACTACAGGCAGTGGGACTGCGCGGTGCGCGTGATTTGTTTCCCAGCCAAATTTCCGGTGGTATGGCTCGTCGGGTAGCGTTGGCTCGTGCCATGGTGCTCGACCCGGAATTGATGATGTATGACGAACCGTTTGCTGGTTTAGACCCGATATCTTTGGGTACGGCAGCCCGCTTGATTCGCCAATTGAACGACACCTTGGGCTTGACCAGTATCGTGGTGTCTCACGATCTGGAAGAGACTTTCCACATTGCTGATCAAGTCATTATTTTGGCCAATGGCCGCATTGCTGCACAAGGAACCCCGCAGGAAGTGCGCCAAAGCACCGATCCCTTGGTGCAACAGTTCGTCAGCGCCGCGCCCGATGGTCCGGTACGTTTCCATTACCCGGCGCCTGATGCGGCCACCGACTTTGGTATCCCTGTCAATCGCGGAGCAAAGCCATGAGGGATTTGCTTGCGGGTGTTGGTGCCTCGGTCAGGTGGTGGTTGGCCGATGTGGGCCATGCCACAAAGTTATTTATTCGTTTGCTGGCTTTAGGGCCTGCTTGCATCAAGCGTTTTGGACTGGTGCGTGACCAGATGCATTTTTTGGGTAATTATTCTTTGGCCATCATTTCGGTTTCGGGCTTGTTTGTCGGCTTTGTGCTGGCATTGCAAGGCTATAACACCTTGCAGCGCTTTGGATCAGCGTCTGCGCTGGGTTTGTTGGTGGCTTTAAGCTTAGTGCGAGAACTCGGGCCGGTGGTGTCGGCCTTGCTTTTCACTGGAAGGGCAGGCACATCGCTTACCGCAGAAATCGGTTTGATGAAAGCGGGAGAGCAACTCAGTGCCATGGAAATGATGGCCATCGACCCTGTCGCTCGCATTCTTGCACCGCGATTTTGGGCTGGTGTGCTGGTGATGCCTATTTTGGGTGCGATATTCAGCGCCGTCGGTATTTTGGGCGGCTGGTTGGTAGGGGTGGTGATGATTGGCGTAGACGCCGGATCGTTTTGGGGTCAAATGCAGGATGGAGTAGACGTTTGGTCAGATGTAGGCAATGGTTTTATCAAAACCGTGGTGTTTGGTCTGACCGTGAGTTTCGTGGCATTGCGTCAAGGTTTTGAGGCCCAGGCCACACCCGAGGGTGTCGCCCGCGCCACCACCAGAACCGTGGTGATGGCTTCTCTGACGGTATTGGCGCTGGATTTTGTGCTGACTGCCTTAATGTTCACGCTTTGATAAAGGAAATGTAAGCATGCAACGTACAAAAACCGATGTCTGGGTGGGTATGCTGGTTCTCTTGGGTGCTGTCGCGCTGCTGTTTTTGGCTTTGCAGTCAGCCAATCTGTTGTCAGTCAGTTGGCAAAAAACGTATGACATCAGTGCTTATTTCGACAATATCGGTGGCTTAAAAAAGCAAGCAGCAGTGAAAAGTGCTGGCGTGGTGGTCGGGCGAGTGCGTGACATACAGTTTGACGACAAAAACTTTCAGGCCAAAGTGGTGTTGGCCTTGGACGTACGGTTTCAGTTCCCTAAAGACAGCTCATTGAAAATCCTGACCAGTGGTTTGCTGGGCGAACAATACATAGGCATAGAGGCTGGTTCCGATAGCGTCAATTTGGTCCAAGGCGACAAGGTGCAATCCACGCAGTCTGCGGTCGTGTTGGAAAACCTGATCAGCCGTTTTCTTTACAACAAAGCAAGTGACGGACCTGACACTTCAGGTAAGCAATGATCTGTCGCACAACCCATGTTCGCTTCAGGCTGTATGCCCAGACTTGGCTTGCATTGGCGGTACTGGCAGGTTGCGCCAGTGATCCTGCAGCCAATCCCAAAGATCCTTACGAGGCCAGCAACCGGCGGGTGAGCGAGTTCAATGACAAGATTGATGCCAATTTGGTCAGACCGGTTGCAGTGACCTACCAACAAACAGTACCCGATCCGCTGCAAAAAGGCGTGAGCAATTTTTTTGGCAATCTCAAAGACGTGGGCTCCACCGTGAACAACGTTTTGCAGGGCAAGCCCATGGAAACGGCAGAAACCGGATTGCGGGTGGCTGTCAACTCGGTGTTTGGCGTTTTCGGACTCTTTGACGTGGCCACCTGGGCAGGTATTCAGCGTCGCAGTGCAGATTTTGGACAGACCTTAGGTGTATGGGGCGTGCCTTCAGGGCCTTATCTGGTTCTTCCTTTGCTCGGCCCGTCCAATGCCAGAGATACCGTCGGTTGGGCGGTAGACAACAAGTACGATCTTTGGCGAGAGGTCAACCCAGTAGGCCTCAAATACAGTGGAACAGCTGTGCGCTTGGTAGATAAGCGTGCTTCATTTTTGGGCATGGATAAAAGTTTGAATGAAGTGGCTTTGGACAAATACAGCTTTATCCGGGATGCCTACCTTCAAAGACGCCAAGCTGCCATTCAAAGCAAATCAGAATATAAAGACAATGATGGTGACGATGGCTATGACAAAGGTCAAAATAGCCAATAATTCGGGTTAACTCTTTGGCAACCATCCCACCTACTGTCATGGCGCACTTGTTTTTCAAACCCTACTTCACGCTTAAAAACCTGGTCATTTCCCTGCTGACTTGCTTGGTTTTTGTTTTCAGCGCCCAGGCCGAACAGGCGCCTGATGCATTTGTACAGAAATTAACCAACGAACTGCTCGATATGGTGCGAAAAGATCCTGCCCTCAAAGCGGGCGATTTGCAAAAAATCGGTTTGATCGTCGACACCAAATTGATGCCTTATGTCAACTTTCAGCGAATGACCGCCGGTGCGGTGGGGCCCGCATGGCGGCAAGCCACGCCAGAGCAACAAAAACGCTTGCAAGATGAATTCAAAATGTTGCTCATGCGCAGCTATTCTGGAGCCTTGGCTCAGGTGAAAGACAGCTCCACTATTGTGGTCAAACCCATGCGCAATGTCAGTAACGACAATGAACTGGTGGTTCGTTCTGAAATCCGTGGCGGCGCAGAGCCTATCCCTATCGATTACCGGTTGGAAAAAACTGCTGAGTCCGACTCAGGCTGGCGAATTTATAACTTAAATATTCTGGGCATATGGCTGGTTGACAATTACCGCACCCAGTTTGCGCAGGAAATCAATGCCAAAGGAGTGGACGGATTGATCGTCACTTTGAGCGAGCGCAATAAATCGAACAATAAAAAACAATGACTGCTGCCCATATGTCTTTGCCTTCCACCTTGACTCAGGCGCAGGCGGCATCCGTTGGCCTTCAACTGGACAAAGCCATGGCAAAACAGCAAGGTATTTTTGTGTTGGATACGGCGGCTCTTGAGCATTTCGATTCTTCAGCACTCGCCGTTTTATTGAGCGCATGTCGCACCGCATCGACACAACAGTTGCAACTGCAGATCACCGGCCTGCCAGCACGCGCCAGCCAACTGGCGGCACTTTATGGTTTGACAGATATTTTGTCTGCCCACATGCAGCCCGCTTGACTCAACTGACGCGTTGATCGCCGCACATCACACCTGCGCTTAGAATAGCCAGCTTGCCATGGCTGCCATCTCCTTTCAATCTGTTTCCAAAACATTCACCAATGCCCGTGGCTCGTTCACCGCATTGGATCAGGTGTCTTTCGATATCCAAGCTGGAGAATTTTTCGGTCTTCTCGGGCCCAACGGCGCGGGAAAAACCACGCTCATCAGCATATTGGCTGGCTTATTGAAATCCAGCAGTGGCCATATCCGCGTGCACGATCTGGACGTTCAAACCCAAGCGCTACAGGTGCGCAAATTGTTGGGCGTGGTGCCGCAAGAGCTCGTCTTCGATCCATTTTTTTCTGTGCGCGAAGCCTTGACCTTTCAATCGGGGTATTTCGGTGTCACTGGCAATGATGCGTGGATAGACGAACTGCTGGACAACCTCGGCCTGGGTGACAAAGCCAACCACAATATGCGCCAGTTGTCTGGTGGCATGAAGCGGCGTGTGCTGGTCGCGCAAGCGCTGGTGCATAAACCACCTGTCATCGTGCTTGACGAACCGACGGCTGGCGTGGATGTGGAATTGCGCCAGACTTTGTGGCAATTCATCGCCCGCTTGAACCGCGAAGGTCATACGGTCTTACTGACCACCCATTACCTGGAAGAAGCCGAAGCTTTGTGCTCGCGCATTGCCATGTTGAAACTGGGCAAGGTGGTGGCCTTGGACAACACCAGCACCTTGCTCAAAAACGCTTCCAGCAATGTGTTGCGTTTCAAACTGGACGCACAACTCCCGCCCGAACTCGCTGCGCAGGCGCGAGTCACAGGACGCATCGTGCAATTCCCAGCCAACGACGCGGCGCAAATTGAACATTACCTGGCAGCGGTGCGCAGCGCTGGGCTGATCGCCGAGGACGTGGAAATACGCAAAGCCGATCTGGAAGACGTGTTTTTGGATGTGATGGGAGCTGCAGCATGACCGGATGGCGCGCCCTGTTTTACAAAGAAGTGCTGCGCTTTTGGAAAGTCAGTGCGCAAACCATAGCTGCGCCTGTCCTGACTGCGCTGCTTTATATGCTGATCTTTGGGCATTTGCTCGAAGGCCGCGTCACGGTGTACGACAGCGTCGGCTACACCTCTTTTCTGGTGCCTGGCTTGGTGATGATGAGCGTGTTGCAAAACGCTTTCGCCAACAGTTCGTCATCCATGGTGCAAAGCAAGATGATGGGTAATCTGGTGTTCATTTTGCTGACGCCCTTGGGTCATTGGAGTTGGTTTGCGGCGTATGTGCTGGCTGCGGTGGTGCGCGGTTTTGCGGTTGGACTCGGCGTGTTGCTGTTTACCATGTGGTTTGCGCCACTCAGTGCTGTGGCACCGTTGTGGATTCTGGTGTTTGCGTTGCTCGGCGCATCCATGCTTGGCACATTGGGTTTGATCGCCGGTTTATGGGCCGACAAGTTTGACCAGATGTCCTCGTTCCAAAACTTTTTGATCACTCCCATGACATTCTTAAGTGGCGTGTTCTATTCCATCCATTCGCTGCCGCCATTTTGGCAGCAGATCAGCCACTTCAATCCGTTCTTCTACATGATCGACGGCTTTCGTTATGGCTTTTTCGGTGTCAGCGATGTGTCGCCCTGGACCAGTTTGGCGCTCGTCGGTGGTGCCAATCTGATCGTGGCTGCCATCGCACTGCATTTGCTTCGCATAGGCTACAAAATCCGAGGGTAATGTATGAACGCTGAACAAATCCAACACATGATTGCTGCCGGCTTGCCGTGCGAACACTTGCAAATTGAAGGCGATGGACGCCACTGGTTTGGCACCATTGTGTCTGCGCGTTTTGAAGGCTTGCGTTTGATCCAACGTCACCAACTGGTATACGGGACCTTGGGCGACAAAATGGCGAACGACGAAGTACATGCGCTGTCGATGAAAACATTGACCCCCGCCGAATGGAAGGCGCAGGCCTGAGGCCTGCTGCCGCGCGCGCATGGACAAATTACTCATTCGCGGTGGACGCCAGTTGCACGGCGAGGTGTCGATTGCCGGCGCCAAAAACGCGGCCTTACCCGAACTCTGTGCAGCGCTTCTCAGCGCTGACACGGTCACTCTGACTAATGTGCCACAGTTGCAAGATGTCAGCACCATGCTCAAGTTGATCCGTCACATGGGGGTGAACGCCGAGCGTCAAGACAATGGCGACATGGTGCTGAACGCAAGCGGTTTGCACACACCCGAAGCGCCTTACGAACTGGTGAAAACCATGCGTGCCTCGGTGCTGGCACTGGGCCCTTTGCTGGCGCGTTTCGGTCATGCCAAGGTGTCTTTGCCGGGCGGTTGCGCCATTGGTACAAGACCTGTGGATCAGCACATCAAAGGCTTGCAAGCCATGGGCGCTGTGATTGATGTGGAACACGGCTATATGGTGGCGCGTCTGAAGCCAGGACTCACCCGTTTGAAGGGCGCACGCATTGCCACGGATATGGTCACAGTCACCGGCACTGAAAACTTGTTGATGGCCGCTTGTTTGGCTGAGGGCGATACCGTGTTGGAGAACGCAGCCCAAGAGCCTGAGATACCTGACTTGGCCGAATTGCTGATCGCCATGGGCGCTCGCATCAGCGGGCATGGCAGCAGTCGGATTCATATCCAAGGTGTACAAGCCCTGCACGGTGCGCGGCATCAGGTGGTGGCAGACCGCATCGAGGCCGGTACGTTTTTGTGCGCGGTGGCAGCCACTGGCGGCGACGTGGTGCTGAAACACGCACGCGGCGATCACTTAGAGGCCGTGATCGATAAGTTAAGGGACGCTGGCGTTCACATCGAGGCCATCGACAATGGCTTGCGCGTACGCTCAAGCGTGCCTGCGCACCAGCATTTGAAAGCGCAAAGTTTTCGCACCACCGAATACCCCGGTTTCCCCACCGATATGCAAGCGCAGTTTATGGTGCTCAATGCGGTGGCGCAGGGCAATGCCAAAGTCACAGAAACCATTTTTGAAAACCGGTTCATGCATGTGAACGAATTGTTGCGTTTAGGTGCGCGCATCAGCATTGACGGCAAGGTAGCCATGGTCGAAGGTGTAGCGCAATTGTCTGGCGCGACCGTCATGGCCACCGATTTGCGTGCCTCAGCCTGCCTGGTGATCGCCGGTTTGGTGGCATCTGGCGAAACCGTGGTCGATAGGATTTACCATCTGGATCGCGGCTACGATCGCATGGAAGACAAACTGCGCGCCTTGGGCGCGGACATTGAAAGAACCCGATGAGTATCACGCTGGCGCTGTCCAAGGGACGCATATTTGACGAAACCCTGCCGCTGCTCGAGGCTGCAGGCATTACCGTTTTGGAAGACCCAGAAAAATCACGCAAGCTCATATTGCCGACCAACCGAGACGATTTGCGGGTGGTGCTGGTGCGTGCCTCAGACGTACCCACCTACGTGGAATACGGCGGTGCCGACATGGGTGTGGCCGGTCTGGACACGTTGATCGAACATGGCAGTGCCGGTTTGTACCAACCGCTGGATTTACAGATTGCGCGTTGCCGCATGAGTGTGGCCGTGCCGCAAGGTTTCGATTACGCAGCTGCGGTCAAACAAGGCGCACGGCTGCGTGTGGCCACCAAGTACGTAGCGATTGCGCGGGACTTTTTCGCCGCCAAAGGCGTACACGTCGACCTGGTCAAGCTGTACGGCAGCATGGAACTTGCGCCGCTTACCGGCATGGCGGACGCCATCGTTGATTTGGTGTCCACCGGCAGCACGCTCAAGGCGAATCATTTGCTTGAAGTCGAACGCATCATGGACATCAGCTCTCGCCTCGTGGTGAACCAGGCATCGCTGAAACTCAAAACTGCAGCCATCCGCCAATTGATCGATACCTTCGACCGCGCTATCGCCCGCACTGCTTGATGCTTTTGCTTCTCACTGACCCCGCTGATTCAATTCATCTCTTGCCATGAACGCCCGCCCTCTTCGCCTGTCCACTGCCCAAGCCGATTTTGAAACCCTGTTTCAACAACGCCTGCATTGGTCGGCCGATACCGATGCCGCTATTGAGCAGCGCGTGGCTGACATTCTTGCGGATGTGAAAGTGCGCGGCGACGCTGCCGTGCTGGACTACACCGCACGCTTTGATGGCTTGCAAGCCGCTAGCATGGCTGAGTTGGAGTTGCAGCAATCTGATTTCAAAGCTGCATTCGATGGCCTCCCAGAGGCGCAAAAACGTGCGTTGCAAGACGCTGCTGCGCGTATTCGCAGCTACCACGAGGCACAAAAAAAAGCCTGCGGCGAAAGCTGGCAGTACCGTGACGCCGACGGCAGTTTGCTCGGCCAAAAAGTCACGCCCCTGGACCGCGCAGGTATTTACGTGCCAGGCGGCAAAGCGGCTTACCCGTCAAGCTTGTTGATGAATGCCATACCTGCGCATGTAGCAGGTGTTGGCGAGATCATCATGGTGGTACCGACACCGGTGCGCGGCAGCGTGGCCACAGGCGGCGCAGTCGGTAGCGGCAAGACCGCCACACGCGGTGAGCGTAACGAACTGGTACTGGCGGCGGCGTATGTGGCTGGTGTCAGTCGTGCATTCACCATCGGCGGGGCGCAAGCTGTCGCGGCCCTGGCCTACGGCACTGCCACGGTGCCGCGGGTCGACAAAATCACTGGCCCGGGGAATGCGTACGTGGCGGCGGCCAAACGGCGCGTGTTTGGCACGGTTGGCATTGACATGATTGCCGGACCCTCTGAGATACTGGTGCTGGCCGATGGCAGCACGCCGCCCGATTGGGTAGCCATGGATTTGTTCAGTCAGGCCGAGCACGACGAACTCGCACAAAGTATTTTGCTGTGCCCGGACGCTGCTTATGTGGACGCGGTTCAAGCGTCCATCGACAAACTGTTGCCTGAGATGCCGCGCCAAGACATTATTCGTGCCTCCTTGAACGGGCGCGGCGCCCTGATACACACTCGCAGCATGCAAGAGGCCTGTGCAATCAGCAACCGCATTGCGCCAGAACATCTAGAGGTCAGCAGCAGTGAGCCGCACCGATGGGAGCCTTTGCTGGTCCACGCTGGCGCGATTTTTCTGGGCGCGTTCACCAGCGAAAGCCTGGGCGACTATTGCGCCGGCCCCAACCATGTGTTGCCTACTTCTGGCACAGCGCGGTTTTCTTCGCCGCTGGGAGTCTACGATTTTCAAAAGCGCAGCAGCTTGATTGAGGTGTCCGAAGCCGGTGCACACATACTTGGTCAGACTGCGTCCGTGTTGGCGCACGGCGAGGGCTTGCAAGCCCATGCGCGTGCAGCCGAGATGCGTTTGAAAAAATCGGGGTCAGACTCCAATTAAAAAATCGGGGTCTGACCCCAATTTACAATTTATGCAAAATCAAACAAAAAAGCCGGTTTCATGGTTTGAAACCGGCTTCGTTGCTTCTCACTAGTTGGGGTAATGAAAGCTCCATCCAAAAAAGGCGACCGTCCCCGGCACCACTAGGGCGCGTCCCTTAAACCGGGACTATGAGCGGGGACGGTCTGAAACTTATATCCCCCGCCCACCAAGAATCGGCCATTGGGCTAAATTCTTGAGCCCAGGTTTTAAAAAGCTACTTTAATGGCTGACTTGCAGCACATGGCTTTTAATGCTGCCTTCATTCACATTCACCAATTGCCATAAGCGTTGGTGATAAGCCGCTACGCTGGGTCGGTGCGCGACTGACACCAGTGCACCACCTTGTCGCATGACCATCAACAACAAGCGTTCATAAATGATTTTTTCTGTGGCCTCGTCCAACGCACTGGTGGCTTCGTCGGCAAACACCCAACTTGGACTTCTTAAAAATACCCTGGCCATGGCCAAACGCTGGGCTTCGCCCCCAGAGAGTTGCTGCGTCCACTGTCCGACCATGTCAAGTTGCGAGCTCAATTGAGGCAGCAATGCGAGCTCCAGCGCTTGTTTCAATTGTTCATCGGTGTAATCCACACTGATCTGGGGATAAGCCAGTGCGTTACGCAACGTACCATCTGGAAAATAAGGTCTTTGCGGGATGAATACGGTGTTGGCGGGCAACACCACTGCTTCGGAAATAGGCAGGGGCTGGTGTTTCGCATCCCAGCCGCGCACATAAGGCCAAATGCCTGCCAGCACACGCAGCAATGTCGATTTGCCGCTGCCTGAAGGGCCGCGAATCAACACCGAGTCCCCGGGACTGACTTTGAGCACCACGTCATCTAACAACACGGTGCGATCAGGCAGGGTAATGGTGAGGGCTGAAGTTTTCAATTCGGTGGCAGGCGGGCTGTCTTGTCCCAGTGGTTGAACCACCGCAAAAGAAATGGCTCGTAAGGTTTCCATCTGGGTTGAAAAAACGCTCAGGCGATGCGTAGTGGCTGTCCAAGAAGCCAAATTGCTGTAATTGGTGATCAACCAACTCAGCGCGTCTTGCACCCTGCCAAAAGCAGAAGATATTTGCATCAATTCACCCAATTGGATGGTGCCGGCAAAGTAGCGCGGCGCAGCCACCAAAATAGGAAACACGACCGCAGCCTGTCCATAACCAGAACTGAACCAAGTGAAACGCTTTTGTACTTTCAACAATTGTTTGAAATTGCCGACCACTTGCAAAAACCGTTGCTGCAACGATCCATTTTCAAAAGCTGCGCCCCTGTCCATGGCGATGGCCTCGCTGTACTCGCGCACCCGAACCAAGTGGTGGCGAAAGTTGGCTTCTAGCCTTTGTTGAGCGAAATTCAGTGGTGCCATGCGACGACCCAGAAAATGTCCGATGACACTGCCGCCGACGGAATACAACAAAGCCATCCACACCATGAAACCGGGAATGGTGATTTCATAACCGTTCATTGAGAAAACAAAACCGCCGGACAACATCCACAATATGCCAATAAAACTGCCCAAGGTCACCAAAGCATCTAGCAAGCCCATGCTCAATTCAATCGTGTTGCTGGTAAAAAGTTGAATGTCTTCTTGGATACGCTGGTCAGGATTGTCCGTGCCCCTGATCCCGTCGTGACCGGCCAGTGCTTGGCGTAACTCGATTTGGTAAAAAATTTGGTGCGTTGTCCAGCGGTTTAAAAAATCTCGCGTCATCCACGCCCGCCAGCGAATCTCCAGCAATTGCGTCAAGTAAAAACGGTAGACCGCCACCACAATAAAAGCGCCAGCCAGCATGCCAAAGACTTTGAGTTGTTCCCAGAAAACCGCTTCATCGTGGTTTTGCAAAGCGTCATAAAACACCCGGTTCCAGTCGTTGAGCAGCACCAGCACGTAAACCATGCCTAAATTCAGACCGATGATGGCCAACAGCAAAAAACGCGCAGACCAGCGTTCTTCCGAGCGGAAATACGGCATAGACAAGGTGAGCACATGACCGAGGTGGGTCATGGTTTTGCGCCAAATAGAGCGTAGGGGATTAAAAATTCGCATGAAACATCAATCAGCTGGCAAAGGTGTATTTTGCACTCCGCTGGCCACATGCCCGGCGGGGACGTGCAAGGCGGCTGATTCGATATGTCCGGTTTGATCGTCAAAAAAGAAATCTGGCTCAAATTCGCGCAAAAACTCGCCCTTGGGTAGGCCGCCCAAAAACATGGCTTCATCTACCTGAATGTTCCATTGCATCAAGGTGCGAATGGCTCGTTCATGCGCGGGCGCACTGCGCGCCGTCACCAAAGCCGTGCGAATGCGGATGGCTGGCGTGCCCTCTTGTTGCAACCGATGCAGTGCAGCCAGCAAGGGTTTGAACGGACCGGCGGACAAGGGTTGAGCCGCATGGTCTTTTTCGTGTTGTTGAAATGCGTTCAAGCCTTGAGACTGAAACACGCGTTCCGCTTCGTCGCTGAATAAGACCGCGTCGCCGTCAAAAGCGATGCGCACTTCATGCGGATGCGCCTGTGACGCGTGTGCGGAGTGTGGATACACCTGCGCGGCAGGCACACCGGCGTCCAGCGCGGCGCGCACATCGCTCAAATGGGCGGACAAAAACAAATTGGCGTTCAAGGGTTTGAGATAGCGCCAAGGTGGCTGCCCACGGGTGAAACTGCCGCGTTGAATATCTAGCCCATAGTGTTGCGCCGAGCGAAATACGCGCATGCCGCTGACCGGGTCGTTGCGCGACAGAATAACCACTTCTACTCTGGCGTCCCCGGGCTGGTTGAAGGCCAGCAGTTTTTTAACCAGTGAAAACGCTACCCCCGGCAGCGCCGGTTGCTCCAGCCTGCCGAGTTGCAAATCCATGTAGGCGCGGTCGTCGTTTTGCTCGAAGACCTGGTTCTCTTCTTCAAAATTGAACAAGGCGCGCGAGGAAATCGCCACCACCAATTTTCCGTCCAACGTACTCGCCATGTGTCACCCTCATCGCACGAACTGATTGAGCTGAATGATGGGCAACATGACCGCCAGCACGATCAGCATGACCACCACCCCCATGGTAACAATCAATAAGGGCTCCAGTATGGTGGCCAGTTGCATGGCCTTCTTGCACTTATTTCAGCGGTGAATTCTGAGGCGTAAGTGCTGGATTGAAGTTGATCATGGCGAATAAAAAAACCCGCTGCGTTGCCACAGCGGGTTTTGACTTTTAAATCTTGACTGGCTAAGCCAGTGTCAGATCAGAAAGAGTGCTTGATACCAATAGCCGATTCAGTGGTTTTTCTTGTTGCACCGGCGGTAGAAGTGCCAGTGAATGCGTACAAAGAAGTGCGCTTGCTTAGGTTATAAAACCCTGCATAGCGTTGCGCTTTGACGTTTACACTGTTTGCACTGGAGTCAGTTGTTTGACCGCTTGAGAAAACAGCAGCCAGTACAACTGGACCAACAGGTGCACTCAGGCCATAAGCTGTGCTGTTAGATTTAGCTGAACTTACGGTCGAGCTGAAAGAACCGGCACTTATCTTAGCCATGCCAAAGTCGTAGCTTGCGCCATAACCGTTTGACTTGACTTGGGTGGTGTTGTTTGTGGCTGTATAGAGTACATCAGCTGATGAGCCAATGGTATTCCCTTTGAACGTACCGGCAGAAGCCATGTTGGTGGTAGCGCCAGCGTAAGTCACATACAAACCACCGATTCTGTAGTCAATTCTGTATCCAGAATTGTCACCAGAAGAGTTCCCTGCTTGTTCGCCGTAACCTTTTTGGTATTGGAAACCGATACCGTTAAAGCTGGGCGATGTGTAAGTGATGGAGTTGGCTGTGTAAGCAGCCATTTCAGCAGGACCAACCAAGCCCGCGCCTGATGTGGAAACCAAGCCCGTAGGTTCAATAAACAGAATGCTGAAGAAGCCAGGCTTCCACTGTTCACCCACTTGTACTTCACCGAAGCTGGCGGAGGAAAGACCGATATAGGAAATACGGTTGGTTAAAGATGATCCAGCGGTAGTTGCACTTGCGTTGAAACCAAGGCGCGCATTCGCTTTCAAGCCATCGCCCAAGTCTTCAGAAGCGGCGAAAAACAATTCATCTGTACCGTTGTTCTGTGGGCCTACACCTCTGGTGGTGGATTTGGTACCACCTGTGGCTGTGGCTGTGTTTGAGATTGAATACATACCAGCATCAATCAAACCACCAATAGTGACATCAGCAAAAGTGACACCAAAAGACAACAAAGATGCTACTGCAACGAGGGTTTTTTAACTATTATGAATCACAAGTGCTACTATTCATTGACTTTCATTTTTTCTGAATGCTTTGGAATTTCAAACCATGACGCAACAAATATCAAACTATAGAATCAAACATAATTACGAATCTGCAGAGTTTATTAATCAAAACGAATCTGTATTTAGGCTCAACCCTGATGTATTGATAGCCAGTCCCATCCCTCAGATTGAATTCAAATTAAATCATTCATTGCCTGAAGAAAATATTGCTTTAAATAGCTCACATCATGACATTAAAGTAGAGAAAAATAATTTCATAGACATACACCAAGTCATACAAGTCATACTTGCTCAGGAAAAGCACAAGGTGGCGCGAAATGAGATCACTGAAGGCACTTTTCGCATGACCAAAGTGCGGCTTGAGACCAACATCGCGTATTTTTTTGACAACACTGATTTGCGCACCATCAACATGGGCAGTATCGCGCGCTTCATCGATTTTTTGTCGGAACAAGAACTTTCTACACCCACCATTGTTGGCTATATCGCGCAACTGCGAAAAGTACTGCGCTACTTGGTAGAGCAAGCGTACATCACGCACATGCCTATGTTTCCCAAAATGAAAGTCACACAAAAACCGCGTGGCGCATTTACCGTCACTGAATACGCAGCCATTCTTCGCCAATCCAAAACACTGCGTCAGCATGTGTTTGTGTGGAATAAACCCGATACACGGTTTCATATCAAACCCGAATACCGCAGCATGCCCATCGAGATGAACGGATTGATCCGCTTCATGGTGTATACATTTCTTCGCCCTGGCGATGTGAGGCAATTGAAAAATAAGCATATAGAAATCATCAGCGGAAAATTCAACTATTTACGTCTCACACCCCCTGAGATCAAACGCCATAAAGCACCTACAGTCAGCTTGCCCCAAGCTGTGAACATATACAAAAAATTGTTGGCTTACCAAACCGCCAAAGGCTTTGGACGACCTGATGACTATGTGTTTTTTCCAGAAGAAAAGAACCGCCTGCGCTGCTTAAATACCATTGGTTGGTTATTCAACTGGATCATGAATTCCTTAGGTATCAAGGCTGGGCCGCATGGTGCTGATCGCAGTTTTTACAGTCTGCGGCACACGGCCATCACATTTCGTTTGATCTTCGGCGGCAACATCGATTTACTGACGCTGGCACGCAATGCACGCACATCGGTAGAGATGATCGAGAAGTTTTATGCGTCCACTTTATCGGCTGAGATGAATATCAGCCTGCTGCATAGCAAGCGCAGGTCTTAGCGATTCAATGTGTCAGATGACCAGAAGAAAAATCAAACTTCAACGAAGTAAAGATATTTTTCCGATAAAGCTTTATTCTCTTAAAAACAATTTATAGACGGGGTTGTGTGTTTCATCTACATACGGATAACCAACGGTTTGCAAAATTTTGTCAAAGCTTCCCAAGTCTTTTTCGGGCACTTGCAAGCCGACCAAAATACGTCCGTAGTCGGCACCTTGGTTGCGGTAATGAAACAAACTGATGTTCCAACCAGCACGCATGGCAGATAAAAATTTCATCAGCGCACCTGGTTTTTCGGGAAATACAAAGCGCAGTAAGCGTTCATCTTGCGCCAGTCCTGTGCGTCCTCCCACCATGTGTCGTATGTGCTCTTGCGCCAAATCGTCATGCGTCAAATCCAATGCAGTGAATCCTTGTCTGGACAAATGTGCTGCTATCTTTGGGCTTTGTCCCGGTGCACTGGTGCTCAGTCCGACAAACACATGGGCTTTGTCAGCGTCGCTGATGCGGTAGTTGAACTCTGTCACTGAACGTGGCGTGGTGCTGCCACCAAACGCAGGCAAGTCACCTAATAAACCACAAAACCGTTTGAAACTGCCACGCTCTTCAGGAATAGTTACTGCAAACAAAGCCTCACGTTCTTCGCCCACTTGGGCACGTTCGGCCACAAAGCGCAGTCGGTCAAAGTTGATATTGGCGCCACACAGCACCGCTGCATAAGTTTCACCTTGTGTGTGATGCAGTGCAACGTATTTTTTGATGGCTGCCACCGCCATGGCGCCCGAAGGCTCCACGATACTGCGCGTATCCACAAACACATCTTTGATGGCGGCACACACAGCGTCAGTGTCGACACTGATAAATTCATCTACCAAGCCTCGGGCAATGCGAAAAGTTTCTTCACCGACCAATTTCACCGCCGTGCCATCAGCAAACAATCCGACATCATCCAATGCAATCCGTTTGCCTGCATTCACAGATCGCATCATCGCGTCTGAATCCAAGGTTTGTACGCCAATCACTTTGATCTCAGGGCGAACTGCCTTGATGTAATTGGCAACGCCTGACACCAATCCACCGCCGCCAATGGCCACAAACACAGCGTGCAACGGGCCTTGGTGCTGACGCAACATTTCCATGGCTATCGTGCCTTGTCCGGCGATGACTTCGGGATCGTCAAACGGATGGATAAAGGTCAATCTTTGTTTATGGCCCAGTTTGACTGCAAAAGCATACGCATCAGAATAACTGTCGCCATGCAATTGCACTTCAGCGCCTAACGCCTTGACCGCATCAATTTTTAAACCCGGTGTGGTCACAGGCATGACGATGACGGCACGCGTATTCAGTTTTTGGGCACCCAGCGCCACGCCTTGTGCATGGTTGCCGGCAGACGCACAAACCACCCCTTTTTTCAATTGATCTGGGCTGAGTTGCACCATCTTGTTGTAAGCGCCGCGCAACTTGAAACTGAACACTGGTTGTTGGTCTTCGCGCTTGAGTAACACCTGGTTTTTGAGTTTTTTACTCAGAACAGGGGCGACATCCAAAGCCGATTCTTGTGCCACGTCATACACCTTGGCGGTGAGTATTTTTTTCAAATAGTCGGCAGGCGTGAGTTTGCGTTGTCGGGCTTTGGACAGCGGTTTGACTTTGGCTGGCGCAGTTTTGGAGGTGTGTGAAGAGGTCATTGCTTTTGTCATCGAACGAGACATGGATTCTCTCGCATCACTGACAGCAGAAAAAAAGCCCCACAACTTTCGCTGCGGGGCTGTGAATCCACCTTTTCAAGGGTGGAGGAGACAAAGCGTAGCTTGTCCTCAAGCTGGTTTGAAATATAGCCCATGTGTTCGGTACATGCAATCGCTAACGTGACTTTAGTTTGGCCTGAGCATCATGGCCGTCTATTTGGCTTTGCAGGACTATGATTCGGCCACTCAAGGAGAAACAACATGGAATGCACAGTCAGTTGGACCGGCGCGAGTGGGGCCAGATCTGCCATGGGCTTTGTCGCCGAAACTGGCAGCGGGCATGTGATTGGCATGGATGGTGCCCCTGACCCTGAAAAGCCGGAGCAAAGCGGACAAAACCTGGCTGCACGACCGATGGAATTGTTGTTGGCGGGTGCGGGTGGCTGCACCGCCTACGATGTGGTGCTGATGCTCAAACGAGGCCGTCATGCCGTGTCAGGTTGCACTGTCAAGCTTTCGGCTGTTCGCGCAGATACCGACCCCAAGGTGTTCACCCGTATCAACATGCATTTCACCGTACGTGGTCGCCAAATTCCTGCCCCAGTGGTAGATCGCGCCATCAAGTTGAGCCATGACAAATACTGCTCGGCCAGCATCATGTTGGGCAAAACCGCAGACATCACCACCAGCTTTGAAGTCATAGAAGATTGAAGCTAGCGGGTTTGCTATCAAGCCCAATCAGGCGTTTTCATTCATCGGGGCTTATCTGTCCTCAAAGGCTTAGGCTTTTGGACACAGTTTTAATTGTTATCAGTTCGTCAGAAACTTCTAAATTCGGTGCGCCACTGTGGTCATCACTTTGGCTGCCAGCCGCATGGCTTCAGTGATTGGCTTGGGCAAAGGCACAGCGCCAGCTTTTTGGGCGTCTGCCGCATGTTGAGCTTCGTCTTTTTGCATTTGATCAACCACCGCGCGCGAGGCCAAATCAGCCAGCGGTAAACGTTGCATATGCTCTTGCAAATGCGCTTCCACTTGACGCTCGGTTTCAACCACAAAGCCTAAGCTCAACGCATCTCCTCCCAGTTTGCCTGCAAGATAACCCAGTCCGAAGGCACCGGCGTACCACAAGGGGTTGAGTAGGCTGGGGCGTGCACCCAAATCCGACAAGCGAGCTTCTGTCCAAGCCAAGTGATCGGTTTCTTCGTTGCTCGCGTGTTGAAAATGGGTCTTCAACTGCGGATTGCGTGTGGCCAATGCTTGAGAGGCATACAATGCTTGCGCGCATATTTCACCCACATGGTTTACCCGCATCAACGCGCCTGCTTCTGTGCGCTCTGCATCCGTCATGGTGAGCGTGTTGATTCCTTGCGCAGGGTATGCGCGTTGTGCATGGTGTTTGGCAAAAACGGTGCGTAAAGCGTTGTCTAGTGTGTTGAAAAAAATATCCATTGTTTTTGATCAGTAAGTCACAAATTGTTTTTAAAGTATTCAAATATGAAAAGAAACAAGAGAAAAGAATTCATGCCTAGGCCATGAAGTGTCGCGTAAAAACAAATTGGTCACGAAACTGAAATATACGCCAGTAAAGATAACCCAGTTGGCTAATTCAGCTTAACCCCTTTCTTATATTAACGGAGTTTTACACATGAAAAAGACACTTGTTGCCTTGGCAACTCTTTCTGTAATTGGCAGCGCATTTGCTGACATCGATGTTTCTGGTGGCATCAAGCTGTATGGCGTGATTGATCAAGCAGTTACCCAACAAACTTTGAAGAACCCATCTTCTACCTCGGGTACCACAGTGGCTTACACAGGTATGTTTGCTTCACAAGCAACCAGCCGCTTTGGTTTTAAAGGAACCAGAGATTTGGGCGATGGTATGAAGGCCCGAATCCAAGGTGAAATTCAAGTAGAACCTGACAATGCGACCCAGTTGCCATCCAAAAACCGTGGAACTTTTGTGGGACTTTCAAAAGAAGGTTCAGGCGAAGTTTTGTTGGGAACCCAAGAAACAACTGCCTATGAAATTTTTGGCATGGATGTGAATGGTCGAGTGGAATACAAGCCCCAAGTGTGGCGCACCACGGCCAGTAACGATCTCCAGGATCGTGCAAACAACTCATTGAAGTACGTCTCGCCCGACATGGCTGGCTTTACTGTTCATCTGCACAAAGGTTTCAGTGACTCAGGTGCCTCCCCCAACACGTTCTCTTCTTATGGAGTGAAATTCCATAAAGATGAACTTAAAATTGCCATCGTGATGGACAAATTGGAAAACTCTGCAGCCAGCTATAAATTCGCCGGTATCATTAACGCAGGTCCTTCCAAAGAGGGCACAGCGGGCACAGGCCAATCTTCTACCGCTTTGGTGTATGCAGGCGCTGGTTCTTCAGATCTCAAAAGACAAATTGGCTCTGTGTCTTACGACTTCGGGTCTTTCTCAGCAAATTACATTTACGCCAAATCCTATACAACTGACCTGAACGTCGGAAGTTTGACCACCAACACAGTGGGCATCAAAGTTCCATTCGACAAGATCACTGTTGCAACAAGTTTTGGTAAAGGTACAGTTGATTCTTATAACACGGCTGCCACAACTGCGATTGCAAAAGATGGCACCTTGTCTGACTGGACAACAGGCGTTTACTACAACATTGACAAAGCTACCAATATTTATTTCTTGTATAGCTCAAGTTCATTCAATGGTGGTTTACAAGACGGCAACAACCGTACTGTCGCTTTGGGCGCTCGCTACAACTTCTGATCATCAGACAAGCTCCAAGGCTTGAATGATAAAAACGCCACCCTCGGGTGGCGTTTTTTTGTCCTATCGAAACCCACATATACCGCCAACCTTGGCTTGAATTACAAGTCTTAACGCGGCCATGCGATCGCCTGTTCGAAAAATGCATTCAACGCCCCCTCGGATGACGTTTTTTGGGGTGGGTTGTCATTGCTCCGGCTTTATTCCGGTGCTTGCTTCCAGCACAAAATGAACGAAAACATAAAAGCAACACTTTAATAGTGTAAATTTAAAAATATTGACACTATAGAAAACAATATGCCAAAATCGTTCGGAGGCTCTTGTTGTCTCATGACAACGAGATGACCCTTTTATTAGCTAAAGCCTTTGCCTAGCCTGTATCCCTCTGGTCAAATAACATCAGCTTCCGAAATGGAGGTTGGCCCGGGGATCCGGTGGTTTGCTTGCAAACCGCAGTTCCGGAGCCCTTTGTTTAACCCTTGGAGAAAATTGAAATGAAAAAAACCCTCGTTGCAGTTGCAGCAATGGCCGCCGTTACTGGCGCAATGGCTGACGTCACTATTGGTGGTTTGCTTGATGCTGGCATGTATTCAATCTCAAACACAACCAATGCTGGTGCCAAACTCACCACCAGAGGTGTAGGCGCACAGAACAACGGTGTAGATGAATTGTTTTTCGCAGCTTCTGAAGACTTGGGCAATGGCATGAAAGCGAATGCTCGCCTTGGTTTCAACGCAAGTGCAACTACCGGTGGATCATCTTTAACCAACCGTATTTCCTATATCGGTCTTTCCTCAACCAGCTTCGGTGAAGTACAAGTGGGCGAGCAGTGGAAGCCTGGCTTCTTTGCTATTTTGAATTTGGATCCTACAGGTTTGGTAACAACATCAGGCGCGGGCTTGGTTGGTCCTGGCCAGATGGCTGCTTTCACAGCTAACTCCATCACTTACACGGCACCAAGCTTTAACGGTATCGGTTTCCAATACCAAAAAGGTTACGGCGAACAACCAGGGAACTCTTCTGGTGACAATTCTGGTTACAGAATTGACTACACAAACAGTGGTTTGTATGTGGTTTACTCTGGTGCTACTACCAACTTGGCTACCTCTGGTACATTCCTCGGCAACGTCATCGGTGACTCTACAGGAGACACTCTGTTCACGGCCTCAAACAACAACACACAAATCAAATCAACTGGTTATGGCGCAAGCTACGACTTTGGCATGGCCAAAATCACCGCTGGTTCATTCAGCTCAACAGTAAGCTCAGCTAAATCCACCAGCACAGCTTACGGTTTGAGCGCACCTGTTGGTCCAGTTGTATTGGCCGCTGTTTTCTCCACTGGCTCAACGACTAACTCAAGTGCTTCAACTGTCAGCACCAAAGGTCAGCGTTATATAGCTACTTACTCAATGAGCAAGCGCACATCTTTGTACGCCTTCACAGCGACTTCTACCGCTGGTACAACAAGAAAAACCACAGAAGCAGCTGTTGGTATCAAGCACTCTTTCTAATCTGAAGCTGGCTTAGCCAGTCAAGATTTAAAAGATAAAACCCGTCTTGGCAACAAGGCGGGTTTCTTTATTTTTAAATGGATATATAAATAGTGATCGTTATGAAATATTGAAAAGCAGTGAATAAATTGTTTAATTACTGATGTCATAGTCAGTTAAATTCTAAAAAATCGTCTTATCTGGCTTATATTCAATCTTATGAAAACATTTACCTTTATTTTTACCTGTGCAATCAGTTTGCTGACGCATTTGAATGCCATGGCCATGGATAACACCGTTCGCAAAAACACGGTCATTGCCGCTGGCTTAGCGACCAATACGTTTGCCATCTTCAACCGTCAACATCTCAAAGCATGCGACGCGCAATGGGACTTTGGCTACCAGTATGCCAAAGACGAAAAGATATACAGCAACACACTGCGCTCCAGTTTCATGAAATGCGACATGGACACCAGCAGTGTGCTTCCTTGGGACTTGGAGTTTTCAGTGTTACCCACAGGTTTTGTGTCTTACTGGAATACCAGTGCAGGCAGTTACGGTACATCGCTGGTTGAAGTAGGGTTGGTGCCCGTGGGCCAATTCTCTAAAGCCGTTGGTTCGGTGTATGTGGACGCAAGTTTTGGACTGGGGCCAGATTTGATTTCAAAAACAAGCATTGGATATAAAAAGAAATCTACCGCATTTCAATTTTCTGATGAAATGGGCATAGGCATTTCAGATTCGAAAAAACGCATGCGTCTGTCCTATTCCTACCGCCATATCAGCAATTTGGATATCAAAACGCCAAATAACGGAACCAATTTTGTCGGGGTGGTGGGTCTAAGTTACAAATTTGATTAATGCAGTGACACAGGGTCAAGATAAATTGAACCCCTAAACCGCTAAGCAATGCATCAAGCACAATAGCCGCTTGAATGAAAGTAACCATGGCTGATTCCTTGACCTTTATCCGCCCTGATGATTGGCACGTACATTTGCGTGATGGCGGAACGCTTGCCACTGTGGTGGCGCACACTGCAGCGCAATTTGCCCGCGCCATTGTCATGCCCAACTTGAAACCTCCTGTCACCACAGCCGAGCAGGCTTTGGCATACAAACATCGCATCATGGCTGCTTTGCCGCTAGGCAGTGATTTCCAGCCTTTGATGACCTTGTATCTCACCGATCAAACGCCTGCAGATGAAATCATCAAAGCGCATGCACAAGGTGTGGTCGCGGTCAAACTCTATCCTGCAGGCGCTACCACCAACAGCAACGCCGGCGTCACTGATTTGCGCCGCACACATGCTGCATTGGAGGCCATGCAACGCGTTGGTATGCCTCTGTTGGTGCATGGTGAAGTGACGGATCCAGAAATAGATTTGTTTGACCGTGAAGCGGTATTTATCGACAAACACCTGGTGCCTTTAAGACATGATTTTCCTGAATTGAAAATAGTGTTTGAGCACATCACAACGCGCGAAGCTGCGCAATATGTGGCGCAAGCCGGCGCCAGCACCGCTGCCACCATCACCGCACACCATTTGCTGTTTAACCGCAATGCCTTGTTTCTCGGCGGTGTTCGTCCGCATTACTACTGCCTGCCAGTGCTCAAGCGAGAACTGCACAGACAAGCATTGTTGAAAGCGGTTGCGTCTGGCAGCGACCGTTTTTTTCTAGGCACCGACAGCGCACCGCACGCCACGCATTTGAAAGAACACGCCAGCGGTTGCGCGGGTTCATACACGGCGTTGTCTGCGCTGGAGTTGTATGCGCAAGCGTTTGACAGCGTCAACGCGTTGGACAAGCTAGAAGGCTTTGCCAGTTTCCATGGGCCAGATTTTTACGGCTTGCCACGCAACACAGGCACGGTCACCTTAAAGCGTGAGGCTTGGACCTTGCCCGAAGAATTGCCATTGGGGCAAGCGGGTCTCAAGCCCTTGTGCGGTGGTGAATCGCTGGCTTGGCGACTGATGACCAACTGAACCGTGCTGGGCATAGATTGGCAGCAAGCCTGGTTTCAACCTTGGGCGCAGTGGGGTAAACAAGTCCAACAGCATTGGACGTTGGCGCCTGAGCAATTGCACCAAGCATTGAACCATGCATTGAACCAGTCCTTGCCGTCCCCCGCTGACACTATGGCTGAAGCAACGGCAGCAAGCGTTGATAGCCGTTATGCACCATCATCATTGCATCCTGACAGTGCCGTGGCGAATCAGGGTTTTCGGTTTGTGCCGCAACAAGATTTATCCGCCGATTGCGCTTATGAATCATTCATAAGTCAACATCAACGCATACCCACACGAAATAACGCGCACGATTTTTTCAATGGCTTATGTTGGTTGCGGTTCCCGAAAACCAAAACGCTGCTCAACCGGTTGCAAGCACAGACCATAGCCTCAGAGGGTGTGGGCGCAAGACGCGGTGCGTTACGCGATGCACTCACCTTGTTCGATGAAAGCGCGGGCTTGCTGTTTGCGCCGCCTTCACTGTGGTCGTCATTACACAACAAACAATGGCACGAACTGTTCATCACGCACCGTGATGACTGGCGACACACTCAATTGGTGTTGTTCGGTCATGCATTGTTAGAAAAATTAATGAATCCCTATAAAAGCATCACCGCCCATATCGTTTGTGTCCCCATGCCTGCGCTAACAAAGGATGAAGAGATTGACGCTTGGTTGTGTCAACAATTGACACCAGCATTTCTAACCACCAAACCATTTGTGCCCCTGCCGTTATCAGGGATACCTGGCTGGTGGATGGACAACCATATCCCTGATTTTTATGAGGACAAAAAAGTATTCAGAGATTGAAAAACGACGAGTCAGCCTTACATTCAGGTCACCTGGTCTGTTCGTGTGGACCGGTTTTAAAGGATCCAATGAAACGCGTACTTCTTTTGATCGTCACCAACCTCGCTGTCATGCTGGTGCTGGGCATTGTGGCCAGTTTGCTGGGAGTGAACCAGTTTTTGACAGCCAATGGCCTCAACCTCACCGCTTTGCTCGGCTTTGCCGCCATCATGGGTTTCGGCGGTGCTTTCATTTCTTTGCTGATCAGCAAGCCCATGGCCAAGTGGACCACGGGCGCGCAAGTCATCACCCAACCGCAAAGTGCTGATGAAGCATGGTTGGTTGATACAGTGAAACAACTGTCGCAACGTGCGGGTTTGGAAATGCCCGAGGTCGCCATCTACGAAGGTGAGCCAAATGCGTTTGCCACCGGCGCATTTCGCAATTCAGCCTTGGTCGCAGTGTCAACGGGTTTGCTACAAGGCATGACGCGCGAAGAGGTGGAGGCAGTATTAGCGCACGAAGTCGCGCACATTCAAAACGGCGACATGGTCACGCTCACGCTGGTGCAAGGCGTTCTGAA
>NZ_JAVLFQ010000058.1:0-13512 GCF_046052765.1 Limnohabitans sp. | reverse complement strand
ATCTCGTGACTGTTGAACTTTGACACTTGCAGGGTTCAATCTTGGTATTGCTGGTCGGGAGTCAACAACTTGTCGGGCAACAGTGACAGTTGTTGAGTCTGTATTACCGAAGACATCTCGTGCTGTGATTGAGTATGAATTGTTTTCGCCAACACGAGCTACTCGTTTGATGATGTAGTTGCCGTCTCGTTTGCCACCAAGTTCTTCACCATCAATTTTGAGACTTGCTGTATCTGCACCTGTTTGAATGGTGATTGTGAAGTCACCATTACCATCTGGTTGCGATGCACTACCTTTTATAGCAATGCGACTTGATTTCTTCTCTTGTTCTCTTTGTTCTTTCTCAGCGTCAAATCGGCGCTTTTCTTCAGTTACCTTTCTTGCTTCTTGGTCTCTCAGTGTCTTCTCTGCTTCAAACTTTCGCTTTTCTTCAGCCAATCGTTGACGCTCTTTTTCGAGTTCATATCGTTCAGGGTTTAAGTATTTATCCGGTATTGAATTATCTTTAAAAATTGCTGGACTCTCACGCCCACAAACTGTAGTTGCAATACATCTTCCTGTTGAACAGTCTGTAACTGCACGACATTCTTGTGAAAACAGATTTCCGAGGCACATGAAATATGCCAAAAACACAATGAGAAAGATACGAAATGCCTGCCTCATGTGATTTAGCTAGAGTGGTTTTCCGGGTGAACAACCATAGGTAACAAATAAGATAGTTGTTTTCAAGGGAACTCACTTAAAAGGTTTTATTCTTTCTATTGTGAAAAGTGATCCATTAATATGCAGTTGAGCATTCTGACTGCCATCACAAATTGTTGGAGTAAAAAATCTAAATTCTAGTTTCCCGTCAGGTATACCACCATATAACCCGATAGTTCCTAAATTTTTACCATCTTTAGATACTAACAATACTGTTAAACCAATTTTCTCAAACTGCAACCCTGCAACAGGCAAACAGGTTTCAGCTTTGACTGATACCGCAAAAAACAAAGCAATAAAAGGAATTACTAAACTGAATTTCATATTTTACCTCTTTAAAAAAATAAGCAATTAAGGATGTTTTTTCCACAGAATTTTAAGACCTTTTGTAAGCATGGATACTTCTCTTCGAGCCTCTTTGATTACTTGCATTCTGGGTGTACGAGGCGAAAAAATTGCTGTTAATAGTTATCACCGTGTTCTCAAAATTTAAATAGTTTAGCGTCCGACCAACACTCTTTCTGCATCCCCAAATAGCTGAGGTTGCTGCTTGCGGTTCATCCCCATTGCTTGCCTGCCAACCATTTCAGTCAGGTATTCCTGCATCTCCGATGCTGTGATCTTGCCGTCTTTGCTCAAATCCGCGTCACCCTCCATTCCTTTCATCAGAAAGTAACTGAAGATGCCATGCTTCAAGTCTGGGCTAGCTGAGGAAATTTGATCATTTGACGATGCCGAGATGACAGTGAAGTTGGGGGGATAAGCAGATTCATGGGCTTTTATAGCAATAGGTCTTGCACCGACCAAAAGGGTTTCACCTCCCCTCGTTTGACCGCTGTAGCAACTGTCAATGAACATAGTCACGGTTCGCGGTTGGACAAATAGCAATGAGGCTATGAGCTCTTGTTGATTGATAGCGGTTTTCTCTACAAAGTCCTTGTCAACACCCCATGGCAACAAGTACAAGGCGCTTCCATCCTGAGAAGGCATTCCATGACCGCTGAAAAATACAAAAATGTCTGACTTGGTTTTTTGGGTTTTCAACGGCAACCAATTTTGGAAAGCGCGATAAATTTCTGCCGCATCTGCATTTTCATCGACCAACAATTTGATGTTATCAGGCCTGATACCAAGTGCCCTGACTGCATAATCATAAAAAGCACGGGCATCATCGTTTGCATAGTCAGCTTTACTCAAACGTTTATATTTTTCAACACCAATGATTATGGCAACGGCTTCTGAGTTCGACTTATTGAGTTTGATATTTTGCGGGCGAAGTTCACTTACAGCTCGGGGACTGGAGGAAGCAATGTTCCGGTTGATACTTACCACTTTGACCGCTTTATTACCAAAAGAGTCAATTGCTGTGATCTTGTATTGAGTTTCACCATCTATTTTGGGAATCCGTGCAACGGAATATTGACCATCAACACTGGCTCCAAATTCCTCAGCATCTACCTTCAAACTGATTAATGCGCGATTGGATTTAATTTTCAAGGTGGCGACGCCATCTTTATCAGGTGAGTTGATATCAACATTCAAGTTCAGAGATTTTTTTGAATCGAAGGATTTATTTTCAATATCTTTTCCTATAACTAATTCAGTTTTATTTTGATTCATTGAATCAATGTCGTTGACATTGATTTTTTTACTCTTGACCAACAAATCATCTTTCCAAATACCTTCTTGATTTGGTTTGCCATCTCCATACGAAAATATGCCTCTGCCATTTTTCAAGCCATCGACCACTTCTCCTTCGTAGCGATCGTTGGTTTTTTTGTTGGTAATAACAGCATAACCGTTGGCTTTACCGTTTTTGAAAGAGCCGTCAATCACAATTCCTTGGGTCACGTTGTTAAGAATCCCACGACCTTCGAATGTCAAATAATAGGCCTCTCCAGAATAAATGATTTTGGACCCTGTTTTAGTCTCCATTTCAATAATTCCAAATAAATTCATTCCATCTTTTACTTCTGCCTTGAAAGTAGCTCTATACCCCTCAAAAATTGCAACGCCTTCAACAAAGCCTGACATTTGTCCATTTTTAAAATCACCTTTGACTTTGTATTCAACCAATTTATCAAATCGAAGATCAATCTCACCATAACCGCTCAAAAAACCATTGTCACAAGCACCATTCCAATTAAGCTTAGGATTATTTAATTGGGAAATATTTTCTACTTTTGCATAAAAAATAAATTTACAACCTGATGCACTGCTGACTGCAATTTCTTTAAATTCTTTGGCATACTTAGATTTATTCTCTTTCACGTTGACCGTTAAATTGGCATCTAATAGTTCACCGAATTGCCATTTGCCCTCCTTCAAAATCTTCCCATCTTTGGAAATTTCCAATCCTGGACCATGTAATTTATCGCTCTTCCAACTTCCAATTAGACGATTCCCATTAGATAAATAATATATTCCCCTTCCATCTCGTTTTCCATTAAGTATTTCGCCGATATATTTAGATTGATCGGAGTAAAATAATTCAGCATCACCCGATGAATTGCCATTTTTAAAAAAAGAAACTATCTTAAATATTTGTCCATTTTCAGGGTCTTTGAAAAAATATTCACCTTTGCATTGATCCCATTTCGATCTATCAATGGCAGTGCACCATTCCTGTGCTGTTGCCCCATTGACAAGGGAAATACAAGAAAATAAGCATGAAATTATTCTTCGCATCATCATTTCGATAATTCATTTATGCATAATTGGTATTGATTGGTATTTTCCTGGAAACCAAGAGCCTTGCATCTTTCAGGAATTTCTGTAATTTTAGATTTATCAGGGTACGGATTGGTTTCTTCTATATTTTCCTTGCCCTTCAAATACACGATCAGATTTTTCATCAAAGTGTCGTATTCAGTTCTATGAAAATCAAAATTTGTTGCCCCAGACCATAAGGTTATAGTGATAATTTGATTTTCCAATTCCAAAAACATTCTCAGATACTTCACTTGAAGCTTGCTACCAGTTTTTAAATTCCCAATCACTGTAAATTCGATCAATTTTTCATCGCTGATGATGACTTGAGTAATTTCGCTGGATTTAGGTGCATCTAGCACCCCTTCAAGTGTGTTTTTACTTGTTTGAGTAAAAATTTTGACATCTGTGATTTGGTTTTTGTTGGTCGCAGTGAATAAGAGTCCTGTATCAATTGTTTTATTTGTTTTGAAGAGAAAACTACCGCTATTTTTCAAGTTATCTGAAATTGGATTGTCTACCCAACCTAATGGAAACTTAAATAACTTGATCTTTTCAGTCAATGCAGATGAATTATTTTCAATTTGACTTGCTGAGATTTGCTGGCTAGATGAACTAATTTTGGCCTGTCCATTAGTAGGTAATTTGACACTTTTATTTTTAAACTCATAAAGTTCACACTGCTTTGTCTCAAAGTCATAAAGTGGTTTACCTCCTACTTTTTCGTTTTTTGCTTTTTGTAAACCTTTGTCACAAACCATCAATGCCTGTTTATCCGCCTCTTCTTGCGTCATTTCTCCAGCAATATTTCCCCAGATCCACTGCTTCGTTCCGAAGGATTTATTTTCAGAGACAAATGCTACTGCTTTTGTTTCATCTGATGTTTCAAGTGCATCAATGATTTTTTGTAATTGCGGGGGCTTAGCGAAATTGGGTATGGGAAAAAAGAAAAAAAATGCAAATGCATTAGTGTTCATGATCAAAGTCAATATCAAAATCGCTATTTTTTTCTGGATTTTCATTTTTTTCATTTATTGATTGGCAGATTCAAAAGAGTTCAAAGTTAATGGTGTCAAGGGAATTCATAGTCTCACATATTACTCATTTTCAGATGAAATGCCTAAATTGCCCGGATTTAGCAATAAGCAGCATCTAACAGATTGAAAATCCGCGTGTCAGTGGTTCGATTCCACTCCATGCCACCATATTCATTGGGTTTGCAGCAGAAAACGTGCTACAAATTTCCATAGCACGAACGTAGCACGGTTTAGGTTCTGCAAACAAAAGAAATCCTGTGGTTCTCCCAAGTGTTTTACTAAGCACTATTTGGTAGTAATGGAACTGGTTGCTTTTTGATTAAAATATTATTATCCAACTTGATGATGAAGCATTTACAATAAAATTTTATAAATTGATTTATTTAAGTTACAAATAAGATATACGATATATTAATGGAAATATTTTGGAGTTTTTTATGAAAATCACCTTTCGAAACATATTTCTATTGATAATTTTTTTTTCGTCATCATTGGCTTTCACGCAAACAACTTCAACCAAACCGCTTGAATTACCTAAATTTGTTTTGGCTTGTTCAACTGGAAATGGACCCCCTGGCTACAGAGTTGTCAGCGATGGTTCTGCAATTTACTTCGCAAGCACACTAAATGAACAAAATTTAAATTCTACAAAGAAATCAATAAACATAAAAATAAATAATAGAACAATTGAATTTGAGTTGACTTCAAGACTGAAGAAAGAATCAAAATCTGCAAGACTTCACAGGGATACATTAAATTTTATTACTATAGAAAATGATGAATTTAATTTGCAATACGAATCTAAAGAAAGAGTGTTTAACTGTCAAACAATTGAAGATTCAGAAATCACAAACACATTAAAGTCCTATTATAAAAAATCACTCATTGAAGCAGAGCAAGAAAAGAAAACGTATGAAGGTAGACCAAACAAAATATAGAGTTTGTTGAAACTGAAAAACTTTCTTACTCTTTCTTTGTAGCCAAATAAAAAGTTGTCAAAAAATAAATCAAGCCCTGCCAAACAAATTAAACAGGGCTTTTTTTATTAGGCGGCACAAGAAATCAATCGCACGTTTTAACTTTTGAAAATACACTGCTGTTGTAATAACTAAGGACGGCGCAGTGAAATTAGAAGTCACACTTGTTACTGAAAATCTCGCACACGCACGTGGTGGTGAAGTGGTGTTGTACAAGCGTGAGCGCCGCACAGTACAAGCCGTCAAGCGTGTCAAACAATGGTGGTTTGTTGCAGACACTGGCAAGGTGTGTTTGCAAGTGCGTTATGGCACACGTGTGCTGGAACTGGCAAAGGGCAAGAACAGCATTGAAGTTGGCAATGCAGCTGAGCTAATGACTGTGCTCACAGCAGTCAAAACAGCTGTGGAAGCAGGTGACTTGGATGCACAGATTGATTCAGCCAGTGCTGCTGTGCGGGAGAGGTTTGCTCAATAAGCTCTAACAAAAACCCCCGCATGTGATGTGCGGGTTTTTTCAATTTGGTGTTACTAGATTACTTGGCAACCAACACTCGCATGCCATCGCCTTGCAGTTGTGGCAACTGAGTGCGTCCATTGCGCTGAGCTTGACGAGCCACGTTGTCCGTCAAGTAGTTTTGCATTTCTTGCATGTTAATCACGCCATCTTTGTTCAAGTCAGCATCTCCTTCCATGCCCTTCATCAAGTAGTAGCTGAAGATGCCATGCTTTAGTTCTGGACTTGACCACGACATCTGTTCTGGTGCAGTAGCAGTTATCACTGTGAACTCTGGTGGGAAAGCACTTGATTGTGCTTTTAGTGCAATTGGTCTAGCACTTGCCAACAAAGTTTCACCAGTACGTGATTGTCCGCTGTAGCAACTGTCTAAGAACAAGGTGATGGACTTGGCTTGAGCTGCTTTCAGCATGTTGTTGATTTCTTGCTGACTGATGGCAGTTTTGTCTAAGAAATCTTTGTCAGCACCGTAGGGCAGCAAGTACAAGGACTTGCCATCTTCTGCTGGCAGTCCATGTCCACTGTAGAAAACATACACATCAGTTTTACCTTTGTTTACTTTTGCTGGCAACCAATTGCGTAGCGCTTTGTAAACTTCCAATTGCTCTGCATCTGCATCCACAAGTAATTTGATATTGGCAGCTGGAATTCCCAAAGCTCGCACAGCATAGTCATAAAACACTTGTGCATCAGTGTTGGCATATTCTGCACGTGCCAAACGTTTGTAATCTTGTATGCCAATGATGATGGCTACAGCATCACGCTTGGAGTGTTCTTTTACGTTGTTGGGATTTAACTGTGTGAACACTGGTGCTGAATCAACAGCTTTGCGTGTGACAGTAACCGTTTTAGTGTCTGTATTCCCATTGCTGTCTGTGGCAACAATGGTGAAAGTAGTTGGCTTGCCAACCATAGCAAATTTCTTTATTGAATACTTACCAACGCTATCGCCACCTTGTTCCTCATCGTTAATTTTTAATGATGTGGTACTTACATTGGATTGAACTGAGATGTACACAGCGCCAGCGGCATCTGGCTCTGTGGCAGTGACTTGCAGCGCGATTGTTTGCGCTCGCTTTGCTGTCGTTTGTGAATCTGTAGGCTTGTTAACTGAATTGGTTTGAGCAGTGGTAATTTGCTTGGGCAATACAGGGTCAAGCTCACCTCCACAGTTTTTATAGTTATTGGCTAAGCATTCTTTTGCTAGGCTTTGAGCTCTTGCAAGCTGCTGAGTTGTCATTTGGGTAGACAGTGAATCTCGTATTTTTGGTGCGTCGTCATTACCATTTTTTGCTGAAAGACGTAACCACATTTGAGCACGTGCAAAGTCTTTAGCTACTCCATAACCTTCTTTATACATTAGCCCAAGGAATAACTGAGACTCTGCAAGACCTTGTGCAGAAGATAATTTAAACCAATACTCAGCTTCAGTGTAATTTTGAACAACTATTTCTCCACTGAAATATTGCAATGCGAGTTTAAACTGCGCCGTTGATTCTCCTTGTAGAGCTGCCAACTTAAACCAGCGCATGGCTTCAATATGGTTTGTCTCAACACCTAGCCCGTGATAAAACAAACTTCCAAGCATGCGTTGAGCTTTTGCATTTCCCTTAGCCGCTTCATTTTCATATTTTATAAATGCTGTTAAATAGTCCTTTTTGTCATACGCAGCATTGCCATCTTCTAAATCTCCAGCTCGCGCAATATTCGTACATAGAAATAATGCTGCAAGTAGAACAGTGAGTAGTTTGAACATAGTTTTAAATCAAATTAAAAATTCATCGCCCAACCAGCACTCTGTCAGCATCGCCAAATAACTGTGTGTTCTGTGTGCGGTTCATGCCCATTGCTTGTCGCCCAACCCTGTCAGATAGATAACGCTGTAGCTCGCCTGCTGTGATTCTTCCATCCTTGTTCTCGTCCGCATCACCTTCCATACCCTTCATCAAGTAAAAGCTAAAGATGCCATGTTTCAAATCAGCACTGGCTGATGACAATTGGTCAAATGCAGATGCAGTGATGACTGTGAAATCTGGTGGATAGGCTTGCTCATCAATTTTAGGCGCAAGTGGTTTGATACCAGCTACGAGTGTTTCACCATTTCTTGTTTGTCCACTGTAGCAGGCATCAATAAACAAAGTAACTGACTTGGCTTGTGCTGTCTGTAAAGCTGCAATAAGTTCCCTTTGCTTGACAGAGGTTCTATCAAGGTATTGTTTATCCACATTGAAAGGCAAGAAATACAAACCTTTACCATCTTGACTGGGGAAACCATGTCCGCTGTAGAAAACGTAAACATCAGTTTTGCCTTTGTTTACTTTGAGGGGCAACCAGTTTTGAAATGCACTCAATATTTCAATATCGCCAGCACCTTCATCCACAAGTAGTTTGATATTTTCTGGTTTGATGCCTAGCGCACGATTTGCGTAGGTATAAAAATCTTTGGCATCTGCATTTGCAAAATCAGCTTTGGCAACACGTTTGTAATTCTCAATACCTACGATGATTGCCACAGCATCTCTTGATTGTTTTACTTGTACGTTTGCTGGATTTAATTTTGGTACCGTAGGAGCTGAGTCAGCAACTTGTCTTACGACAGAAATAGTTTTTGAGTCAGTATTGCCATATACATCCCTAGCTGTAATTGTGTAAACATTTTGTTCGCCCACGCGAGCCACACGACGAATTACATAGTTGCCATCTCGTTTTCCACCTTGCTCATCTCCATCAATTTTGAGACTTGCAGTATCAGCTGCTGTTTGAATAGAAATAGAAAAATCACCATTGTCATCTGGTTGAGTGGCTGATGCAGTTATAAAGATGCGACTGGTTTTTCTTTCTCGTTCACGCTGTTCTTTGTCAGCATCAAGCCTTCTTCTTTCTTCTGCTAACAGTTGGCGGTCTTGTTCTAGTTGTGATTTTGTGAGGTCAGATTCAAGTCTTTGATTATCAGTAGTAGTAGGAATATTGTTTTGAGCTTTACTTAAATTTTGATTTCCTTTTGAGGGCTCATAAGAAGATATTGGTTGCCCATTTTTAAAATCAGCTTCCAATCCATTACTTAACTTTCTTACACCCTCGTGTAATCTTCCATTTACAAATACTCCTCTTTCTTCGCTTCCAAGAGAATGAATAAAATATCCATTGCCATGAAAGAAGCCATTTATCCACTGTCCTTTGTAGCTCGAGCCATCAGCAAATATGATTTCTCCGTACCCATTTGGCTTGTTAGATTTCCACTCACCAGTATATATATTCGCATTGCCCTTTATCCTCTGATTTTGATAGCCATACCTTACACCATTGCTACCTCCCTTTGGGAAATAATCAAAAGTCTGAGAGCCAAAACAATTGTTCCAATAATAATAACCATTATTATCAAGTTGGCAGTGCGGGAGATTGCTTATAGTATCTGCATAAGAAGAACTGTAAATCAATAAACCAAGTATTGTGAATAATGATAGTAATCGTGTAAACATCTAATTAATTTCAGGTTGTTGTATTACTCCAAGCCAATATCAACTAATTTTACTGGCGCCAATACTGTTTCATAGCTTAGCTAATTTACTCCCATCACATCATTTTCACAACAGTATTAAACATGATAAGTACTTGTGAGGATGATAAGAATATGAAAATAAATGAATTCGCCAGTGCTGCTGACACACTGGCACTTTGGAAGATGATAAGTGACAACACTTGGACTGCTGTGGCGCAGCAAGCAGAGGCTGAGGCAAAGCAAAAGGCAGAACGTGCTGCTGCGCGAAAGTCTGCCAGCAAGCGCGGTGCTGGCACAAGCACTGCCAAACCTGCACCACCCAAACGCTTGCCCCCACCATTGCAGCATGTGACAGCACCCGTGCCCAAAGCTGATGAAAAAACCGCATCAGCAAATAAGCCACAAGCACACAAAGCTCAAGCTCACAATGCTCAGCCACCTAGCGCACAGCAAGCGCAGCCCACAGCCAAGCCCGCGTTGAGCACAGCAACACCAGCTGCAAACACAGCCCGCAGTGCAACAGCTGCTGTGCCGCAAGGCGTAGGTGCTGCACGTGCAGCAGCTGCTCAGCCCGCGCTGTCAGCACCCTTGCCCAACACCAGATTCAAAGCAGTCAGCGCACCTCGTGCTTAGTCTCAATTTAAGACTAACAGCGCAGCCCCACAGCTGCACAGCGTCACTTAAGTAACGCTGCTTGGCAAATGTGCACAGCTGTGGTAAAGTGATTTATGCGATACAAAAGTATTGCAAAAAAGTGTGGTTTTTGTGTAGCACGTTCTGTAGCACGTGACACGAAACCCTGCTGCAAGCCTCGAAAACATTGAGGATTTGGGCGCCACGTGTGTTGGATTACCCCGTGGGAGGCAGCACAACGACTGGGAGAATCAGATTTCGGCAAATCAGCCCCACCACAGCCCCACATGGCGCTTGGCAGCATCTAACAGTGAGAGAACCTTGGCTTGGTTCAAATCTAGCGCCTACGGTCGTTATGAGGCCGTTATAGAGGCTTGCTGGCATGAACTACGAAGCCTTGATTATTCAAATCAAAATTACGCCTTGATGAATTGCGTACCAAATAGACGCTCCGCTGGCTACATGGTGGCTACATGATCTACTTAACTCGAATTAAGTTAGCAATTACTTCGGTTTAAAGACTTATTTAATATGGAGGCGCGAGCCGGAGTCGAACCGACCTACACGGATTTGCAATCCGGTGCATAACCGCTTTGCTATCGCGCCGTTATCGAGAAAAAAGGGAAGCTGCTGCTTCCCTTTTTATTTGGAGCGGGAGACGAGTCTCGAACTCGCGACCTCAACCTTGGCAAGGTTGCGCTCTACCAACTGAGCTACTCCCGCATGAGGGGCAAAGTATAGCCTATAAATGGCTGGTTTTGCCGCTGTGATGAATCAATGTTTGACCGCCACTGTGGGTACATCCTCTACTTTTGCAGCCACAGGAACTTCGGCCTCTTCCTCAGGTATGGGCGTAGGCATATGTTCCAGCGCTATTTCCAGAACCTTATCCAGCCACCGCACGGGCACGATTTCCAGATTGGCTTTCACATTGTCAGGAATTTCCTGCAAATCTTTGACGTTCTCTTCGGGAATTAATACTGTTTTAATTCCGCCCCTCAGTGCGGCAAGCAGTTTTTCCTTCAGACCACCAATCGCGGTGACTTCGCCGCGTAAAGTGATTTCGCCGGTCATGGCAACGTCACTGCGCACGGGTATGCCAGTGAGTGCGGACACTATAGCCAAGGTCATGGCCGCACCTGCGCTTGGACCGTCTTTAGGCGTAGCGCCGTCTGGCACGTGAATATGAATATCAGTTTTCTCAAAGGATGAAGGCTTGATACCTAGCGCAAGGGCACGGCTTCGCACCACGGTGCGCGCGGCTTCAACCGATTCCTTCATGACATCACCCAAAGAGCCGGTCCGCGTGATGGTGCCCTTGCCAGGCATGGTGGCTGCTTCGATGGTGAGCAAATCGCCACCCACCTCTGTCCATGCCAGTCCCACCACTTGACCCACCTGGTTTTGTTGCTCTGCACGACCATACGTGTATTTGCGCACGCTGAGAAAGTCGTTCAAGTTCTCTGCATTGACTTTGACCAAAGGCTTGAGTGACTTCAGTAACAATGCCTTTACCACCTTACGGCAGATCTTTGAAATTTCCCGCTCAAGCGAACGCACACCTGCTTCGCGCGTGTAATACCGCACGATATCGCGAACCGCAGATTCCTCAATCAGCAATTCTTCTTCCTTGATGCCATTGTTTTTCAACTGCTTGGGAATAAGGTAACGCAAGGCGATATTGATTTTTTCGTCCTCGGTGTAACCAGACAATCGAATGACTTCCATGCGATCGAGCAAGGCTGGCGGAATATTCATGGAGTTGGAGGTCGCCACAAACATCACATCACTCAAGTCAAAATCCACTTCGACATAGTGATCGTTGAACGTATTGTTTTGTTCAGGGTCCAACACCTCTAGCAATGCACTTGAAGGGTCACCTCTGAAATCTGAGCCAAGCTTGTCGATTTCATCCAGCAAGAACAGCGGATTACGCGTACTCACTTTGGTCAGGTTTTGCATCACCTTGCCAGGCAATGCGCCAATGTAGGTGCGTCTGTGACCACGAATTTCCGCTTCGTCACGCATTCCACCCAGCGCCATGCGGACGTACTTGCGTCCTGTGGCTTTGGCAATGGATTGGCCCAGTGATGTTTTACCAACCCCAGGAGGGCCGACCAAACACAATATAGGTGCTTTGACTTTATCGACGCGTTGCTGGACTGCCAAATATTCCAAGATGCGGTCTTTGACTTTTTCAAGGCCGAAATGGTCTTCGTTCAACACAGCCTCGGCATTCATCAAATCATGCTTGATCTTGGTTCTCTTGCTCCAAGGCAGGTTGACCATCACATCAATGTAATTGCGCACCACCGTGGCCTCAGCCGACATGGGGGACATCAATTTCAATTTCTTCAATTCAGCATCGGCTTTTTTACGTGCCTCTGTTGGCATGCGGGCTGCCTTGATCTTTTTCTCAATCTCTTCGATGTCAGCGCCCTCTTCGCCTTCGCCAAGTTCTTTTTGAATGGCTTTGACCTGCTCATTCAAATAAAAATCACGTTGATTTTTTTCCATCTGACGTTTGACGCGTCCGCGAATACGCTTATCGACGTTCAAAATATCCACTTCTCTTTCGAGCTGTGTAAATAAATTATCCAAACGCCCTTTGACTTCGGGCAAGTCCAGCACCGCTTGCTTATTTTCAAGCTTTAACGGCAAGTGAGCAGCAATGGTGTCAGCCAGTCGACCGGGGTCGTCAATGCTGGCAATAGATGTCAAGATCTCAGGCGGAATTTTTTTGTTCAACTTGACATACTGGTCAAACTGCTGCATGACCGCTCGGCGCAAGGCTTCTACTTCGGTGTCCGTCTCTGAGGAAGGGGCGAGGTTGACAGGGGTAAGGTTACACACAAAATGCAAAGGGCCATCTTCAATGTGATTGACGACGGCGCGTTGCTGCCCCTCGACCAGTACCTTGACCGTGCCATCGGGCAATTTGAGCATTTGCAAAATGGTCGATACACAACCGACCTGGAACATATCTGCGACTGCAGGTTCATCTTTGGCCGCAGTTTTTTGAGCTACGAGCATGATGCTACGGTCAGCACCCATCGCAGTTTCTAAGGCCTTGATGCTTTTAGGTCGCCCCACAAATAAAGGAATGACCATGTGAGGAAACACCACGACATCGCGCAATGGCAACATGGGCAGATCAATCGGCTCTGAAGGCAAATGGGTTTGTCCGGACATGGTCAAACTTCCAATCAAAAAAATGGGCTGGATACTGACCAGCCCGTTAGGGAATCAAGCCTTTTTAGCGGCCTCTCGGTACACCAGCAAAGGGGGTTTGTTTTCATCGACAGTAGACTCTTCCACCACGACTTTTTCCACATTGCTGGAGTTGGGTAACTCAAACATGGTGTCAATCAGCGATTGTTCAATGATGGAACGCAGTCCGCGCGCACCTGTTTTGCGGTCCAGCGCCTTTTTGGCGATAGC
>NZ_JAVLFQ010000057.1:0-43675 GCF_046052765.1 Limnohabitans sp. | reverse complement strand
AAGCACACATTTTTCAATTTGTGGCTTGGTGCAGAATTTGCGTCAATAATTGGCCACTTCACTTGACTAGCCAAAATCTGCCATGGAACTCACGCCCCGCGAAAAAGACAAGCTACTGATCTTCACCGCTGCACTGCTGGCCGAGCGCCGCAAAGCCAGAGGCTTGAAACTCAATTACCCTGAAGCCGTCGCGTTCATCAGCGCCGCCGTCATGGAAGGCGCGCGCGATGGAAAGACGGTTGCCCAATTGATGAGCGAAGGACGTCACATCTTGAGTCGCGCCGATGTGATGGACGGCATCGCTGAAATGATTCCAGACATACAAGTTGAAGCCACTTTTCCTGACGGCACCAAACTGGTCACCGTGCATCAACCTATTGTTTAAACGCCCCAACAGCAAAGGACCACACCATGTTGAAACAACTTCCATTTATCTGCTTGATGGTCTGCACACAAGCCATGGCGCACCCAGGTCACGGTGAAGTCTCACCGCACTCGCACGCTTCTGATTTATTCGGCTTACTCATACTTGCAGTGGTGTTGGTCGGTATTTGGTGGGAAACACGCAAATGAGCCGCATGATTCCAGGCGAAATGTTCATTGATGCCGGACAGCATGCGTTGAACACCGGCAGAAGAACCTGTACCTTGCTGGTGAAAAACACAGGAGACCGCCCGATACAGGTCGGCTCGCATTACCACTTTGCCGAAACCAACCACGGCTTGCAATTCGACCGACAGACAGCCACAGGTATGCGCTTGAATATTGCTTCAGGTACGGCTGTGCGGTTTGAGCCCGGTCAAGAACGCACAGTGGAACTTGTCGACTATGCCGGAGAACGACACATCTATGGTTTTCGCGGCGAAGTGCAAGGTGCATTGAAAGGGGCCAAGTGATGGCACAAATAGAAAAACGCGCTTATGCAGAAATGTATGGTCCCACCGTCGGCGACCGTGTACGTCTGGCAGACACAGATTTGGTCATTCAAGTAGAAGACGATTACACCTTGCGCGCAGGTGGCTATGGCGAGGAAGTGAAATTCGGCGGCGGCAAAACCATACGCGACGGCATGGCGCAATCACAACGCACCCGTAATGGCCCATTGGGTACCGGCGCTCAATCTGGTGGTGCCATGGATGCGGTACTGACCAACGCGCTCATCATTGACCACTGGGGCATTGTCAAAGCCGATATCGGTATCAAAAATTCACGCATTGCAGCCATTGGCAAAGCGGGTAATCCGGACACCCAACCCGGTGTGGACATCATCATTGGACCCAGCACTGAAATCATTTCCTGCGAAGGCATGATCGTCACTGCTGGTGCGATTGACACACACATCCACTTCATCGCACCCCAACAAATCGAAGAAGCCTTGGCCAGTGGCGTGACCACCATGCTTGGTGGCGGCACTGGGCCTGCAACTGGCACCTTTGCCACCACTTGCACACCCGGTCCTTGGAACTTAGAGCGTATGTTGCAAGCGGCAGATGCATTCCCGATGAACCTGGGTTTTTTGGGCAAGGGCAATGCTTCTTTGCCGAACGCCTTGCACGAGCAAATCCATGCGGGCGCGATTGGCTTGAAATTGCATGAAGACTGGGGCACCACGCCTGCTGCCATTGACAACTGTTTGAATGTGGCTGAAGACACCGACACGCAAGTCGCGATTCACACTGACACCTTGAACGAATCCGGTTTTGTCGAAGACACCATCGCGGCATTCAAAGGCCGAACCATCCATACCTTTCATACCGAAGGCGCGGGCGGTGGCCACGCGCCGGATATTTTGAAAGTCGTGGGCGAAGCCAATGTGCTGCCCTCCTCCACCAACCCGACGCGTCCCTACACCATCAATACATTGGATGAGCATGTAGACATGTTGATGGTGTGTCACCATCTTGATCCATCTATTGCAGAAGATTTGGCATTTGCTGAAAGTCGCATCCGTCGCGAAACCATTGCCGCTGAAGACATACTGCACGACCTTGGCGCGATCAGTATGTTCAGTTCCGACAGTCAGGCCATGGGCCGTGTCGGCGAAGTGATTATGCGTTGCTGGCAGACCGCGCACAAAATGAAACAACAGCGCGGACCACTGCCAAGCGACAGCGACAGACACGACAACGCACGGGTCAAACGCTATGTGGCCAAACTTGCCATCAACCCGGCCATCGCACACGGTATCAGCCACGAGGTGGGCAGTATTGAGGTTGGCAAATGGGCCGATCTGGTGTTGTGGAAACCTGCGTTTTTCGGCGTCAAACCTTTCATCATCATGAAAGGCGGTTTCATCGCTATGGCCGCCATGGGTGACCCCAATGCCTCTATACCTACTCCGCAACCCGTACATTACCGACCGATGTTCGGTGCCTTCGGCGGCGCTTTGCACCGAGGCTCGCTCAGCTTTGTGTCGCAAGCAGGATTTGCCGCCGGTATCGGTGAACGATTCGGTTTACACAAAACCTTGAGCGCAGTCAAAAACATTCGAGGGGTGGGCAAGCGTCATATGCTGCACAATGACTATGCACCGCGTATGGAAGTCGATGCGCAAACTTATGCAGTGCGTGCCGATGGTTTGCTGTTGACCTGCGAGCCTGCCAGTGTGCTGCCGATGGCGCAGCGCTACTTCCTGTTCTGAGGTAGGCAGTTATTCAAATGACGCACAAGGCCCATGTGGCTAATTTGTCGGGCATTCGGCATCAACAACAAGCAGGTGATTCTTTATCCATGATTCATTACTCCAAACTCATACGCCAAGGCCGCGGTCTGGCCAATGCCTTACTCCGACGCGCAACCACCGTGATGTTGGATTGGGATGTGCGACAGAAAAGCCGATTTGAAACCACCGACGCCAGCGGTCGCAGTGTTGGTATTTTTTTGCAACGCGGGCAAGTAGTGCGCGGTGGTGATGTGCTGGTGGGTGAAGATGGCTCATTGCTGAAAGTGCTGGCCGCACCGCAACCGGTGCTACGTATTACCCATTGCCCGGACCATGGCAGTGTGTTTGATTTGACCCGCGCCGCCTACCATTTGGGTAACCGTCATGTACCCATTGAACTTCAAGCAGATCATTTGAAAATTGAACCCGACCATGTACTGGCTGACATGTTGCGCGACATGCACATGACTGTGGTTGCGGTGAACGAATCCTTCGAACCAGAAAACGGTGCTTACGGCGAGCACGCATCGCACACTGGCCACGCGCACCATGAACACAGCCACGACCACATCCACAACCACAATCACGACCAAGGGCATGTGCACGGACCCGATTGCGGCCATGACCACTCGCACTGATCAATCAAAACTGAACTTTCCATTGCATTGCATCACGCAAACACCTTCACCATGTCAATAACGCCAGCGGCTATGAACCCCGCCCACCGCTTGCTTTGGTTGATGCAACTGGCCTCACCCGCCTTACCTGTGGGTGGCTTCTCCTACTCGGAAGCTTTGGAGGCGGCGGTTGAACACGACTTGATCACCGATGAAAGCTCTGCCCAACAATGGCTGATAGATCAACTGCATCTGGTGCAGGCGCGCAGCGAATTGCCAGTCGTTGCACAAGCCATGCATGCCTGGCAAACACACGACCAAGCCGCATTGCAACAACTCAGCGACTGGGTGATGCAAACACGCGAAACTTTTGAAATGCGTTTGCAAACCGAACAAATGGGACGTTCTTTGTTGGTCTGGTTACGCAATCACCAAGCGGCAGATGAAGCAGATATGCAATGCTGTGAATGCTTGCCGCCGACCTGGCCCATCGTGTTTGCGCTGGCCTTAAACACGCAACGCATTGAACCGCGCGAAGGCTTGCTGGCTTTCGCTTTCGGTTGGGCGGAAAACATGGTGCAAGCCGCCATCAAATCGGTGCCCTTGGGCCAACTCAGCGGACAGCGCATACTCGCTGCATTAAGTGTGGACATACCCATTGCAATCGACCATGCCTTGTCTGTACCCGACAATCAACAACAATCCTATACACCGCGCCTGGCCATTTTGTCGGCGCGCCACGAAACCCAGTACTCCCGACTTTTCAGATCATGAGCACACCTCTTCACCACATTCCCCATCGCCATAAAAAACTCCCTCCTCTGCGCGTCGGCATTGGTGGGCCTGTCGGTTCGGGCAAAACCACTTTGCTTGAAATGTTGTGCAAAGCCATGCGTGACAAATACGATTTGATCGCCATCACCAATGACATCTACACCAAGGAAGACCAGCGACTGCTGACCATCAGCGGTGCACTGCCTGCCGAGCGCATCATGGGTGTAGAGACTGGCGGTTGCCCGCACACCGCCATTCGTGAAGACGCGTCTATTAACTTGGAAGCGATTGACCGCATGCTGGAAAAATTTCCTGACGCTGATGTGGTGTTTGTGGAAAGCGGTGGCGACAACCTGGCCGCAACGTTCAGTCCTGAATTAAGTGATTTGACGATTTATGTGATCGATGTCGCCGCCGGCGAAAAAATTCCTCGCAAAGGCGGGCCTGGCATCACCAAAAGCGATTTGTTCATCATCAACAAAACCGATCTGGCGCCTCACGTCGGCGCCAACTTGGACGTGATGAAAGCCGATACCGAACGCATGCGCACTGGGCCTCAAGGTCTCAGACCATTCGTTATGACCAATTTGAAAACACTCAGCGGTTTGGATACGGTTGTTAAATTCATTGAACACAAGGGCATGCTGGCTACCGCATGACAAAACACATAAAGCATTTATTTGGCCTGCTGTTGCTGGCTGTGGGCCTTAACACGCTGGCTGATGCGCCGGTTTATGGACCGCAATTGCAGGGGTTTGAATACCCCGCACCTGTGGTGGAGTTTGCATTTACCGGCCAAGGCCAAGCCTTGCAAATGGCGTATTTGGACTACAAGCCAACCAAGCCTAACGGCCACGCGGTAGTACTCATGCATGGAAAAAATTTTTGCGCTGCCACTTGGCATGACACCGCAGTGGCATTGCAACAAGCAGGTTTACGGGTGATCGTGCCGGATCAAATCGGTTTTTGTAAATCAAGCAAGCCCGCCAACTATGCTTACAGTTTTGTGGAACTCGCACGGCAAACGCACGCCTTGATGGTTTCATTGAAAATCAAAAAAGCGACGGTCATCGGACATTCCATGGGAGGCATGTTAGCCACCCGTTATGCGTTGATGTACCCCGCAGAGGTCACGCAACTGGTCATGGTCAATCCGCTGGGTTTGGAGGACTGGAAAGCCATGGGCGTACCACCTCTGACCGACGACCAATGGTATCAACGCGAATTGGCATTCACCGACGAGCGCTTACGCAATTACCAACTCAGCACCTACTATGCCAACGAGTGGAAACCGGCATACGAGCCATGGATTCAAATGATTGCCGGCATGTACCGCGGCCCTGGCAAAGAAACGGTGGCGTGGCATGCGGCACTGACTTTTGGCATGATTTTCAATCAACCTGTGGTTCATGAGTTCGGGCAAATCAAGGTACCTACGCTGCTGCTCATCGGTGAAAAAGACACCACAGCGATTGGCCGGGACTTGGTCGATGAACCGCTTAAATCGCAATTAGGCAATTACCGAGCAATGGCACTGCGTGCCGTGAAAACCATACCCGGTGCGCGCGTGGTGTTGTTCCCCGATCTGGGACATGCGCCGCAAATTCAAAACCCTGATCGTTTTAAAACTGCACTTTTGCACAGCTTGGTGGCACTGGAGACAGATTGACTCAGCGCACAGCCCAACCACCGCTGACTGGGAACACCTGACCAACAAAGCAATCGGCATTGTGCGAACATAAATAAGCGGCAAACTCGGCGTCTTCCTTGGCTTTGACCAATCGGCCCAAGGGCACTTCGCGTTTCATTCGCTCGATGAATCTGGGGTTGGCCTGCACTTCAGGCGGGAAGTAAGTCGGGTTGTCGACAAAGTTTTGTGCAATCGCGTTGACCTGAATATTCAACGGCGCCAACTCAACCCCAATCGCTTGCACATAAGCCAGTTGCGCGCCGCGTGCAGCGCTGTAACTCGAAGCCCGCTTCATGCCGCGCAAAGCACTGGCACTGCCCATCACCACGATTTTTCCGTCTCCGCGCGCCTGCATCTGTGGCAATACGGCTTTGACCAACCTTGGCAAAGGATGGACCATGGTGTTGAACACCGATTGCCATTCATCCTCAGACACTTCGCCAGCGAGCGTTGAAGGTGCGGGCATGGCCAAATTCACCAGCAACACATCTATGTGTCCATGCTGTTGAACCATGCGTACCGCTGCGTCTGGCTGAATGAGATCTTGAGTGTCTGCCAGTACCTCAGCACCGTGTGAGGACAAGGTGTCGCACAAGGCCGGTCCCATGAAGACGTCGGCTTGGGTCACCAGAATTCGCAATCCTTGCAACATCATGATTTACTCCGGCAGATCGTCTTCTTCATCCTCGGTTGGCAATGCTTCTGACGCAACCGCGATGGGCTTAGGTTGACGTTTACCGTGGGTGGTGATGATTTCTACATACACATGGACGGCCTGCTCTTTGGCTGCCGCGTCAATCGAAGCAATGACTTCAGACAAATGTATTTTCTCGGCGGCTTCGGCGCTCAGACCGAATTTGCAGTCAAAGTCCCAAAAATCCACGCCTAGCGGCAAAGGGCGGCGGCGCTCACGCTTCAAGTACTTGCGCACATCATGTTTCACTGCGTCCAATACTCTGTCTGGATGGCGTCCTTCAACTTGCAACGGATAAGTTTTTCTCATGCCTTTGATTATGCGGCCTGGGCCAAGTCATCGCGCACGGCATCGTTAACATCGGTTGATAATCTGCAAACCATTGGACTCGAGGCTTGCCATGTCAGCTGTTATTGCAATATGTATCGGGGCTTGCGTTGGCGCATTGGCACGCTGGCAACTCAGTGTGCATTTCAACCAGAGTGGGATGCTCCCCTGGGGCACTTTGTATGCCAATTTAATCGGTGGCTACCTGATCGGTCTGTGCGTCGCTACCTTTCAACACCTTCCCGAACTTGACCCCGTATGGAGATTGCTGTTGGTCACTGGTTTCCTGGGCGCATTGACCACTTTCTCTTCGTTCAGCAGTGAGGTGGTACAAATGCTTATCAACTCGCGTTACGGCATGGCCTTGCTGACCTCGGCCATGCATTTGTTCGGCTCATTGCTATTGACACTGGCGGGAATCAAAACCATTGAGTGGCTCTGGGCGCGGTAAGCGGGTTGTCAGCACCATGCCCCACATTTCGGTCTGCATGACTACCTCCACCGTTACTGTCAACCGATTGAGCCAGCTTGAGCAGGCTCGAGCGGCCATCCTCCATGAGGGAGCGAACAGCTCTCCTTTGGTGCCTGACTGGATCACTCAAAGCTGGCAGCGCTGTTTATCGTCAGGCATGAAGCCACACCACCAAGTGGCTTTTGATCCGCTGACACAGGCACATATACGCCGCACCTTGGATCAAAACCGTGAATTGGTGACTGCCGCACATCCCGAACTGGAAAGACTTGGACGCGCGATTGCAGGCACTTCGTTTTTTGCCATGATCACAGACGCCAACGGCATTGTGATTGATGTGGGAAGTTTTATAGACAGACACGACCGCCGTATCGATGCCATTGCACGCGTAGGCGTTGAACTCAGCGAGCAGGCCGTCGGCACCACTGCCATCAGCGCGGCGTTGTCTGAAAAACAACCAGTTTGGCTGCATAGGGGTGAACATTTTTTCAAAGATACGTCTGTCTACAGTTGCGCCGGGGCTCCGCTTTGGAACGGACAGGGAAAATGCATAGGTATGCTGGATTTGACTGGCGTGATGAGTCAGGAGCGCCCAGAGTTGAAACATCTGGCGGCTTTGTCTTCGCGCAGTATCAGCAACGCTTTTTTGTTGAGACAAGCTCACCACTTGTTGTTACGTATGAACTGGCCTGGACGTCTTGGGGGTGAGGACAACGACGGTTTGATGTTGTTGAATGATGAAGGAGAAGTACTCGGCGCCAATATGCAAGCGCGCGACATGCTCAGTATGGCGCCGGACGCTCATTTTCACGCCAACGATTTGTTTGCCATTCCCATGGGGCTGCTGTTTGACGCAGCCTCTGATACCCACGCCATGGAGGTTCCGTTATGGTCGGGACTGAATCTGCAAATTCGCAGCCAATTGCAGCATGCTTGTAACAACATACAACAACCTGCTGCAACAGGTGCGCTACAACAAATTCAATCTGCCATGATCAGCAAGGCCATATCCCAAGCCAAAGGCAATGTGGCGCAGGCGGCCAAAACTTTGGGCATCAGTCGCGCCACGCTTTACCGCAAACTCTCGCGCAAATCCAGCCAGTAACCTGAAAATTCAGTTCCGTGTAAGCATAGAATGTGCGCTTGCTTAAATGTCGGAGCCTGAAATGCAGGGATTGCTCAAATTCTCAAACGGTATAGATCGTTTCAACACATGGATAAATCGCTATGTCATCTGGTTGATACTGGGTGCCACACTCATCAGCGCCATCAACGCGTTGGTGAGAAAAATATTCAACAACAGTTCAAATGCTTTTTTGGAAGTGCAGTGGTATTTATTTGCGGCTTCTTTTTTGCTAGCCTCTTGCTACACGCTATTGCAAAACGAGCATGTCAAGATTGATGTTATTTACTCTCGATTCACCCGCGAGACTCAAACCAAAATCGACATCTTCGGCTTTGCTTTTTTCATGCTGCCTATGTGTACCGCCGTCATCTGGTTTGGATTGCCTTTTTTCTGGAAAGGTCTGATGACAGGAGAGATGTCTTCCAACGCGGGCGGTCTGATTCGATGGCCGGTTTACGCCATGTTGCCATTGGGATTTGGACTGCTCTGGTTGCAAGGCGCTTCTGAATTGATCAAGCGCATCGCTTTTTTAAAAGGCCTGATCACAGACCCTACGCTCAAAGAAGGTGAGAGATCCGCAGAAGAAGAATTGGCCGAGGAAATTCGCAAACTTGCCGAAGCCAAAGCCCAACCATCCAAAGCCTGAGCGGGAATACACACCATGGAATTATTCATTCACAACCTGGCCCCTATCATGTTTCTGGGCCTGATTTTTTTCTTGTTGCTGGGTTTTCCAGTAGCTTTCAGTCTGGGTGCCTGCGGCCTGTTTTTTGGATTCATAGGTATTGAACTAGGCGTACTTCCAGAAGCGCTATTGCAAGCACTGCCTTTGCGCATCTTTGGCATCATGCAAAACGACACATTGCTGGCCATCCCGTTCTTCACGCTCATGGGCTTGATACTGGAACGCTCTGGCATGGCCGAAGACTTGCTCGACACCATCGGTCAATTGTTCGGTCCGGTGCGTGGCGGTCTGGCGTTTGCAGTGATTTTTGTGGGCGCTTTGCTGGCAGCCACCACGGGTGTGGTTGCCGCCTCAGTGATATCCATGGGCCTGATTTCGTTGCCCATCATGTTGCGTTACGGCTACGACCGTCGCATTGCCTCAGGCGTGATCGCAGCATCAGGCACATTGGCGCAAATCATCCCTCCTTCTTTGGTGCTGATCATCTTGGCCGACCAACTGGGGCGCAGCGTCGGCGAAATGTACAAAGGCGCATTTATTCCTGGTTTTGCGCTGACTGGCATGTATGTTCTATTTATTGTTGGAGTTGCCATATTCCGGCCGCAATGGGTGCCTGCGCTGCCTTTGTCGGCTCGCACCATCCGTGAAGATAACGGCAAATCCGGTTTACTGTCACTGCTGCTGCTGACTGTCTTATGCACGGTATCGGCTGTTTATCTGGCACACAGCTACCCTGCCATCGTTGATTATTTCAAGGGCAGCAGTGGTTCGAACCCACCCACAGACGAAACCATTGTGGTGTCGTTGTGCTCTGGTGTGTTGCTGGCATTTGTACTTGCGGTCATCAATAAAACTGCACGTATCGGTTTGCTGTCCAACATGGCTGAACGCGTCACCTTTGTGCTGATACCACCCTTGTTACTGATCTTCCTGGTGCTGGGAACTATCTTTCTTGGTATCGCCACACCCACTGAAGGCGGTGCCATGGGTGCTTTGGGCGCCATCATCATGGCCTTGATACGCGGAAGACTGAGTTATTCCTTGCTCAAACAGGCGCTGACCTCCACCACCAAATTAGCCAGCTTTGTGGTGTTCATTCTGATTGGCTCCACCTGCTTCAGCTTGGTGTTTCAAGGGGTTGATGGTCCAAAATGGGTAGAACATTTGCTCGGCGATTTACCCGGCGGACAGTTAGGATTTTTGATAGTCACCAATCTGCTGATTTTTGTGCTGGCTTTTTTCCTGGACTTCTTTGAACTGGCTTTCATCGTAGTGCCATTGCTAGGGCCAGTGGCAGAAAAACTGGGTATCGATTTGATTTGGTTTGGCGTGCTGTTGGGCGTGAATATGCAAACCTCATTCATGCATCCACCTTTCGGTTTTGCGCTTTTTTATCTGCGCAGCGTGGCTCCCATCAAAGCCTATTTTGACAAGCCTTCGCAAAAAGAAATTGCACCTGTCACCACCATGCAAATTTACTGGGGTGCCGTTCCATTTGTGATCATTCAAATCATCATGGTTGGTCTGATCATTGCATTCCCTTCTATTGTTTCTAGCGGGCTGGACAAGGAAGAAGGTCTGAACGCAGAGCAAGTGCAAACTGAGATGATGAATGCCACTCAGGATGCCGACAACGCCGCCGACCCAACTGCCACACCCCAACCGGGTGCTGAAACCGAAACCAAGCCCGAAGACGATCCCATGAAAATGATGCAAGAGTCTATGAACAAAGAAGGCGAGAAAAAATAATGTGTCCGATCAAGCTTTCATAGCTTGATCGGCTACTGCCCGCTTTAGTTTTCTCTTGCCCCATGAAAAACACCCCAAAAACTCGGATGGAGATCCGGCTTTTGGGGTGCACAGTCACTTTTAAAACGACTGAATTTTTCGCCAAAAAATCAGAGTTTCACACTCTGCATATACCGGTCGAATGAAGCCTCAGAGAAACGGAACCACAGGTTTTGTTGTTTGCGAAACGCTGAGTAATCGGTGTAAACCTTTTTCCAGTTCGGGTTCTTGGCACTGATTTCCTCGTACAAAGCCATGGATTCTTTGAAGGCAATATCCATCATGTCTTTAGGAAAGGGCAGCACTTTGGTTTTCCCTGCCACGAGTTGCATCAATGCAACCGGGTTACGGGCATCGTACTTGGCCTGGCAATCGACGTGGGCAAAGGCAGATGCACATTCGATGATGGATTTATTCACATCTGACAAGCTGTTGTAGGCCTTGTCGTTAATGTAGATGTCCAATTCTGGACCACCTTCCCACCAGCCAGGGTAGTAGTAAAACGGTGCGACTTTATTGAATCCCAGTTTTTGGTCATCGTATGGGCCGATCCATTCAGCTGCATCAATGGTGCCTTTTTCCAAGGCTTGGTAAATTTCGCCACCAGGGATGTTTTGCGGGACACCGCCCATTCGCTCAATCACTTTGCCAGCAAAACCGCCCACACGGAATTTCAGACCTTTCATGTCCGCAACCGACTTGATTTCCTTGCGGAACCAACCGCCCATTTGCACACCGGTGTTACCGGCAGGGAAATTGATGATGTTGTATTGCTTGTAGAACTCGCGCATCAATTTCATACCGTTGCCTTGGAACATCCAAGCAGTCGTCTGACGACTGTTCAGACCAAAAGGAACGGCGCAACCCAAAGCAAAGGTTTCGTCTTTACCGAAAAAATAGTAAGGCGCGGTATGTCCAACTTCAACCGTACCGTTTTGCACTCCATCGACCACACCAAACGGAGGCATAAGCTCACCCGCAGCGTGGGTGGAAATAACGAATTTACCGCCGCTGAGTTCGCTGACTTTTTTGGCAAAGGTTTCAGCTGCACCGTAAATAGTATCCAACGATTTAGGGAAACTGGAAGCCAGTCGCCAACGAATGGCTTCTTGGGCATGTACTGCGGGTGCAATGCCGGCACCCAGTATGCCTGCAATACCTGCATTTTTAAGAGCGGAACGACGATCCATACGAACTCCAATCAAAGGTGGTTTTATTCAAAAAATTCTATCAGCCAACGAGCTTTAGATTGCTAACTGCCGCAGTATCTTCCGCAATGAGTAAATGGTTAAATCTTTGGCGAACAGACGCCTCAATACCAACGTGATCAAGTCCAAGCATGGACATGATTTTGACAGGGTCACCATGGTCAGTGAATACATCTGGCACACCAAGGCGTAGCACAGGCAGATGAACGCCTGCATCATGCAATGCTTCAAGAACGGCAGAGCCAGCGCCACCCATGAGAGCACCTTCTTCTAGGGTGACCAGCGCCTCATGGCTGGCAGCCACTTGCAACAGCAACTCGGTATCTAAAGGCTTGGCCCAGCGCATATTGACCACCGTCGCGTTCAATGCAGCGGCGGACTGCAAAGCGGGATACAGCAAAGTACCAAAAGCCAGCAATGCAACACCTTTTCCTTGTCGGCGAATTTCACCTTTGCCAAAAGGCAGCATGGCCAAGCCAGAGGACATAGGGATACCCGCACCAGCACCGCGCGGATAGCGCACAGCGACAGTGTGATCCTGCGCATGTGCGGTGCTGAGTAACATTCGGCATTCGTTTTCATCCGCAGGGCAAGCAATGCTGACCTGTGGGATACAACGCAAAAAAGGAATGTCATACACGCCCGCATGGGTAGGGCCATCGGCACCCACAATACCCGCGCGGTCTAGGGCCAGCACCATAGGCAACTTTTGCAAAGCCACGTCATGTATCAACTGATCGTAGGCACGCTGTAAAAACGTGGAGTAAATAGCGACTACCGGCTTTAAACCCTCACATGCCAGACCAGCGGCGAATGTCAATGCATGCTGCTCAGCAATGCCCACATCGTGATATCGGTCTGGAAAGCGATGGTGAAATTCGACCATGCCCGACCCTTCACGCATCGCCGGCGTGATAGCAACGAGTTTGGGGTCCTGCGCCGCCATGTCGCACAGCCAGTTGCCAAACACTTGGCTAAAGGTTTGTTTAGGCACTGTGGCAGGTGGCAGCAAACCCACCTTGGGATCGAATTTGCCAGGCCCATGGTAGGCAATCGGATCGGCTTCAGCGAGTTTGTAGCCCTGGCCTTTGCGGGTCACAACATGAAGAAACTGCGGCCCGGACATACCTTTGATATTTTGTAACGTAGGAATCAAGGCTTCAAGGTCATGCCCGTCAATCGGTCCGATGTAATTGAAGCCGAATTTTTCAAACAAAGTGGCTGGCAGAATCAACCCCTTGGTCTGGTGCTCAAGGCGGCGTGCCAATTCGAACAACGGCGGCGCATTTTTCAGAACCTGGCGCCCTACTTCCTTGGCTGCCGTATAAAAACGTCCACTCATCAATTGCGCCAGATAACGGTTCAATGCGCCGACGGGCGGGCTGATGGACATGTCGTTGTCGTTCAAAATAACCAACATATTGCAATCCGAGATGCCTGCGTTGTTCATGGCCTCAAAGGCCATACCAGCCGTCATGGCGCCGTCGCCGATGATGGCCACGCTGTGTCTGTGCTCACCCTTTTGTTTGGCCGCCATGGCCATGCCCAATGCGGCAGAAATGCTGGTAGAAGAATGCGCAGTACCAAAATTGTCGAATATGCTTTCATCGCGTTTAGGAAAACCGGCGATGCCGCCTAGCTGACGCAAACTGCCCATGCGATCGCGTCTGCCAGTCAATATTTTGTGGGGATAGGTTTGGTGCCCCACATCCCATACCAAACGGTCGTGCGGCGTATTGAAAACGTAATGCAGTGCCACGGTAAGTTCAACAGTGCCCAGGTTAGAACTGAAATGCCCTCCGGTCTTACCCACTGTCTCGATCAAAAAGCTTCTCAATTCATTGGCCAGAACGGGCAATTGAGAGGTTGACAGCAACCGCACATCCGCTGGCGATTGGATACTGTCTAACAATGGGGTCATGTGGCCGTCTCCTGCAATCTGTCACGCCCGTTTTTAGGCGCTACCGCTGAGCTTAAATGTGTCAACTAGAGTTGACAATAAGGGGTTTACCCTTGGTAGCTTAGCAGCAATAAAAAACCCCTGTGGTTAAGCACCGCAGGGGTTTGTCTGTCAAGAAATCAGAGATTTCTAATCAGCCTTTTTTGGCGTAAGCACTGCACCAGCCTGCTGCAGCGACTTGTTTACCAGCAAACAGTGGGCACGCACCTGCTTTGTCACCGGCCTTGCCTTGGAACAAGGCACAGTTGCCACAATTTTGTTCCGGCTTGTGTGTCGCGAATTTTTTGCCATCCACTTTAGAGGAATCAGCTTTGTAACCCAGGGCCGCAGCCTGGCCATCTTTTTCATCTACCATGGCTTGAGCAAACACTTGGCTACCTGCCAACAGGGCAGCACTGCCCACACTGAGTTGAATTACGAATTCGCGACGACTTGTCATAAGGATCTCCGAAGATTAAAAAAAATGCCCCGTTTGGGGTAAACACCCCGGTATTCTTGCCTACACCGGGACATTGCTACACAACGTTATAGAGATACCCTAGGTTGACGCTCAAGTAAAGACCTGTGCCGCCTCCACTGTTTCAGCCTCCAAATGGTCCGTTCAGCACAATGGTCGAGTAATTCAGTACCCCAGCCGTCGTGACCCAGGCCAGATAAGGCAGCAACAGCCAAGCCGACAAACGCCGGTAAGGGTAGACAAAGACCATCAAAGCCACAATACTTTGCCAAATGAATAAGAGTTCAATCATCGACCAATCAGGTCGGTGCCATTGAAAGTAAATCAGGCTCCAAAAAATATTGAAAAAGGCGTTCAAGGCCCATAAAAAAAGCCATTGCATTCTTTGCCTGCGTGCGGGGCAGGCATGCCACCCCATCCAGGCACTGAGTGCCCCGAGCGTAAAGATCACTGACCAAATCAGGCCGAAAGCTGGGTCTGGTGGCTTCCAAGCAGGTTGTTTAAGTGAGAAATACCAGTCGTCCAAGTTTGTCAATGCAGAGCCCAGACCAGCCACGCTGAAACTGATCACGAATGACACCAGCAGGCTGCGCCAATGACTTTGGACACCCGCTATTGCATGTGTTTCAGACATGATTTGTGGTGACGAACCGACTGATCCTGATTGACTGGTGAGATTTTCAGTATTCAAGGGTTTTCCCTAGTTATAAATTTGGCTATACACCTTGTAATGTCAATCTGAATTGACACATTAACACCATCAAGGTATTTCCCTTACCAACAGAGAAAAAGCAACTCAGGCATGACGAAAATTTCATCTGTCAGCAACGCTCTCAAAGTGGTCATTCTGACCATGGACACGCACCTCAACAGCGCGGCTGGCAAAGCACGCGTTGCATTGATGCGCCTGATTCCTGGCCTGAGTTTTTCTATCCATTCAGCTTCCGATTACTCTGCAGATCCGCACAAGTTAACACGTTGTCGGTCAGACATTGCCAACGCCGACATCATCATCGTCACCATGCTTTTTCTGGAAGACCATTTCCAGCCGATTTTGCCTGACCTCCAAGCCCGACGCGAGAACTGTAGCGCCATGGTCTGCATCATGTCTGCGGCTGAAGTGGTCAAACTCACCCGCATGGGCAAGCTGGACATGAACAAGCCAAGCACCGGACCGATGGCGTTTTTGAAGAAACTGCGCGGCAGTAAACCTCAGGCTGGACAGGACGCATCTGCCGGCGCCAAACAAATGAAGATGTTGCGCCGTCTGCCACAAATACTTCGCTTTGTACCTGGTACTGCGCAAGACTTACGCGCTTACTTTCTGACCTTGCAATACTGGCTGGGCGGCTCACAGGAAAACATACACAACCTGGTGCTTTACTTGGTTGATCGCTATGCCAAACACGCCATACCTAAGAGCAATGACCTACTGAAAGTAGCGGCACCTGCCGAATACCCGGAAGTCGGCGTATATCACCCGCGCATGCAACCTCGCTTGGATGCAGACCTCAACAACTTACCAGTGATGGTCAAGCATGGGGTCGCCAAAGGGCGGGTTGGCATATTGCTTTTACGCTCATACCTGATTGCCAATAACGCGCAACACTACGATGCGGTGCTTGCCGCATTGGAAGTTCAGGGCTTGCAAGTGGTTCCAGCTTTTGCCGCTGGCCTAGACTCTCGGCCTGCCATTCAAACTTACTTCATGAAAGACGGCAAATGCACAGTAGATGCGGTTATTTCGCTTACTGGGTTTTCACTGGTCGGCGGACCTGCTTACAACGATGCGCACGCCGCAGAAGAAATTTTGGGCCAACTCGATGTCCCTTACATAGCGGCGCACCCGGTTGAATTTCAAACCTTAGACCAGTGGGGCAGTTCCAGTCGGGGTCTGCTTCCCGTTGAGTCCACCATCATGGTGGCCATACCAGAGCTTGACGGCTCCGTGGTTCCCATGGTTTATGGGGGACGACCCGGTGCCGATGGCGTGACTTGCACCGGCTGTGAACAACGCTGCACCTTCACCAAAGAGCACCATCAGGAAGACATGTTCACGTGCACGGAACGCACCTCCATGCTCGCCATGCGGGTGGCCAAACTGGTGGCATTGCGCCGCAGTGAACGCGCCAAGCGTCGTGTGGCCATGGTGATTTTCAATTTCCCGCCAAACACAGGAAACACGGGAACCGCAGCCTATCTTGGTGTGTTTGAGTCTCTTTTTAACACCATGAAAGCCATGCAGGCCGAGGGTTACACCGTGGATATGCCCGAATCGCGTGAAGCGCTGGAGCAACAAATCTTGGAAGGCAACCGATTGCAATACGGCGCGGACGCCAATGTGCACACGCTGATTGCTGCGCAAGACCATGTGCGCCGTGAACGCTATCTTGCCGACATCGAAGCGCATTGGGGCCCAGCACCCGGCAAACAACTCTCCAACGGTGAGTCTATTTTTGTACTCGGTCATCAGTTTGGCAATTTATTGGTCACGGTACAGCCGTCCTTTGGCTATGAAGGCGACCCGATGCGCCTGTTGTTTGAAGGCGGATTTGCACCAACGCATGCTTTCTCGGCCTTTTACCGCTACCTGCGCGAAGACTTTGCGGCTCATGCAGTACTTCATTTCGGCACACACGGGTCGCTGGAATTCATGCCAGGTAAACAAACCGGCTTGGCGGGCAGTTGCTGGCCAGACCGATTGATCCAAGACTTGCCAAACTTTTATTTGTACGCCGCCAACAACCCCTCAGAAGGCGCTATTGCCAAGCGAAGAGGCGGCGCTACGCTCATCAGTTATTTGTCACCCACGGTGGAAGAAGCTGGTCTCTACAGCGGCTTGGTAGATCTGAAAGCATCCATAGACCGCTGGCGCAATTTAAGCCCGTCTGAATCGGTTGAAATGGCAAGCTTGGCTGAATTGATTCAGGCGCAAGCTGCCGCTATTGACCTCTTGCCCGCCGAACCTGTGTGGCATATCGCTGAAGACGGACACAGTTTGCCATCTGTTCAGCACACGATAGGGCAACTGTCCACCCAGATTTTGGAACTTGAATACGCCTTGATTCCGCATGGCTTGCATGTGGTGGGTAAACCTTACACAGACTCACAGTACACGGATATGTTGAGCGCCATGGCAGAGAGTCAGCAGTTGGGTGAGGTCGCGCCAGCCTCGATCCATGCGATTGTGCAAGGCCAGAGTGCTGCTCAGGCAGCCGAGCTCAGCGGCCAGCCAGCCAGCGATGAACTTACAAAGTTATTTGAAACCTTGGTCAAGACGTATGTGCTGATGGGTAAGAACAGTGAAATCGAAGGCCTGCTGGGCGCCCTCGACGGCAAATACATACACCCAGCCCCTGGCGGGGACTTGCTTCGCACGCCGGACGTGCTGCCCACTGGTCGCAACCTGCATGGCTTTGATCCGTTTCGCATACCGAGCGCATTCGCTGTTCAAGACGGCGCTAAACAAGCCGACAAACTGATCGCGCGTTTCATGGACGACGGTAACCCGCTTCCAGAATCCGTAGCCATTGTTTTATGGGGCAGTGACAACCTCAAATCCGAAGGTAGCCAGATCGGCCAGGCGCTGCGTTTGCTGGGTGCCAAACCTCGGTTTGACAGCTATGGCCGATTGGTCGGCGCACAGTTGATACCGCTGGCTGAACTTGGCCGTCCGCGCATTGATGTGGTGGTGACCTTGTCAGGTATCTTCCGCGACTTGTTACCGCTGCAAATCAAAATGCTGGCGCAGGCCGCGCTGATGGCCGCTCAAGCGGATGAACCTTCTGAGCAAAACTACATTCGCAAACATGCCTTGGCATACCAACAAGAACACAACTGCGACATGCCGACGGCGGCCTTGCGGGTGTTTGGCAACATGGACGGCAGTTATGGCGCAAACGTCAACCACTTGATTGACAACGGCTGTTGGGACAGCGAGGACGAACTGGCAAACACCTACACGTCCCGCAAAGGCTTTGCCTTTGGCGTCAGCGGACAACCTGTATCCAACCCTGGTTTACTGAAAAGCGCATTGGCAGATGTGCAACTGACCTACCAAAATCTAGAGTCAGTCGAACTTGGAATCACGACAGTAGATAACTATTTCGACACCCTGGGCGGCATCACGCGAGCGGTGCGCCAGGCCAAAGGTGGCTCGGAAAATACACCGGTTTACATCGGCGACCAGACCCGAGGCGATGGCACTGTTCGAAGTCTGTCTGAGCAAGTAGCGCTCGAAACCCGCACCCGCATGCTCAACCCTAAGTGGTACGAAGGCATGCTTGAGCACGGCTACGAAGGTGTCAGACAAATCGAGGTGCACATCACCAATACTGTGGGCTGGTCTGCCACGACCGGGCAAGTGCAACCTTGGGTATACAAACAACTTTCAGAAACCTTTGTGCTCAACCCCGAAATGCGCGATCGACTCGCCAAGCTGAACCCCACCGCTTCAGCCCGTTTGGCCAACCGCTTGATTGAAGCCTCTGAACGCGCTTACTGGACGCCTGATGCTGACATGCTCAAGCAATTGCAGCAAGCCAGCGACGAGTTGGAAGACCGTTTGGAAGGCGTGTACGAAGCGACGCAAGGTTAATCCCATGTATTCCCTGTTTACGCATGGTGACCGTGTCTCTGTGCGCCTTTCGTAAGATTACTCCATGGCTACTCCCTTCCCCTTTTCCGCCATCGTCGGTCAAGACGAAATGAAATTGGCAATACAAATTGTTGCTGTCGACCCCAAAGTCGGCGGTGTGCTCGCATTGGGTGACAGAGGCACTGGTAAATCCACCGCAGTGCGTGCGTTGGCAGATTTGCTTCCCCCCATCCAAGTGGTCAAAGGGTGTAGATACGGTTGCGACCCCAAAAGTGGGAGCAGCGGTTGCCCGGATTGCGCCAGCCTTAAATCGGGTCAAAAAATCACCACTGAAAGCAAACCGGTGCCGGTCATCGACTTGCCCTTAGGCGCTACTGAAGACCGCGTGGTCGGCGCCTTAGATTTGGAGAAAGCGCTCAGCCAAGGCGTCAAAGCTTTTTCACCCGGCCTGCTGGCTCAGGCCAACCGAGGATTTCTTTACATTGATGAAGTCAATTTGCTTGAAGACCATTTGGTCGATTTGCTGATTGACGTTGCCGCTTCGGGTGAAAACGTGGTCGAACGTGAAGGCCTGAGCATTCGGCATCCTGCGCGGTTTGTGTTGGTCGGCAGCGGCAACCCGGAGGAGGGCGAACTTCGTCCGCAATTGTTAGACCGCTTCGGCCTGTCGGTAGAAGTACGCACGCCTCAAGATTTGGATCAGCGGGTCATGGTCATTAAACGCCGCGATGCATTCGAACGAGACCCCGAGGCATTTCGCCAAACTTTCGCAGCTGACAACGACGCCTTGCGTCAACACATAGTGAAAGCGCGTAAAACACTTGAAAAGGTGCAAGCCGGTGACGACTTGTTGCGAACCTGTGCCCAACTCTGTCAAAAACTAGGCACCGATGGTTTGCGTGCCGAACTCACCTTGATGCGTGCCAGCCGTGCATACGCAGCCATTCAAGGGAAAAAAATCGTCACAACGGCGCATTTACGCGCCATCGCGCCATTGGCCTTGCGCCATCGCTTGCGCCGCAATCCTTTGGACGACACCGGTTCGGGCGCGCGGGTACAACGTGCGCTTGAGGAGGTATTGGGCGCGTGAACCTGGCCTGGGACGACGCTTTATGGGCTGCAGCCGCACTCAGCATCGATCCGGCTGGCCTGCGCGGAATTTGGGTGCGTGCGCCGCACGGGCCGGTTCGTGACAAGTGGTTGGCAGAACTGACACATTTGCATCCGTTGATCAGAAGACTGCCTGGCCATGCCGACACCGAACGCTTGCTCGGCGGGCTTGACTTGGGTGCCACATTGAATGCAGGGCGAGCCGTTTACCAGGCCGGATTGCTGCTGCAAACTACCCCCACTGTGTTGATGCTACCCATGGCCGAGCGACTGCCCAACGACACCGCCGCCATTTTGGGTCAGGTGCTGGACCAAGGGCAGGTAACTCTAGGCAGCAGCGGCATGACGCAAGACACTTTCATAGGCGTGGCTGCTTTGGACGAGGCCTTGGATGACGAACCGCCGATGACCGGCGGTTTGCAAGAGCGCTTGGGGGTATGGCTGGATTTGCGTTCCATGGGCCGCTCGGGTGGCGAATCTGAGGAAACCCGGATGGTATTGGACACCTTGCCCGCGCTCGATTTGGAGGCCTTGCGTGCGCATGCCAAGAACATGCCAGTCAGCGATTTGCAAGTCCAAGCCATCTGCCAAACCGCCATAGCTTTGGGTGTAGACAGTTTGCGCGCGCCCTTGGCAGCCATCAAATTGGCGAAAATCATGGCTGCTTTGCGCGGCTGTGATGTGCTCGAAGACGAGGACCTCGGTCGCGCCGCCCGTTTAGTGATCACGCCACGCGCCACCCGCCTGCCGCCGCCACCTGAGGATGCCCAGCAAGAGCAGCCTCCCCCTGCCCCCCCAGAGCAAACCAACCCGCCTGAAGATCCGCCGCCGCCCGATCAGCAGCAAGATTCAGAACCGCCTGCAAAAGAACTGGACGAGCCCGAAGTTGACCCACAGCATATGGCCGAGATGATGCTTGAAGCCGCGATGGCCTGCCTGCCTGCAGATGTGCTGGCACAACTGGCCCAGGGTTACAAACCCGCCCTCGCCAGTCGCGGACAGGGGCGCAGTGGAGACCGCAAGATGAGTTTTTTGCGCGGTACACCGATGCCGCCACGGGCAGGCAACCCGCGCCAAGGCGCGCGCTTGCATGTGTTGGCCACGCTGAACGCCGCAGTACCGAGACAAAAATTGCGTCGCCTGCCCGCCCATACCAACGTCAGACTGGCGATTCGCACCGAGGATTTTCATGTGCACCGCTTTGCCGAACACAGCCCCACCTGCCTCATCTTCGCTATTGACGCTTCCGGTTCTGCGGCACTGCACCGGTTGGCAGAAGCCAAGGGAGCGGTCGAGTTGTTGCTGGCACAGTCTTATGCCAGACGCGATCAAGTGTGCGTCATAGCCTTTCGCGGAACCACCGCCGAGGTGTTGTTACCGCCGTCCAAATCCTTGGTACGCGCCAAACGCAGCCTCTCTGGTCTGCCCGGCGGTGGCGGTACGCCATTGGCCAAAGCCATTGAACAAAGCCTGCAAGTGGCGTTAGCGGAACAACGGCTAGGGCATTCTCCCAGCTTGGTGATGTTGTCCGACGGACGCCCGAACATAAGTCTGCAAGGTCAAGGCGGGCGGGCTCAAGCGCTAGAGGATGCGCTCACTTTGGCACGTCTTTGGCGGGGTCATGGGCTTCCCGCCATCTGGCTCGATACCAGCGCCCGGCCCGACCCGCAGGCGCAGCAATTGGCCAAGGAAATGGGCGCCCGCTACGTGCCGCTGCCGCTGGCCAACGGCAACCGAATGGCACAAGCGGTGAATGCCGCCCAAACCGGTAAACCCCTAGCGTCCACGTCAGCCCAGTCCACACCCATGTGGCAAAAGCAAACCGCACCGTCAACCACACCCGTTTGGCGCAACCCCGCCTCAAGTTGATTGCAATGGACTGGGAATTACACCGCCATGACTGGCCGAACGCCACATTCAGCAAGTTTGTGGAAGCTGCAGGGATTCGCTGGCATGTGCAACAAGTGGGTACGCGAGGACCTCGTTTGCTGTTGCTTCACGGTACCGGTGCGTCTTCTCACACCTGGCGCGACCTTTTTTTGCCATTGGCAGAAAAGGCCCAAGTGTTGGCTATCGATTTGCCGGGACACGGCTTCAGCAGTTTGGCAAACAATGAGGGCATGTCTTTGCCTGGCATGGCCCACAGCATAGGCCACTTGTTAACGCATTTGAAATGGCCTGTAGATGCATTCATCGGCCATTCGGCTGGCGCAGCGATTGCCGCGCAAATGGTGCTGGACCAGCAATTGAAACCAGGGGTATTGATAGGCATCAACCCAGCTTGGCTGCCACTGCCGGGATGGGCTGGTTTACTTTTTCCGCCTGCGGCCAAGTTATTGGCGATGTCCCGTCTGGTGCCACATTGGTTTGCACGTCAGGCCAGCAGCGTCGGCATGCTCGACAAATTACTGCAAAGTACAGGCTCCCAATTGGATCAACGAGGCAAAGACTTGTACGCCCAATTGGTTGCCAGCCCATCGCATGCACAAGGCGCATTGAAGATGATGGCAGCGTGGGATTTGTCCCTTGGCGAACACAAACTGAAACAATTGCATTGTCCGGTGCGCATGCTTATTGGTGACAATGACATCACCGTCCCGCCCGAACAAGCCAACCAAGCTTTGACGTTATTGGATGACGCTCAATGCGTGCATTGGGCAGGATACGGGCACTTGGTCCATGAAGAAGCGCCGATACAAACTGTTGACTTTTGTCATTTACAAATTTTAAAAATGGTCTTAAATTGAAGAGCGTTGAATGATTCTTCAGTAAATAAGTCATTTAATCTGGTTTAAGATGACTTCATCAAGCGAGAAAAAATGAAAAATAACTACTACATCAATTTTTTAAATTTTGTCAAAGCACTAGAACCCTCTGTTGAAATTGAGCAACTTGATTTCACTAGCAAATTGATTCTGGATGAAATTGCCATGGGTGTCGCCAGTGAAAAACTGATGACCGTTTCTGAGGTCATGGGGCTGAAAAATTTGGGCTCACCAGCAACTTTGCACCGCAAACTCAATATTCTTTTACAGGCAGAATTGGTTCACCCCATTTTTATTGGTAACAACAGACGAACCAAATACATGGCGCTGACCAAAAAAGGTGAAATGTATTTCGCCCGACTGTCACAAGCCATGAAATCTGTGCAAATATTGAACGGATGAATGCTCATGTTTTTTGGAATAACAAAGCAGTCACTTATGTTGCTGTGACGTTGGTATTTGCCAGCATTTACACACTTAACAATCTATTGACCGCACCCTTGCTGCTGGCCCCTGGCGCACATTTGGTACACCTGCCCAGTGGTTTTAAATTTTTATTCGTGCTGGTATTTGGTTTCATCGGGGCATTGAGTATCTTCACTGTGTCTTTGCTTGCCGCGCTTGTTTTTTATTTCAAGGGCATGGTTCCATTGTCTATAGAGTTGGCGCTGGCCAATGCTTGTGCGCCTTTACTGGCGACGAAATTTTTCAGGGACCAGGGTTTGATCCGTCATGACCTGGCAGATCTCAACTGGAAAATTTTGCTCATCATGGGTTTGCTGTTTTCTGGGCTCAATACCGCCTTTAATCAGCTGGTGCTTTACTGGAACCAAATGACGATCAATATGATGGATGGCATGCTCATCATGTTTGTAGGAGACATCACTGGCGTATTACTGGTGATAGGCCTTATCCGCGCAATACTGGCTGTCTACAAATCCAATCGCAGTCTATAAATAAAAACTGACTGTCAAGGAAAACGCCTGATGAGACTGCCTCATCAGACGTTGATTGAACACCAACTCAAGTTTTGGCCATGCCCATCAAGTGCGCCATGTCTTTGAAGAAAATTTTGACATGCGCCATGGGTTTTTTACGTTCCAATTTTTTATTCATGTACGAATCAAAAGTCAGTTTTTGCACGTCCTTGTCCTCGCACATTTTGACAAAACTCTCACGCCTTTTGTCCGTGCTATACCAGAAGTACTGCATGATGCCCAACACCAGAAACACCGTACCGTGCTCGCGCATGAAACGCTTACGGGCCAATTTCAACGCCTTCGTGTTTCCTGTGGTGAGCATTTCATGGGCCGCTTGAGCTGCTAAGCGCCCGCCCAACATGGCGTAATAAATACCCTCACCTGAGGCTGGAGCAACCACACCGGCGGCATCTCCTGCCAGCACCACATCGCGGCCATTGTCCCAACGCGGCAAAGGTTTCATTGGCAGCGGAGCGCCCTCGCGTCGCAAGACAGTGGCGTTTTGCAGACCCGCCGCGTCGCGCAACCGTCCGACAGCACCACGCAATGAAAAGCCTTTGTCGGCACTGCCGGTGCCGACACTCATGGTGTCTCCGTGCGGGAATACCCAGCCGTAAAAATCGGGAGACAAACTGCCCCGGTAATACACGTCACACCGAGAAGGATCAGCGTCTGTTTGCACCATGTCAGCCGGGGTTTGTACGATTTCATGGTACGCAAACACATATTTGGTTTTTTCAGCGCCGGGTACTGCTTGCTTGGCTACTTCCGATTTCGCACCGTCTGCGCCAATGATGCAACGCCCGCGTGTGCTGGCCGCAAAGCTCAGTCCATCGTCAGTGCGTACAGTGAAATGCACGCGACTGACACCGTCATCATCCCGCGTGAGTTTGTCAAATACACCGCGTTGACGCACAGCACCGTGTGTTTCCGCACGTACACGCAACCATTCGTCAAATTGGTCGCGGTTGACCATGCCGACAAACCCACCTTCAATAGGAATATCTACTTTTTTGTCCTTAGGAGAAACCATGCGCGCAGCGCGAGCCTTTGCCACCAACAACGCATCTGGAATATCAAAGTCCTTGATCAATCGCGGCGGTATGGCGCCACCGCAGGGTTTGATACGGCCCTGACGGTCAAGCAATAACACCCTATGTCCTTGCAACACCAGATCGTCAGCCGCTGTTGCACCAGCTGGCCCACCGCCCACCACAACCACGTCATACGTGTCATTTTTCATTGGTCTTCTCCAGACTTTAGGGTTGAATCGAACAAAGTATTCATGCCAAGGGCCCACTTGCATGGCGCAGGGCGAATGCGCTGACCATCATGCCAGCCACTAACAAAGGCACGCCCAAAGCACTCAGTCCCAGGGCTTGTTTCACAGGGTCTTTCATGAACCGAGTCATTAACGGTATTTGTGCATAGATCATTAGCAGAACTGCCAAGGCATAAGACCAGTCGGACCAGTAAAGCAACAAAGCAACCACCACAAATTGCGGTAGCAGCATGACCCAACAGGCAGTGCCGCCAGCGCGTTTGATACCCAGTTGCACAGGCAGCGACCACACACCCATTTGTTTGTCACCATCAATGGATTTGAAATCGTTCAAGGTCATGATGCCGTGTGCCGCCAAGCTGTATAAAAGCGCCAGCGTGAGAATCTGCGCGTTTGGCAAAGCGCCGCCAGACACGACGGCCGCGCCGGTGATCCAAGCCAATCCCTCGTAGCTCAGACCACAGGCAGCGTTACCCAGCCAGCCGTCTTGCTTGAAGCGAAATGGCGGGGCGCTATAGCCCCAAGCCAGTAACAGTGCCAACAAGGTCGCTTTGAATCCCCAAGCACCCAATTGCCATGCCCAAAGCAATGAAAGTACCGTCCAAATGATGGCGATATACAAACCCCAATACCCTGGTATTCGGCCTGAAGGAATGGGACGTTGCGGTTCATTGATGGCATCTACATGCCTGTCATACCAATCGTTGACTGCCTGACTGGTGGCACACACCATAGGGCCAGCCAATACGATGCCACTGAATATCAGCCACACATGGTCTGCCAAAGGTTGACCGGAAGACACCACGCCACACGCAAACGCCCACATCGGAGGAAACCATGTGACGGGTTTGAGAAGCTGTAAGACAGCCGACGCTTGGGGCAATGACATACCCCCATTTTTAGTTTGACAGCGTTAATTGTCAATCTAAGTTGACGCTTTTCGTCGGTTCCTAGGGTTTACTCTGAGTCGGTCTCTGACACCATGCCATAGCGATGCAATTTGACGTAAAGGCTCTGGCGGGATAAGCCCAGCATCTCGGCAGCAGATGCGCGGTTGTTATGGGTCAAGGCCAGCGCGGCCTGTATGCACATGCGCTCGATCATGGTGCTTGTCTCACCCACAATATCTTTCATGGGCATTCGCCCCACCAATTGAGACAACTGCTCGACGGAGTCGGCCATGCCTGAAGTGGCCGTTTTGTCGCGAGCCCTGCCGAGCTGAATGTCGCGTATGAAAAAACCATACGCTGGTTCATTGCCACCCAAAGTCACAGCTGATATTTCTACCGCCAACTGCACGCCTGCCACCGTGCGTAACTCGGTGGCGTAGCCCCTGAGTGTGCGTGACTGGCGTAAATTGTTGAGCAACACACCCAGATCGACCTGACCCCGCTCTAAATAATCTTCGATATTTTTACCAATCAATTGACTGCTGACGCTCAAGCCCAGCATGGCGCATATTTCTGAATTGGCAGCAAGAATGACGCCGTTGCGATCGCTGACCATGAAACCCACGGGCGCATTTTCCAACGCGCTGCTAAACCATTGCTCGCTGTGCCGTTTCATCATCGAACTCGACGATACAAATGAAGACTGCAAACGCAACAAAAACTGTGGCCCCCCCTCTTGCACAAACACGGAGACGTGCAACATGCAGTCCTGTTCAGCCTTGAGACTGCGAACGCGCGCAGATTCTGTGCGCCCCGAGGTTTGAGCAGACCGCAGCAAAGCATCCAAGGCCTCACTGGATGTAGTTTCGAAGCACTGTGCAACGTCACTGCCCGGCAACCGCTTGAGAATATCCTTGAAGACCAGTTGGGCCGAATGGTTGGCTTCCATGACGCGACGCTGCGTGACATCCACCACCAGCATAGGCTCAGCCACAGAATCAAACAGCAGCCTGTAGCGTGCTTCCATGTGGCGCAAACGCAAGTAGTCACGCTCCATGGACTGATGCGACTCCACCAAACGGCGCTGCATTTGCGACACACCACTCAGATCTCGGCCAAAAAGCCACAGTTGCTGGCTTTGGGCAAAAACAACTGGCAACAACTGCAAGGGCATATCCACATTGTCAGGACTAACGAAATTGACATGCCTCCATGTGTGGGAAGTATCGTCTGCAGTCACACTTAGCAACTGCTGGACTTTGTCTTGGCTGTCAATGGTTGCCAAAGAATGGATGTTTTTTCCCTGCCAAGTAGACAAATCTAAACGCTTGAGGTCTCTGCCATTCACCTGAATGCTTTGAATATCACCCTGAAAATCAGTCACAAAAATAATGTCCGACAACGTTGTGAGCAGACCATCAATTTTGTCTAGGGGTAATGGTATAGGTTTCACTTTGAATGATTTGAATAGGTTGAGTTTTTATTAATTTGGATACACCTGTTTATTTGCTATTTGAAAATATATATTGAAACTCAATGCATTCTAAGCTTGCTGTCAACTTGATAGACCTATTTTGGCGTCATCAAGAATTGACATCTCCAAGAGACAGGTTCATTTGAACATGCTGTTTGGCCCGTGATTGTGCCTGATCGGCCCTTAAACAGGCAAAATCAGCGCCTAATAATTGAGACAAATCAGGGCATAACCTTAGCAAAGGCCCCCCGACCATGACTTGAACCTGTGGATTGCCAGATTGTTTTCGTAAACGCGCAATCAATTTTTTGACCGAGGGAATCTGGTGGTCCTCGGAGAGTGAAATCCCTATCAAATCCACCCATTCCGACTTGACCGCACTGGACATGTCCTCATCCGTGAATTGATTGGCGCTGAAAACATGCCAGCCATGTCGCTTGAAATACTGAGACAAAAGCAACAATCCCAGCGAATGGTGAGAGCCCTCGGGCTTGAGAAGCAAGGCATTCAACTGCCGGCCCGGTGTTTGCATTTGCCCACCCAGGACAAATTCGGAACTCAGGCTGTAAACCAGCTCTTCCAACCTAAAAATACCCGTGGTGACTTGAATGAAATCAATTTCGTCATTGTTCCACCAATCATGAAACAGGCGGGCGGTTTGCGGAATAGTGTCTAAAAACAGACTTTCAATGTCATATTCTTTGGCAAGCAAGCCTCTTGCATAGGCCTCGGCTGCGCCAGAATGGTTGGAAACACAGGCTTTTCCCAGCAAAACGCTGTGCTGCCCCTGTAATGAGGCCTTGGCATAGGTTTTCACTGCGGTGTCCAACAATTGCGGAATGACATGGGAAACCAGGGTTTGGTGCAGAGGCAAATTGATTTCTTGATTGATGGTGATTTCCAATAGAGCCCCCGCGCAATACATTTCTTGTCGTTAATTCGAATAAACCCCTAAAGTGTCAATGTTTTTAGACACAGCGGACCTAGGGAAAACCCCGCTTATGTCATCTTTAAATAACGTCAATTTAAGTTGACACATTCACGTTCTGACTCTAAAGTCAATTCATGGACATCGACCAGCATGAGACATGATTGAATCAACCGCACCGACAATCAGCGTCGGCTTATATACACCTGAGGAACGCGCCCGCCGCGATGCCACTATCTGGACGCCGGTACAGGGTTTTCTGGCGGCTTTCCAGTTCATTGTGTTTGCCGTCAGCGTTTGTCTGATCACCCGCTTCATGGTCACCGGCCTGGGTGAGACTGCAGCCATTTGGTCCGTGGTATTTAAAACCATGGTGCTCTACGCCATCATGGTGACCGGCTCCATTTGGGAGAAGGTGGTGTTTGACAAATGGTTGTTCGCCCACTCATTTTTTTGGGAGGATGTATTCAGCTTTTTGGTGTTGGGTTTGCATACTGCCTATTTATGGAGTTTGTATACCGGCAACATGAACACTTACCAACAACTTTGGCTGGCACTCGCGGCCTATGCGGCTTACGCCATCAACGCCGGTCAATTTTTACTCAAACTGAGGGCAGCCAGGGTTCAGGAGCGTGCCACCTTGGCCATGCATCAGGAATTAACAGCATGACGCCCGTCATTCCCATTCGTTCAGACAGCAGCGGTTGCGACCAGTCGCCGGTGGTGACCACGGAGCGCGGTCAGCGTGAAGTATTTTGCGGTCTGACAGGCATCATCTGGTTGCACCGCAAGATTCAGGATGCGTTTTTCTTGGTGGTGGGTTCGCGCACGTGTGCCCACCTTATCCAGTCGGCGGCTGGGGTGATGATTTTTGCCGAACCGCGTTTTGGCACGGCCATCATCGACGAACGTGACCTGGCAGGCCTGGCCGACTGCAATGACGAGCTCGACAAAGTGGTCGACAAATTGTTGTCGCGACGCCCAGATATCCGGACCTTGTTTTTGGTGGGTTCCTGCCCTTCTGAGGTCATCAAGCTTGACCTATCCCGTGCCGCCGAGCGCTTGAGTCGCCAGTTCAATCCGGGTGTGCGGGTGCTCAACTATTCGGGCAGCGGGATTGAAACCACGTTCACACAAGGCGAAGACACCTGCCTGCAATCCATGGTGCCGGTACTGCCCACTTTGCCTGCCCAAGCCAAACCCCGTTTGATGGTGGTCGGTACGCTGGCAGACATTGTGGAAGACCAGTTGCGCCGTCTTTTGACAGACATGGGTGTTGCAGAAGTTGACTTTTTCCCACCACGCAACAGCACCGAACTGCCTGCGGTAGGCGCTGACACGGTTTTTTTACTGGCTCAGCCATTTCTCCCCGATACAACACTCGCGCTAGAGGCGCGCGGTGCCAAGCGCTTATCCGCACCCTTTCCGCTGGGCGTGGAAGGAACAACCGCATGGTTACAAGCGGCGGCAAATACGTTCCATGTGAGCCACGAGACTTTCGACAACGTGACCCGTGCTGCCAGACAACGCGCAGAAGCGGCGTTGGCACGCATACGCAGCCAGTTGGAAGGCAAGAAAATCTTTTTCTTCCCCGACTCACAGCTTGAAATTCCATTGGCACGTTTTCTTCACCGCGAAATGGGCATGCAATTGTCAGAGATTGGCACACCTTATCTGCACCGCAAATTGATGGCCGAAGAATTGGCCATGTTGCCTCCAGGCAGTCGCATCACCGAAGGCCAGCATGTGGAAAACCAGCTGGATCGTTGCCACGCCGAAGCACCCGATCTGGTGGTTTGCGGTCTTGGTTTGGCCAACCCGCTGGAAGCTCAAGGCCTTGCCACCAAATGGGCCATCGAGCTCGTTTTCACCCCCATCCAAGGCTACGAGCAAGCCGCTGATCTGGCTGAATTGTTCAGCAGACCGCTGCGCCGTCGCATCAAACTCGCCGCCTGAGGAACAACTCAAATGCAACTCACACTTTGGACATACGAAGGACCGCCGCACGTTGGCGCCATGCGTGTGGCCACAGCCATGAAGGACGTGCATTACGTGTTGCATGCGCCACAAGGCGACACCTACGCTGACTTGTTGTTCACCATGATCGAGCGTTTGCCACGCCGCCCGCCAGTCACTTACACCACATTCCAAGCACGCGACCTCGGCGGCGACACCGCCGAGTTATTCAAAGATGCGGCGCGCGAGGCTCATGCACGCTTCAAGCCCAACGCCATGCTGGTCGGCGCCTCATGCACAGCCGAGCTGATTCAAGACGACCCAGGTGGTCTGGCGCTGGCATTGAACCTACCCATACCTGTCGTGGCACTCGAATTGCCGGCTTACCAGCGCAAAGAAAACTGGGGCGCTTCTGAAACTTTTTACCATTTGGTGCGTGCGCTGGTGCCTGCTGGTCACAGCCGCACACCCCTCGAAGGCCGCCAAGCGGTTTGCAATATCTTGGGACCGACCGCGCTTGGATTCAGACACCGCGACGATGTCAAAGAAATCCGTGGTTTGCTCGAAGAACTCGGTATCAAAGTCAATGTGGTCGCGCCGCTGCAAGCTTGTGTGGCTGACATTCGCCGCTTGCCCGAAGCCGATTTCAATGTGGTGTTGTATCCCGAGCTTGGTCGTACCGCAGCGCAATGGTTGCAACGCAGTTGCGCTCAGCCCTTCACCCAGTGCATTCCTTATGGCGTGAACGGCACGTTGGACTTTATCGCTGAAGTTCAACAGCTCGCTGGCATGGCAGACCCGACGCAATCCCGCGAGGATTTCATGCGTAGCTCACGTGCACGTTGGTATGCCAAATCGGTGGACTCCACTTACCTGACCGGAAAGCGTGTGTTTGTGTTCGGCGACGCCACCCACGCCATCGCCGCCGCGCGCGTGGCGCACCAAGAGATGGGATTTGAGGTGGTCGGTTTGGGCACGTACAGCCGCGAATTTGCACGCGAAGTCAGAGATGCAGCCAAGTTGTACGGCATCGAAGCGCTCATCACTGACGACTACCTTGAAGTTGAAGACCAGGTCAAAGCGTTACAGCCTGAGCTGCTGCTGGGCACGCAAATGGAACGTCACATAGCCAAGCGACTGGGCGTGCCTTGCACCGTCATTTCTGCGCCCATGCATGTACAAGATTTTCCTGCACGCTACGCACCGCAAATGGGATTTGAAGGCGCCAATGTGTTGTTCGACACCTGGGTACACCCGCTCATGATGGGACTGGAAGAACACTTGCTGGGCATGTTCCGCGAAGACTTCGAGTTCCACGATGGTGCCGCGCCCTCTCATTTGGGGTCAGGCCACGGTGCACCAGCCAAATCCATGGTGCTACCACTCACACCGTCAAACAACGCTGAACAAATTCACTTGGCGCAAGACAACGGCACTGCCAATGGCAGCGCCGCAGCCTCCACCGACTGGGCGCCAGAAGCCGAAAAAGAATTGAAAAAAATCCCGTTTTTTGTACGCGGCAAAGCGCGTCGAAATACCGAGTTGTTTGCCCGTGAACGCGGTGTGTCGCAAATCACGGTCGAAACCATGTACGAAGCCAAAGCCCATTTCAGCAGATGAAGTCCCAACAGGAAAAATGTCATGATTGAAACCGCCAACATTCCGCTCAGCGCCATCACACGCGGCCCGCGTCCGCCCGATGGAGAAGGCAGTGTTCAAGTGCAAATGGACCCCAGCGTCAAGATCGGCAACGCCAAGGTGTTTGCCATTTACGGCAAAGGCGGCATTGGCAAAAGCACCACCTCATCCAACCTGTCGGTTGCGTTCAGCAAACTCGGTAAACGCGTGCTGCAAATCGGTTGCGACCCCAAACACGATTCCACGTTCACGTTAACCAAAAAGCTCGTGCCTACCGTTATCGACGCCTTGGAAACGGTTGACTTTCACGCCGAAGAGTTGCGCCTCGAGGACTTTGTGTTCCCCGGCTACAACGGCGTCATGTGTGTCGAGGCTGGAGGCCCGCCAGCAGGTACGGGTTGCGGCGGTTATGTGGTGGGTCAAACTGTCAAACTGTTGAAAGAACATCATTTGCTTGAAGATACCGATGTTGTCATTTTTGATGTGCTTGGTGACGTTGTGTGCGGCGGTTTTGCCGCACCACTGCAGCACGCAGACCGCGCACTCATCATCACGGCCAACGATTTCGATTCCATCTTTGCCATGAACCGCATTGTGCAAGCCATTGGCGCTAAATCGAAAAACTACAACGTGCGCTTAGGCGGCGTGATCGTCAACCGCAGTGACGCCACCGATCAGGTCGATAAATTCAATGCGGTCACTGGTCTTAAAACCATGGCGCATTTCCCTATGCTGGACGAAATCCGCAAAAGCCGTTTGCAGAAATGCACTTTGTTTGAACTCGAGCCCACACCAGCGGTCAAAGCTGTGCAGGACGAATACTTGCGTCTGGCTGCAGCCTTGTGGGCGGGTGCCGATCCCCTGCCCTCCATTCCGATGAAAGACCGGGACATTTTTGATTTGTTGGGATTTGATTGAGATGAACCACGCCAGTTATGTCGCGCGTCGCGGCCAGATCGAAACCTATTTCGATCGCACCGCAGCCAAGGCTTGGGAGGTACTCACCTCCAATGCGCCTGTGGGTCGCATTCGCGCCACTGTGCGCCGTGGCCGTGACCAAATGCGCCACACCTTGCTCTCTTGGCTGCCCGAGGACATGACTGGTTTGCGTTTACTTGACGCAGGTTGCGGCACTGGTGCGTTAGCGCAAGAAGCCATGAAGCGTGGCGCCCATGTGGTAGCTATCGATTTGTCACCCACGTTGGTGAACTTGGCGCGTGAACGCCATGCCCAAGACTTGTTAAACAATCCAGCACTCAGCGCCAAAGGCGGCAGCATCACTTTTTTATCGGGTGACATGCTGTCGGCTGAACACGGCGATTTCGATCATGTGGTTTGCATGGATTCGCTCATCCATTACGAGACTCAAGACATTGCCAACGCGGTGGAGTCATTGAGTAAACGCACCCGAACTTCTATCCTGTTCACGTTTGCGCCGCATTCACCCTTGCTGGCCACCGCACACGCCATGGGGCGCTTGTTTCCGCGCACCGACCGGTCTCCGCAATTGGCACCGGTTCGCCAATCTACCCTGCATGTGTACATAGAACGCGCTGTGCGCAGCTTCGGATGGCGCCCCCTACGCATGCAACGCATCTCTAGCGGTTTTTATACCTCTCAAGCTTGGGAGTGGGTACAAACATGAAATTGCATATGCGCCCACCAGCATGGATGAAATCCATCATGATGCAATACGTGCCGTTTGCAGATGCGGCTTCGCCGGATCTGCCGCTGGGTCGCTTATTCAGGCTTGCGCTGTTCCAGTTATCGATTGGCATGACCATGGCACTGCTGGTGGGCACGCTCAACCGAGTGATGATCATTGAACTTGAAGTGCCTGCCTGGTGGGTAGCGCTGTCGGTGGCGTTGCCACTTGTGTTTGCACCCTTGCGTGCCATGATTGGCTATCGCAGTGATACACACCCGTCGGCACTGGGCTTGCGCCGCATCCCTTATATGTGGATGGGTACGCTGTTGATGTTTGGCGGTTTGGCAATCATGCCGTTTGCATTGTTAGGTTTATCAGACCCGCGCGAAGGCTATTTGTGGGTCATCCGTTTCGGTGCTGCGATGGCGTTTTTATGCGTCGGTGCAGGTATGCAAATCACACAAACTGCTGGTCTTGCATTGGCCTCCGATGTGTCGCCTGAAGACAAGCGGCCACGTGTGGTGGCGCTGATGTACGCCATGCAATTGGTAGGCTTGATCGCAGGTAGTGCCGCTCTCAGTTTGTTACTTAGCGATTTTTCTCCCCAAAAATTGATCCAAGTGGTTCAGGGCTGCGGCGTGATGGTAGCTGCGCTCAATCTGGTGTCCTTGTGGAAACAAGAGGCGCGCAGCAGCAAACGCGGAAAACGCGAGCCTGATGGTTTTTCTCACAACTGGCGTCAACTCATGGCCTTGCCTCGCATGAAACGGTTTTTATGGACCGTGGGTTTGGGTACTGCCGCTTTCAGTATGCAAGATATCGTGCTTGAGCCGTATGGCGCTCAGGTACTCGGACTGGATGTCAGCCTAACCAGTGCACTGACTGCCATGACCTCCGCAGGCGCATTGCTGGCTTTTGCGCTGTCTGCCCGCTTTTTGTCACGCGGCATGGATGCATGCAGATTGGCGGCCATCGGTGCGCTGATCGGCTTGCCCGCATTTGCTTGCATCATTTTTTCAGCGCCTTTGCAATCAGCGCTGTTGTTTCAAGCAGGTGCCACCTTTATCGGTTTTGGTGGTGGCTTGTTTGCAGTCGGTATGTTGCTGACTGCCATGGCGATGACAGACAAAGGACAAGCGGGCATGGTTTTGGGCGCATGGGGTGCGGTGCAGGCCACCGCCTCTGGTTTGGCCATGGCTGCCGGTGGCGTGACTCGCGACTTGGTTGGTAATTTGGCGGAACAAGGCATGCTTGGTGAAGCATTGGTTTCGCCTGTAACTGGTTACAGCGTGGTGTTTCACATCGAGATGTACATGTTGTTCAGTGTGTTGATTGCTTTGGGTCCGTTGGTCAGCCGCAAGCCGACCCCACGTGATCCCAAAGACACCCGATTCGGTCTGGCAGAACTGCCAGGCTAACTTTTTCTAAGCGCTCTTTAAAGGAGAATGACCATGGAAACAGGTGCTATTACGCAGTATGTAGATGTCGCACAAATCGTGCTCTACATGTTCTGGGGATTTTTTGCCGGTCTGATTTATTACCTTGTCCGCGAAGGCCACCGCGAGGGTTATCCCATGGACAACGGCCATTTGCAAGGCGGTCCGGTGCAAATCGGCTGGCCCGTTCCCGAGCCCAAGGTATACAAGATGGCAGATGGTCGTGAAATTTTGGCTCCTGATGTCAACCGTCCAGACGGCAGTTACACAGCACAGCCTGCGCATGGCTGGCTGGGTGCTCCGCTTGAGCCGTTGGGTGATCCTTTGCTTGCTGGCATCGGCCCGGGCGCATGGGCGGCGCGCGCCGATGAACCGGACCTGTACCACGGCGGTGAAATCAAAATTGTTCCTTTGCGCATCGCTGCTGACCATGGCGTGATGTCCCCCGACATTGACCCGCGCGGACTGCCTGTGTATGGCTTGGACCGTTATGAAGCAGGCCATGTGAAAGACCTGTGGGTTGATCGCTGCGAGATGATGTTCCGCTACATCGAAGTGTCATTGCATTCAGGTGATACCGTGTTGTTGCCTATGACTTTTGCGCGAATTAACCGCCGTGGCGTCCATGTGTCTTCCATACTCGCCGCACAATTTGCCAACGTGCCAAAAACCAAAAGCGACGTACAAATCACCTTGCTGGAAGAAGAAAAAGTCACAGCCTATTACGGCGCTGGCACGCTTTACGCCATGCCTGAACGTCAGGAGCCTTTGTTTTGAACGTCAACCCGCACCACGAACACGAATTTGAGGCAGCCCCCGGTCTGCCCGAAGCTCTGCCCGCAGGCGAACGCTTGTTGTGGCAAGGTATGCCTGATTGGAAACAATTGGCGTTACATGTTTTCCACGTGCGTACCTTGGCTGTTTACTTTTCTGTGATGGTGGCATTGCAAGCGTTGTATTTGCTGGGTGAGCCGGCGTCCCGAGTGTTTGTGCCTATAGCCACCAGCGTGGCACTCAGTTTGACCGCCTTAGGCCTGTTGACTTGGTTTGCTTGGCTGACGGCCCGCACGGCTTTGTACACCATCACCAGCAAACGGGTTGTCATGCGTATTGGCATCGTGCTGACGCTGACTTTCAATCTGCCTTTACGCATGGTGGCGGCGGCCAGTGTCAAGCCAATGAAAAACGGCATCGGTGACATTGCCCTCAAACTCGCCGGGGATGACCACATCGCTTGGCTCAACCTGTGGCCACATGCCAAACCTTGGGCGCTGAAAAACCCAGAGCCATGCTTGAGATTCATTCCTGATGCAGTGCGGGTTGGCGAACGGTTGGTTCAAGCTTGGCGCGAAGTCAACCCGTCCGTACCCGTCATGCTTGGCGACATCATCGAAGAGCCAGTGGCATTGCATATGAACCCACACCACACAGAGGCAGTATCCGCATGAACCAATCCATTTCCAACCAACACCTGCCCGGACAACACGGTCTGACCGGTTGGATATTTGTGGGTTTTTTATGTAGCGTGTTGCTGGTCGTCGGTTTTTTACGCGGCCAAGGCATGGTGACACCGCAAGACGATGCACCGGTCAGTTGGAAACGCAGTCTGCGCTTTGAAGACAGGCCCAATGGGGACGTTGCAGTGGTAGACCCCGAAACCCAATTGGAAGTGTCTCGGTTCCAAGGTGAACAAGGCTTTGTCAGAGGTACGCTGCGCACCCTGTCACGAGAGCGTATGCGCCGTGGCATAGGCGCTGGCCCTGCATTTGAGCTCGTCGGTCATACCGATGGCCGATTGACATTGCAAGACCCCGCCACGGGCATACGTATCGACCTTGAGTCTTTTGGCCCAACCAATATGTCGTCTTTTGCACACTTGCAAAACACCACCCCGTCCCCTCAGAAAGCGCTTCAGGAGTAAGCCATGACCAACACCGCCACATTAGATTTTGATCACGTCGAGCTGTTGATCGGAGCTGTTGAAAACGCAGCCGATGCCAACGCCAAAGCGGTACGTAATACGGTGCTCAGCCCGCGTTTTTACACCACCGACTTTGACGCAATGGACAAGTTGAACGTGGAGTCGGTGCGCACCGAATGGGATGTGATGATGAAAGAGTACGAGGGTGATAACAACCACGACCACTTTCAACGCGACGACGCGTTTGCAGAGGAAGTGCGTGTGCTGATGCCGCAACTGTCACCTGAAATGCGCCAGGAGTTTCTGGACTTTTTAATCAGCTCACTCACCTCAGAGTTTTCGGGTTGTATTTTGTACAACGAAGTGCGCAAGCATGTGAAGAACCCGGACATCAAGCAATTGATGACGTTCATGGCACGCGATGAATCCCGCCATGCCGGTTTTATCAACCAGTCGTTACGCGACTTTGACTTAGGCATAGACTTGGGGCAACTCAAGCGCACCAAGTCCTACACTTTCTTCAAGCCTAAATTCATTTTTTACGCAACCTATTTGTCTGAAAAAATCGGCTACGCGCGTTACATCACGATTTACCGTCAACTTGAGAGAAACCCTGACAAGCGTTTTCACCCCATCTTTCGCTGGTTTGAGCGCTGGTGCAATGACGAGTTTCGCCATGGCGAATCGTTTGCACTCATCATGCGCTCTCAGCCCGAATTACTGCGTGGTGTGAACCTGCTGTGGATTCGCTTTTTCATTCTGGCGGTCTACGCCACCATGTATGTGCGCGATCACACGCGTCCGTTACTACACGAAGCCATGGGCTTTGAATCCACAGACTACGACTACGAGGTGTTTCGCATCACCTCGGACATTGCGCGTCAAGTCTTTCCTATCGAAGTCGATATCGAACACCCAATTTTCCGCGCCTGCATGACGCGTCTGGTCGAACTGTCCATCGCCAATGCCAAGGCTAAAGAACGTGGCGGCGTATTCGGCCTGATCGGTCGCGCCAGCACAGCTCTGCAAGCCGTGTTCACCTTTGGTCGTTTGTATATGTTGCCGGTCAAGAAAAATGTATTGCCTGCAGACATTCGCATGCAACCCACTTGGTAAGGAAAACCTAGATGTTTGAATTTATGTCCACCCCTTTAGGCGCCTGCTTGTTTGCGGTGTTCTGCTGGTGGCTGGGCACGGGCGCCATATTGTGGTTGGTGCGCCTGCCGACATCCACGTTTCGCTGGAGCATGTTTTTTCTCAGTTTTTTACTCGGCGTGAGTTTGTGGACCACCTCAATCAGCATGCGTTCGAATTCCGTACCCAATGCCTACATCGGGTTTGTCAGCGTGATTGCCATGTGGAGTTGGCATGAAATGGCTTTTCTCACAGGATGGTTGGCTGGTCCAAGGCGTATTCCACTCGAACCCGGACTCGGCATCCATCGTCGCTTTGGCCAATCGGTCATGGCCTTGCTCTACCACGAGGTGGCGTTGCTGTTCAATTTCGGCGTGCTACTGGCATTGCAACAAGGTCAACCCAACCATGTGGCCTTGTGCACCTTCGCCTTGCTCTGGTGTATGCGTTTGAGTGCCAAGCTCAATTTGTTTTTCGGTGTACCACAAGTCGGTGAGCAATATTTGCCCGCGCATTTGCGCTACATAGGCAGCTATTTCAAAAGCGGTCGCATCAGCCCGTTCTTCTTTTTCACCATGGGCTTGTCCGTGGTGGTCTGGTCTTGGATGGTGTGGGAGTTGCAAAGCGGTGCGGTCGTCATCAGCACAGGGTGGGTATTGTTATCGGCCCTGCTGGGTTTGGCCATCATTGAGCACGTGTTGATGGTGATTGCCTTGCCGCTGCAACGCTTGTGGGGCTGGGCCATGAAACGCAGTCCTTATGGCGCTTACAGGGTGTCTGCGATAGACACACATACTTCTTCTGTCATCGTCCCAGTCAACCCAGCTAACCAGGCAGATCCCGCATGAATGCATACCGCGCCATAGGTGAACGAGCCGCTGGTGGAACTCCAGCCAGACATTCTCCACGCGCCTTGGTCATAGGTAGTGGTTTTGGCGGATTGGCTGCCGCCATTCGCTTGAGCGTTCAAGGTTACCAAGTACAAGTATTGGAAAAGCTGGATGCGCCTGGTGGCCGTGCCTATGTGCACAAGCAAGACGGGTTTACTTTTGATGCTGGCCCAACCATCATTACATTGCCGTATTTGATCGAGGAATTGTTCACTCTGTGCGGTCAACGCATGGAAGACTATGTCGATTTGCGGCCGATGTCGCCGTTTTACCGCATCCGTTTTGATGACGGCACACACTTTGACTACAGCAACGATGAAGCGTCAATGCTGTCACAAATTGAAGCTATCAGTCCGTCAGATGTGCAAGGCTTCAAAAACCTGATGAAAGCCTCGGCACAATGCTATCAACTTGGATTTGTCGAACTCGGCTCTATACCTTTTGAGACACTGACTGACGTCATCAAAGCCTTGCCTAATTTGGCACGCATGAAAGCATGGCGCTCGATTTACAGCATGGTGTCATCCTATTTAAAGCACCCCAAACTGCGCATCGTCATGAGTTTTCACCCGTTGTTGATCGGCGGTAATCCGTTTTCAGTCACTTGTGTGTATTCACTGATTCATATTTTGGAGCAACGCTGGGGGGTGCATTCAGCCATGGGTGGTACGGGTGCCATCGTCAATGCGTTGGTCAATTTATTGCAAGACCAAATGGTGCCTATCCGCTACAACACCGCAGTCACCCGTATACGCGTGCAGGATGGCAAAGCCATCGGGGTTGAATTGGAAAACGGTGAATTTATCGCCTCTGAGATCGTCGTCAGCAATGCAGATCCCGCATGGACTTACAAACACCTGATCGAAGAAAAATACCGCCCCAGTTGGAGCAACCGGCGCATTGAAACAGGCAATTATTCTTCGGGCTTGTTCGTTTGGTATTTCGGTACTGACAAGCAATACAAAGATGTGCCGCATCACATGATGGTGCTCGGTCCGCGTTACGAAGGTTTGCTCAAAGACATTTTCAAAAACCACAAGCTTTCTAAAGATTTCAGCCTCTATCTGTACCGCCCGACCGCCACTGACCCGTCGCTCGCGCCTTACGGGTGCGATGCGTTTTATGTCTTGTCCGTTGTGCCCAACCTCAGCAGCGGCACCGACTGGCCAGCCATCACCGAACAATACAAAGACGCGATTGCCACGGTCTTGCAAGACAGCGTATTACCCGACTTGAAACAACATATCGTGACATCCAAAGTCAGCACGCCGCAAGATTTTCAAGACAATTTATGGTCTTACAAAGGCGCGGGATTTGGTTTGGAACCGGTACTGACCCAAAGCGCGTGGTTCCGTCCACACAACCGCAGCGAAGACATTCAAAATTTATTCTTGGTAGGCGCAGGCACTCAACCGGGTGCTGGCGTGCCAAGCGTGTTGATGTCAGCAAAAATGCTTGAACAGGTGATCCCCCATGCCCTTGCCTTTCACTGATCAGGCTGACCGCGACCTGGCTGCTTGCGTAGAAATGATGCGCGGCGGTTCCAAAACTTTTTTTGCCGCCAGCCGTTTATTGCCCAAGCGCATACGCGACGCCGCGATTGCTTTGTATGCGTTTTGCCGCGTGGCCGATGACATGGTGGATTTAGGCGACTCGATAGAACGCAGCTTGAAATTACTACACCATCGCCTAGACCGCATTTATGCCGGGCAGCCAGAGAATACGGTGGAAGACCGCGCCTTGGCTGTGGTGGTGCAACGCCATGCGCTGCCAAGACATTTGCTGGATGCACTGCTGGACGGCTTCGGCTGGGACGGCCACGAGCGCCGTTACGAAACCATGGAAGATTTGCATGGTTACGCTGCGCGGGTTGCAGGCAGTGTGGGTGCAATGATGTGCTGGATCATGGGTCCGCAACAAGCGGTCACACTGGCGCGCGCCTGTGAGTTGGGTGTCGCCATGCAGTTGACCAATATTGCACGCGATGTCGGCGAGGATGCACGCATTGGCCGGGTCTACCTTCCCTTGCAATGGATGCGTGAAGAAGGCATAGACCCAAACGCTTGGTTGCTTGCACCTGTATGCACGCCGGCACTGCAACGCGTGATCGAACGCGTACTGCAAGAGGCCGACAGTTTGTACAAACAATCGGTCGCCGGTATTGCGCATTTGCCGCGCGACTGTCGCTCGGCCATCATGTCTGCCCATTTGATTTATGCAGAGATAGGTCATCAACTGCGCCGCATAGGCATGGACCCAGTGAATCACCGCAGCGTCGTCAGTGGCAAACGCAAACTGTGGTTGCTGGCCTGCGCATGGTTGCAATCGCGCTGGCTGACAGTGCAGCGCCACCAACCGCAACCGCTGGCAGGCATTGCGTATTTGGTCGAGCAATGTCAGTTGAGTGCTCAAACAGCAATGGATATGACTTTGCCTAAACCGCCGCGCATCGAATCTATGTTGAATATGCTGGAGCGTTTGGAAATACAAAGAAGACAAAACTCAGGTGTTCCAGTGAACAGGTTTCAACGCTAAGTCTTGGTAGCTGTCAGGGGTAGCAATTGGGGTCAGCAGTAATTGGTAACTGGGGTCAGGGTCAGTAATTGGGGTCAGCAGTAATTGGGGTCAGTATCCAATTTCCTTGGATAATTGGGGTAATTGGGGTCAGTGCAGCAGTAATTGGGGTCAGTATCCAATTACCCAATCTCTGGAAACAACACCTCGCTATACCCGAACTGCGTAAAGTCTCGCACCCGCATCGGATACAACTTACCGATCAAGTGGTCGCATTCGTGTTGCACCACGCGTGCATGAAAGCCGTCAACCGTGCGATCGATGAGGTTGCCTGTTTCATCAAACCCTTGATAGCGAATGTGCGCCCATCGTGGCACCATGCCGCGCAATCCTGGCACTGACAAACACCCTTCCCAGTCTTGTTCTTCGTCTGCGCCGATGGGCGTGATGAGCGGATTGATCAATACAGTTTTCGGCACCAAAGGCCTGTCTGGGTAACGCGGGTTGATGAAATCGGTGCCGAAGATAACGAGTTGCAAGTTGACGCCGATTTGCGGCGCTGCCAATCCTGCACCGTTCACAGCAGCCATGGTCTCCCGCATGTCTTCGATCAGGCTATGCAACGCTGGCGTATTGAAGTCTGAGACCGGTTCTGCCATTTGCAGCAGTCGAGGGTCTCCCATTTTCAAAATAACTTTGATAGCCATATTCGTTTCACTTTTAATTTAAAGCGCAGACTCAAACAATTCTTGGATTTGATTTTGCACTTCCTCAGTCATCGGTTGCACAAAATCTCCGCCGTTACTGAGGATGATGTAATTCACTTTATGCGTTGGGTTGCCACGTATCAATGTGCGGTACCCATCTTTTTGACCAGGGTGTGAATAAGCGCCAGCGGGTGTGTCCTCAGCAGCCAGCACCCAACCCATGCCGTACTTATCACCGTTCTCAAATGCAGCCATGCCCAAACCTGGCATGGCCATGTTTTGTGCATTGCGCTTATTCACAATTTTGCCATCGCGAAATGCACGCAACCAAATCGCCAAATCGCCAAGTGAACTGTAAATGCCAGTTGGACCTTCTGTTTTAAGTTGTATGCCTTTGGTGCGAACCGTGGCAGCATAGTTCAAGGCCAGCGATTCATCTTGCATCGGCTGTTCAGAATCGACGCGTGTATGTGACATACCCAGGGGCTCAAACATGTGTTTACGTAAACATTCGCCATAACTGATGCCACAGGCTTTGGCGATGATTTCAGCCAATAACACGTAATTGCTGTTGCTGTATTCCACTTTAGAGCCGGGCTCGAAATTCAAGACAGGGCTGTTCCGCCATTTTTCTAACAATTGTTGGTTGGTCAAACCATCAAGCTCGCGAAGCTTGGCAGAGTTGATCTGGTTCATGTAGTCCGGTACGCCTGCACTTTGGGTCAGCAACTGACGCACGGTGATCTTCGACCATTGCGGCGGCAAGTCAGGCAACCATTTGATAGCGGCATCATCCACGCCAAGCAAGCCTGCTTCAACCAATTGCATAATCGCGGCAGCAGTCAAGGGTTTGGAAGCAGAAGCAAGTTCGAATGCGGTGTTGCTGTCAATAGGAATTTGCTTGTCACGCTGTGCCATGCCTCCCCAGTTGTTGTAAACGGTTTCGCCATCGACTTCCAGCCAAACCGCCAAGCCGGGACCTTTGCGTGAATGCAGTTGTTTCATTAACTTGTCGGTAGCATCACGGAAATATGCAATCCGTTCTTGTTTGCTGAGGGCAGAAATGGCTTCATTGGCCCGCACCTGTCGGCCAGTCATCGCTAAGACGATGCCAAGCACAGTGAAGCTGATGCATCGACTGGCTATACACAAAGGGTTGAAAAACTTCATATCAATAGTAAGACGCGTTTCATTGAATTGCCTTGTTGATTTGCTCTTGCGTCCAAGCGGGTTTATCAGGTGCATAACGTTGTCGCATCCACTGAACTAAAGCCGTGATTTGCGCCTTGCTCAAGCTGTTTTCAAATGCCGGCATGTAGCCAATGTCGCGTGAAGCCGCTTGCTG
>NZ_JAVLFQ010000056.1:0-22062 GCF_046052765.1 Limnohabitans sp. | reverse complement strand
GCAGCGTCAGATGTGTATAAGAGACAGGCCATAACCACCACCGCCGCCGCCGCCGCCATAACCGCCACCGCCGCCGCCATAACCGCCACCACCACCGCCACCACTGCGTGGGGGGCGCGGCTCCATAGGACGTGCTTCATTGACCACCAGGCTGCGACCACCCAAAGGTTGACCGTTCATGCCGCTGATGGCCGCTTGGGCCTCAGCATCAGAAGCCATTTCCACGAAACCAAAGCCTTTAGAACGACCTGTGTCTCGCTCCATCATGACTTTGGCACTGGTGACAGTGCCGAATTGACCAAAAGATTGTTCCAGATCGCCATCGCGAACGGAATAAGGCAGATTGCCAACGTACAGTTTGTTGCCCATTCAGGGACTCCATAAAAACGAATAAAAAAGCGATGGAGTCCCGATTGCACCTGTCCACGAAAGTCAAGAAGCGAAACTAACCTATCACCCGCACACTGCGCACTTACTCGAAAGTGAGTGACAGTTATTACCATTATTAAACATATTGGGGATAAACGAACAGGTATTTACACCCAGTAAATGCATGAAAACCCTAAAAAACGACAATATTCACCAACTTGTCTCACGGTCAGGACTGGAACTGATCTTATGAATACTCATATCTGCGCCCTCGAACTCTTCTTCTTGGCTTAGCCGCAGACCCCAAATCCATTTGATCAAGGCGTATAAAAAGTAGGAGCTGAGAAAAGCCCAGACAACACCTGCCAAAGTTCCGATCGCTTGAGCAGTCAAACTGACGCCTCCTATGCCGCCTAGCGTTGTACTGCCAAAAATACCTGCCGCCAAACCGCCCCAAGTCCCACATAAACCGTGTAAGGGCCAGACACCTAAGACATCATCGATCTTCCAGCGGTTTTGGGTGAGCGTGAACATATAAACAAATAAAGCGCCTGCGACAGCGCCCACCATCAAGGCGCCAATAGGATGCATCACATCAGAACCTGCACAAACGGCAACCAAACCAGCAAGGGGGCCGTTATGCACAAACCCTGGATCATTTTTCCCCAGCCACAACGCGGCCAGCGTACCGCCGACCATGGCCATCAAACTATTGACGGCCACCAGCCCAGAAATTTTGTCTAAGGTTTGAGCGCTCATGACATTAAAGCCAAACCAGCCTGCGCATAAAACCCATGCACCTAAAGCCAGAAAAGGAATACTAGAAGGGGGGTGAGCCGAAATGGCGCCGTCTTTGCGATAGCGATTGCTGCGTGCGCCCAGCAAAATTACGGCAGGCAGGGCAATCCAACCACCAACCGCATGCACAACGACGGAGCCGGCGAAATCATGGAACTCTGCACCTGTTTTGCTCAAAAGCCAAGCCTGAAAACCGAAATGCTGGTTCCATACCATGCCCTCATACAGTGGATAAATCAAACCAACAATCACTGCGGTGGCTATCAGCTGAGGAAAAAAACGGGCACGTTCGGCGATACCGCCTGAAACAATCGCAGGGATGGCAGCAGCAAAGGTCAGCAGAAAGAAAAACTTCACCAAGTCATAGCCGTTACGCTCGGACAGTACCGATGCATTCACCCAAAAATCGGTGCCATACGCTACGGAGTAACCAAGCAAAAAATAAACAACAGTAGAAATACTGAAATCAACCAGTATCTTCACTAAAGCATTGACCTGATTTTTTTGTCGCACAGTACCAAGTTCTAAAAATGCAAAACCTGCATGCATGGCAAATACCATCACAGCGCCAAGTAAGATGAACAAAGCGTCTGCGCCCTGTTTAAGTGCGTCCATGCTCGCTCCTGGTGAAATATGAACAAAAAAGGGCATATTTAAACGAATTATGCCCGCGCACCAACTTGAAGCAAATAACGCACCAAAGCGGTAGCTGCGATGCTGATTAAAAAAATAGCAAATGGGAAAAATGAAGAAGTGAAGTCAAAAATGTACGCTTGGTTATACTCATGAAAAGACAGCGCCGATTTGCCATCGCTTGCGGGCGCTTTAACAAGTACAGCTAAACACGTCATGCCAACCGCTTGCGTTTTTAGCAATGCCGGAACAGTCATGCCATTGATAGTTACACCACAAACCATGCAATTTGACCAACCCTTGCCGCTCAAGAGTGGTGGACGTTTGTCAAATTACCATTTGGTTTATGAAACATATGGCGAGTTAAATGCAGAAAAAAACAACGCAGTGTTGATCTGTCATGCGCTGAATGCATCACACCATGTGGCGGGAAGTTATCAAAATATCGGTAAAAGCGAAGGTTGGTGGGACAACATGATTGGACCAGGCAAACCAGTGGATACCAACCGGTTTTTTGTCATTGGCGTCAACAATCCAGGATCCTGCTTTGGTTCAACAGGCCCCATGCACACCAACCCCCTCACTGGAAAGACGTATGGCGCAGATTTTCCTGTTGTCACAGTAGAAGATTGGGTGAACGTACAAGCACGTTTGCTAGATGTATTGGGCATTGATCAGTTGGCTGCAGTCATGGGAGGCAGTCTGGGTGGTATGCAGGCGCTAAGTTGGAGTTTGCAGTACCCAGACCGTGTCAGGCATGCTGTGGTGATAGCAAGTGCACCCAATTTGAATGCTGAAAATATTGCATTCAATGAAGTGGCGCGACGTGCCATCACCACGGACCCTGATTTCCATGAGGGTCATTTTTATGAGCATAAAGTGGTTCCCAAAAGAGGATTACGTATTGCGCGCATGCTGGGGCACATCACCTATTTAAGTGACGATGTGATGAACATAAAATTTGGACGAACACTGCAAAGTGGCGAAGCATTCAAATACAGCACTTTGGACATTGAATTTCAAATAGAGAGTTATTTGCGGTACCAAGGTGAAAAATTTAGCGACTACTTCGATGCCAATTCTTATTTACTCATCACCCGCGCTCTGGATTACTTTGACCCCGCCAAAGAATTTGATCACAACTTGAGCGCGGCGCTGGCGCAGGCCAAGGCGAAATTCTTGATGGTGAGTTTCACCACCGACTGGCGCTTTGCACCTGCAAGAAGCCGAGAAATGGTTCAAGCATTGATCAACAATCAACGCGATGTCAGTTATGCAGAAATTGATGCGCCACACGGTCATGACGCATTTTTATTAGATGATCCGCGCTATCTCAATATTGTCCGTTTGTACTTTGAACGCATCAATAAAGCGGCGGGAGAGTGCATATGAGTAATAAAGCCGTGATACAAACATTGGCAGACATGGTTCCTTATGGCAGCAGAGTGCTGGATTTAGGATGCGGAGATGGCAGCTTACTGAGCTATTTACAAACAAACCGTGGATGTACCGGATACGGGGTAGAGATCAATGATGACAATATAGCCGCTTGTGTCAAACGAGGTGTGAACGTCATACAACTCAATTTAGATCAAGGACTCAGCATCTTTGCAGACCAAAGTTTTGATGTCGTGCTGCAAATTGATACGTTGCAAAACTTAAGAAATGCGGAAACCATGTTGATGGAAACCTTGAGAGTGGGAAAAATGGGCATCATTACATTTCCCAATTTTGCGCATTGGTTTAACAGGTGGAGTGTGCTGGCAGGACGCATGCCTGTGACTCGAAAAATGCCTTTCGAATGGTATGACACACCAAATATCCGCGTGGGTACTTTTGCCGACTTTCAAGCACTCACCCGAAAAAAGAAATTACACGTAAAAGCCTCTTTTGGTTTGAATGAAGAAAACATTGTGCGATGGATACCTAATCTCAGGGCAACAACCGCTGTCTTTCAACTGACGGCAGATAAACATGGGAACAAAAGAACACGATGACTGCACCTTATATTTTTAAACCTGACATAAAAAAAATAACGTTAGGTGAGAACACCATTGCTTTTTATGAGTGGCCCAAGCCGGTAAATACGCCCAAAGCACATGTGATCATGGTTCATGGCTTAGGTGAACACATGGGGCGATACACCCATGTAGCATTAGCGCTGAATCAAGCAGGTTATGCCGTTTCAGGGTATGACCATGTAGGCCATGGCTTATCCACAGGTGTTCGCGGCGACATGGCGGCATCTGGACAACTGGTCGATGACTTAAAGCGCGTCGTGATGATGCATAAGCAAGAAAATGCTTCCTCGCCACTGGTTTTATTGGGTCACAGCATGGGTGGTTTGGTGGTTCAAAGAGCCGTCGCAGACAACATACCGGGAGTCGATGCCATCATCATGAGCTCACCTGCGCTGGCTGCATTCACCAACCCCATACAAAAAATATTATTGGCAACTTTACCCAAATGGTTTCCCCATTTGCGTGTTGATAATGGATTGAAACTGAATTGGTTAGCCCGAGATGCCCAGGTGGTACGAGATTACAAGGAAGACAAACTGGTTCACAAACAAATTTCTGCTGGCTTGGCTTCTTGGATTATTCAGCAGGGGCTGCTAGCCGTAGCGCAAGCATCCGAATGGAAAATGCCAGCTTTATTACTTTACGCGGGACAAGACAAATTGGTCAATCCGCAAGGAAGTACAGCGTTTATAAAAAATGCTTCCACACATTACGTTCAAAGCCAATGTTTCAATGTCATGTACCACGAGATTTTCAATGATCCAGAAAAGCATTTGGTATTTCAAAAAATGATTCAATGGTTAGATAAACGATACAGTGAAAGTGAAATGTAAGAGTTTTAAATCAGGTTTAAAAAAAAGTAGCTCAAAGTAATTGGGCTAAAACAACGATGGCAGCAGTCTCGGCCCGCAAAGTCATAGGGCCGAGTGAGACGGCCTTGAAACCCATAGACAAAGCTTGAGCTTCTTCTTCAGGCGTCAATCCCCCTTCTGGACCGCTGAGCAATGTCAAATGGCTAGGCGGTATGAGCCACACATCACGCCAAGAAGGTAACCCGCTTGAAAGCGATAAAACCATGCGAAGACCAGGATTCGATGGCGGGGAAGTCAGCCAATCAGACCAAGAGACCGGAATATCAATCAGCGGCAATTGGTTTCGACCGCTTTGAGCGCAGGCTGATTGAGCGATACCCATCCAGTGTTGCTGCCTTTTGATGCCGCGCTCACCATGCAATTTCAACACCGTACGCTGAGTCATTAAGGGCGTGATGCGCGTCACACCCAACTCGGTGGCCTTTTCAATCAACCAATCCATGCGTTCATTGGCAGGCATGCCAATCACCAAATGGCTTTGACAAGCAGGGGGATAGTCTGTCGAATTAAAGGATAAAACCTTAACAGTCACGCTGTGTTTACCCATGTCTTCAATGATCGCGCGGTAAGACCCGCCTAGGCCATTGAACACATCTAGCAACATACCTGGTTGCATGCGCAACACTTGCACATGACGCGCCGCATCATCGCAAAGTCGGTAAACCTGCTCAGACTTTAAAGGCGAGTTGAAAAATACTCTAACCACCGCTGCTAAACCCGGCCAAAAGCAAAGCCAACGGCAGAACTTTGGCCCTCTATCTGGTCCAACAGACGTGACAATGGAAAGAGCTCACGGTATCTGCTGCAAGTGGCGCGCATATACCCTATGAAACGTGGCGTATCAGCCAAGTACTTAGCTTTTCCATCGCGCAAACTCAAACGGGCAAAAATACCAGCGACTTTGAGGTGGCGTTGCAGGCCCATCCATTCAACAGCTTTATAAAAAGCGCCAAAGTCACTGTGCCAATCCTCATGGTTTAAGTAGCCTGCTTTGCGGGCTTTTTCCCAGTACCGAACAGTCGTGTCCAAACAAAAATCTTCTTCCCAGCTGATAAAGGCATCACGCATTAAGCTGGCAATGTCGTAAGTCACGGGACCGTATACGGCGTCCTGAAAATCAAGAACACCTAAGCGCAAGTCATCGCCGTGGTCGGCCACCATCAGATTACGCGGCATGAAGTCGCGATGAACAAACACCATGGGGGACGCCAAGTTGAATGCAATCAGTTGCTCAAATACCAAGTGAAGCTTGTTGAGTTGTTCGTTGGATAGCGCATATTGCTTGTACTGAGAAACATACCATTCGGGAAACAAGTCTAGCTCTCGCCGCAGCAAAGCATGGTTGTAGGGCGGCAATAAACCCGGCGTGGAAGAAGATTGGAGCAATACCAAGGAGTCAGTGGCTTGGTTAAATAAAGATGACCGGGTGTCTGAATCGCAAGAGGACACCACTTGCATCATGGTTTGAGTGCCTAAATCTGCTAGCAGCATGAATCCATGTGCTTGATCCCAATCAAAGATCTGAGGAACCTTTAAACCTGCAGACGCAAATAAAGCGGCAATAGTGACAAAGGGCTGGCTGTTTTCTTTCTTGGGCGGCGCGTCCATCACTATCAAAGAGCGGTTTTTACCTATGACGCGAAAGTATCGCCTGAAACTCGCATCGGCGCTGGCTGTTTGCACACTTTCAGGGTAAAAATCATGCTGCAATGCATTGGTTTGTAACCAACGACAAAAGGCAAGCTCACGCTCAAGCTGGTCCCAGCCTAAGGCGTGGACAGCAGCGGAAACAGATAAAACAGCGCTGGAATCGGGCGGGGTTGTGCTCATGGATAATCTAAATTCTACAAACAGCGCTTTGACTGCGCCCGAAGCCCCCATGTGCCTGTCTTTTTCTTTGTTGAGGTGTTCACTCAGCGTTTGCTTATTAAGCGTTGTAGCAAGCTTGGCGCAAGCGCAAACACCATGGTTGACAACCACAGACGCTTTACAAAGTCTGGATCAATCTACCGAACCTTCCCATGATGCAGACGGCCGCCTTGAACCGACAAAGCCACTCGTACTTAAGCAGAGCAGTGATTTAAACAAAAACAATAACGTCACTGCGCAGCAAAAATTTCCAAGCTATATCCATGCACAAAGAATAGGCGGACGCAGCGATATTGACATTCAGATGCAAGGGGAGGTTGAAATTCGCCGTGGAAACACATTGATCAGAGCTGAACGGATAGATTATTACCAACCCAGCGACTTGGTAAAGGCGACGGGCAATGTCTATATCAACCGTGCCGGCAACCGTTTTACAGGCAGTGAGTTGGAAATGCAACTTGATGCAATGGATGGCTATATGTTAGACCCGACCTTTTTCTTTTTACGAGGCAATGGTGTGGGAAAAGCTGAACGTATGCAATTCTTGAATGACAAAAAAGCCTATGCCACCCAAGCCACTTTCAGTACTTGCAAACGTAAACCTGGACCAGACTGGTTACCGGACTGGTTCATGAAAGCCGATCGGATCAGTTTTGACCAAGATGAAAATGAAGGTATCGCCACCAACGGTCAATTGATGTTTTACGGCGTGCCTATATTGGCTGCCCCTTATTTCAGTTTCCCGCTCAACAGTGAAAGACATTCCGGTTTTTTACCGCCCACCTTTTATATCAATAACCTGGGTGGCGTAGAGATGAGTCTTCCCTATTATTGGAATATTGCGCCCAACCGAGATATGACCATCACCACCACACCGATGACGCAGCGAGGTGTGCTGTTCAGCAATGAGTTCAGGTATTTGGAAAGAAAAGAACCGCAACCCCCTTTCAGGGGAGTAGCTCGCCTTGACGTGATGCCCACAGACGAGTTGCGACATACTTCAAGGTGGGGCGTGAGTTACCAGCACATGGGCCTACCCAATGCCACCCAGCCCATAGGCTTGACACTGAATATCAATCGCGTCAGCGACAGCAACTACTGGAAAGACTTCACAACCGTCCCAACCGATCCACTGGTTCAACGCGCACTGACGAACTCAGCCAGTGTTGGCTGGGCTTACGGCAGATGGTCAACCAGTTTCAGCGTGACCAAAATACAGACTTTACAAGGCACTGACGCCAGTACGGCAATTGCGCCTTCCTACGATAAATTGCCACAAATCAATGTCAATTATTTGCGCCCAGACATGGGCGGGTTTGATTGGACCGTCAACAGTGAATTGACCCACTTCACCGTTGACCGCAATTTTTACTGTTCATTTTATTCAAGCAGTGCTTATTGCTACCAGCCCAATGGTGTGCGCATGGTGGTGAACAACCAACTCAGCAGGCCTTTCATCACACCTTACGGATACATCACACCCAAGGTCTTGCTGAACGCGCGCCAATACCAGTACGACGAAACGTATTACGGGACTTTCAATAAGTCTGTAGGTACGGATACAAACGCCGTGGTGGTTCCATCGTTCAGCCTGGACACAGGCGCCACTTTGGAGAGGCCCATTTCCTTGATGGGATTGAATTGGGTACAAACCTTAGAACCACGGGGTTTTTATGTCAAAACACCTTACCGTTACCAAAGTGATTTACCGAATTTTGATACAGGCGCAAACGACTTCAATTTTGCTTCTGTATTTACCGAAAACACATTTTCAGGACAAGACCGGTTTTCTGATTCTCATACATTGACCTTGGGCGCGACCTCCAGATTCATTAACCCGAAAACGGGTGCTGAAGGCGCCAGATTTGGACTGGCACAGCGCTACAGGTTCAGTGACCAGAACGTGCAATTGACGCCAACTACATCTGCATCAAAAAGCGGAAACAGTGACATATTGGCTGGTGCCAGCATGTATTTGACGCCTCGCATCACACTCGATAGCTTATTGGATTACAACAATGAAGACAATCGCACAGAAAGAAAATCTTTTGGGGTGCGATACAACCCCAGTGGCTACCGTGTGGTCAATGCGTCCTACCGTTACCAACGCGAGTCATCCGAAGTGGTTGATGTAAGCTGGCAGTGGCCAATCAATGACTTGTGGCGCGATTACGGCGTAGACAAACAGCAAGGTCAAGGATTGGGCGCAGGCAAACTCTACAGCATAGGCAAATTGAACTTCAGCTTATTGGAACAAAGGCTGGTTGAATCTATGTTCGGCGTGGAATACGATGCAGGATGCTGGGTCAGCCGATTTGCATTGCAACGCACACAACTGACATTGTCAACGGCCACGACCAGTTTGATGTTCCAATTGGAATTCAATGACTTTTCCCGCCTTGGGGTTGGCAGCATGAACTCAGCCAAAGAAAATATTTCCCGTTATCAGAATCTGCGTGAATCCTTCAGGTTTTCACCCAGCCCATTTGCTCAATATGATTGACCCTATGTGTCCAGCTTTTCGTTTTACTATGCGAGTATTTTGTCTTGTTTGTTTGTCAGCAACCGTGTTGTGCGCGAACGCACAATTGGTTAAACCGGTTTCTCCCAATGGTTCTTCTGAGCGTTTGAATTTGCGCAGGCCCTCAGGCTTGATCACCATTGAGCCATTGGACGACGTACTCAAATCATTAGACTATATTGTCGCTGTCGTGGATAACGAGCCCATCACCAATTTAGAGGTGAATAATTTGGCATCTATGGTGGACCCGGCCGCCAATAAGATCGGGCGTGAAAATTTATTGCGCGAAGCACTGGAAAATCTGATCAATGAATCTGCGCAGTTACAAATTGCAAGACAAATCAATATTCAAATTTCTCCAGAAGAATTGCAACTGGCTATAAACAACACGGCACAGCGCAACCAAATTACGGTTGAAGAAATGAAAAATCGTCTGATGTCTCAAGGCATTGGATGGGAGCGGTACCGTAACCAGATTAAACGTCAATTGATGTTGCAACGGGTACGTGAGAGAGAGGTAACGAGCCGCATCAAAATCCAAGACCAAGAGGTTGAGGCGTTCTTACTGGAAAGCAGCAAGGCCGAGGATACCAGCAAGTCAGATATTCATATTGCACATATCTTGATTGCCTTGCCAGACAAGGCCGATGCCAGTGAAGTCACACAGGGATTCAACAAAGCCAACGAGTTATTGCGACAAGCCAAATCAGGTGCTGATTTTGGAAAATTAGCCGCCGAGTTTTCACAAGCGCCAGATCGCGTCAATGGCGGCCAGCTTGGATTGCGCAGCCCAGACAGATACCCGACTTTGTTTGTGGAAGCGGTCATTCCCTTGGCCGTAGGTGGTTTGGCTGGCCCGATTCGGTCCGGCGCAGGGTTTCACATTTTGAAATTATTAGAGCGTAAATCAGCCAATGAATTACCTTCAACCCTGACGCAAACCCATGCCAGACATATTTTGTTGCGCCCCGGTAATCAGCTGAGCCAAGATGCGGCACGCGCACAGTTGGCAGGCTACAGAAAACAAATTGAAAACGGTAAAGCCAGTTTTGCAGAATTGGCCAAACTGTATTCTCAAGATGGAAGTGCGACTCAAGGCGGAGATTTGGGCTGGGCCAATCCTGGCACCATGGTGCCCGAGTTTGAAAAAGTCATGGACAGTTTGAACCCGGGCGAAATCAGTGATCCGCTGGTCTCACGGTTTGGTGTGCATTTGATCGAAGTGTTAGAGCGACGAGAAGCGCCGTTGTCCATACGTGATAAACAAGACTTGGCACGCAATATTTTGCGTGAACGCAAGTTCGATGAAACCATGAAAAATTGGGAACGTGAAATGCGCGGCCGTGCTTACGTGGAATACCGTGACCCGCCACAATAAATACCTGCCAGACTGATGGCGCACCATCAGCCACGTAAACGCTTTGGTCAACATTTTTTGACCGACCACGCAGTCATAGATCAGATTGTCCAAACGATTTCGCCTGAGCCCGGCGACTGCATGGTGGAAATTGGTCCGGGACTGGCTGCCATGACGCAACCGCTGGTTGAACGTTTGGGTCATATGCATGTGATTGAATTAGACCGTGATTTGGCCAAGCGATTGCGTACGCATTCACAACTCACAGTCATTGAATCAGATGTGCTGAAGGTGGACTTCACTGAATTGTCAGCCAGCCTTAACCATCAGCGGTTGCGCGTCGTTGGTAACCTCCCCTACAACATTTCCACCCCCATTCTTTTTCATTTGTTATCGCATGTAGCTGTGGTCAAAGACCAGCACTTTATGTTGCAAAAAGAGGTGGTAGAGCGCATGGTGGCAGCACCTTCAACCGCACATTACGGTCGATTGAGCGTGATGTTGCAATGGCGCTATGACATGGAGATGGTGTTGCTGGTCAAACCCCAAGCGTTTGATCCGCCGCCAAGGGTTGACAGTGCGGTGGTACGCATGTGTCCGCACGCAAAGGTAACCTCCGTCAATGAGCAATTGCTGAGCGAGATGGTACAGGTTGCTTTCAGTCAGCGGCGTAAATTGCTCAGACATACCTTAGGAAAATGGTTGAACGAGCGTGGCTATGCGGGGGAATTTGATGTGCAACGTCGCGCCGAAGAAGTGCCGGTACAGCAATATGTGCTTCTCGCACAAACACTGGCTGGCATAAACACAGCGTGAAAAGCTTGGTCTGAAAAATAAGAATGATGAATCAGACGCGCCTCAATAACCTGTGCTTAACCAATCAATGAAGTCAACAATGTCTCTCGCATCTGGCGTTTCATTAATTTACCGTTGGCATTGCGTGGCAAGGGTTCGTTGCTGAAGGTGAAACTTTCAGGTACTTTTTCCGCAGACAAACGGGTGCTGCAAAAAAGTATCAATTCATCTGCGCTGGCTGCGTGGCGCAAACTCACAAACGCATGAACACGTTCACCCAATACAGGGCATGGTTTCCCGACAATGGCACATTCAGCCACGGCGGGATGCTGATACAAGGTATTTTCAACCTCAATGCCATATATTTTGTAACCGCCTCGGTTCAGCATATCCTTTTTGCGGTCCAGAATACGAACATAGCCTTGTGCATCCAAACTGCCGATATCACCTGATTTCCAGTAGCCATTGACAAACTCATTGGCCGTGGCTTGCGGGTTATTCCAGTAACCGGCAACCACCATAGGCCCTTTGATCCAGATCTCGCCTTGGTCACCAACGGGTACAGGGTGACCTTCGTCGTTCACCACCTGTATCTCGGCACAGACCACGGGTTGACCGACGGTGTCATGGTGACTCGCAGTCATGCCAGCAGGCATCATGGTGGCGGGCGATGTGGTTTCTGTTGCGCCGTAGCAATTCATCAGTAACAGATGGGGCAGCGTACGGGCCAAGGCTTCAATGCTGGCAACTGGCATAGGAGCGCCACCATAAGCGCCCACGCGCCAATGGTGGAGATCCATTTGCTCAAATTCAGGCTGTAACAGACACAGGTTGTACATGGCAGGCACCATGATGGTATGCGTCATTTTTTCCTGTTGTGCCACCTTTAAAAAATGCGCAGCTTTGAATGTAGGCAATATCACCAACGTGCCAGCCACATGCAATAAAGTTGTGACCAAGGCAACGAGCCCAGTGACATGGCTCAGCGGTACGGCGGCAATCGCGACAGCGTCTGCATCCAAGCCCATACCCAATTGGTAGTGGATACATGAATGCACTATCCCCAAGTGACTCAACATGGCGCCCTTTGGTTTTCCCGTGGTACCAGAGGTGTACAAAATGACAGCCGTGTCTTCTTCGCTCACGGCGGCAACCTTGGACAAAGGTGTGCTTGGCATCAGGCTGTAGAGGTCGATACTTTGTGGATAGTTTTCGACACTGACTTGCCACCGCATGTCGGGCAATGTTTCTTTGGCGGGCACCACAGAGGACAATGCAGCGTCGTGTACCAGCATGACTGCTGCGCAATGGGACAACATGTAATGGAGTCCAGGTGTTTGTTCCCGAATACTGAGGGGGACTGTGACAGCACCCAGGCGGGCAGCAGCCATCAAACACAGTACAAATTCGATGCGGTTGCTCAGAAGCAAAGCAATGCGATCACCCGTTCGCACCCCCAAGGTATGCCAACCCGCGGCCAGTTGTCCGACTTGCAGGTTCAACTCGCGGTAACTCAGACGCGTGTTGCCACAGACCAATGCGGTGCGATCCGGCTGGGAAAGCACAGCGTGTTCAAGCAAGCTGTGAAGGCTGTGTGGTCTATGGCTGAAACAACGCAGCGTACGTTGCGGCGAGAAGTGGTTTTCCCATTGTTGCTGCTCAGCACTTACATCCGACATACGCATGTGAATATTTTCAGTTGAATCGTATAAACAAAAACAGGCTCAACCGTTTAGAAACAAGGCTTGTGATCAAGCTTCTAAGCGCAGAGACAAGGCGTTTTTGGTTTCGGTCAACGCATTAGGCAAGTGATAAGCCAATTGCGTGAATAACACCTCATGCAATTTCAATTCCTCCTGCCATGCAGCTTTGTCGATATGTGTGACGGCTTGGAATTGGGCTGCGCTAAACGCTAACCCTGTCCAATTGATTTCTTCGTAAACCGGGCTGATGCCAAATACATTTTCCCGTCCCTTGGCCGCGCCTTCAATGCGATCGATCATCCATTTGAGAACACGCATGTTTTCGCCATAACCCGGCCAGACAAACTTTCCGTCGTCGCCTTTGCGAAACCAGTTCACGCAAAAAATGGCAGGCAATTGCGCACCTTGGGAGGTCAGCTGCTCGCCCATGTTGAGCCAATGTTGAAAATAATCGCTCATGTTGTAGCCCATGAACGGCAGCATGGCAAAAGGATCGCGTCGAACCACACCTTGCTGACCGGCTGCTGCTGCCGTGGTTTCTGAGCCCATGGTCGCCGCCATGTAAACACCTTCGGTCCAATTACGCGCTTGCGTGACCAAGGGGACGGTGGTCGAGCGACGCCCGCCGAAGATAAACGCATCAAGCTTGACGCCGTTGGCATCGTCCCAAGCGTTGTCCAACGCAGGGTTATTGGTGGCAGCCACAGTAAAACGTGCGTTTGGGTGCGCTGCCTTGGCACCGGTTTCCTTGGCAATCGCTGGCGTCCAATCTCTGCCTTGCCAGTCAATCAAGTGATCGGGCAAATGGCCGCTGTCTTTTTCCATGCCTTCCCACCATACGTCGCCGTCATCGGTCAAAGCCACATTGGTGAAAATCACGTTTTTGTCGAGGCTGGCCATGCAATTGGGGTTGGTGTGGAAATTGGTACCAGGTGCAACGCCGAAATAGCCAGCTTCGGGATTGATGGCGCGGAGTTCGCCGTGGGGACTCGGCTTGATCCAGGCGATATCGTCGCCAATGGTTGTGACCTTCCAGCCGTCAAAACCAGCGGGAGGAACCAGCATGGAGAAATTGGTTTTTCCGCAAGCGCTAGGAAAAGCAGCGGCGACATGGTATTTTTTGCCTTGTGGGCTGGTCAAACCCAGAATCAGCATGTGTTCTGCCAGCCATCCCTGGTCGCGACCCATGTTGGAGGCGATGCGCAGCGCAAAACATTTTTTCCCAAGCAGTGCATTACCGCCATAACCCGAGCCATATGACCAGATTTCGCGGGTTTGTGGGTAATGCACGATGTATTTGGTGCTGTTGCAAGGCCAAGGAACGTCTTTTTGTCCGGCGCTCAAAGGTGCGCCTACCGTGTGAACACACGGGACGAAATCGCCGTCTTCGCCCAAAATGTCAAACACAGCCCGACCCATGCGGGTCATGATGCGTTGGTTAACCGCGACATAAGCACTGTCGGACAGTTCAATGCCAATGTGTGCGATGGGAGAACCCAGCGGACCCATGCTGAACGGGACCACGTACATGGTGCGTCCTTTCATGCAGCCGTCAAACAAGGGCTTCAGGGTGCGGCGCATCTCGTCCGGTGCCATCCAATTGTTGGTGGGACCCGCTTCATCCTTTTTCTCGGAACAAATGTAAGTGCGATCTTCTACCCGAGCCACGTCGCTAGGGTCAGAGCAGGCCAGAAAAGAATTCGGACGTTTGGCCGGATTGAGTTTTTGGAAGGTGCCTGCATCAACCAATTGCTGGCATAAGCGCTGGTACTCTTCTTGGCTGCCGTCGCACCAATAGACGTGTTCTGGTTTGCACAAGGCAACCATGTCGTCGACCCAGGTTTTGAGCCGTGTGTGCTTGACATAAGCGGGTGAATTCATCTGACACTCCTCATTCAAAAAATTAAGGCCAGCATCCCGCTTCGAGGTGCTGACCTCAATCCTTTGATTGAGAACGGGGATGGTATTTTAGGAATGTTTTTGCTAGGGATTTAGCTCGGAGGTCCCCAAAGTACCTGTATGTAAAAAAACGCCCACAGGCGTTTTAAAAAAATGAAATGTATTTTCGAATAGTTGAAAACAATCAAGCCATGAAGACAGCAATGAAAGCCAACATGAAAATAAGTAAAGCGCCGCCTATAGGCAAAACGATGGGCATCAAAGGGACAATCGACTCCACGACATCTGTGGAGTTTTCAGCAGGGTTATGTTCTGACATGGTGATACCTTGGGTTCATTACAGCTTTGTATTCTAAAACAATGGACCTGACCTTAAACTGTCAGTGAAAATACCGGTTTAAGCTTGCAAATAACCACCGTAGCTTTGCGCAAACTCTCAGTTTTGAAGGCCAACGATCAGATGACCACCACCGACCAAGTCCATTACACCCGTGGGGATGCCTTGCCCGCTATTTTGCAGCAGCGTATCGCCATTCTTGATGGCGCCATGGGCACCATGATTCAGCGGTTCAAACTTAACGAAGCCCAATACCGAGGCCAGGGTCACAGTGGCGCGGGCAGTCAATATGACCGTTTCAAGGACTTTCCCCGCGACGTTAAAGGCAATAACGAATTACTCAGCCTGACCCGACCAGACATCATTCGAGATATCCATGAAGGCTACCTGGCTGCCGGCGCAGACTTGATTGAAACAAACACCTTCGGCGCTACCACCATCGCCCAAGCCGATTACGACATGGCCGAACTGGCCATAGAAATGAACAAGGCCTCGGCACAGATCGCTCGCGCCGCTTGCGACAAGTTCTCTACACCTGAAAAACCCAGGTTTGCGGTTGGCGCACTGGGGCCGACCCCTAAAACCGCCAGTATCAGTCCGGATGTGAATGACCCTGGCGCGCGCAACATCCATTTCGAGGAATTAAGGGTGGCTTACCTCGAGCAGGTACAGGCGCTGGTCGAAGGCGGTGTAGATGTTTTATTGCTAGAAACCATTTTTGATACCTTGAATGCCAAAGCGGCGTTGTTTGCCATTGATGAGTTTTTTGAGGCCAGCGGTGAGCGGCTGCCGTTGATCATCAGCGGCACTGTCACAGATGCTTCTGGGCGTATATTGAGCGGTCAGACCGTGACCGCTTTTTGGCACAGTGTGCGGCACGCCAAGCCCTTGGCCATTGGGCTTAATTGCGCCTTGGGTGCGGCTTTGATGCGGCCGTATATCCAAGAATTGGCCAAGGTGGCGGGCGAGACTTTCATCAGTTGCTATCCGAATGCGGGTCTGCCCAATCCCATGAGCGACACAGGATTCGATGAAACGCCAGAAGTCACCAGCCGCTTACTGCATGAGTTCGCGGCAGAGGGCTTGGTCAATATCGTGGGCGGCTGTTGCGGCACCACGCCTGAACACATCAGCGCCATTGCACAGTCAGTGATGCCTTTGCAGCCGCGCGGTGTTCACGCTGGCGGGAGTTACAAGCAATTTGCTTTGGCCAAATGAAATGCGTGATGCACTAAGCGCCGTTGAATAAGACAAATAAACTGAAAACCTACTTTAAAAGGCAATAGCCTACAGGCATGGTCAAAAGCTCAAAAGCTCAAAAGCTCAAAAGCTCAATGGCTGGTATCGGTTTGCTCGATGGCCAAAGCCATGGTTTTGCCCAGTTCTACGCCCCACTGATCGAAAGCATTAATGCCCCAGATGGCGGCTTGACAAAATACTTTGTGTTCATACAGCGCAATGAGTGAGCCAAGGTTAAAAGGCGTCAAACGCTCCATCCACAAGGTGCTGCTTGGGCTGTTGCCCGCGAAACTGCGGTGCGGTACAAGGCTGGCGGCATGTGCTTCGCTCATGCCTTCGCTCAGCAATAACTGATGCGTCTGCGCATTGGTGCGACCGACAGCAAGAGCAAGCGCCTGGGCTTGCATATTGAGTAACACCATGTGTTGGTGTGCATGGGCATAAGGCAAATCGGTGTGAGACTGTCTAACGCCGATGAAGTCCACCGGCACCCTTTGGCTGCCTTGGTGAATCAACTGAAAGTAGGCATGTTGACCGTCATTGCCCAACCCGCCCCACAAAACCGGCGCGGTTGCAACCGTGCATTCACTGCCATCCATATGCACGCGTTTGCCATTGGATTCCATGTCTTGTTGCTGTAAAAAAGCCACCAATTTGCCCAGTGCAGAGTGGTAGGGCGCAATGTGATGGGTCGGCAGGCCTAAAAAGTTGCGGTTCCAAATACCAAGCAACGCCATCACCAAGGGCATGTTGTGCGCAGCTGGCGAGTGCAGAAAATGCGTATCCATGGCATGCGCGCCGGCAAGCATTTGCTGATAAGCATCTCGGCCGATGGCCACAACCAAAGGCAGCCCGATGGCGGACCACAGCGAATAACGGCCGCCCACCCAATCCCACAAACCAAAGCACTGGCTGGCAGAAATACCTTTGGCTATTGCCAGTGTGGGTTTGGATGTGACGGCAGCCAGATGATGGTGTCGTTCACTGTCAGGACAGCCGCCGTCTTTCAGCCAGCGTAATGCAGAATCCAACAGCAACATGGTTTCTGGCGTGCTGAATGACTTGCTTTGGACCACAAACAAGGTGCGTTCAGGAAGTAAATCTGACAATGTGTTTGCCAGACTCCAAGCGTCAACATTGGAGACGAAATGCAATCGCACAGGGTGCGTCGCCGTGCTGTCCCAGTGTGTCAGTGCTTCTGTGGCCATGCGCGGGCCCAAGTCTGAACCGCCAATGCCCAGATTCACCACATCGGTGATGGCTTCGCCTTGAAAGCCTAGGCACTCACCCGCGCGAAGTTGTTCGGCAAAACGGCAATACCGCTCAAGCTCAGCCGCGACGCCTGCTGAAATGTCTTTGCCCCATGGCGGGTCTTGCTGTGCGCTGCCTCGTAGCGCCACATGCAAAACTGCACGGTCTTCGGTGACATTGATTTTTTCACCACTGAACATGGCATGCGCTTGTGGCAGCACACCAGAATCTTCGGCCAGACCCATCAATGCTTGCATCACCTCGGCATTCACGCATTGGTAGGATGCGTCCAGGCGCAGTCCGGCCGCATTGAACTGCAAGCGTTGATGACGTTGTGTATCGTTGAGCAACTCGCGCAAATGCGCTGGCTTGGTTTCTGACAAGCGTTGCAGCACCAGCCATGAAGGCCGTAGCTCGGGTCGAATGAAATGGTTCATGGATAGCTAGTGTAAAACTGTGGCGGCAAGGGCTGGCGGCGCAGACCCTAGAATAGGGCATATCTCAAGGAGCGTTGCAGCTTCCCTCGAAGCCAGGCTTGGGACCATTTTTCGCAACGACGCTCACCTGTTTCGCATCCACCAGGTGAGTCCATGAATACCGTTGCCCGTACCGTTGCGCCCATGAAGTTGTCAGGCTTAGAGCCTGTTTTGATTTCTTCCAGCCAGCCAGGCCAAGAAAGCGGCGATGAGGCGCTCCAAGAACTTCTGATTGCGCAGCCCCAAGCTACGTTTGTCAACATCGGCGAGCGCACCAACGTCACCGGCTCCAAAGCCTTTGCTCGCATGATTTTGAACGGGGAGTATGAACAAGCATTGGCTGTCGCTCGCCAGCAAGTAGAGAACGGCGCACAAATTATTGACATCAACATGGACGAGGCCATGCTTGACAGCCAATCAGCCATGGTGAGGTTCTTGAATTTGATTGCGTCCGAGCCGGATATTGCACGCGTGCCCATCATGATCGACAGCTCCAAGTGGTCGGTGATCGAAGCCGGTTTGCGTTGCATTCAAGGCAAAGGCATTGTGAACTCCATCAGCATGAAAGAAGGCGTGGATGAATTCAAACGCCAGGCCAAGTTGATCAAGCGTTATGGTGCGGCGACGGTCGTGATGGCATTCGATGAGCAAGGCCAGGCCGATACATACGCACGAAAAATTGAAATTTGTGAACGCGCTTACCGCATATTGGTGGATGAAGTCGGATTTGCGCCGGAAGACATCATCTTCGATCCGAATATTTTCGCGATTGCTACCGGTATCGAGGAACACGACAACTATGCAGTGGATTTCATCGAGGCCACGCGCTGGATCAAACACCACCTGCCTGGCGCAAAGGTGAGCGGCGGTGTGTCAAATGTCTCATTCAGTTTTCGCGGCAATGACCCGGTGCGCGAAGCCATACATACCGTGTTTTTGTACCACGCGATTCAAGCGGGCATGGACATGGGCATTGTGAATGCAGGCATGGTCGGTGTGTACGACGACTTGGAACCGGTGTTGCGCGAGCGTGTGGAAGACGTGGTTTTAAATCGCACGCCGCACTACAAAGAAGGTCAAGAACATTTGAGCCCAGGCGAGCGATTGATAGAGATTGCAGACAACGCCAAAGGTGCTGCCCGCGACGACAGCACCAAACTGGCTTGGCGCGGTAGCGCCGAAGTGCCGATAACAGTAGCGCAACGCCTAAGCCATGCCTTGGTTCATGGCATCACTGATTTCATCACCGAGGACACCGAAGAGGCTTACCGCGACACACTGGCACAGGGTGGTCGGCCTTTGCATGTGATCGAAGGCCCGTTGATGGATGGCATGAACATCGTCGGTGATTTGTTTGGTCAAGGCAAGATGTTTTTACCTCAAGTGGTGAAAAGCGCGCGCGTGATGAAGCAAGCCGTTGCGCATTTGATTCCCTATATTGAAGAAGAAAAACGCCAGCAGGAAGCGGCTGGACAAGAAGTGAAAACAAAGGGCAAGATTGTGATTGCCACGGTCAAAGGCGATGTGCATGACATTGGTAAAAACATTGTCACTGTGGTGCTTCAGTGCAACAATTTTGACGTGGTTAATATGGGCGTGATGGTGCCTTGTCATGAAATTTTGGCCAGGGCCAAGGTAGAGGGCGCTGACATCATTGGCTTGTCTGGCCTCATCACGCCTAGCTTGGAAGAGATGCAATATGTCGCCAGTGAGATGCAAAAGGACGACCATTTCCGCATGCGAAAGATTCCTTTGTTGATCGGTGGCGCTACGTGTAGCCGCGTGCATACGGCGGTGAAAATTGCGCCGCATTACGAAGGGCCGGTGGTGTATGTGCCCGACGCATCGCGCAGCGTCGGTGTAGCACAAGGATTGCTCAGCGAGCAGGCGGCGCAATACATTGAAGAGCTGAACATCGACTATGCCAAGGTGCGCGAGCAGCACGCGAACAAAAAACAAACCCCGCTGCTGCCCTTGGCTAAAGCACGGTCCAATGCACCTTGGATGGACTGGGCGTCTTACACCATAGCCAGCCCGCGCTTCATTGGCAAACGGGTGTTCAAAAACTTTGATTTGGCAGAACTGGAAAGCTATATTGACTGGGGCCCGTTTTTCCAGACCTGGGATTTGGCTGGGCCGTTTCCTGCGATATTGAAAGATGAAGTGGTCGGCACTGAAGCGCAGCGTGTGTTCAGCGACGGCAAGCGCATGTTGAAACGCTTAGTGGAGGGGCGCTGGTTGAATGCGCACGGCGTGGTCGGTTTGTATCCAGCCAACAGTGTCGGGGACGATATTGTGTTGTGGAGCGATGAGACACGAACGCAGCGTGTACTTGCTTGGCATGGACTGCGTCAGCAAACCGAAAAACCGATACACGGTGGCGTGCAAAACCCGAACCGTTGTTTGTCAGACTTCGTCGCACCGTTCACAGATGCAAACGGCAACCCCACCGGTTACAAGGACTACGTGGGCTTGTTTGCGGTAACTTCTGGCGTGGGCGTTGATGCCAAAGAGAAATACTTCATGGACGACCATGACGATTACAGCGCCATCATGCTCAAAGCGTTGGCCGATCGTTTGGCCGAAGCGTTTGCCGAATGTATGCACGCTCGTGTCAGGCGTGACCTGTGGGGCTATGCATCAGATGAGCACCTGAGCAATGAAGAGTTGATCAAAGAAAAATACCAAGGCATACGTCCCGCGCCCGGATACCCCGCCTGCCCCGACCACAGTGTGAAAAAGCAGATGTTCGATTTGCTGCAATGCCAAGATATTGGCATGACTCTTACCGAAAGCCTGGCCATGACGCCGGCCGCCAGCGTCAGCGGTTTTTACTTGGCCCACCCAGAGGCCAAGTACTTCAACGTGGGCCGCATTGGTGACGATCAAGTGCACGACTTGTCACAACGGCAAGGCGTGTCTGACAAAGATTTGCTGAGGTTGCTCGCACCGAATTTGTAACTTGGATCGGCGAGTTGCTGGTCCTGTCTTTGCATGCCATGGAAAGCGTAAATAACAAATGGCATGGCTTGACTTTAATAACGAGCGTCGTTATTATTCTCCATGATTCAAAGTTTTCAATGCAGCGACACAGCGGCTTTGTTTGCGGGCAAGCGCATTGCTCGGTTTGTTAACTTTGAAGCTGTGGCGCTGCGCAAGTTACAACAGTTGAATGCCGCGACTGCGTTGGAATTCTTGCGCGTGCCGCCAGGCAATATGTTGGAAGCTTTGAAAGGTAACCGCCGTGGCCAGCACAGCATACGCATCAATAGCCAGTGGCGTGTGTGTTTTGTGTGGCTGGAAGGCGGACACGCCGACCGCGTTGAGATTGTTGATTACCACTGAAGGAGCGAAGATATGCCTCGCGAAGTTCCCTTGATACACCCCGGCACGATCTTGCTGGAAGACTGGCTCAAACCCATGGGGATCAGCCAGTACGCGCTTGCCAAAGCCATTGACGTGCCTCCCCGGCGCATCAATGAAATTGTCAAAGGATTGCGCGGCATCACCGTGGACACGGCCTTGCGCCTGAGCGTGTTCTTTGGCACCGATGCGCAAAGTTGGGTCAATTTGCAAACCCACTACGACACGGAAAATGCCCGCGTTGCCATGGCTGGTGTATTGGGTCGCATCGTGCCGCGTGAACTTGCTGAAGCTGACGATAGCGCCCATGCGTAGGCTGTCTTGCTGGAACACGCTGACTTCACCATAAGTCGGGAAAAAAAACCACCCGGCTTTCACCGGGTGGTTGTCAGTAGCGTTAGTTATGCTCTAAATGCAGTTATCTGTGGTAAGCGGTTTCGCCGTGACTGCTAATGTCCAAACCTTCGCGTTCTTCTTCTTCGCTGACGCGCAGACCCAGCACCAAGTCAACCAATTTGTAAGCAATCAAAGACACCACGCCAGACCAGATGATGGTGGT
>NZ_JAVLFQ010000055.1:0-48396 GCF_046052765.1 Limnohabitans sp. | reverse complement strand
AAAAAAACCCCGCACCAGGCGGGGTTTGATAGGCATGAAAGTTAATCAGTTCTTACGCGCACCGACCACTTCAATTTCGACGCGGCGGTTTTTGGCGCGGCCTTCTTTGGTGCCATTGTCAGCAACAGGTTGTTTCTCGCCCTTGCCTTCTGTGTAAATGCGAGATTTGTCCACGCCTTTGCTGATCAAATAGGCCTTGACAGCATTGGAGCGACGCATAGAGAGCTTTTGGTTGTATTCATCGGAACCTACAGAGTCGGTATGACCCACAGCGATGATGACTTCCAAATTGATGGCTTTGATTTTGTCAACCAAGTCGTCCAATTTGGCCTTGGCTTCAGGTTTGATGACGTACTTATTGAAGTCGAAGAAAGTATCGGCAGCATAAGTCACTTTGGAGGACACTGACACGGGTGCCGGTGCAGCTGCAGGGGCAGGTGGGGCGGGCTGAACTGCAGGTGGCGCAGACTCCATTTGAGGCGCAGGTGCAGGCGCTGCTGGTGCTGGTGCTGGTGCAGGAGCGGCCATCTTTGGCTCCTCGACAATCGCGCCATCACACCCTGCTGCTGCAGTGGCAGGCGTCCAAGATGAATTGCGCCAGCATTCACCGGTTGCGTTCTTCCAAACTTCACCAGATGATGACAACCAATTATTGATTTCTCCAGCAGTTGCCATATTGGCAAGTGCAAAAGTTGACATAACAATCGCAAGAAATTTGCTTCTTTTCATAACATTCCCTTTGTTACTGAGCACGTTTTGTTTCAATCTTAGTTGATGTACAGGCTAGGTTAAACCCCTAGTTCACACTGATTATGGCACATGAAACATAAAAATTCAAAGTAAGCCTTAGCCTAAAATGACCTATTTACCTGCCCTGAATAGACTGCCTACATGACCCAGTTTGCCAAAGAAACACTGCCGATCAGCCTTGAAGAGGAGATGCGCCGCAGTTACCTAGATTACGCCATGAGCGTGATTGTCGGCCGGGCCCTACCCGATGCGCGTGACGGATTAAAACCTGTACATCGGCGGGTCTTGTTCGCCATGCATGAATTGAACAACGACTGGAACCGTCCTTACAAAAAATCGGCACGTATCGTTGGTGATGTGATTGGTAAATACCACCCGCACGGCGACAGCGCGGTTTATGACACCATTGTTCGCATGGCCCAAGACTTTTCCTTGCGCCACATGCTGGTCGACGGTCAGGGTAACTTCGGCTCGGTTGATGGCGACAACGCAGCAGCCATGCGTTACACCGAAATTCGCTTGTCCAAAATCGCCCATGAAATGCTTGACGATTTGGACAAAGAAACCGTCGATTTCGGGCCCAACTACGACGGCAGCGAAAAAGAACCGCTGGTCATGCCTGCCAAATTCCCCAATTTGTTGGTCAATGGTTCGGCCGGTATTGCTGTTGGCATGGCCACCAATATACCGCCGCACAACTTGAACGAAGTGGTCGACGCCTGTCTGCATATGCTGCGTCACCCAGATGCATCTATTGATGACCTGATGGACATCGTGCCTGCGCCCGACTTTCCTACCGCTGGCATCATTTATGGCATCAGCGGCGTCAAAGAGGGCTATCGCACCGGTCGCGGTCGTGTGGTCATGCGCGCCAAATGCCATTTCGAAGACATAGACCGTGGTCAGCGTCAGGCCATCATCGTTGATGAACTTCCCTATCAGGTCAACAAAAAGACCTTGCAAGAACGCATGGCCGAATTGGTTCACGAAAAGAAAATTGAAGACATCAGCCATATTCAGGATGAATCTGACAAGTCCGGCATGCGCTTGGTGATCGAACTCAAGCGTGGCGCGGTGCCCGAAGTGGTGCTGAACAACTTGTACAAACAAACCCAGTTGCAAGACACCTTTGGCATGAACATGGTGGCACTGATAGACGGCCAACCGCGTTTGTGCAATTTGAAAGACCTGATCAGCGTCTTCTTGCAACACCGCCGCGAAGTGGTGACACGCCGCACCGTGTTCACCTTGCGTAAAGCGCGTGAACGCGGCCATGTACTCGAAGGTTTGGCGGTGGCATTGGCAAATATTGACGAGTTCATTGCCATCATCCGCAACGCACCCACACCGCCGGTAGCCAAAGCCGAATTGATGAGCAAGCCTTGGGACAGCCAGTTGGTGCGTACCATGCTGACGCGTGCCAAGGCCGATGGTGGCGTGATCAACGCCGATGACTACCGCCCTGATGGATTAGAAAAACAATACGGCATGGGCGCTGACGGTCTCTACCGCTTGAGCGATACGCAGGCGCATGAAATTTTGCAAATGCGTTTGCAACGCTTGACTGGTCTGGAACAAGACAAGATCGTCAATGAATACAAAGAAGTGATGGCAGAAATCGACGACTTGCTCGACATCTTGGCTCGGCCCGAACGAGTCTCCACCATCATCAGCGACGAGTTGGCGGCCATCCGCCAAGAGTTTGGTCAAAGCAAAATTGGCGCGCGGCGCAGCCACATCGAACACAACGCGCAAGACTTGGCCACCGAAGACCTGATCACGCCGACCGACATGGTGGTCACCCTGTCACACAACGGTTACATCAAAAGCCAGCCTTTATCGGAATACCGCGCACAAAAACGCGGCGGTCGCGGCAAGCAAGCCACTGCCACCAAAGAAGACGATTGGATTGAGCAACTGTTCATTGCAAATACCCACGATTACATTTTGTGCTTTTCCAACCGAGGTCGTTTGTACTGGCTCAAGGTGTGGGAAGTACCAGAGGGTTCGCGTGGTTCACGCGGCCGCCCTATTGTCAATATGTTTCCGCTGATTGAGGGCGAGAAAATCAACGTTGTGTTGCCACTGACTGGCCCTGCTCGAACCTTTCCTCAAGACCAGTTTGTGTTCATGGCGACGTCCATGGGCACGGTCAAGAAAACCTCGCTGGATGAATTCAATAACCCGCGCAAAGGCGGCATCATTGCGGTGAATTTGGATGACAACGATTTCCTGATCGGCGCAGCTCTCACCGACGGTAAACACGATGTCATGTTGTTCAGCGACGGAGGTAAAGCCGTTCGTTTCGATGAAAACGATGTTCGCCCATTGGGGCGCAGTGCCCGTGGCGTGCGCGGCATGTCCTTGGACGATGGACAAAGTGTGATTGCTTTGCTGGTAGCGGAACAAGAAAACGTGGTCACCGATGACACTGCCCTCAGTCGCAACAGCGTGCTGACGGCTACCGAAAATGGCTACGGCAAACGCACACCCATCGACGAGTACACCCGACACGGGCGCGGTACCAAAGGCATGATCGCCATTCAGCAAACCGAGCGCAACGGCAAAGTCGTGGCTGCCACCTTGGTGCACAGCGAAGACGACATCATGCTCATTACAGACCGTGGCGTACTGGTGCGCACCCGAGTCAGCGAAATCCGTGAAATGGGCCGTGCCACACAAGGCGTCATACTCATCGGACTGGACGAAGGCTCCAAGCTCAGCGGCATGCAGCGCATTGTGGAAAACGATGCTCAGGGCGGATCTGACGATACGGGCGAAACCGGTGGCGAAGAGACTCCCGCGGACGACACTCCATGAGCGACAAAGCCACTGACGGACTGGCCGATTTGCGTGCGCAAATCGACACCCTCGACCGTCAGTTGTTGGACATGCTGAATCAACGTGCGCAACTTGCCGAGCAAGTCGGCAACATCAAACGCGCGGAAGGCTCGCCTTTTTTCAGGCCTGACCGTGTGGCGCAAGTATTGGAAAAAATCCAGCAACTCAACACTGGCCCACTCAAAAACAACCACGTCGCCGCCATCTGGCGCGAAATCATGTCAGCTTGTTTGGCCTTGGAAGCGCCGCAACGCGTGGCTGTACTGGGTCCTATTGGTACTTTTTGCGAGCAGGCAGCCATCGAATATTTCGGCAGTGCTGCAGAGCTGATTTACTGCAATAACTTTGACGAGGTGTTTCACGCCACCGCTGCGGGCACGGCGGATTACGGCGTCGTTGGCGTGGAAAACTCAACCGAAGGCGCCGTGGCACGTTCACTCGATTTATTTTTGCGCACGCCGGTTCATGTGGTCGGTGAGGTCAGCCTGCTGGTGCGCCACAACCTGTTGCGTCAATCTCCTTCTCTGCAAGGCATAGAAGTGGTGCTGGCTCATCCGCAGGCATTGGGTCAATGCCAAAACTGGTTGACGCAACACTTGCCGAATGTCGAACGCCGCGCAGTGTCCAGCAATGCCGAAGGCGCTCGACTCGCCGCCACCAACCCTGCATGGGCAGGACTGGCCAGTGAACGTGCCGCCTCTCAGTTTGGTTTGCATGTGGTAGCGCACGCCATCCAGGATGAAGCCTACAACCGCACACGATTTGCCATTGTTTGCCTACCGCAGACCTTGGCCACACCACCCGCAACCGGACGTGATTGCACCTCGCTGGTAGTCTCGGTGGCCAACAAACCCGGCGCGGTGCACGACTTGTTGGTGCCCCTCAAGCAAAACGGCGTGTCCATGACGCGCTTCGAATCGCGCCCTGCCAAGTCAGGCCAATGGGAATATTTTTTCTACATCGATCTTGACGGTCACATCAGCCAAGCTCATGTAGCCCAAGCCCTCAGCGAATTGCAAAGTATGTGCGCGTTTTACAAAGTGATTGGCTCCTACCCGGTCAGCGCTTGAGGCTTATCGTTTCAACTTTTCCGCGTTGATTTTTTTGCTGTACCTTATCTATGCCACACACTCTTAAATTCAAGCAACTCGGCCTGATCGGCTGTGGCCTGATGGGTGCGTCATTTGCATTGGCATTGCAAAAATATGGACTGGTTGACAAGGTCGTAGGCTTCAGCCCCAGTCAACGCTCGCGAGACAGGGCCTTGCAACTCGGCGTCATTCATCAAGCCGTTTTGACAGCCGAGGAGACAGTTAACCACAGCGACATCGTCTTAGTGGCTGTACCTGTAAGTCGCACTGCCGAATGTTTGCAAGCGATTGCATCCTCACTGTCTCCTGATTGTTTGCTCATGGATGTGGGGTCTACCAAAACCGATGTGGTGCAAGCAGCAGTTGCTCATCTGGGTGATCGTTTGTCCTGCTTTGTGCCCGCGCACCCGATCGCAGGCAAAGCGCAAGCTGGTGTGGACCATGCTGAAGCCGATCTCTACCAAAACAGGCGCACCATACTCACGCCGCTGGTGCAAACTGGCGCAGTTCAGCTAGAAAACGCCCAACAAGTGTGGACCGCCATTGGCAGCCATGTCAGCCTGATGGCGGCGCATGACCACGACGCCACATTTGCAGCCGTCAGCCATGTGCCGCATTTGCTGGCATTTGCAGCGGTCAACGCACTTTCTGGTCAAGCACAGGGCGCTGAGTTTTTGCGAATGGCAGGACCAGGTTTTAGGGATTTCTCGCGCATCGCCGCCAGCGACCCAGATGTGTGGCGCGACATTCTGAGTGTCAACCAGAGCGAAGTACTCAAGCAAACTGCTCACTTTCGCGCAGCACTTGATGCATTTGAAAAAGCCATTCAACACAATGACTTGGACCAACTGCAACGGCTGATAGAACAAGCCAGCCGTGTGCGCTCGGGCTGGGCACTGCAAACCGGGTCAGAAGACCACGACGATTGACCGACTCAATGGCCTGACTTAAACTAGTCAGAAAACTGGTCAGATAAAACCCAAGGAATTACCGATGAATAGATGGCCTGTTCAAGACGCTAAGGCTCGGTTCAGCGAGTTGCTGACAGCTTGCCTGACCGAAGGTCCACAAATGGTCACTAAGCGCGGCACTGAAACCGCCGTATTGGTTCCTTTGAAAGAATGGCGTCGTCTGCAAAACGCAGAGAGGCCCCAATTAAAGCAACTTCTGTTGCAAGATGGTACGCGTACCGCCCAACTGGTAGCACCCCGCGCGCCCAGCCTGCGGCGCAAGGCCTCGTCTCTGGCCTGATGCCATGTATTTGCTAGACACCAATGTCGTCTCCGAGTTGCGAAAGCCCAAACCTCACGGCGGGGTACTGGCATGGTTCAAAGAAGCAGATGAAACCCATCTTTTTTTGAGTGCTGTCACGCTGGGGGAGATCCAATCAGGCATAGAAATCACAAGGCAACAAGACCCGGTCAAAGCGCAAGCCATTGAACATTGGTTGGATCAACTGGCGGCCTCCTACAACATCTTGGCTATGGACGCCGCAGCATTCAGACTTTGGGCGAAATTCATGCATCAGCAACCCAACACCGTTTACGAAGACGCCATGATTGCAGCCACAGCCAAAGCACACAAGCTCACAGTAGTCACTCGCAATCTGGCTGATTTCAAACGCTTTGATGTGGCTTTACTTAACCCTTTTCAAACAGCATAAAGCCTTATCCTGCATGTTTTCCAACACCTTCCTCGACCTACCCGCGCTAGACAGCGCCAGCGGCACGGTCACCCTGCCCGGCTCTAAAAGCATTTCCAACCGCGTGCTGCTACTGGCGGCGTTGTCGCAAGGCACCACTGAGTTACGGGACTTGCTTGACTCTGACGATACCCGCGTCATGCTCAATGCCTTGCGTGAACTTGGCTGTCATTTGCAAGCGAATGACGCCAGTTTGAAAGTCAGCGGTATCCAAGGAAAAGCGCCAGATAAATTATTAGATTTATTCATGGGCAATGCAGGTACTGCCATGCGCCCGTTGACCGCAGCGCTGGCACTCATGGGCGCACATGCGGACTTACACGGCGTGCCACGCATGCACGAACGCCCCATTGGTGATTTGGTGGACGCGTTGCGCCAGCTCGGTTGCCGCATCGATTACACCGGAAACGCGGGCTACCCGCCACTGGCTTTGCGCGGTCATGACGGCTTGCAACTGGATAAGCCCATACAAGTACGCGGCGATGTGTCCAGCCAATTTTTGACCGCGTTGCTGCTGGCGCTGCCACTCGTAGCCCAGCAAGATATTGTCATTGAGGTAGTGGGCGAACTTATATCCAAACCTTATATAGAAATCACCCTTCACTTGCTGCAGCGATTTGGCGTGCACATCCAACGCGATGGCTGGCAGCGGTTTACCGTTCCTGCAGGTAGTCGCTATTTATCGCCTGGTGTATTGCCAGTAGAAGCCGATGCGTCTTCAGCCAGTTATTTCATCGCGTTGGGCGCAATTGCGTCCGCGGATGGTGTGCGCATACAAGGCGTTGGTGCAGATTCCATACAAGGCGATATCCGCTTCACGGACGCGGCACGCGCCATGGGTGCGGACATCACCAGCGGACCGAACTGGGTACAAACCAAGCGCGGGGCTTGGCCATTGAAAGCCATTGACATGGACTGCAACCAGATTCCAGATGCCGCCATGACGCTGGCCGTCATGGCCTTGTACGCCGACGGCCCCAGCACCTTGCGCAATATCGCCAGTTGGCGTGTGAAAGAAACTGACCGCATCGTTGCCGTGGCGACAGAAGCTCGCAAACTCGGCGCGCAGGTAGAAGAAGGTGACGATTGGATTCGTATTCACCCCATTCGTCACTGGCAGGCTGCCGCCATTCACACCTATGACGACCACCGCATCGCCATGTGTTTTTCGCTGGCGGCTTTCAATCCGGCCAGATTGCCAGTGCGGATTCTTGACCCTCGATGCGTGGCTAAAACATTTCCCGATTACTTCGAGGCACTTTTCACGTTGTCACAGTCATCCAGCATTCCAGTGATAGCGATTGACGGACCGACCGCCTCAGGCAAAGGCACCTTGGCTTCGCTGGTTGCGCAACAACTTGGCTACCACTATCTCGACAGTGGCGCACTGTACCGATTGACAGCTTTTGCCGCACTGCAAACCGGTCTAGCGCTGGACACGGCAGATGAAGACGCCATTGCCGATTTGGCACGCCAACTTCCGGTGGTGTTCGAAGGTGAGCACGTGCTTTTGTCCGGTGTCAATGTTTCCGAGGCTATACGCAGTGAGGAAGCAGGAATGAATGCTTCCAAAGTATCGGTTTTACCGGCTGTTCGGCAAGCTTTGGTGGATTTGCAACTGAGTTTTAGACGACTGCCCGGTCTGGTTGCAGACGGTCGCGACATGGGCACCGTCATCTTCCCGGATGCTGCTTTGAAGGTGTTTTTAACCGCCAGCGCAGAAAAAAGAGCAGAACGGCGCCACAAGCAACTGATTTCAAAGGGAATTTCTACTACAATCGACATTCTTCGCGCAGACCTCACAGCGCGTGACGCACGCGATACTCAACGCAGCGTTGCTCCCTTAAAGCCCGCGCAAGACGCTTTGCCTCTGGACAACTCATCGCTTTCCATCGACTCGTCGGTGACCCAAGTGATGCACTGGTGGCAAAACAAACAGGTGTTCGGCCCCGGCCACACCTGACTCTGGTTCCTTACCATCCCCTTCGCGCTGCATGGCGCACCGGTGGTGAGGTTGTTTCACCCAACTGCGGTCAACCCGCGCCAACAGTCGATCAAGATGTTTCCTTGCAACCCCGTTTGCATGCCGCTTGGCCGACGAAATTAGGAAATTGAATGTCTGAATCTTTTGCAGCCCTGTTTGAAGAATCCCTGAAACGCTCTGAGATGCGCATCGGCGAGGTCATCACCGCCGAAGTCATCCGTGTCGAGCACAACCACGTCGTGGTCAATGCGGGGCTGAAATCAGAGGCCTATGTGCCCATCGAAGAATTTAAAAACGACTTGGGCGAAATCGAAGTACAGGCCGGCGACTTTGTGTCGGTGGCCATCAGCTCTGTCGAAAACGGCTACGGCGACACCATACTCAGCCGTGACACAGCCAAGCGTTTGGCGTCTTGGATGTCATTAGAAAAGGCCTTGGAATCCGGCGAATTCGTCACCGGCACCACCAGCGGCAAAGTCAAAGGCGGCCTGACTGTGCTGGTCAACGGTATCCGCGCCTTTCTGCCCGGCTCGCTCATCGACACCCGTCCCATCAAAGACTTGTCGCCGTTTGAAAACAAGACCATGGAATTCAAGGTCATCAAGCTCGACCGCAAGCGCAACAACGTCGTGCTGTCACGCCGCGCTGTGATTGAAGCTTCGATGGGCGAAGAACGCGCCAAACTGATGGAAAACCTCAAAGAAGGTTCTATCGTTCACGGCGTCGTCAAGAACATCACCGAATACGGTGCGTTTGTCGATTTGGGCGGCATCGATGGTTTGCTACACATCACCGACATGGCTTGGCGCCGTGTGCGTCACCCGTCCGAGGTGGTGGTTGCAGGACAGGAAATCACCGCCAAGATTCTTAAGTTCGACACCGAGAAAAACCGCGTCTCATTGGGCTTGAAGCAAATGGGCGACGATCCTTGGATGGGCGTGAACCGCCGCTACCCGCAAGGCACCCGCATGCACGGCAAGGTCACTAACATCGCCGATTACGGCGCGTTCGTTGAACTCGAACCCGGCATTGAAGGTTTGGTCCACGTATCCGAAATGGACTGGACCAACAAAAACGTTGCACCTTCCAAAATCGTGGCCTTGGGCGACGAAGTCGAAGTCATGGTGCTCGAGATCGACGAAGACAAGCGCCGCATCTCTTTGGGTATGAAGCAATGCAAAGCCAATCCTTGGCAAGAGTTTGCATCTGCCACCAAGCGCGGAGACAAAGTCACCGGCCCGATCAAATCCATCACCGATTTCGGCGTTTTCGTGGGTCTGGCAGCAGGCATAGACGGTCTGGTGCATTTGTCTGATTTGTCTTGGAATGAAACCGGTGAAGTCGCTGTTCGTAACTTCAAAAAGGGACAGGATGTCGAAGCGGTGGTGTTGGCTGTGGATGTGGAGCGCGAGCGTATCTCCTTGGGCATCAAGCAACTCGACTCTGACCCGTTCACCAACTTCGTGTCTGTCAATGACAAAGGTCAAACCGTCACCGGTACCGTCAAAACGGTGGATGCTAAAGGTGCAGAAATCGATTTGGGCGAAGACATCATCGGCTATTTGCGTGTCTCAGAAATCAGCCGCGACCGTGTCGAAGATGCCAGCCATGTGCTCAAAGTCGGCGACGAAGTCAGCGCTGTGGTGGTCAATATCGACCGCAAAACACGCAATATCCAGTTGTCGATCAAAGCCAAGGATGCTGCTGACCAAGCAGACGCCATGGCCAATCTGAGCCAGCAAAATACGGGCAACGCCGGCACGACAAGCTTGGGTGCGTTGTTACGCGCCAAGCTCGATAACAACGAGAAGTGATCGACTGACATTCCAACAGTCAATCACAGCCACCTGTGCGGTAGATAGCCGTCAGGTGGCTTTTCAAACTATTTTTTAAGCTGAGTTGTATCTCCATGACCCGCAGTGATTTGGTTGAAGAACTAGCCACCCGTTTTCCGCAACTGGCGCACAGAGACGCCGAGTTTGCAGTCAAGGCATTGCTGGAAGCCATGAGCGACGCATTGGTCAAAGGTCATCGCATCGAATTGCGTGGCTTTGGCAGTTTTTCTGTCAATCGGCGACCTCCGCGCATGGGACGCAATCCGCGCTCAGGCGAAAGCGTTGCCATACCTGAAAAACGTGTGCCCCATTTCAAACAAGGTAAAGCCTTGCGCGAAGCCATTGAAATTCGTACCCGGGAAATGCTCGCCAACCCGGGTGGTTCCAACGCCTGATCTGTCACCCATAAAGGGGAATACGCTTGAGCACATTCTTCAGGCTGCTTCAGTGGACGCTGAAAGCAGCCGTTTTTTTCATACTGCTGGCATTTGCACTGAATAACCAAGAAGATGTCTCGGTTCATTTCTTGTGGGGCTTTCAGTGGCGTGCACCCATGGTGCTGGTGTTGTTGATTGTGTTCACCTTGGGCTTGGTAGTAGGTGTGCTTGGCATGGTGCCTCGCTGGTGGCGTCAACGCCGTTTGGCTCGCAAAGCATTGCAACCGGCCACCCCTGAAGTCAAAAAGCAAACGGTTGAAACAGTAGCGGCGGACATGTATGGGCCTTGATATCGGATGGATTTTCTTTGGCCTGCCGATCGCATTTATTTTGGGTTGGCTGGCTTCGCGTTTTGACATTCGTCAGTTGCGTATGGAAAACCGCAGCAACCCCAAAGCCTATTTCAAGGGACTGAACTATTTGCTCAACGAGCAACAAGACCAAGCGATTGACGCGTTCATCGAAGCGGTTCAACGCGACCCAGACACTTCTGAACTGCATTTTGCGCTAGGTAATTTGTTTCGCCGTCGCGGTGAATTTGAACGTGCTGTTCGGGTGCATCAGCATTTGCTGTCACGCGGCGATCTAAGCAAGGCTGACAGAGACCGCGCCCAATACGATTTGGCGTTGGATTATGTGAAGGCAGGTATTTTGGACCGCGCAGAAGCCGCACTGCGTCCGTTGCTCAATACCTCCTTGGCGCCGCAAGCTTTGTTAGCTTTACTCAGCATTTATGAACGCAGCCGTGACTGGCGTCATGCAGCTGATATTTCCAGGCAACTTGATGGTCAAGGCCAAGGAAATTTTTCTGTTCGCAGAGCGCACTATCTGTGTGAATTGGCTGCCTCAGAAACAGATCTGGTCCAAGCGGAGGCACTGCTCAAAGAGGCGATTCAAACTGCCCCCGACAGTGCCAGGCCGCGTATTGCGCTGGCCCATTTGCTTGAACAAGATTCACGTTATGCCAAAGCCTGCGATCAGTTAGTGGAATTGGCGCAATTGGTGCCCGCAGCCATGCCCTTGGTTGCCGCCTCTCTGGCCAGATTGGCTCCCCTGGTGCAAAGACAAATTCCAGTGCTGACATTGTTGCAAGACAGCTACCACCAATTACAAAGTTTGGATTTGCTCGATGGCATTGTGAGTTTGCAGGCATCGATGGGGCAATCCGACGGGCCAGCGTTATTCGGCCTGCATTTAAAAAATCATCCTTCTTTGATTGCCGCCACGCAACTCTTGTCTGGCGCGCCCTTGAGTGTGGAGCAGCAACCGCAAATTCAACGCGCCTTGGAGCATGCAGCCAAGCCGTTGCGACGCTACCGGTGTGCCGCCTGCGGGTTTGAAGCTTTACAACATTTCTGGCAATGTCCCGGTTGCCAAGCCTGGGACAGTTACCCGCCAAGGCGCATAGAAGAACTGTAATTTTTTTCCCATACAGGTTGCTCATTTGGACTGTCTTTTTTTGTTTCTCTCCATCACCCTAAGACGACCTTGAAGCTATTTCAATTCGGTTTCATACATAAAGGGGTGGCAATTGAAAAAATGGACGTCTTTCTTTGTTCTTGTTTTGGTCATGTCATCCGTTCAGGCAGTCGATATCAATCAAGCCACCGAAGCTGAATTGGATGGACTGCGGGGCATAGGTCCTCCCTTCACCCGGCGTTTATTGGAGGCACGACAGCACCAATCGTTCAAAGATTGGCAGGACTTGATTGCGCGTGTCTCTGGCATGGGGCCCGGCATCGCCAAGAGCTTGTCAGAGCAAGGATTGACAGTGCAAGGACGCAGCTATGAACCGGATCAGCCCCGCAAGCATTCAAAAAAACTTGATCAGCCCAAGCCCTGACGAAAGTTCATCACAAGCTCACATTCTGACCCTGTAGATGAATTAAGCTGACGGTATCTGACCCTTATTCAACCCATGACGCACCACACTGGTTCCGGATTCCTGATCTTTCACAGCAACCGCATGGAGGAATTGCGTAATCTGCTGGTTCAATACTTAGGCAAACACCCGCTGCCGCCCTTGGCTGCTGAAACCCTATTGGTACAAAGCAATGGCATGAAGCATTGGCTGACCTTGTCTCTGGCCAAGGACGATGCCATCGGTATTTGTGCGGCCACGCAAATGGTGTTGCCATCCAGTCAGCTGTGGCAAATTTACCGTTCCGTGCTGGGCAAACACCGCCTGCCCTTGGCCATGCCGCTGGACAAGTCCCCGCTGGCCTGGCGCATATTGCGCCGATTGCCGCACTGGCGCGAACAGCCACAGTTTGCACCGCTTGCACATTACTTGGGCGACGATACCCATGGCATTCGTGCCTACCACTTGGCCCAACAACTTGCTGATGTGCTGGACGGTTACCAAAACTACCGATCCGACTGGTTGACGCAGTGGGCGCAGAATCGCGACACCTTGGACCATGGGCAACCCTTGCCCGATACCCAGACCTGGCAAGCCGTGATGTGGCGCGATCTTCTGGCAGATGTCAAACAATACGCCGAGCATGGCATGGGGTTTGAATCACGGTCCGAGGTGCATCAGGCGTTTTTGTCCGAGTTGACACAACGCAGCCCTGGCAGCATTGAAGGCTTGCCCAAGCGACTGGTCGTGTTTGGTATCACTGCCTTGCCCATGCAAACCATGCAAGCGCTGGTAGCGCTGGGACGTCATATCCCCGTTTTAATGTTTGTGCACAACCCTTGCCAAGAACATTGGGGTCATCTCAGCGAAGACTTATCCACCGGCGGCCATCCCTTGCTGGCCTCTTGGGGCAAACAAGGGCGTGACTATCTCCACGCCATCGATCAATTTGAATCGTTCACAGAACAATCGCCGGTCTACCAGCGTGAGGCACTGTTTTTTGACCCACTGAACGATGCCTTGGCGCTACAACAACCACCGACCGTTTTACAAAAACTGCAATCCCATATCCTGACCTTGACCACGCCTGCGCCCGTCAAAACCACAGCTTCTGACATCGATGACAGTGTCTTGTTTGTACAAACCCATTCGGCCCAGCGTGAAGTCGAGGTGCTGCACGACCGCGTACTTGGCTGGCTAAATGCTGACCCCGAGCTACAACCTGCTGACATCATGGTCATGGTGCCAGACATGGCATTGTTTGCGCCACACATACACGCCGTCTTTGGGCGTTATGCAGGCCAAGGCCAAGCCGCGCTAGACCTGCCTTTTTCAGTCACCGACAGCACGCCACGCACTCACCCATTGGTGCAAGCTGTTGACACGCTGCTGCAACTGCCCCAGCTTCGCCTGAGCCTGCGCGAATGGCTGGGCTTGTTCCAAGTCCAAGCAGTGCGACAACGTTATGGTGTGAGCGAAGCCGATGTCTCGCAACTGCACGAATGGTTGACTCAATCCGGTGTACGTTGGGGCCTTGATCCGGATCACCGTCAACCTTGGGGCATGTCGGTCACCTTGGCCGACGCTGATCAAAACACCTGGCAATTTGGCTTGCACCGTTTATTGCTGGGTTACGCCATAGGGTCGCAAGCTGAAAACACCCTTTGGCACAGCACGGCGGCACAAGCCGGCGTTGATGGTCTGGATGCGCCAGTGATCAGCGGTCTGTTGCTATGGCTGAAAGACATGAACCATTGCTTTGAAGAATTTCAAACTGATCGAACGCCGTCGCAATGGGTGCCGCTGATGCAGCAAACACTGCTGCGTTTTTTCAATGCCACGGAAGATGCAGACCAACGGGTGCTTGATCAAGTGATGTCGCCGCTGCAAGATTGGTTGGCAGATTGTCAGTTGGCTACGTTTGAAGAGCCACTTTCGCTGAGTGTGTTGCGTACCCATTGGATGATGCAACTCGACAGCATCGGTTTACAACGCCGTTTTGCAGCGGGCGGGGTGCAATTCGCCACCCTGATGCCCATGCGAGCTATCCCTTTCAACATTGTGTGTTTATTGGGTATGAACGACAGCGCATACCCGCGCAGTCCTGCGCCACGCGATTTTGATTTGATCAGCCACCCTGGTCACAGCAGGCCAGGCGACCGTGCAAGACGCGAAGATGACCGCTATTTATTTCTGGAAGCATTGTTGTCTGCCCGCGAGCGTTTATATATTTCCTGGCAAGGCAGGCGCGCCAGTGACCATGCCAAGTTGCCCCCATCGGTGCTGGTAGCGCAATTGATGGACCATTTGAACCAATGCTACCCACACCCCGACAAAAATAAAAAAGTTTTCAACGCTGTGCTTCAACCCTTGCAAGCTTTTTCAAACCGTTATTTCCAGACAGGTTCAGGGTTTGAAACTTATGCCGCTGATTGGGCTGCACTGCGTCAACCCGCTGACTACACTGAAGAATGGCAAGCATCACAGCCCTTGCCGCCCCCAGACATACTGACAGCATCAAGCTTACTCACGTTATTGAGACAGCCATTAGAGGTTTTTTTCAAACACCATTTGCAAGTTCAACTCGATGCCCCCACCACATCGGAAGATGAAAGCGAGCCCTTCGATTTGAACGGCTTAGATGGTTATCTATTGAAGCAACAAGTACTGTATGCCGATGAGCCGGAACAACTTCTATGGCAGATGAAATTGCAAGGCAAACTTGCCATGGCCGGTGGCGGTGATGCTCAACAATCACAACTGCTTGAATTGCAAAAACAAATCTATGCCCGCTTTGTGCCATTGTTAAATGCATCAGATCAGGAACTACTACCACAACAATTTCAGACGCAAGCACATGGCAGTACGTTGACCATGCACTGGGGTGCCGAGCCTATGCGATGGCGCCTCAAAGCGGATGGCAGTGTATTGCAAATGGACAGGCGAGCTGGCCATGTGAAAAGCGAAAAATCTGTTCGCCTAGATACGTTACCAGCTCTCTGGCTAGGACATTTGTGTGCGAATGCCTCAGGTATGCCAACCACCAGTGTCTTGAGTGGTGCCGATGATATGGTTTGCCTACAACCGCTATCACCAGCAAAGGCTTTAGCGATATTGCACGATCTCATGCATTTATATCAACAGGCATGGTTATCGCCTTTGCCTTTACCTTCCAAAACCGCTTGTGCTTATGTGCTTGCGCTCCACAACAACAGGGCATCTGCCTCTTCTGGGTCGCCTCATAGTCAGGCGCTGTCAGAGGCCAAGAAAATTTTTCACGGCTCCCGTTTTTACAAAGGTGAATGCCAAACTTCAGCCTATGTGCAAAGAGTTTTCACACAATTTGAAGACATGGACATCGATATGTTCAGTACGTTAGCCAACCATGTATACGGACCCATGCTGCAAGCCTGTCAAGCCGTCAACGATGCGCAAGAGCAAGACAAAGCATGAATATCCTAGATCCCTTGCGTATGCCTTTGACGGGGCGTCAAATCATTGAAGCCAGTGCTGGAACCGGTAAGACATGGACATTGGCTGCGCTCTATGTGCGTCTTGTCATCGGCCACGGACGCACCAACAACCAAGGTCTGAGCCCGCGCCACATTCTGGTCATGACATTCACCGAGGCAGCCACCGCCGAGTTACGCGAACGCGTTCGCAAACGCTTGCATGAAGCTGCGCTGTGGTTTGAGCGACTCAGCTCTGCGCAAGCATCAGAGCCAGACGATTTTTTTCATGCGCTGAGTTTAGAAATACCTGCTGATCAATGGCCCGCTTGCGCCAGTCGCTTGCATTTGGCCGCGCAGGCGATGGACGAGTCGGCCATCTACACCATACACGGCTGGAGCCGCCGCATGCTCAGCAGTTTTGCATTACTGAGCCGTGATCTGTTTGAACAAACGCATCTGGACAATCCCAAAGAGTTGTTACAACAATTGGTGCGCGACTACTGGCGTCAATGGTTTTACCCCTTACCTGCCCATTGTCAACACGCGCTGCTTGAGCAACTTGGCAACGCCCCAGACAAGCTGCTAGATCAGTTGCTGCGGGTGTGGAAGCAATGGGATGTACAACCACCCACTGCGGTCATCAGCACCGCTGGCTCTGAAGCCCTGTCTACTGACTCCCCGCTGTCGACCCCTGAAGAAGCTTTAAAGGTGTTTGCGCAATGGCAATCCGAATACGATGCTTTAGCAAACACCGTGCGTGAAGCTTGGACACCCGATTTGCCCGCGATGCTGCGCGACGCACGCATGGCAGGATTGATCAAAGCCAAAAGCATCAACACGCCCCATTTTTTGAAATGGGTCGATGAGCTTGAAGCTTGGGTTGAACATGGGCAAACCATACGACCAGTCACATTGGCTCGCTTCACCGCTGATAAATTGAAATCATTCGGATGGGCCAAAGCAGCAAACATGGATGTGTTTCAAAGGATCAGTGAATGTGTGGCATTCGCCGAGCGTGAACCTGAGTGCAAATCATTATTGATTCAACACGCGGCACACACGGTACGCCTGACTTACCAGCAAGCCAAGCAGAACCAGTCTGTGTTCGATTTCAACGACTTGCTTCAACGACTTCACCATGCATTGCACGCGGACCAAGGCGAGCTGGCAGCGGCCATACGAGAGCAATACCCCGTCGCCATGGTCGATGAATTCCAAGACACCGACCCTTGGCAGTACCAAAGTCTGGATCGTATTTACCAAGTCGGTCAAGCGAATGACAGCAACGCCTTGGTGATGATTGGCGACCCCAAACAAGCGATTTACAGTTTTCGTGGCGCCGATCTGAATACCTATTTGCTCGCTCGCAACACCGCGTATTCGATCGACCCTCTGGCCTGTCATACGCTTGATACCAACTACCGCTCTACCCCCGCTTTGGTGAGTGCGGTCAATCGAATTTTCAGCAGCATTGACCACCCTTTTCGATCTGGCGAAAACACGCTTGAGTTCACCCATGTTCATAGCGCGTCCGACGCGAAAGCTTTGTGTAACGACCGAGGCCAAGTGATGGCCCCGCTGACCTTCTGGTATTTACCGCCGCCCACAGCGCATACTGACAAACCGTACTGGCCTGCCGATCAGCATGTGCAAACCATGGCCACCGGTTTCGCCACCCAAATGGCCAAGTTATTGCAACAGCACACAGACATACATCCCGCAGACATGGCAGTGTTGGTGCGCTCACATGCACATGCGCAAGCCATGCAGTCGGCATTGGCGCGTGTAGGACTGCCCAGCGTGTTTTTGTCAGACCATGCCAACGTCTACCAGACTGAACAAGCCGTTGATTTATGGCGTGTGTTGCGAGCCATTAGCATGCCGCGCAACTCACGTTGGCTTCGCAGTGCCATGGCCAGTAGCTTATGGGGTTGGACTGCAACATCCTTAGCACAAGCCATGCATGACCCGCAGTTAAGTGATGCGCTCGCCGAATCTTGTCAAGCTTGGCTGCAACAATGGCAGCAGCACGGCGTGTTACCCATGCTTTACCAATGGATGCACAGCCAAGGCATTGCACGCAGACTGTTGGCGCAGCCGTTGGGCGAGCGACGCTTAACCAACCTACTACATCTGGGTGAGTTACTTCAAACCGCAGCTGCAGGTTTGCAGGGGCCGCAGGCTTTGTTGCATTTTTTGGCGCAGCAAATTCAATCGAGCAACGACAACCCTGAAGAACAAAAAATGCGGCTCGAAACCGATGCGCATTGCGTTCAAGTCATTACTTTCCATAAAAGCAAGGGGCTTGAATATCCGTTGGTTTTTGTGCCCTTCTTAGGAAGTTTTAAAACCGCGTCTTCACGCAAGGATGAGGAAGATGACGCCGACTTCACTGAGTCCAGCGTAGATGAAGATATGCGTCTGCTGTATGTCGCACTAACACGAGCCGAACGTGGCATGTGGCTGGGCTTGGCACCTACGGCCAACAGCTTGTCTGGGGAAGGAGAAAAACTCAAACTCAGTGCAGTTTCTGAATTGCTGCAAAGAAAAAATCACGCAGATTTGATCGAACGTTTGCAACAACAATTCGGTGATGCACCTGAAATCACCATCGCACAGCTACCGCTTGATACGGGTATTCGTTATCAACCTGACATACCCCAAGATGAGCAAAGCCGTCAAGCGTTGACAGCGCATCGCCAGAACTATGCCCATTGGGGGGTAGCCAGTTTCAGTAGTTTGACGCGTGGTTTACACGTCGGATCACAACGCGATGAAGCGCTCACTGATGCGGCGATTGATGCTGCGATTGATGCTGCGTTTAGCATCAGTTCAGAAGATGAAGTCACTGTGCCACCATCGGCGATGGAATCCGCAGCGACAATTTCTCTTGCCTCCGAAGCAAAATACGAAGAAAACTCCCATCTGCTTGCATGGCAAAATTTTCCTAAAGGCGCCGAGTACGGCAGTTTGTTACACGATTTACTGGAGTGGCAAGCGCAACAGGGTTGGCCTTTGACGCAAGCGCACAGCGAACATGAAAGTTCGATTCAACAAGCTTGGCAACATTTGCTGATGCGTAAGACCCGCTCGCTGGTTATTCCGCCGCGTGCTCATGCCATGTTGCCTGACTGGATTACAAGCATCATCACCACACCCTTACCGCTGACCAATACCCAGACACCTCTACAGCCGCTGGTTTTACAAAACCTAAAGTCTGCATGTGTGTGGCCAGAAATGGAATTCAACCTGACGACGCAGGCTGTCAACAGTGAAGTCATCGACAGTTTGATACAGCAGCATGTATTACCCTCCCAAACCAGACCCGCATTACCAGCGCGTCAACTGCAAGGAATGCTGACTGGCTTCATGGACTTGGTGTGCGAACACGAAGGTCAGTATTGGGTGCTGGATTACAAATCCAACTGGTTGCCTGCGTATGACGCATCCTCTTTGAACTCGGCTGTGTTAGACAAGCGCTACGACGTGCAATATGTTCTCTACCTGTTGGCATTGCATCGCTTACTGTCATCGCGTTTACGGAGTTACGACTACAACACGCACATCGGTGGCGCAGTTTATGTGTTTTTAAGAGGCATCAGCAGCGAAGGCGCAGGTGTGCATGTCATGAAGCCACCTTTGACATTGATTACCCAACTCGACAACGCCTTTGCGGGAAGACCATCATGAGTCTGAGAGAACTCACACACAGCGCTTGGCTGGGTACTGGCGCCACACCATTGAACGGGCTTGGTCTCTCGCTGGCTCAGTTTTGCCATGCCCTTCAACCATCACCTGACATCAGACACCGTTGGTTAGTGGCATTGGTCAGTCACCAGTGGGGCCGTGGCCATGCTTGTTTAGATCTCAGCCACTGGTCGCAACAAACCGCTGACTTACTGGGGTGGACAACCGAACAATTACAAGCCTTGCCTCCAGATTTGGTCACGGCCACAGACAGCTTGCCTTGGATTCATGGTGATAACTCTCCACTGGTACTGAGCGGACATCGCTTGTATTTGCGACGCGCTTGGCATGCCGAACAAAGTATTCAACAAAATCTTGCTGCTCGTTTGCGCCAATTACAAAATGTGCCTAGCGATTTAGAGCAACAACTCGATGGACTGTTTGGGCAAGCAGACAAAGCCACGGACCTGCAACGCGCAGCCTGTGCCCATGCCGCACAACATGCAGTGACCTTGATCACCGGTGGACCTGGCACCGGCAAAACCACCACAGTGGTCAAACTCTTATTGCTGCTGCAAGCCAATGCACCAATGCCCTTGCGTGTGGTGTTGACAGCACCCACGGGCAAGGCGGCAGCTCGCTTGTCGCAAACCATGTCACAGGCGCGTGCACGTCTTCCTGCAGAACAAGCAGCCGTATTGCCTGAGCAAGCACAAACCTTGCATCGCTGGCTGTTGGCATTGACTGCTGAACACGCTGCGGCTACGCCTGATGTGGTGGTGGTCGACGAAGCCTCCATGATTGATCTTGAAATGATGGCACGCTTGTTAAAAGCGGTTCCTTTGACAGCACGCTTGATTTTGCTTGGTGACAAAGACCAACTTGCATCGGTTGAAGCCGGCGCGGTGATGGCTCAGCTTTGTCAAAGCGCGCAGCTGTCATCGCACACACTCAGCCTGTTGCACAGCCACCGTTTTAACGATAAGCAAGGCATCGGCCAATGGGCGCGGGCAGCCAACAGCGGCGACACACTGGCCTTGCAAGAACTGTGGCAGAAAACTTCCGAAGCGTGTTTCCAAAACGGTGAAGTGGTGACCCGATTGAGCGTGACTGACAGCAAAGATTCAACCGCGCTCGCGCAATTGACAAAAATTTGGAAGCCGTGGCTCTCAGCCTTATCTGAATTGCAACGCCACCATGTCGCCTGTGATGATTCACAGGCATTGGAACTGCTGCAAAGCTTTGCCCGTGTCGGCGTGTTGTGCGCCCTGCGCGAGGGTCGCTGGGGCGTCAAGACTTTTAACCGTCAACTCCAACTGGCACTGGGTTTTGCAGACACCGACTGGTTCATTGGTCGCCCAGTCATGGCCAGGCGAAACGATTACGCCCTGGGCATCATGAATGGTGATTTGGGTTTGTGTCTGCCTCGCTTGATTGGCGGAGTGATTCGCTTGCGGGTGGCTTTTGCAGACGCTTTAGGCGGTGTACGTTGGCAAGTACCCGGTCGTTTGGATGACGTGGACACGGTCTTCGCGATGACAGTACACCAATCGCAAGGCTCGGAATTCGATCAGGTTTTGCTGGTTTTGCCAGACCGTTCAGCGCCCCTATTGACGCGTGAACTCATTTATACGGGTATGACCCGCGCGCGCAGCCAATTGTGCGTATGGGCACCAGCTCCGTCCTTGCTGATCGCTGCTTGCGAACGACGGGTACAGCGCAGCGGCGGCCTGAATTGAAGCTTGCAGTTGCGGGGTTTTTCTTCAATGGCAAAATGCGTTCATGAAACCCATCAGTTGTATGAAATGGATGCTCACCGTTTGGTTACTTTGCCAACCTTGGTTGGCGTGGGCCGACTGGGAAAAAGTCGATGAAAACCATCTGGCTGTCGTCTACATAGACCCCGACAAAATCCGCGCCAGCAGCGTGTTTCCGCAAGCATGGCATTTGATTGATTTGCTGGACGCATCCAAATCCGGTGTCAAGTCACGTTTGGTATTGATGGAGTACGACTGCCACGAATACCGCCGCCGCTCGCTGGCGTTCGCCTCTAAGTCTGAAGCCATGGGAGAAGGCAAGACTCTGTTCACCAGCACCCAATCTACCTCTTGGAAACCGGTCAGCGGTGAAACCGTGGGTGAAAAAGTCATTGGGATTTTGTGTGGACACCATGCCAAATCCCCAGGTCAAGGCAAGAAGAAAGATGACAAGGCCGGACCCGCAAAGGATGCGCATGGGGACGGCCATGGTGCCCCACCTGCTGCGCATGGCGACGCCAAACCCAGCCATTAAACCCACAGGACACACATGCAAGTCAACCAACACACCGAACACTTCGCCACTGCCCCCCAATTAGCGCCCCAGCACATGGCGTCATTGGCTGAACACGGTTTTCACACCGTCATCAATAACCGTCCAGACATGGAAGGCGGCCCTGATCAACCAAGCTCTGCACAAATGCAAGCCGCGGCCGAGGCAGCCGGACTGGTGTACCACTACCTGCCTGTTGTCAGTGGCGCTTACACGCCTGATCAAGTAGCGCAAATGGCGGCGCTGGTCAATGAGGCACCTGGTCCTGTGCTGGCCTTTTGCCGCAGTGGTGCACGCTCCACGCAGTTATGGATGATGGGACAGCCCTGATCCCTGTAGCGTCTGTTTGCGTTGAGTGATGGCTTCACGTGAACAGCGACTATGGAAGTCGTTTTCGCAAACCTATTCAATGAAAAAACAATCAGGCTTCGGTGATTGAACTGAGTTTGCGTGAATTGATGGGATCGCGAAACACCAGTGGCTTGACCTCGATGCGTTTTGCATCAGGCACTTGCGCGTAAGCCACTGCATCAAGCACCGTTTGGTGGTGCTCGGATTTATCGCACACCGGATCGGCATTGGCGGCGTCTCCGGTCAGCATTAACGCTTGACAACGGCAACCGCCCAAATCTTTTTCTTTTTCTGGACAAGTCTGGCAAGGTTCTTTCATCCAAGCATCGCCACGGTAGTGGTTGAACGCTTCTGACTCGTACCAAATATCTTTGACCGACATGTTTTTGACATTTGGAAATTCCAAGTGTTTGATCATCTTGGCCGTATGGCAAGGAAGCGCCGAACCGTCAGGCGTGATGGTCAGGAAAATATTGCCCCAACCGTTCATGCATTTTTTAGGGCGGGTTTCATAGTAGTCAGGCACCACAAAAAAGATACGCAATTTATCGCCGAGTTTTTCTCGGTATTCGTTGGTGACGCGTTCAGCGCGTTGCAATTGTTCGCGGCTGGGCATCAGACCGTCACGGTTGAGTTGCGCCCAAGAATAGTATTGGCTGTTTGCCAATTCCAAGTACTCGGCACCCAAGTCCACGGCCAACTCAATGATCTTGTCTATGTAGTCAATGTTCAGTCGATGGATGACGCAATTGAGCACCATGGGCCAGCCGTTGGACTGGATCAACTGCGCGGCTTTTTGTTTCAAAGCAAAGGTTTTGGTGTGTGACAGAAAGTCATTCAATTCACGTGTGGAATCTTGAAACGACAACTGCACATGGTCCAGCCCAGCGTCTTTCAAAGCTTTGGCACGCTCCGCTGTAAAGCCAATACCCGATGTAAGCAGGTTGGTATAAAAACCAAGTTTGTGCGCTTCAGCAACCAACTCTTCCAAGTCGTCGCGTACCAACGGCTCACCGCCTGAAAAACCGCATTGCACACTGCCAGCTGCCCGCGCATCGCGCAAAACCTTGAGCCATTCCTGCGTGGTCAACTCCGGGCCGTGCTGTGTGTAATCCACTGGGTTGTAGCAAAACACGCAATGCAATGGACAGGCATACGTGATTTCGGCGAGCAACCACAAAGGTGGTCCCACAGTGACTTCCTTGCCATTGACCGTAGGTGTCATGCTTTTACCCATCCTTGTTGATGGGCGATTTCCAGAAATGCCAACACGTCTTTTTCCAGGCCCGTGGTTTCAAAATCTTTTTCCAATTCGGCTATCAACTCAGTCACAGATTTTTTTGCGTCCAAGCGCTTGATGATTTCACCCGCACTGCCGTTCAACTTCACCATGCCCTCGGGGTACAACAATACCCATGCCTGCTGTACCTCTTCCCATTGCAATCGGAACATGGCTGACAACACAGGCGTGCTGCTCAATATCGCGTCATCATTGCTCATGTTTTGGGTCCGGTGATTTGCACATTGCATTGATCAAGCATGATGGCGTCTGCCAAGGCCCACAACACATTGAGTTTGAACTGCAATATTTCCAGTGCGCGTTCTTGCATGGCGCGTGTTTGGCTGAAATAGTCGAGCGTGAACTTCAATCCATGCGCTACATCACGTCGGGCTTGGGTGAGGCGGTTTTTGAAATATTGCAGTCCAGTGGCATCTACCCAAGGGTATTTTTCAGGCCAAGTGTCAATGCGCTGTTGGTGTATGTGCGGAGCGAACAATTCGGTCAAGCTCGAAGCCACGGCTTCTTGCCAAGGTTGGCGGCGAGCGAAATTCACATACGCATCAACAGCGAAACGACTGGCAGGCGCGACATAGCGCAATGAAGTTACATCGTCACGGCTCAAACCAACAGCCTGTCCGAGATGAATCCAAGCCTCAATGCCGCCCTCATCATTCAATCCGTTTAATTCGAAACCATCGTGGTCTAAGATGCGCAATATCCATTCGCGCCGTATCTCGCGGTTATCACAATTGGACAAAATAGCCGCATCTTTGAGCGGTATAGATATTTGATAGTAAAAGCGGTTCGCCACCCAACCGCGTAACTGTGCAGCGTTGAGTTTGCCCTCGGCCATCATCACGTGAAACGGATGGTGAATATGGTAGCTAGAGCTTTTGCCACGCAGCAGCGTTTCAAATTGTTCGGCATTCCAAGGCGTACGTGTATCAGCTTTGGCCTCGTTCATTGTGTTGTTCACAGTTCTATCTCCATGCCGTCATATGCCACCTCGATGCCATGCGTATTCAAAGTCTGGCGTTGCGGGCTACTGTCATCCAAAATAGGGTTGGTGTTGTTGATGTGGATCAAAATTTTCCTGACATGACTGGGTAATTTGTCCAGCCATGCCATCATGCCATCTGCGCCGCTTTGCGGCATGTGTCCCATGGCACGCGAAGTTTTTTGGGAAGCGCCCAAGGCAATCATTTCATCATCGGTCCACAACGTGCCATCCACCATGACGCAATCGGCCTGTTGCATGGCCTGCCACACATGAGGCTCCATCTGCCCCAACCCAGGCGCGTAAAACAATGTTTTGCCACTGGTTTCGTCTTTGACAGTCAAGCCCACGTTATCGCCTGGCTGGGGTTTGTCACGGTGAGGAGAATAAGGCGGCGCATTGCTGATGAGCGGCAAAGCTTGGAAATGCAAACCTGACAAGCCTGGCACATGGAAGCTGGTTTGCAATTGCAAATCATGCCAGTCAATGTCACAGTAATGCGACAACACTTTAAATAAAGGGTTGCCAGTGCTCAGGTCTTCACGCACCAGTGGATGGCAATACAGGGGTAATTTCTGGCGGTGCTCGCGCAGCATCAGCAATCCGGTGGTGTGGTCAATCTGCGCATCCATCAGCAATACCGCGGCAATACCAGTGTCGCGCAATGCCCGAGCGGGTTGCAATGCGGGAAAGGCCTTGATCTGTTGCAGCACATCAGGCGAAGTGTTGACCAACAACCAATCAATTTCGTTGGCGGTGACTGCAATGGAAGACTGTGTGCGAGGTAAATGGTGCGGACTGCCGCTTCGTACAGCGCTGCACTGCGGGCAATTGCAATTCCACTGGGGGAAACCACCGCCGGCGGCAGAACCAAGTACATGAATCTTCAACATAGCGCCGCTTTAAAAAAAAACCGCGTCAAGCGCGGAACATCAAATCAAAACCAGGAAAAAGGTCTGCCGGGTTGCCCCGACAGACCACCGTCAAATTAACGGTTAGCGATGTACATGGTGATTTCGAAACCGAAACGCATGTCGCTAGCTGCAGGTGTTTGCCATTTCATGGTGTATCTCCTAAGGGACGCCGCTGATCACGGCCAATCGTGTACAGAGACATTCCGAACACAGGTATGAACTATGCCCCACGCCCACCCCTGCGGCTATCGTCAGGACATGGAATCTACCCTCAAGATTATCTGTAGATCAGACTAGGGTTTTTACGCACAACAACCGTCTAAGGCTGACTGACGGCTTAAACAGACTAGGATCAGGCGTTATGACAACAGTGCGCCCTACCGATTTGTTCCCCCCCACAGAACCTTACCATCATGGGTTTTTACCGTCTGTGGCAGGGCATGCCGTGTATTTTGAAGAATGCGGCCATCCCGATGGGCTGCCGGTGGTATTTTTACATGGGGGGCCTGGCAGCGGGTGCGGCCCCAAACACCGTCAATTGTTCAATCCTCGCACCACCCGAGTGGTTTTGTTTGATCAGCGCGGCTGCGGACGCAGTACCGCAGACAAGCCTTTACACGCCAACACCACCACCGATTTGCTGCACGACATGGAACGGTTGCGCGAGCATTTAGGAATCAAGCGTTGGCTGGTGGTTGGGGGCTCTTGGGGTGGTGGATTGGGCTTGGCTTATGCAAGCACGTATCCCTCGAAATGCTTGGGCGCAGTGATTCGCGGTGTATTTTTGTCTCGACCTGCTGATCTGCAGTGGTTCTTTGAAGAGGCCCGCCAATGCATGCCGGATGCCTGGTCTGTGTTTGCAGCTGCATGCGCCAAAGCAAGGTCTGAAAAACTGCTGGACTATGTTTGTCACCAGATGCTGAACGCCCATGACCAAGAAGTCTTGCCGCTGGCAATGGCTTGGCAAGCTTGGGAGAATGCCTTGACCCAACGCAGCGTTTCATCAACTCATGCAACTGCTATGAACGAAAAAGAGGCCAAAGCCTTGATCGCTAAATACCGTTTACAAAGCCATTATTTGATCAACCAATGCTTTTTTCCTTCGACAGGTTTGCTTGCTCAATTGGCCGCATTGAATGAAATGCCAGTGACTTTGGTACATGGTCGGCTAGATTGGATTTGTCGCCCCGAATCTGCTTGGGCTGTGCACCAAGCAATACCGCACAGCCAGCTGATTTGGGTGGATAACGCAGGACATAACCCGTTTGAGCAACCCATGACAGGCGTACTGGTTAAAGCCATTGAAGACCTGGTTCAAAAACTCTGTACACAAGGCTGACTACACCATGTCCTTGCGTCTTCAAATCAATTTGATCATCGGCGTTTTGCTGGTTAGTTTTGCCTCACTGTTGATTGGCATGCAACTACAAGACACCCGACGAAGTGTGGACGATGAAATGGAAGGCGCCAACATGGTGGCTACTCAATTGCTGTCACGTTTACAAGCGAGCAACAGTCAAGCCAATTTGGATGACATGAAGCAATTTTTAATGAAACTCGGACGTGTGAGAGCCAACGAAATTGAATTGCTGGATGAACACGCCAATGTGATCTACCACTCGCCGCCGCCCATCTATAAAGCCGGGCGAGACGCGCCTGAGTGGTACAGCCGCATTGTTTCTCCCTCGGTCAGAACCCGTCAAATACAAATGACGCAAGGACAACTTCTTGTGCGCGCAGACCCTTCACGCGCTGTTCTTGACGGCTGGGACGATTTTGTACCTATGTTGATAACGCTTTTTTCTGGCGTATGTGCCGTGATTTTTTGTGTCTATTGGTTGGTCGGGCGAGCACTGCAACCCATACAACAAGTGGTTCAGGCCTTGGGGTCAGTCAGAAGCGGCAACTATGACACGCGTTTGCCCGAGATGCGTGGTCTCGAAGCGCAAATGATGGGGCAAGCCTTCAACGACATGACCCAGTCACTGCAAGAAGGCATTGATGCCAGAGACAAAGCGCACGAAGCCACTCGTGCATTGGCACAAAACCGAGAACTGACACAAGTCATTCAATCGCGAATTGAAGAGGTTAGAGGACAAATTGCGCGCGAACTGCATGACGAATTGGGTCAGCAAGTGACCGCCATCAAAAGCGTGGGTATGGCCATTGCGCACCGCGCCAAAGGCTTGGATTCCCACATTGAATCGTCGGCGCAGATGGTGATGGACTGCGCTGACGCGATCTACGAAGAAGTCCACCAGCTGGTGACCAAGCTCAGACCCTTGGCACTGGACAGGTTTGGACTCAAGGATGCGTTACAGGATTTGCTAGAAGAGGCTCGTAGCAGACACACAGGAATACAAATCACGCTGAATATCAACACTCCCCTTGACAAACTCGAGGACAACTTGGCCACGGCGATTTACCGAATCATGCAAGAGTCTTTAACCAATGCGTTACGTCATGCACAAGCCACACGCATTGATATGGAGCTTGCCGCTATGGATGGCAACTTACTGCTGGAAGTCAGAGATAACGGTCAAGGGCCTTCGCAGAACTGGCAACAATCAGGACATTTCGGGGTCGTAGGCATGGGCGAACGTGCCCAAGGGCTTGGCGGTCATTTGGTGTTTGAGGCCTTACAGCCACACGGGGCAAGGGTTCAAGCGGTTTTGCCACTCAGCCACAATCTACCCCATGGCTAAATTGAAATTGATGTTGGTTGACGACCATGCGGTTGTGCGTGGCGGCTTCAAGGTGCTACTACAAACTTGGGACGATGTAGAAGTCGTCGCTGAGGCTTCTAGCGGCGAAGAAGCTTTACAAATGTATGAGCTGCACCGCCCTGACGTGGTAGTGATGGACATTGCCATGGCAGGCATGGGTGGCATTGAGGCTATCAAACGAATGATTGCCAAAGACCCAGGTGCGCGCATTTTGTCACTGTCTGCTCATGAAGACACCAGCTACTCCAAACGAGCCCTACAGGCAGGTGCACTTGGTTATTTATCCAAACGAACTGCGCCTGAGGTATTGATTGACGCTATTCGCTTAGTCGCACAGAAAAAAAGATTTATCGACCCGGTCATTGCGCAACGCATGGCCATGCAGGATCTCGATGGAGATGAAAGCCCCATTGAAAAGCTTTCACCGCGTGAGTTTGAAGTGTTCATGCAATTGGCACGCGGGCAATCTGTGGCGCAAATATCTGACACGCTGAAACTGTCAGCTTCAACGGTAGGAACACACTTGTACAAAGTGAAGCAAAAACTTCAACTGAGCAACCAATCCGAGATCACCTTGCTGGCCATGCGTCATGGCTTGCTAGATTCAGATGTGTCTTGATCACCTACATATTTAATCATTATTAATTCATTTCCCATCTTTCCCTCATTTAAAAACAACAGATTTAATAAATTTACCGAATCAAATTTCTAGTCTTACCTATCAAATTAAAATAGGGTATTCGCAACAGGAGAAACCCTATGAAAAAACTGATCGCTTTAGCCGCACTGACATTTATTTCTGGCCTTGCCATGGCCAACGAACCAGGCAAATCTGAAACAGGTCTTGACTACAACAAAATTGAAGTTGATTACGCTTCAGCCAAAATAGGAACAATTTCCAATTACTCAGGTTACTACACCAGTGGTTCTTTTTTGGTTAACGAAAATATTTATGTATTGGGTAACTACGCAAGCCTGACTAAATCTGGTAAGAGCAATTACGAAAAATCCAATCTGGGCCTTGGGTATCGTTTGCCCATCGCCACCAACGCAGACTTTTTGACCTCGATTTCATACTATTCACAAACTTACTCTGGAACCAAAACTGGCTACAACCTATCTTTAGGCGCAAGAGCCAAGGTTTCAGGTGACGCAGATGTTTTGGGTGCCTACTCATACATATCTGCTGGATCGGTTTCATACAACAACTTCAGCTTGGGTGTCAAATTCAACATCACAGAATCTATTTTTGCTTCTGGTGGTTATTTCTCCCAAACCGGAAGCTCAAGTTCTTCAGGCTACACCATTGGTGCAGGCCTAAAATTCTGATACCAGACGTCTATCAAAAAATTAAAAAGCTTCCTTCAAAGTTGGATTTGTTTCCAACTTTTAGGGAGCAGTCTTTATAGGGCGTATTTGTATCTTTTATCTTTGTGTATTTCAATTACAAATAAGCTACCCGAGGCGCATCAGACTCAATCAAACAAATCCGGCTGGTCTTTGGAGATACGGGCCAGCAAAGGCTGAAACTGGAACCAACCTGCATACGACGACCCGACAATGGGAAACGCTTGCTCAGCTGCAGTCTGAGTCACCATCTTCAAAGGTTTGCCATGAGAAGCAGCCTCAGCCATCAACTGCACCTGACAGCAACGCTCCATAGCGATATACCACCAGGCGGCGGCTTCTACCGAATCACCCACGGTCAACAAACCGTGGTTTTGCAAAATAACGCCTTTGTTTTTACCCAAAGCATTGGCAATGCGATCACCTTCATCCACTTCAAGCACCACCCCCTCGAAATCGTTATGGACCACATGGTCTTTGTAAAACGCGCACGAATCCAAAGAAATAATATCCAAGGGCTTTCCCAAGGTAGCCCAAGCACGGCCATGTGGCGCATGGGTGTGCGCAGCAGCAACGACATCAGGGCGAGCCTGATGGATACGTGAATGGATGGCAAACGCAGCCTCATTCACTGGCAGCGCACCGTCCACCACATTGCCACGGTGATCAACACGAATTAAATCGGATACTTTGATGTGACTGAAGTGCATCCCAAAAGGGTTGACCCAGAAAGTATCTTGGAATTCAGGGTCACGTGCTGTGATGTGCCCAGCCACGCCTTCGTCAAAACCAAAACGCGAAAACAGCCTGAATGAAGCCGCCAACATTTGCTTACGGTGCAACCGTTCTTCCTGAACGTTCGCAAATTTTCGCGGCTGTGGCAATGAAGGGGAAACGCCATCTCCAAGTTTTTGGTGGCGATCAAGCATGATCGCGGCTTCTGCTGGTGCATTCATAGAGAGTCTCCCATAAGTTCTCAATCATCACATGTCCGTTGATGCTTGGGTAAGAAATCAATCGGACTAAGTTCGCGGTTTTTTTGAGTATAGAACTTTCCGTCGGTTGCTGGCTCATTGACTGGAACTGTCAAATATTCAGTGGAATTAATTCGCTCATGTTGTTTATCAGAGAAATAACCTTTCTTGACAATACCTACAAAGAGGCGTCCACTCGATAAATACATGAATGTATAAATACAACCATTGATTGAAAGACTTTTTCATGCGTAAAAACTCGTCCCTAGCCATCCAATTCGCAAATTCAATTTGGGTTTTATGGGCCATCTGTGGATACCAAACTGCTGTCGCGCAAGCGAACGATATGGTTGCAAAACTCAAACAGTCTCAAACATTAACGTGTATTCCAGAAGAAACTGTGTTTTGCTCTAATGTGCATGTCAATTGCGCAGGGAGAACAAAAATCCCCACCTTCACTTTCAAAGTGCAATCTAAAGCCAATGCCATCACCTTAACAGTCCCACCCGCATTCAAAGAATTCACTGAAACATACCAGAACATCCGCGTGGAATGGGATGAAGAAGGCCAAGCTGTGGTTGTCAATCCATCAGACAACAAGGGCTACATCAAAATATCTAAAGATGGGCAGTATGTTTTTAGACACTACCCTAGGCAACAAGAAGGCGTGATGTCAATCGGGAAGTGTGAACCCTAAGTCCATTCGCATCTAATAGCGAGTTGTTATAACTCGCAGGAAAAAAAGAAATAAGACATTGGCGGAAGCGGTGAGATTCGAACTCACGAACGGTTTCCCGTTGCCGGTTTTCAAGACCGGTGCAATCGACCACTCTGCCACGCTTCCTTATCGTGTCTGGTCAAGCAGGGATATTCTAACCAGCTCCAGATACATCGGTCTGCGGCAGAAAAAGGGATTGCAAGTCGCTCAAAAAATCAAACCCTTTGTCGGTAGGTTTGATACGTGAATAGTCATTAGCAAGCAAGCCCTTTTCCTGCGCCATTTGCAAGTTTTTCTCAATCGCTGAAAGCGGCATGCCGGTTCGTTCGCTAAAAGCATTCAAGGGCACACCTTCTCTCAACCGCAATGCGTTCAGCATGAATTCAAATGGCAATTCACTGCGGCTGACTTCGTTGCATTGCGCCACAGCCGCACCTGTCATCGACTTTTGCATGTATAAACTTGGCTCGCGGTGTCTCACCATGCGGCAGACGCGGTGCGCAAAACTGATTTTGCTGTGTGCGCCAGCACCCAGCCCCAAGTAATCACCGAACTGCCAGTAATTGGTGTTGTGCCAGCAGCGGTGCCCCTCCTGTGCAAACGCAGACACCTCATAGCGTTGCAAATGGTGTTTTGATGTTTGTTCGACGATGAGATCTAACATGTCATAGGCCAAATCGTCTGGCGGCAGACCTGACGGTGTGTATTTCGCAAACAAGGTGTTGGGTTCAATCGTCAAGTGGTAAATGGATAAATGTGGCGGTTTCAAACTCAGCGCGGTCGCCAAATCGGTTTGCAAATCCGCCAGGTCCTGCCCTGGCAAGGCGTACATCAAATCAATATTGAAAGTGTCAAATGCCTGCGCCGCCTCTTGCACCGCAGCCATGGCTTGCGATGCATCATGTACTCTGCCTAAGGCCTTCAAATGTGTATCGTTAAAACTTTGCACGCCTACCGACAACCGTGTCACCCCAGCTTGGCGGAACGCATGAAACCGGTCCTTTTCGAACGTGCCGGGGTTGGCTTCTAGCGTGATTTCACAATCAGGCACCAAAGGCAAGCGTGCACGCAAATCACTGATTAATCGCGCAATGCCTTTGGCAGAAAACAAACTCGGCGTGCCTCCGCCTATGAAAATACTGTGCACAGGCCTGCCCCAAATAAGCGGCAAACTCCCTTCTAAGTCCATACAAAGTGCATCAAGGTAAGCCTGCTCAGGTAAACCGCTGTCAGCGTTTTGCAGATAAATCACTTCCTTGCTTGTCACTTCAGACCGCCATTCGTGCGAATTGAAATCGCAATAGGGACATTTTTTCAAACACCATGGCAAATGCACATACACCGACAGCGGCGGCAGCGAAGTCAATGACAAAGTACCCGGGCGCATCAGATGCGCAATATCTAAGTTCATGCCAGCCAGCGTTGTTGCATCAATTCGCACATCAAGCGTGCCGCTTGTCCTCGGTGACTGCGCGTATTTTTTTCAACTTCGCTCATTTGTGCAAACGTCATGTTCACTTCTGGAATGAACATCACCGGATCAAAACCAAAGCCTTTGTCGCCACGCAACTCCCGCGTAATTTCGCCTGCCGCTCGACCGCTGGCGATCAAAGGTTCAGGGTCATCGGCGTGGCGCAACGCCACCAACGTGCTGACGAGTGCAGCGCGGCGGTTGCTTGTGTTTTGCATTTGCTCCAGCAAGGCGCGGCGGTTGTTGTCATCGCTTTTCTCATAGCCAAATTGGGTGCAATAAAAAGCGGTTTGCACGCCTGGCAAACCATTGAAGGCGTCCACACACAAACCTGCGTCATCGGCAAGCGCAGGCAAACCGCTGATGCGGCTGGCGTGACGCGCCTTGGCCAAAGCGTTCTCGACAAAGGTATGAAAAGGTTCTTCTGCTTCGGGAATATTCAATTCGGCTTGGGCAATCAATTGCAAACCCAGCGGCGCAAACATGGCCTGCAATTCGGCCAATTTGCCCTTGTTATTGGACGCCAGGACAATGGTTTTCATCACTGGTTCAAAGCCGCTTTTTGCAATGAAACCAATTCGCGTATGCCTTTGTCAGCCAGCGCCAGCAACTGGTCAATTTCAGTCCGGCTGAAAGCTGCGCCCTCTGCCGTACCTTGCACCTCCACAAAACCGCCTGAACCCGTCATCACCACATTCATATCGGTATCACAAACAGAATCTTCCACATATTCAAGGTCCAGCAAAGCAACGCCATGCAGCAAACCGACCGAGATGGCAGCCACGTGATCGATGATGGGCGTCTCGCTGAGTTTTCCGCTTTGTAGTAAGCCATTGACTGCATCCTGCGCCGCCACGAAAGCGCCGGTGATGGCCGCAGTACGGGTCCCGCCATCGGCTTGCAATACATCGCAATCGAGTTGAATGCTGCGCTCACCTAGTTTTTGGAGATCAAACACCGCCCGCATGGAGCGCCCTATCAATCGCTGAATTTCCTGGGTACGTCCACTTTGTTTTCCCTTGGCAGCCTCGCGGTCGCTGCGGGTGTGGGTGGCGCGTGGCAACATGCCGTATTCAGCGGTGACCCAGCCCTCGCCAGAGCCGCGTTTGTGCGGTGGCACTTTTTCCTCCACTGAAGCAGTGCATAACACTTTGGTATTGCCAAATTCAACCAATACGGATCCTTCCGCATGCATGGTGAAGTTGCGGGTGATGCGAACCGCACGCAAAGCGTCGTTAGCGCGGGTCTGTCGAGATGCAATAAATGTCATGGTGAAAAACAAGCAATGTGAATGAAGCCGCCATTGTCGTTCAGACAATCGCTGACGCCTGAGATAATGATGGTTTTAGAAATGAGAGCGACATGTCCCTGCAAAGCATGACCGGTTACGCCAGCGCCCAGACTCAAGTTGGCACTGACTCGTCAGCAGCACATGGTTTGCGCCTCGGACTTGAAATTCGCTCGGTCAACAGCCGTTACCTAGACCTCAGTTTCCGTTTGCCCGAAGAGTTGCGCCAATTCGAACCCGCCCTGCGTGAACTGATCGGCAAACACATCAAGCGTGGCAAAGTAGAAATGCGCGTCCATCTGGAGTCTGCCGCTGAGCTTGTGCTGGCCGCACCTGATACGCCTTTGCTGAAAAACTTGGTGGGCATTCAAAACCAGATACGCATGTGGCTGCCGGATGCGCCACTGCTGTCAGTGTCCGAAGTCATGCGCATGGCCTCAAACAGCAATCCTGTATTGCAGCAAGATATTTCTGCTGACGTCATGGCATTGGCCAACACCGTCATTTCTCAATTGTGCGAAGCCAGACACCGTGAAGGCCTCAAACTCGCTGACGATTTACTCAGTCGCGCCAAGCAATTGCACACCTTGTCTGAACAAGCGCTGCCTTTGGTGCCGCAGGCAGTGGCATTGCAAAAGCAGAAATTTTTGGAGCGCTGGCGCGAAGCCTTGGCCTTGGCCGATGCGCAGGCTTTGCCTGAAACCGTCCACGAGAGGGCGCTGGCAGAGGCAGCAAGCTTCGCCATTCGTGCCGATGTGGCTGAAGAAATCACCCGTCTGAAAACCCATTTAGATGAAATTGCCAGACTCTTAAAGCAAAAGAAACAAGCCGAGGGCGTCGGTAAACGGCTGGACTTTTTAATTCAGGAATTGCACCGTGAAGCCAATACCTTGGGCTCCAAATCCAGCGCCATCGAACTCACACGCATTTCGCTGGACATGAAAGTGTTGATCGAGCAAATGCGTGAACAAGTACAAAATCTCGAATGATGACTACTTATCCTGGCAATTTATTTGTGGTGGCTGCTCCCAGCGGGGCCGGTAAATCCAGCCTCGTCAAAGCCTTGATGGAGCTTGATGCAGGCGTGCAACCGTCGGTGTCGCACACCACCCGAGCGCCACGCGGCCAAGAGTTTGACGGACGCGAATATTTTTTCATCAACAACGAGGAATTTGACCGCATGGTGGCCGAGGGCGCGTTTTTGGAATGGGCACATGTACACGGCAACCGCTATGGCACTTCGCGTGCCACCATTGAAGAACGCATCGCCAACGGCATGGACGTCATCCTTGAAATTGATTTTCAAGGTGCTGTACAGATCAAGAAAATATTTGCCAACGCGGTGTTGATCTTTATTCTGCCCCCCAGCATGACCGAATTACGCGCACGTTTGCAACGCCGTGGCGAGGACAGCCCCGCAGTGATTGAATTACGCTTGGAAAATGCTGCACAAGAAATGGCACAGGCGCATGAATTTGACTTCGTTATAATTAACCAACTTTTTGACAAAGCCTTGTTCGACCTCAAGGCCATTGTTCATGCGCAAAGACTCAAATACGCGTCCCAGCGCCGAAGCAGGTCAGATATTTTTCAGGCTTTAAACCTCACTTAACCGATCCGGAGCACACCACCATGGCACGCATTACCGTTGAAGACTGTCTCGCACAAATCCCCAACCGCTTCCAATTGGTACTGGCTGCCACTTACCGCGCACGCATGCTGGCTCAAGGCCATACCCCGAAAATTGAGAGCAAAAACAAGCCAGGCGTCACTGCTTTGCGCGAAATTGCCGCAGGTAAAGTGGGCATAGAAATGCTGAAAAAAGTACCCGGCTAACAGCCAATCGCATTTTCTTCCCCAAAAACACCGCCAAGTCGGTGTTTTTTTTCGACATTTTTTGCTCGTCAGAGGGCAAAACGCTACATTTAGTACATGGCAACCCTCGTCGCTCAAAAACCTTCACCTCCAACGCCTGCCAGTAACGCTGCGGCAGCGAGTTTTGCGTCGCTGGTCGCCAAACTCGATTACCTGGGAGCAGAAGGCATAGAGCAGGTACGTCGCGCCTACAAATTTGCCGATGAAGCGCATCTGGGCGTATCCCGCCGCAGCGGCGAACCCTACATCACACATCCCATCGCGGTGGCTTTGCAATGCACCGAATGGAAACTAGATAGCCAGGCCTTGATGGCCGCGTTGCTGCATGATGTGATGGAAGACTGCGGCATCAGCAAAACCGATTTGTTGGAAAAATTCGGTCCTACCGTGGCAGAACTCGTCGACGGCCTTACCAAGTTAGACAAATTGAGCTTTGACACGCAAGAGGAAGGTCAGGTTGAATCGTTTCGAAAAATGCTGTTGGCCATGGCTCGCGATGTGCGCGTTATTCTGGTCAAGCTGGCTGACCGCACCCACAATATGCGCACCATGGAGGCGATGCCACGCACCCGTTGGAAAGCCATCAGCAGCGAAACCTTGGAAATTTATGCGCCTATCGCGCACCGTCTGGGATTGAATCAGACTTACCGCGAATTGCAGGACTTGAGCTTCAAACACCTCAAACCCTGGCGGTATTCAGTTCTCGAAAAAGCAGTGATGCGCGCACGCAACCGCCGCCGCGATTTGCTGCAAAAACTCCAACTTGAAGTAGAGACTTCATTTCACCAAGCCAAGCTCAGCATCAGCATCTTCGGTCGGGAAAAAACGCTTTACTCCATTTACCAAAAGATGCGCGGCAAGCACCTGAGCTTTGCCCAAGTTACCGATATTTATGGCATGCGCATTCTGCTGCCCAGTCTGATCGATTGCTACACCAGTTTAGGCATATTGCATCAACTCTACAAACCGGTTCCGGGTAAATTTAAGGACCATATCGCCATCGCCAAAATCAACGGTTACCAATCGCTGCACACCACGCTGGTCGGTCCTGCAGGCATCAATGTCGAGTTTCAATTGCGCACCGAAGCCATGCATTTGGTGGCAGAGTCAGGCGTGGCCGCGCACTGGCTTTATAAATCCCATGACACCAGTGAAAAAGCCGAGAGGCTGGGAACGCAATGGCTACAGTCCTTATTGGACATACAAGACGAAACACGAGACGCCACCGAGTTTTGGGACCATGTCAAAGTGGATTTGTTCCCCGACGCCGTTTATGTGTTCACGCCTAAAAGCCACATCATGGCTTTGCCGCGCGGGGCAACCGTTGTTGATTTCGCCTATGCCGTGCATAGCAATGTCGGCGACCGCGTCGTGTCAGCGCGAATCAACAGAGAGCCTGTGTCCCTGCGCACCGAGTTACGCAACGGAGATGTGATCGAAGTCGAAACCGCCGAGGAAGCCACACCCAATCCGGCGTGGCTGGCGTTTGTGCGCACAGGCAGAGCACGCTCCAAAATCAGGCACTACCTGAAAACCCGGGCTCAAACAGAATCACTGGACTTGGGTGAAAAATTATTGGCGCAGGCGCTGCGCGCCGAAGGTTTCATCAGCCTGCCTGCCCATGACCACACGCACAAATCCTTATGGGAAAAATTATTGCGCTTTACCGGCAGCAAAACCCGCGAGGAACTGCTGACCGATCTGGGCTTGGGTAAACGCGTCGCCAGCATTGTGGCCAAACGCTTGGTTCGCCTGCTGGCTGATTTAGGTGAACGCCCTGACCCACTGCTGCTCAGCCGAGAGCGATTCACGGCCCATGAAACTGTGTCCCAAGGTGGTGTGGTGGTTGACGGCAGCGACAACGCTTCGGTCACCTATGGGCAATGTTGCCACCCGGTACCCGGGGACACTATCGTTGGCTATCTGGGGCGCGGCGAGGGGTTGGTGGTACATGTGCAGGACTGCCATGTGGCGCAACGCCTCCAACACAAGGACAGTGAAAGATTCATCACGGTGGAATGGTCGGATGAACCGATTCGCAATTTTGAAGCGGGTATTGTGGTGACTGTGCTCAACGGCAAAGGCGTGCTGGCCAGCGTAGCGGCAGCTATCACCTCGGCACAGGCTGACATCAAACTGGTCAGCATGGCTGACGAAGTCAGCGGTAAACAAGCCACCGATTTGCGTTTTTTGATTGCCGTTCAAGATACGACACATCTGGAAAGCGTATTGAGCAGTTTGCAACGACTGCCTTCTGTCAGCCAAGCCAAACGATCCAACTCCAACAGACATTCCTAAATCTGGCGACAGGTCAGTCAGACTTTGGCGGGTAGGCTACCTGAATCACTTCAATATCCTGCGTTCCTGCCGGGGTTTGCAATCTGACCATATCCCCGACTTTAGACTTCAGTAATGCGCGGGCAATGGGAGATACCCAACTCACCTGCGCATTCAAACTGTCGGCTTCGTCAATGCCTAGGATAGTGATAGTTTTGGCATGCCCTTGGTCGTCTTCATAGGTGACAGTCGCACCAAAAAACACCTGATCACTGCCGAAATGAACCGCCGGGTCGGTCACACTGGCCAATTCCAAGCGTTTGGTTAAAAACCGAATGCGCCTATCAATTTCACGCAAGCGTTTTTTCCCGTAAATATAGTCACCGTTTTCAGAACGATCGCCGTTGCTGGCCGCCCAATGCACAATCTCCACCACCTTGGGGCGTTCATCGTCAATCAAGGCGAGCAACTCTGTGCGCATACGCGCATAGCCTTGCGGCGTGATGTAGTTTTTACTGCCACTAGGAATCGCTGCAAGGCCCTCATCTTCATCGTCGTCTTCGCTGTTGACTTCGCGAGTGAATGCTTTGCTCATGGTTGGCCGTCGTTATTCATCAGAAAAATTTGCATGGCATTTAAACAGGTATTTGGACGAAATGGCTGCCCAAATTTGCAATGACCCGATCAGCAATAGCCAAGCTTGCGGTAATACCGGGCGATTCGATGCCGAATAAATTGACCAATCCCGCGACACCGTGCGCATCGGGTCCCTGGATTTGGAAATCAGCATCAGCACTGCCCTTGGGAACAATCTTCGGTCGAATGCCTGCATACGCAGGCTGTAAAGCATCGTCAGCTAAATGGGGCCAATATTGACGAATGGCGCCATAAAAGACTTCTGCACGCTGGGGATTGACGGTGTAATCCTCAGCTTCTACCCATTCAACATCAGGGCCAAAACGCGCTTGCAGTCCTAAGTCCAATGTCAGATGCACGCCTAGTCCACCGGGTTCAGGCACGGGATAAATCAAACGAGAAAAAGGCGAACGCCCGGCGAGCGAAAAATAATTGCCTTTGGCTAAATAAGCTGTCAGGATTTTTTCTGCTGCCATTGAAGAACAAGTGCGGGCCAGTCCAATCGCCTGATGCCCCGCAGCATTCACCACAGATTCAGCAAGCAAATCCTCTTCTACGCAGTCGCATATGACAGTTAAACGCACGCCCTCAGGTGTTGCTTGAATTTTTTTCACACTGCTGTTCAATGCCAAACTGGCGCCATGCCGCTCTGCGTCACCCAATAAAGCCAACATATAGGCACGGCCATTGATGATGCCCGTCGATGGTGACAGCAGCGCTCCCTTGCAATGCAATTGATGCTCAAGCGCTATGGCTTCAGATGCTGACAGCAATTGCAAATCGTCGACGCCGTTGGCACTGGCACGCGCTTGAATTTTTTGCAGATCGTTCAATTGGTCATATGAAGTAGCAACAATCAATTTGCCACATTGGCTGTATTCAACGCCGTATGCATCACAAAAAGCGTAAAGTTTTTTTCTTCCATCGACACACATATTTGCTTTGAGTGAACCTGTGGGGCAATAAATGCCTGCATGAATCACTTCGCTGTTGCGTGCACTGGTTTCAAGCCCGAAATCTGCATTGCGTTCCAAAATAATGACTTCTTTGCCTTCGCGTGCCAGCGCACGGGCGCAAGCCAATCCAACTGCGCCTGCACCAATAACGACGGCTTGAACTTGAAGAGACATATCGACTGAACTGTAAAGCTATGCGTTTCTGTGCCAAAAAAAAGGCTTAGCGTGAGAACACGCTAAGCCGTTATGAGATGGTGCGGCTGGCAGGAATCGAACCCACGACCCCTTGGTTCGTAGCCAAGTACTCTATCCAGCTGAGCTACAGCCGCACTGCTTCGCATCTTAACACGCAGTCTGCGCTGAAAAAATTCTGGTGGGCCCCCCGTGAGTCGAACACGGCACCAACGGATTATGAGTACGCTTCATTAATTTCGATTTTATCAAAACCCAGCATTTATAGGCATTTCAAGACCATATTGACAAAAAGTATAAAACTCAGTATAAAACTCTCTAACAGATTTTTAACCACTTTTAGACCCCGTTTTGACACCCCAAAAGTCCACCCCCAGTAAGACATCAAAGAAGTCAACCAAGACCTCTATGAGTCGAGTTAACCCCATCAAAGAATCCAAACAAACCGTCCACGGTTACCCCAAGACTCTCACAATCTACAAAACAAACGCCTCTCGTTTTTACTGGGTTCGTTGCTTTTTCAATTCAAAATATAAAGTCAAAACCACCAAAGCAGAAAACATCAAAGATGCTAAGAAGTTCGCTGTCCAGTTTTACAAAGACACCCTACTCTCAAGTGTCAGTTCAAATACAAGTAATCAATCCAAACAGTTTGCCGTTATAGGTAACGAGTTCTTTCATTCAATTGAACGAAACTCCAATAAATCTACTTACAGATCCGACTACAACCGATACACCCAACACATATTGAACGAGTTCAATCAACAAGAGATTGACACCATCACCAACTCACAAATCAGTAAGTTTGTGACGAAGTTACTTGAAACTGGAATCAAACCAGCAACAGTCAAACATCATCTTGTTGTTTTGAGAAAAATAATGAAGTTTGCTATTGCAAATGATTTGATGAATTACCTACCTGTATTTCCAAGGATTACAGGAAAACTCCAAACTTCCCTTAAAAGAGATTACCTAACTCTTGATGAATACAAGTTAGTCTGCAAATGCTCTGATGAACTATCTGAAAAAAATACTGTTGTACAAGGTATACCACTCACCGATGAGATGAAGTACCTAATTCAGTTCATGGTGAACACATTCATTCGACCGTCCGACCTGAGAGTTCTTCGTCATAAACATATAACCAGAAAACAAGACGGATCATCCCACTGGTTAGAACTCAATCACCCAGCGACCAAGACCAATCAAAATCCTGTTCAATCAATGGAAGGAATAGTTCACACATACGACAAACTGATTGAGTTCAAAAAGTCAAAAGGAAAAAATCCTCAAATGAATGACTATGTGTTTTTCAATGAGTATGCTGACAGAGACAAGATGATGTCCGTAGTTGCCAAATTGTTCAAACGAATCGTCAAAGAGTCAGGTATCGAAGTCACGACAGATAAAAAGTTGACTCTCTACAGTCTCAGACACTCATCAATCATGTTCAGATTGACTTTAGGACAAGTAGACACACTGACACTCGCTCGTAATGCTCGTACCTCACAAGCAATGATTGATAAGTTCTATGCTTCCCACCTAACAACACAACAGACTAGGAAACAACTTCATGCCTTTCCCGAGACGGAAGAAAAGGCAAAAATCGCTTCCGTAAAGAAAATTGCCAAAAAAACTCCCATGAAAACCACTAAGACTGTTGCCAAGAATATCGTTACAAATAATAAAAAATCGATAACCACATCAATAAAGAAAAACAATAATGATTAAAATAACTTATCTTTTTCCAATCATATTTTTAGTTGCTTGTAATTCAAGTGATAGTATTCAAATAAAATATAAAAATTTATTATTTGATGAGAGTAACGTTTATACTTTATATAGAAATTCTCCAATAGATATAACTATGAGAATACATGTTGCTTCTTTTGATTCGTCTAATGGCAGCACATTTAACATGTCTTATTGTCAGACTGCTCAAGAATTATTTCAAAAAAATGAGGGTTCAAATTTTAAATTTTGGTGCGAAAAGGGAAAATTTAAATTATGACTACTTGGCACCGTGCAACTATCAAGTTCCAATACTCACCAAAGAGTGATTTGAATCATCGTTCAATCACTCAAGTGACTACACAGGTCTATGGCAACACAGAGAGTGCGGCAATGCAGACACTACGCAAGATGTATCCAAGTTGGGACAATTTCGTGATTCTTGAGATTGAGTGGAAGACTTGATGCTTAAAGATTTGAATGGTTTTTTAACCTATGCGCTGATAATGATTCCTTTGGGATCAAAGTTGGGTTATTGCTATGTTTAAGAGGGGTTCTCAATACACTCGAGATGAAATTGGTAATCTCATTCGCCCAGAAAACCCTCCACATGGTGGAGACTGGACAACTGGTTACGCTCGAATCGATGACAAGTTGTTTGTCTTTATGAATATAGGTGTTGCGGGTAGGACTGGACACGACTTTGAGAACTACTACGATGAAAAGACAAATACACTGATTTGGTTTAGTAAACCTAATAAAAAGTCGACTAATCCACTGTTTCAAAAACTCATTTCTGGAGAACTCAAACCGTATTTTTTTGCAAGATGGAATCAGAAACCTCCATTTACATTTTTAGGAACTGGTTCAATCCTAAAATTTGAAGATGGATACAAAACACCACAGGGTTACGAGTGTGTTCGACTTGTTATCTCTGTTGCCGAGTTGCAAGCAATCATTTCACCGCATCATAAAACTGTAGTCGTTGAAGATAATTTGGTTGTTGAGAACGAGAGAAGTTCGTTCTTTTTTGAGAAACAACTTGAAGATTTCTTGGTGTCAAATTGGGATCGAACCCCCCTTGCTAAGGAATACGAAATCTTTGAAGAAAAGGGACAAAGATGTGGACAGCAATACAGGACAAACACAGGTCCTATAGACATACTCGGACAGCGAAAAGATAAGTCTGATTTCTTGGTAGTCGAATTAAAACGGGATCGAGCATCAGATGTTGTAGTGGGTCAAACACTCAGATACATGGGGTGGGTAAAAGAACATCTCTGTAACTCAAATCAAAGGGTAACCGGATGCATCATTGCGCAAAGGAAAGATGAAAAATTAGACTATGCACTTAAGCATGTCGATTCAATTCGCTTCTTAAAGTATGAAGTTGACTTCAGACTGTTGAGTTAGCAATGGCACTTGTTTCATCCGATTTTCTTGAAACCAATGCTTTCTATGAAGACCGAGAGAGCGATTGCCTCTTTTGTAATCTTCAAAAAAATGACAGAAAACGCATCATTACAGAGAACAATCTTGCCTATGTCATCCGTGACGGATTTCCTGTCACTGAGGGACACACTCTATTCATACCCAAAAGACATATTGCAGACTATTTCGGTCTTGTTCCAGCAGAAGTATCAGCAATCAATCTGTTGATGACAGAACAGAAACAATTGTTACAAGAGACAGACGCATCAATTGACGGTTTCAATATTGGCATGAATTGCGGTGAATCTGCTGGTCAGACTGTATTTCACTGTCACGTGCATTTGATACCTAGACGCAAAGGAGATGTTGAGAACCCAAGAGGTGGTGTGCGTCATATCATTGCCGGTAGAGGTTTTTATGAGGAAAAGAAATGACTTTAAGATTAATTATTTTATTAATATTTAGTTGCGCATTTTCAACAACATATGCTGATGATGAATTTTTATTTCTTAACTGCGAAATAGTTGTTACAAATAACTATAAGTATCAAAATAATTCTAAACCTAGAATCGAAAAGAAAAATTTATCTATGCTGGTTAATAAAAAAACTGGTGAATTATTAGAAGGTTCAATTGCTGCTGTAGGAAATGATAATTTAATTACTTATGTGAATGAGACTAACTATTCAGGAATCATTGTAGATAAAGGAATAAAACATAAATGGGATGAGAAATTGATTATTCTTACAGGGGATTATCGAATTGATAGGATAAATGGAATATTCAAAGCAAATATATGGATGAGATTTCCAGATGAAAAAAATTGGGAACTACGAGATTTGGAAGTAAGTGAAAAAGGAAAGTGTAATCCTGCTCAGGAAAGAAAATTTTGATGAATAAAACAGAACTTGTCCGAGAAATGCATGAACGCACAAACAAAAAACTATTATTGAAAGACTTGGACTTGATGGTTAACTCAATGATAGAAATAATGTCAGAGAAACTGAAACAAGGAGAAGAAATACAACTTGCTGACTTCGGTACATTTTCAATTGCACGTAAGTCCATCAAATCACTTAACGAGATGTAATATGTCTCGCAATTCAGATTCAATTGACGATCCAAACTATGTGAGTTGGTTTGCCAACGAAGAATCTAAATCCTATTCTGTTACTGAATATGAACAAGAAAAAAATAAGATAAAGAAGTTAGTTATTGCAGAACTACGATTCTTACAAAATATTCAACGCAAATCTGCCAAACTTTATCCACTTGCACATAAGCAAATAGAACTGCAAGAGTGGTTACCAAAAGTAAATAATAAAAAAATTGCATGGGTTGACCGACTTACATGGCGTCCGACTGGTGTTTCAGATTTCAGACGCATAGAACCAATGTTGGTTCAAGTTAACAAACCCCATACTGTTCAGTCTTTCAATATCTGGGGTGAAGAATCTACAAAGTTACTTGCTGATAATGAACCATTGAGTTTGCACTGGAACATCATCAAGACACTTGTTTCATCTGCACCTAATGACGGTACTGTTGGGCGACAAATTTACTTTATTGTTGTTGATAAAAATACGAAAACCTATCTTGGAATTATTTGCATATCTTCTGGTCTTTTTGATGTGAAGTCACTTCACGATGAAATCGGATGGGATAGGAAAGAAGTTCAAAAAGCAAATAGTAAATTACGATATGTTGCCAACGGGCAAACAATAGTAGCAACAAGATTCTTTGGTGAAATGCTGCGTGGTGGCAAGTTGCTATCACTTCTATGCCTTTCAAAAGAAGTAGCAGAAGTATGGGAAGAACGATACGGAGAAAAACTTGTTAGCGTTCACACAACATCACTTTATGGAAATAGTGATGGAACTCAATACGATGGATTAGATCCATTTCTCAAGAAATTACCTTCACACTCATCACAACCAATTAAACCAAGGGATCACATTTATCGTGAACTTAATCAATGGATGCGAACATATCATCCTCTTGAATATTGGAAACATTTTGAAAAAAAGAATAGTGCAGGTAATGGAATGCGGGATAACAAGACCCGTGCAATTTTGAAATGCTATAAATTTCTTGGAATTCCCGAATCCGAGTTCGCCACTTCTGAAAAGCGAGGTGTTTACAACTCATTTCTCTATAAGAATGCCAAAGATTTTTTGTGCGACCGTATTTCTGAAGATGAGTTAGTACCAGAAGAACATTTCATGACTGTTGCCGAAATTACGCAACTGTGGAGATTTGGTGCCTATGGTGATACCACCAGAAGAAAACAAGACGATGTTGAATGGTTGAACAAGATTCCGAAAGTAGAGACTGAGCGTAGGCAGAAACGCATCAAACGAATAGATAGAGGAATACAGGAACAACAATTCGTCAAAGGTGTTGTGGACCGAATGTCAAAGAGTTTAACCAATCTTGCTGAATTGAAAAAACAAGGCAAGTATGAAAAAGTAGATTGGTATCTCGGACTAGAAAAACTTAGTTGGGATGAAATTGAAAAGAAATTCTTTGACCAACAGATGCAGAATCAAAAACAGTCACAGGTTCTATCAACCTCTGATCCCGAATCAGGTATGAATCAGAATTTGAAAACGGTTTGATTTCAGTCACTCCATTGACCCCCACCCGTAAATTCCAGTTATCCATAGGAATTTTGTTGATTGATTTGGTGTTCAGTGTGGTTGAGAATTCATTAACGACAGTGGTATCAAGTTCAAGATAATTCAACTCCAAATTGTTTTTCCGACCAATCCGAGTGCGGAACTCAAAGTCCCTGCAATCAAAGATAGTTACATTTACTTTTTGCCCATCTGACCAAATACGGATGTGTGTTGCATCCAAAGATGTGATTGATTTTTTTATGCGTTTCACATCATCAGAGTAGATTGTAAAGAAGGCATTTGCAGCAGTTTGCTTGAGTGCTACTACTTGCTGAAACAACCGTTGAAGTTCATCTACTGTTACAACAACTCTTTTATCCTTTTTGTATAAAGAAACAGGTGGATTTCTTAGTTTGTGCTGACCAATCTGAACTAGGTCATCAAATTTATCTTTTCCAAAAATTGCATACGAATCTGGAGTCAACAAAATATGCGAACCGGCATTCTTCTTAGATTCAATGAACTCAGTAATCGTCATTAATGAACCCTAAGTGTTATGCCTTCAAATTGTTCTATGTGTGCCACTAGTTCAGTAATGAAAACTTCGGCATCAACTGTGGATTCGATAGTCAACTGGAAATTAAATTTGTGCCCTCTATCAGTTCGTGGTTTCTGCGGTTTCTTCAAACTGCCGTATTTCAATGCAAGAGTTTTGGAATCGGAAAGTGTTGTTGCGGGAGTTATTTCATTCTTGTCCATGAGTGCAATCAATTTCTCACTTCTGATGCGACTAAGAAACCCAAGATTACTGTAATGAGGTGGAAGGTGTTTAAAGTATTTTTTATTTGTGAGTATGGGGTTTCCAGCAATACCAATTAGGATTTGTTGCACAGACATATCAATGATCCTCCTATCGTGTAGGACCTTTCGGATAGCGTCATAGTCAGGTGTTCTTTGATATTCATGCAACATCTTCGCAGTCTCAATTAATGCATGGATAGTCTTTGTCCACGATCCTGTGATTCTTTCAACCGCCAGTTCAACTTCCTTCATGTTTACCGCTGGAAGAACTTCAGAATTAGTTGCCACTTTGTTGTCCATCGTGAGTCTCAACTTGTATTTACAAGTTGTTTTGTACCACACCACATATTCACCACTATTTTTGCGGTAAATATGTATCTTGAGTAATCAAGTTGTATAAATAGATATATTAAACTAGAATTAAAGGTTGGCACGCCGATTGTCATAGTGCTACTGAATCCGTTCTGATGTGTGACGGTAGGTAAATCAGATTGCTCGTTATCTGACTTCATCGCACTACCCAACTGATGGTTGGATGCCTTAAATAGACCGGACCCTCCTCCGTGATTTACATTTGCGATGTCGGAATGGTTGTTCATGCAGTAATGTATGAAGGTAAGTAGTTGCAAGAATTTGTATCTACCGAAAGTGAGTGGGAAATGCCTTATACCCACAAGAAATGTGACTGCTTCAGTTATGGCACCACACTTCTGCGTAAAGCAAGCATGTAAAACGGAGACCGCATAACCTGCCGTTGTCTTGATTCAATCAAGTTGTGTAATAACTGAAGCACGATAGAACTCGTTGAAAGAACTGCAACAACCTTGCCTGTCACTGGGCAAGGTCCGCAAACACATCCAGAATCTGTTGAAAGGTTATTTATAAATGATTCCAGATAATTCATCTCCGCTACGCTCCAATGAATGTTAACTTCGTTAACGGTTCCATAGATTTTATTTACCTATTTCACCAAAAGACCTGAAACGGCGAAGCATCATCTGAACGAGTTTACGAGTGAAGATGATTGAACCAGAACACCAATAGAACTTATCCAAATAACCACTAGAAATCTGAAGAATCCAGATGACATAAATATCTACATGAATCAATACAGATTCCGGTAGTACCCGTTAACACCATCGCACATCAAGAACTGAATCTAGTTCTAGTGTCTAACCAGCATAAGGAAACACCATATGAGCACAAGAAACACCGAAAACGAACCAAGAATTCAAGTTCCAATCCGCCTAGATGCATCCATGTACAACAAATTCAATCGCATCTCCAAATCCACTAAGATACCTAAAGCGACTCTTGCTCGTGATGCGATTGCTCGTCACTTGAACGATATACAGACCCGTGGTATTTCAGCAGTACTTTCCGAATGTGAGAGTTGCATATGAACTCGCTAAAGACATTCAAACGATATCTCAAAGAACAGAGGGAAACTTTTTATACACTTGATTTTGATACAGGCATGACCAAGTCTGATGTCAATTACCTAGTCTTACAAACTGTTCCTCTAGTGATGAAGTTGTTAAAGAACGGCGATGTTCGCTTTGTGATTGAACCGTTGCTTGATGAAGTTGAGGATGTCAATTCATGAATATTGACAAGACCAAACTAAAAGAGATGATTCAGAAGTCTGCCACCAAAGACCTTCTGTATCTCCACATTAATCCAGTTGAACCGAAGTCACTTGAGAATGCTTTGAAAGAGTTACAGAAATTTGTTGGCAAAGGTGGTGCAGAAGTGGTGCTCATAAAAAAATCAGAGTGAACAGGAAGAAACAAACGTTACCAAGTACGATAATTGGATGTGCTGTGCAAGACAACACTTGTTGCCAAAATCGAATGAACTTA
>NZ_JAVLFQ010000054.1:0-51470 GCF_046052765.1 Limnohabitans sp. | reverse complement strand
AGCTGGTGTCGGAAACCTGGATGGGCCTGCTCGCCCCCAAGGGAACACCCGGCGAGATCACGACCCGGATCAACGCCGCCATCAACGCCGCACTGGCGAACCCGGATTTTCGCGGCCGGCTGGTCGCGATGGGCTATACCCCGATGGGCGGCACCGCGGCCCAATTCGCCGGGCTGATCGGCAGCGAGATCACCAAATGGACCGAAGTGGTGAAGTTTTCCGGCGCACAGGTCGACTGACCCGGGGCTGCGCAGACAAGAAAAAAGCCCGGAGGCTATCCGGGCTTTTGACGGTCTTCTAATCCTGGTGGAGGAGGTTGGATTCGAACCAACGTAGGCGTATAGCCAACAGATTTACAGTCTGCCCCCTTTAGCCACTCGGGCACCCCTCCAGCGAGCCAAAGACTATAGCACAGGTTTAGACGTGAATATTTACTGTCAACTGTGCGCCTAAATGCCTGTTAAGCCACGTTATTCTTCCAAATCCCATTGAAAATCAACGCCTTGCGTCCGTAACCAAGCCTGAGCCATAGAGAAATGTTTGCAGCCCATGAATGGATTGGGGCCACGCAAAGCAGACAAAGGCGAGGGGTGGTTCGCCTCTAGCAACGAGTTACCCACGCCCTCTGAACGCATGAATTTACCTGCATTTGCCAAATGCGCTGCTTGCAGAAATTCCTTTTGCATTGCTTCATCGACTTCAATCAAGTGGCGTTTTGACTGCGCATGCGCGCCCCACAGCAAAAATACCGTTGGCTGTGGCTGCTTGGCTACCGCACTGATGATGGCATCAGTCAACGCTTCCCAGCCTTGTCCAGCATGAGATGCAGGGCGCCCTTCCTCAACGGTCAAACATGTATTGAGTAACAACACACCACGGTCGGCCCATGTGACCAGCGAACCGCTCATCGGGGGTTGCAAGCCAAGGTCTGCATGCATTTCTTTGAATATATTGCGCAAAGAGGGCGGAATAGCCAAGCCTTGCGCCACAGAAAAAGACAGGCCCTGTGCTTGGCCGACGGCATGGTAGGGGTCTTGTCCCAGCAATACCACCCTTACCCCTGAAAGCGGGGTGTGCCACAGCGCGCGCAAGGGCTCAGGCGGGAAAATACGCGCGCCTGCCTCGAGACGCTGACTCAAATACACCTGCAATGCCTGGCCATCAGGGCTTTGCCAAAAGGCGTTGACTAACGGTTGCCAAGTCGCATGCACGGCCCACTCTTTGGGGTTCGCGTGATGTAAATACATAGGGTCATTCGGCAAACAATTGCGCCAATGCTTCGCCAGGTTCGCTTGCTCGCATGAATGCTTCGCCAACCAGAAAAGCCTGCACACCGGCATCGCGCAAGCGCTGCACATCGGCTTGGGTAGCGATACCACTCTCAGTGATCAGCAGGCGATGGGCGGGCAACTCTTTGAGCAAATCAAGCGTCGTGTCCAATGACACCTCGAAGGTTCGCAAATTACGGTTGTTCACCCCGAGTAAAGGCGTTTTCAGATTGAGCGCACGCTGCATTTCCGCGCTGTCATGCACCTCCACCAGCACCGCCATGTCCAAGCTGTGGGCCACGGCCTCAAACTCAGCCATTTGTGCATCATCCAGACAGGCCGCGATCAACAGCACACAGTCTGCGCCCATGGCGCGTGACTCGTAGATTTGGTAGAGATCCACCATGAAATCTTTGCGCAACACCGGCAAGTCGCATGAAGCACGGGCTTGTTTTAAATAATCTGTGCTGCCCTGAAAATAACTTTCGTCGGTAAGCACGGACAAACAAGCCGCGCTGAGCTTGCCATCACCATACGCATAACTCTGGGCGATGTCAGACGGAATAAAGTCTTCGCGCAGCAAACCTTTGGAAGGGCTGGCCTTCTTGATTTCAGCGATGACTGCCGCCTGACCTTGGGCCATCTTGGCACGCAAAGCAGCTTCAAAGCCACGTGTCATGACACGGCTTTCTGCATCTGCACGCATGGCGGCGAAAGGTATTTTTTTCAGCCTCAGGGCCACTTCCTCGTGCTTGGTGGCTACTATTTTGTTGAGTATGTCGCTCACTGCGTTTCCTTATATCGACCCAAGTCTTAACGGTGGGTGAATTCGATGAACTGAGTTAATTTTTGATTCGCCAAACCATTGGCAAGCACTTGCTGCGCCAACTTCAATCCGTCCATCATGGTTGGTGCAACATCTGCTGCATACAAAGCCACGCCTGCATTCAGGGCAACGATGTCGAGCGCCGGACCCGGTTGATTGTTCAACACGGCCTTGAGCATATCGCGTGATTCCTCTGCTGTCTCCACCCGCAAGCTGCGATGGCTGGCCATGGTCAGGCCGAAATCTTCCGGGTGAATTTCGTACTCGGTGATCTCGCCGTTTTTCAACTCACCCACCAGCGTGGACGCACCTAAACTGACCTCATCCATACCATCGCGCCCATACACCACCACCGCATGCTCAGCGCTGAGTCTTTGCAAGGTTCGCACTTGTATGCCAACCAGATCGGCATGGAAAACACCCATCAAAATGTTCGGCGCAGAAGCGGGGTTGGTCAGCGGGCCGAGGATATTGAAAATCGTTCGTACACCGATTTCTTTGCGCACTGGGGCGACGTTTTTCATGGCAGGGTGGTGATTGGGTGCAAACATGAATCCAATGCCGGTGTGTGCAATGCATTCGGCAATCGCTGATGGGCTTAAATTGATGTTGACGCCCAGGTTTTCCAACACATCGGCACTGCCACTTTTGCTGCTGACACTGCGACCGCCATGCTTGCTCACGCGCGCGCCTGCGGCTGCGGCAACAAACATGGCACAGGTGGAAATATTGAAGGTATGAGAACCATCACCGCCCGTACCGACAATGTCGACCAAATGGGTTTTGTCCGCCACTTCTACCTTGGTGGAGAACTCACGCATGACTTGTGCGGCCGCCGTGATCTCACCTATGGTTTCTTTTTTGACACGCAAACCGGTGAGTATGGCGGCTGTCATCAAAGGCGAAATCTCTCCATGCATGATCATGCGCATGAGATGCAACATTTCATTGTGAAAAATTTCCCGGTGCTCTATGGTGCGCTGTAAAGCTTGGCTGGCAGTGATGGTCATGCGTTCTCCGTAAACATCTTGTTGATGAATGTCACTGTTTCAAGCATATACAAAGCATGCGCCGATTGCAAAACGGGCAGCATGGTTGCGAGCGAATCCAAATTGTCATTGCGTGGGGCTAAGGTGTTCAAGGCGCACCGTGTAAAAAATTTTTTAACAAGGCGTGGCCATGCTCCGTGAGTATGGACTCCGGATGAAATTGCACACCCTGCACCGCCAAACTGCGATGCCTAACGCCCATGATTTCACCATCCTCGGTCCAAGCAGTGACTTCAAGTTCCTTTGGCAATGTTGTGCGATCAATCGCCAGCGAGTGATAACGGTTGACTGTGTATGCCTCAGGTAAGCCAGTGAACACACCTTGTTGGGTGGTATGAATGACGCTGGTTTTTCCATGCATCAATTGTTGTGCGCGCACGATATTTCCACCGAACGCAGCGCCTATGCTTTGATGCCCCAGACACACGCCTAAAACGGGCAATTTACCCGCAAAATGCTGAATCGCAGCAACCGAGATACCCGCTTGAGCAGGCGAACACGGGCCTGGCGACACCACCAAGTGTGTGGGCGACAGTTCTGATATTTGCGCGATGGTGATTTCGTCATTGCGAAAAACTTCTATGGCCGCTCCCAATTCACCAAAGTACTGCACCAGGTTATAGGTGAAACTGTCGTAGTTATCGATCATCAGGAGCTTCATACCAAGCCCTCCTCGACCAGCTCACTTGCTCGCAACAAAGCGCGCGCCTTGTGCTCGGTTTCCAGCCACTCCATCTCGGGGACCGAATCCGCCACCACACCGGCTGCCGCTTGCACGTACAAAGTGTTGTCCTTGATGATGCCGGTGCGTATAGCAATAGCCACATCCATGTCTCCAGCAAAACTCAAATAACCGCAAGCGCCTCCGTAAATACCTCGCTTCACGGGTTCGAGTTGATCGATCAATTCCATGGCGTGTACTTTGGGCGCCCCTGTCAGTGTGCCAGCAGGAAAAGTCGCTCGCAATACATCCATGCTGCTCATTCCATCTGTGAGTAAGCCTTCGACATTGCTCACGATATGCATCACATGGCTGTAGCGTTCGACGGCAAAAGCCTCGGTCACTTTGACGCTGCCGGTTTTCGCAATTCGCCCTATGTCGTTGCGTGCCAAGTCAATCAACATCACATGCTCAGCACGTTCCTTGGGGTCGTTGATGAGCTCATGCTCAGTAGCAATGTCTTGCTCGGGGGTCGCGCCGCGTGGCCGTGTTCCTGCCAAAGGCCTGATGGTGACTTTGTTGCCTGCGGGCGTGGTTTCTTGGCGCACCAATATTTCTGGCGATGCACCCACGACTTGGAAATCCCCCATGTTGTAGAAATACATATACGGACTCGGATTGAGTGAGCGCAATGCACGGTATAGAGACAAAGGGCTCTGAGAAAACTTCTTTTGGATACGCTGCCCTACTTGCACCTGCATGAAATCACCCGCCTCAATCAATGCCTTGGCGCGTTCAACTGCACGTATGTAATCGGCTTTATGAAATTCACGTTCAGCCTCTTGACGCTCTGTTGCCTGAATCTCAGGTGTCAGTACAGAATGTTTAAGTTGCTCTTTCAATTGCTGCAAACGCTGCAAACCCCGCGCATAGGCTTGTGGTTGGCCGGGGTCTACATAGACCAGCAATGACAATTTGCCCGACAAGTTATCAATGACCGCCAGTTCCTCGGTTTGTAGCAACAAAATATCGGGGCATCCCAAGGTATCCGGCGGACAGGAATGCTGAAGTTTTTTCTCGATATGACGCACTGTGTCGTAGCCGAAGTACCCAGCCAAACCACCACAAAAACGTGGCATGCCCGGACGTAAAGCCACTTTGAAGCGCTGTTGGTAGGCTTCGATGAAGTCCAAGGGATTGCCTTGGTTGGTCTCGACAACCACACCATCAGTGACGACTTCGGTGTATGCCTGATCACCGAATCCTTGGGACCGGAGAAAAGTACGCGCGGGTAAACCAATGAAGCTATAGCGACCAAAACGCTCGCCGCCCACCACAGATTCAAGTAAAAAACTGTATTTGCCACTGTCCTTGGTGAACGCCAGCTTCAAGTACAGCGACAACGGCGTTTCGAGATCGGCAAAAGCCTCGGCCATCAAGGGAATCCGGTTATAGCCTTGCGTCAACAACTGGTTGAATTCAATTTCAGAGATCACTGGGAGCCTCCACAGCTCAGCCCTTTGAGAAGGGCAAAAAAAGAAAAAAGAGGGTTGAATACCCTGGCTTCAGAGGAGGCGTAACAACTCAATCAAGCCAGGTTACGCCATACAAGACGGGCGACGCCAAGGCCAAGCTCCCCGGTCATTAGACCCTGTGAGAATAGGAAGATGAGTAAACATAGTTAAAAGTGTAACAAAAGCCAAGTCAAGCCATCGATCAGACTTGCAGCTCAGCCATACTGTCCACAAACCCATCGCAATCTACCCCGTGTATCGGCTCACCATGGTTGTACCCGTAAGTGACCAGCACCACAGGGCACTGCGCTGCGCGCGCAGCGAGAGCGTCGTTTTGCGAATCACCTAGCATCAAAGTATGCGCAGGCAAAGTGCCCAAAGCCTTGCAGGTTTCCAGCAGTGGCATAGGGTCGGGTTTTTTGCGCGGGAAAGTATCGCCGCCATAGACATGGCTGAAAAAACCAGCCAGCCCTTTGTCGGCCAGCAGAACTTTGGCAAACGCCGTCGGTTTATTGGTCAAACAAGCCATCTTTAAGCCGCGTGCTTGCAATTGCTGCAGACCGGGCAACACGCCTGCATACACATCTGCGAACTTGCCGTTGACTTTTTCGTAGTGGTGTTGGTAGCGAGCAAAAGCAGGTTCAAATAAATTCTCAACACCGGTGTTGTCACACACCATGCCTGAGGCTTTGACCTCGGGCAAATCAAGTTGATGACGCAAAACTGTGCGAATCAAATGCTCGGAGCCTTTGCCCACCGCAATATTCACCACCGCAGGCGACACCTTGGGCAAATCGAGATCGCTCAAGCACAAATTGAGCGCGGCTTCAAAGTCGCCCATGGTGTCGACCATGGTGCCGTCAAGATCAATCATCACGGCCTGTATATCGCCGAACGTAAACGGAGGTAAGTGGGCAGTCATAAGAAAAATTTAAGATTTCACACGTCTGACAAACAAAGGAATTTTTTTGATCAAATTGGCAATCAAAGAGCTCCCTGAATGGACCACTACCGCACCATCAGGGCTGCCCATATCGGTGGATGTCCATACCCAGCCAAAAGGAGGAGAGCCAAACCAAGTCTGGTTCAAGGCCGGGTCCGAGCAGCTTTTTTCACTCAAACCTTCCAGCTCTGCTTGGGTAGGTAAGCGCCATTTGGCTTCGCTGGCAGACTTGGTGGCAGTGAACCAGTCTTGGGCAGTCGCAGCCCCTGTGCAGGCCGTGCCATTCCACTGCATACCCACCACACAACGCTGCCAGACCAAGCCGGTTTCTTTGTCTTTGACTTCAGTGCCATTGGCATTGGCAGCTTCGTAACGGCTGTCCGGTTTGGTCAGCGGTGAATCCGCAAAACAAGCCGCATGACTGACGCTGGCAGCCAGCAGACTGGCAGCGACACAAAATAACGAGGTGGTGTATTTCATTTATGCATTTCAAAAAAATTAAGCCAGCGCTTGGCGCATCTGATCGATCACCGCTTTGTAATCCGGCTTGCCAAAAATAGCACTGCCAGCCACAAACGTGTCTGCACCGGCATCGGCAACAGAACGGATATTGTCGGGCTTGATGCCGCCGTCAACCTCTAAACGGATGTCGCGTCCACTGGCCTGTATGCGTTTGGCAGCATGCTCGACTTTACGCAAAGCAGAATCGATGAAACTTTGCCCGCCAAAGCCGGGGTTGACACTCATGATCAAGATCAAATCAATGTCATCTATCAGCCAGTCCAGCACATCCAAAGGTTCGGCTGGATTGAACACCACGCCGGCCTGACAACCGGCCGCCTTGATGGCTTGTACGCTGCGGTGGGCGTGGCTAGAAGCGTCGGGGTGAAAGCTGATCAAGTCAGCGCCGGCTTGGGCAAAAGCCGCCGCCAATGCGTCCACCGGTTGCACCATCAAATGCACATCAATAGGGACGGCAACACCTGCAGGCGTTTTGGCATGCGGCTTGAGCGCCTGGCACACCATAGGGCCGAAAGTCAAATTGGGCACATAGTGGTTGTCCATGACGTCAAAGTGAATCCAGTCGGCACCGGCGGCGACAACGTTTTTCACCTCCTCGCCCAGGCGGGCGAAATCGGCGGACAAAATGGATGGGGCGATGCGGTAGGTGGTAGTCATGGGTGATTATGGTGTGAGAATCGGCATTTCCCCTTTATTCTGACTGATTCTCCCTCACCCCATGGCTAACTACAAACTCAGCGTGGAAGTCACGCCACATTACCTGCCCGAGCAATCCAGTCCGGACGACGGTTTGTTTGCATTTGCCTACACCGTGAATATAGTTAACCACGGTGATATAGGCGCCCAAGTCATCTCCCGCACATGGCATATCAACGATGCTGAAGGTATGCACGAAAAAGTCAAAGGCTTGGGCGTGGTCGGACACCAACCTCTGTTGCAACCGGGCGAGAGCTTTGAATACACCAGCGGCACCCGCTTGCGTACACCTACTGGCACTATGCACGGCAGTTATTTTTGCGTCGCTGTCGATGGCGAAAAATTCGATGTCGATATCCCCATGTTTGTGTTGGACGCTTTGAGCGACTCCGGCAGCAAGCGGCGTATGCATTAAACAGCATGGGTGAATTTGATCTGATTGCCCGCTATTTCACCCGTCCGACCAGACGGGCGGTGCTGGGAGTCGGCGACGATTGCGCTTTATGGCAACCGCAAGCCGGCATGCAGCTCGCAGTGTCGTCGGACATGCTGATCGAAGGCCGTCATTTCCTCAGCACAGTTGCACCCCAGCGCTTAGGCCACAAGGCCTTGGCTGTCAATTTAAGTGACATGGCTGCCAGCGGCGCCAAACCTTTGGCGTTCACACTTGCGCTGGCATTGCCAAGGGTTGACGAGAGCTGGCTCAAAGGTTTTTCTGACGGCATGATGGCTTTGGCTGACGAGTACCAGTGTGAGTTAATCGGCGGCGACACCACCCAAGGTTGCTTAACTATTTGCATCACCGTGTTTGGCGAATTGCCACCAGGCGATGCATTGTTGCGAAGCGCAGCCCAAGCAGGGGACGACATTTACATCAGCGGCACGGTAGGTGACGCCAGGTTGGCGCTGGAGATATTTCGCGGTAATGTGTCTCTTTCCAGCGCAGACTTCGAATCAGTCAGGCGGCGCTTAGAGCAACCCCAGCCGCGCGTGGCCCTAGGCATGGCCTTACGCGGCATCGCCAATGCATGTATCGATGTCAGTGACGGGGTGGTAGGCGATTTAGGCCAGATACTTAAAGCGTCTCAGGTCGGCGCAGTTTTAACCACAGACTGGGTACAGGACAGCGCCGCCATCACTGCAGCCATGCAAGCCCTGCCTTTTGCCAAACGCTTGGACATGGCTTTGTCTGGTGGAGATGACTACGAATTGCTTTTCACCGCCTCCCCTGACCAAGCGCAAGCGGTACAAGAGGCTGCAAACGACTGCGACATCAGTGTCACTTGCGTGGGCCGCATCACCAGTGGCAGTGGACTGCAGGTGCTGGATGCAAACGGTCTGCCACTGTCGCGACGGTTTGCTTCGTTTGACCATTTTTTGTAAAGATGCATCTCCATGTCATTTGATACCCAAGGCCATGCGGCCCGTTTCATGTGGTCACACCCAGCCCATGTGTTAGCCATGGGTTTTGGGGCTGGCCTGAGCCCTCGAGCGCCAGGCACGGTAGGCACGTTGTGGGCATGGGCTGCGTATGGTTTGTTGAGTGTGTGGTTAACCACGGCAGAGATGGGGTATTTGATCGCTGTTTCTCTGCCTATCGGTTGGTGGGCCTGCACCCTGACAGCAGAACATATGCAAGTGCAAGACCCCAGCGCCATAGTATGGGATGAAATAGTCGCTTTTTGGATGGTGTTGTGGCTATGGATGCCAGTGGGATTGGCCGGGCAGTTGGTGGCCTTTGTGTTGTTTCGCTTGTTGGATGCGCTCAAACCCGGACCGGTAGGCTGGGCAGACCGCCATTTCCACGGCCTGGGTTGGCGTGGTGGTTTTGGCATCATGTTTGACGATATCGTGGCAGCGTTTTGCACGCTGTTGTTTATTTCTCTATGGCAGGCCACCAGATGAACGTGACTGAAAACACAGAAAGACTTTCAGCTATTTTGTTGCAACGCGGTTGGATGTTGGCCACGGCTGAAAGCTGCACGGGCGGCATGATCAGCGCTGGTTGCACTGCGCTTGCCGGTTCGAGCCAATGGTTTGAACGCGGCTTTGTGAGTTACAGCAATGACGCCAAACATGAATTGCTAGGTGTTCCTTTTGCATTGATCGACTTGCACGGAGCGGTCAGTGAAACAGTGGCGCAGGCCATGGTACTGGGCGCGTTGAATCACAGCAAAGCGCAAGTGGCTTTGGCCGTCACCGGTATTGCAGGACCTAGCGGCGGCAGCCGCGCCAAGCCCGTGGGAACCGTGTGTTTTGCCTGGGCGTTGCCCAGCGACAACGGTCCAACGCTGGGGGCTGAAACCGCTTGGGTCAAAGTTGAAACCTGCCATTTCGAGGGTGACCGTGCAACCGTCCGCGGGGCCACACATGCGCATGCCGTTGAGCGTCTACTGGCTTTACTCAATCACCGTGGTTGACCGCTGTCTCGTTCATCAGAAACCATTGTTACCGGCTTGATGATGGTCATGCGCTATCGCTAGACTGGGTCAAGTGATCTTTGGCACAGGCATCACAGATGAATGGTGCGACACGATCTGGTCAATGCCAGCCACAGACCGCCACACAAAAGTAAAGCGTGCCTCGGCGCTGACCTCCACAGCATTTTCTTGCGACACAAAACGGCAACTGCCAATCCCTATTTGCATGCCGATGTCATGGCGGATTTGGTGCGACAACACATGCACTTGAACTTGGCGGCCAGAATCAAATACTTGTTGAAAATAACCGCAGACCCCATGCCGACCCTCAATCGATTGCGTGGCGTAAGTGCCCCACAACACAGCGTCATTCGCATAACAATGACGCATGGCGTTCAAATCAGCGCTGTTAAAGGCTTGTACCCATGCACGCAATGCGTCTGGCAACGGCGTGTTTGCTGTTTGTACGGCGCGACTTTCTGGGTGAAGCAACACTTGACGCAAATCAGCCATGGCCCGCGCCAATTGAAAGTCCAGCAGCGTTAAACCGCCTGCATCATGCGTGGTCAGTTGCACCGTCAAGCGGTCGTACACATTCATCCATTCAGGATGGTGGTTCATCTGTTGCGCTACCTGCGCCACAGCGGTCATGAATTCGAAAGCTTGATGGAAGTCGGCAAACTTGAAGTCAGCTTGCAGTTTCTTATCGTGAATACGCCATTTCACAGATGCGCTTGCATTCAATAGCAACAAGGCTTGACTGATCTGATCGTCTGTCATTCGCAATGACATAGCTTCTCCGCTTATGAAATGACTAATGAGAGTGTAGTTGCTGAGACACAGTCACCGACAATCTGGCCAAGCGGTTGGTCAATCGCAGCACTTGTTTGTCCTTGCTCAGTAACAAGGCTTGATGTACCACCGCAAGATCTATAAATTTTTGATCATCTGGGTCTTTGCAAACATAAGGGGCACGCACAGCCATCGATTGGATATGTGCATATTTATCAAATTGCGCCATCACAGCTTCCACAGTGATGTGTTGACGCAGTCGGCGCTCGGTGATGTGCGGGTATGTCAACACACGGCAGAGTTCTTCTCGCATGCTCAACGTGGCTACCCAATGTATACGGCCTTCTTGCAACGCATTCAGCAACGCAGTGGTAGCAGGGTCTTGGTAAATCCACAGATCCAACAAGATATTGGTGTCAAGTACCACCTTGGGAGGATCGGTATTGTCTGGCTTCATGGCATCTGGATTTCTATCTTGTCGCTCCAAGGTCATGACCGACAAAGCCAACAGACCCTCATTCACGGCCAGACACAGGCGTTTCAGATCGCATCGATCCCGCTTGTAATTCAAAGCGAAACATTCGGCATTCGATGGGACCGTTCCACATCGGCACTTTGCGTGATTCTTTCAAACGCATGCGCCCAGGCAATTTCAAATCTGGCGTCAACACCCAGGCGCGCCAACCCGCATAATTTTTCTTCCAATGGCTGGCCAACTGAGTGAAAAAGTCGCCGCCGTCTTGCACTTGCCCCGTTTCTCTGCCGGTTTTGGGGTTTGCGCCTGGGTCTGCGTCATCATCGAAAGAGGGCGAGTGATCAGCACGAAAGCCACGCTTGGAACTGCCCGCTACACCAGCGGTCTCTATGCGTTCTCCGTAAGGTGGATTCACCAACATGATGCCTGGCGTGTGACCGGGCGGCATGCGTTGCAAAGCGTCGCCACCTCGTAATTCAATGACATGCGCCACGCCGGCACGCTCGGCATTGCGTTTGGCGAAATCAACCATGCGAAAAGCCACGTCACTGGCAAACACCGGTGCTCGCGGCGCACATTGCATTGCCGCCGCCTGTTCTTTAAGTTGCTGCCACACATGGGCATCAAACATACGCAAACGCTCAAAACCAAAGCGCCTGTGTGCACCCGCAGCGATGCGGCAAGCGATTTGCGCGGCTTCAATAGCGATGGTGCCACTGCCACAGCATGGGTCATACAAAGCCAAACCTTGCTCGACACCTGCCAGCGGGATTTGCGCAGGCCGTGTTTCACCGGGCGCATACACCGGCGGCATGCTCCATGCACTGGCCGCCAACATGGCGGCCGCCAAGGTTTCTTTGAGCGGCGCGTCCCCCTTGTCTTCGCGCCAGCCACGTTTGAACAAGGGCTCACCGCTGGTGTCTAGGTAAATGCTTTGGGTTTTTTCGCTCAAGTGCAGATGTATGCGCACCGCCGGTCGCTGCGTGTCAACATCCGGTCGCACGCCCGCTTTGTCGCGGAACCGGTCTGCCACCGCATCCTTGACTCGCAGTGCGGCAAAGTTCAAGCTCTTGAGCGGGCTGTGTTGCGCGGTGAAATCAATGCGAAAACTCTCACGCGGCGTGAACCACATTTCCCATGCAACGTTGGCGGCAGCGTTGTAAATATCTTGCTCGCTCAGGTAAGGTGCATTGGCCAGTTGTATCAACACCCGCATGCCCAAGCGGCTGTGTAAATTTAAAAGCAACGCGTCGCGCCATGACGCTTGCAATTGCACACCGCCTCTGAGGGTTTGCATGGCAGTTGGCGGCAAACCCGTGATGTGTGCCACTTCGGCAGCCAGATAAGCCTCCACCCCGGCGGCGCAGGGGACAAACAGGTTCAATGCATTCACAGCGTTTTTCGCAGGTTGGTAGGCGCTATGCGCAAAGCTTCTCGGTATTTGGCCACCGTGCGACGCGCGCAATCGATGCCTTGCTCCTTGAGCATGTCAGAGAGTTGGTTGTCCGACAAGGGTTTTTTCGGGTTTTCGCTGGCGATCAATTGTTTGATGAGTGCGCGCACCGCCGTGCTTGACGCATTGTTGCCGCTGTCCGTGCCCAGCCCCGAGCCGAAAAAATATTTCAATTCAAAGGTGCCGTAGGGCGTGTGCATGTACTTGGCTGTGGTGACGCGGCTGATGGTGGATTCGTGCAAACCCAGCTCTTCTGCAATTTCACGCAACACCATGGGCTTCATGGCGAGTTCGCCATGAATGAAAAAACTTTTTTGTCGCTGCGTGATGGCATTGCTCACGCGCAAAATCGTTTCAAAACGTTGCTGGATGTTTTTGATCATCCAACGCGCTTCTTGCAAGCGTTGTTGCAATCCGGCGTGGCTGTCGCCCTTGCTGCCTTTGAGGGCATTGGCGTAAATGTCGTTCACCTTCAGGCGCGGCATCACCTCTGGGTTGAGCATGGCGCGAAATTGAGGCAGTCCCTGCTTGTCTAATCCGCTGGCAGTGACCAGCACATCAGGCACCACCACATTACGCTCCACATCGACAAAGCGACGTCCGGGCTTGGGCTCTAGGCGTGCAATCAGCGCCATGGCCGTCTTGACCTCCAACTCGCTGGCCCCAATAGCCATCACCAAGCGTTTGACATCGCGCTTTGCCAGCAACTCCAACGGCTGTTTACAAATGGACAGAGCACACGCGCGCACGTGCGCTCGTTCTTCAGTATCCGCAGGTATGACTTGCAGTTGCAAGCGCAAACACTCGCCCAAATCTCGCGCACCCACGCCCGTGGGCTCCAAGCTTTGCAACAAACCCAAGGCCACATGAAAGCGATGCACCAGCTCTTCACATTGTTCGATATCGTCGCCCGCCAGACTTTCAGCCAGCGTTTGAAAGCTGTCTTCCAGATAACCATCATCATTGAGGGACTCGATCAGAAAACGCAAGGCAGCGCGATCCGTGTCATCTAATCGCAGGGACAAGGCTTGACGGTGCAAATATGCGGTGAGGGACTCCTGGTTACGTGCCAATTCGGTGGCCTGCGCTTTTTCATCGTTGTTGTTATTGTTATTGCTCGCCGGTGCGTCGCCTCCCCACTCGCTGTCATCCGGCGAAAACTCGACGCTGCCGTCTCCGTCCCAACTTTCAGCCACACCAGCCGCATCCAACGGCGCATCCGAGGCTTCACTGGCAGTCTCCACCCGCACCTCACTGACGCGATCCATCGGGCCTTCCCAAACGTCGTTATCAGCTTCTGATTCAGACGGGGTTGCTATGGCGTCTTCCTGCGCCAGCCCGAAGTCTTCACGCGGCGCGAGGTCTTCCATTTCTTTTTCAAGAAACGGGTTGTCGTCCAGCATTTGTTCAATTTCCTGACTCAACTCCAAGGTGGAGAGTTGCAACAAACGGATCGACTGCTGTAACTGAGGCGTGAGTGCCAGGTGTTGCGAGACGCGCAGTGAGAGGCCTTGCTTCATGCTGCGTTCCGTGCCTTACATGCGGAAATTTTCACCCAGGTACACCCGCCGTACCTCTGGGTTATGAATAATGTCCTGCGGCTTGCCTTCGGCCAACACCCGACCCTCGCTGATGATGGACGCATGGTCGCAAATGCCCAGGGTTTCACGCACATTGTGGTCGGTGATCAACACACCAATGCCTTTGGCCTTGAGAAAACCAATGATGCGCTGAATTTCAAGCACGGCAATCGGGTCAATGCCGGCAAATGGCTCATCCAGCAAGATATAACGCGGTTGAGTAGCCAAGGCGCGGGCAATTTCTACACGGCGACGTTCGCCACCAGAGAGAGCCAGCGCCGCAGATTCACGCAAGTGCTCGATGCGCAGTTCCTGCAATAAACCCGTTAAACGTTGCTCAATCTCAGTTTTGCTCAAGGATTTGCCGTTGCCATCGGTTTGTAATTCAAGCACAGCACGCACGTTGTCGGCGACATTGAGTTTGCGAAAGATGGAAGCCTCCTGCGGCAGGTAACTCAGGCCCATGCGCGCTCTCAGGTGAATGGGTAAATGCTCAACAGGGACGCCGTCAATAGAAATCGTGCCGCCGTCAGCCCGCACCAGCCCGACAATCATGTAAAAAGAAGTGGTTTTTCCCGCGCCATTAGGGCCTAACAAACCCACCACTTCGCCCTTGTTGACCGAAATCGACACATCTTGGACCACGCGGCGACCCACATAGGATTTTTGCAAATGCTGCACCTGCAAACCGTCAGCGGTGGCGGCTGCGGTGAGGGCCATTATTTGGCGGCCTCGTCACTTGGCTTGGGAGACAACACGGCACGGATACGGCCCGTGCCATTGCCAGGTTTGTTGCCCCCCACCTTGCCGTCTACAGTGAACTGGTCGGTCAAGTTTTCATACACAATCCGTTGCCCTGTCATCTGATCACTCAGCACCGTGCCACGGTAACGTCTGAAGTCAGCACGACCCAGCAAAACCACCTTGTCTGCCTTGCCATCGTATTCAATCGACTCACCCTCGCCTTCAATCCACTCATCTACACCTTCACGCTTTTGGCGAAAAAAACTGCGCTGACCCGCCAAGGGTTTGATCACACCATACTGGTAACCATCAGGATCTTGGCGGACTTCAATACGGTGGCCGCGCATGGTGATGGTGCCTTTGGTGGCCAAAACTTTGCCCGTGAAAATGCTGACCTGTTTGAGCTCGTCATGGTCCAATGAATCCGCTTCCACATTCATCGGTTTTTTTCGATCGGCTGCCTCAGCCATGGCCAATGAAGGCGTGAGTACGAACAGGCTGAGAATGAGGGCTAGGGTTTTCAAGGCACGAAAATTGCTGTAGTGAACAATCCTCGCATTGTAGGGGTATAAACCAGCCGCTTAATCAGCGCCCCTTGCGAATCTCGTTGACCAAAAAGTCAGTGATCTGCAAAGCCCGCTCCATGCTGCCGGACAAACTGCCATCCACATAAAAACGTCCACCTATGCCGAGCGCGGGTACGCCCTCCACCTTGAACTGTTCTTGCAGTTGCGCCGCACGACGGGCCTTGCTGACGACAGAGAACGAATTGAACAACCCGGTGAATTTGGCAGCGGGTATGCCATTTTTTTCCGCCCATGCAACCAGTGCATCTTGCTTTTCAAGGGTTTGTTTTTCAATATGAATAGCGGCGAACATCTTGGCATGTAATTCTTCCACTTTGCCCAGCGCTTCAAGCACGTAGTAAGCGCGTTGCTGTGGTTCAAAGGTCTCTCTGAAACGCACCGGTACGCGACGCAATTCGACATCCTTGGGTAATTTTTTACTCCATGCACTAAGCGTGGGTTCGAACGCATTGCAATGCGGGCAGTTGTACCAAAAAAACTCCAGCACCTCAATCTTGCCTTTGGCAGATTCACTGGGGAGTGTCTTGGACAACGCCAAGTAATCGGTTCCGGCTTTGAAGGCTGTTGGCTGAGCCTGTGACGCGGGCCAATAGCTTAACAAGGCACTTGCCAACGCAGTGCTACCAAGAGATGTGAATTGACGGCGTTTCATGACAATACCTTTCTGGTTCAACGTTGCACGCGAATCAATGCGGATTCGAATTTATTTGTTTTCAATTGCGCTTGAATTTGTTCTGCCTGCGACTTGCTGTCGTAGGGACCGACACGCACGCGGTAAATCACTTTGCCATCTTGATCGCGCTGTGAAATCACAGGCTCAAAACCGGCGAGTGCCAGTTTGATGCGTTGGCTGTCAGCCTCAGCGCTGTTGAGAAAGGCGCCCACTTGCACCAAGTACTGAAACGCATCGGCTTGTTGCGCTTTGCTGGCTGCCAATTCGCCCAAGGGATCCTCCGAGGTGGAGGCGCTTGGCGCCGTTGGCGCTGGCGCTGCCACTTCACCTGGCTTGCCAAGTTTGATTGTTTCTGAAGGCGTATTGGCGCCAGGGTTCTTGCCGTACAAAGGAGCGTTCGGATCCCAGTCTTTGTTTTTCTTTTCCTCTGCCGCATCTTGTTCGGCATTGCGCGTCAGCCCTTTGTTCAAAAACGGAATCGGCACCTTGGTGACGTAAACCGCCACGCCCAGCGCTACCGTCAGCCCGACGACCAAGCCCAAAATAAAACCCACCAAAGTGTTGCCGCGCTGCAAGAAAAAATGTCCCATGTGATGTACCTTTACATGCTGATCGGTGCATCCACACCCAGCAGATTCAATCCGTTTGACAAAACCTGTGCGGTGGCTTTGACCAAAGCCACTCTGGCGTCTCTGGTGTTGACGTCCTCCACCAGTATGCGCTCTGCATCGTAATAGCTGTGATAACAGGCGGCCAAGTCACGCAGATAAAACGTCAAATCATGCGGCGCCATGTCTGCGCAAGCCTGTGTCAGTGTCTGCGGATAACGCGCGAGCAACATCATCAGTGCCTGTGCCGGTGGGCTGTTAAGCGGCGTGAGGTCGACGTTACACAAACCTTCAAGCGGCATCTGTGATTGCGTTTGCCAAGTGCTCAAAATCGAACAAATGCGAGCGTGTGCGTATTGCACGTAGTACACCGGATTTTCATTGTTTTTGGCGCGCGCCAAATCTACGTCGAACACATAATCGGTGTCTGCTTTGCGGCTGAGCAAAAAGAAACGCACCGCGTCCTTGCTGGTCCACTCGATCAAGTCGCGCAAGGTCACATAACTTCCTGCTCGCTTGGAGATTTTGACTTCCTCGCCGGCGCGCATGACGCGCACCATGGTGTGCAATAAATAGTCTGGGTAGCCTTGAGGAATATGCAATTGCTGTTGCACTGAAGCGGCCTGCAAGCCAGCGCGTACCCGTGCAATCGTGCCGTGGTGGTCGGTGCCCTGGATGTTGATCACTTTGGTGAAACCGCGCTCCCACTTGGCTAAATGATAAGCCACATCAGGCACAAAATAGGTGTAACTGCCGTCGGACTTGCGCATCACGCGGTCTTTATCGTCACCGAAATCGGTAGAGCGCAACCACAAGGCGCCGTCTTGTTCATAGGTGTGGCCAGAGGCCTGCAAACTCGCCACCGCAGCCTCTACACGACCATCGCTATACAAACTGGACTCGAGGTAATAGTGGTCAAACTTGACAACAAAGGCCTTCAAATCCAGGTCTTGTTCACGGCGCAAATACGCCACCGCAAAGTCGCGGATGTTGTCTATGTCGTTGATATCGGCACTGGCAGTGAAGCTGCGGTCATCTGCAGTGACGGTTTTCTTGGCCAAGAAGTCTTGCGCAATGTCGGCAATGTACTCACCGTTGTAGGCGTTTTCTGGCCATTGCGGATCCCCGGGCTTGATGCCCTTGGCACGGCACTGCGTAGAAATGGCCAGGGTTTGAATTTGTACGCCAGCGTCGTTGTAATAAAACTCGCGGTGCACCGACCAGCCTTGGGTTTCAAACAAATTGCAAATCGCGTCACCCAATGCGGCCTGTCTGCCATGACCGACGTGCAAGGGTCCGGTCGGGTTCGCAGAAACAAACTCAACCAGTAATTTTTGTCCGTGCTTTGCTTGAACACCGTAAAGCGCCTGGGCACGCAACACTTCAACCACCACCTGCTGCTTGGCTTCAGGCTTGAGGCGCAAATTCAAGAAACCTGGCCCGGCAAGCTCGATGGCTGAGACCCAGCGTTGTCCCGCTGTAGACGCCAACAAAGTGCTGCGTAATTGCTCGCCGAGTTCGCGCGGATGGCGACCCAAAGGTTTCGCCAATTGCATGGCGGCAGTGACGGCCCAGTCTCCATGCGAAGCCACTTTAGGCGTTTCAAAACGGGCCTTATCGCCACTCCCGGGCGACAAAGTTTCCAAGGCAGTGGTCAGCGCTGCCAGCAGATCTTGCTGAACCTGTTGCATATAGGCCGGTCAGAAGCGGTAGCTGACTCCAACGTTCAATGCATTGGTAATCAGATTGGTTTTGAGACGGCCGCCGTCAATCGCCACGTTCATTTTCATGTAGTGCATCTGGAAGTCGGTGAACACACTCCATTTGTCGCTGTAAGGGTAGCTAAAGCCTGCGAGCACAGTCGCAACCGGGCCGCCGTACTGGTAGCCAAATGTTTTGCTGCTGCCGGTCCATTGAACTTCCACGTGGGGCGCAGAAATACCCAATCCTGCGCCGACATAAGGTTTGATGTCCCTGTATGAAAACCTGCGCATAGCAATCACCGTGATGGGGTTGGCGCCGTCAGTGAATTCGAGCGTTGTATAGCCAGTCTTGTCACTTGAGCTGCCCTGATCGGTTGAGATAGCTTTGGTGTGGGCGTAATTGACCGCATAAGCCCAATCGTCGTCTAACCAACGGGTATAACGCCATCCGGCATAAATAGGAAAGGTAAATGATTGCGCTTTCCAACCGGTATAAAAGGTGGTGTTGGCTTTGGTGTTGACAACGTCTGAGTGAGGGGAGCTTTGAGCGCCGCCAAAAATGCCGAACTCAGACTCAGCTAACGCCAGCGAACAAGCACCGATGGTCAGTGCTGTGACAACAAGTTTGAAAAATTGCACAACGAACTCCTAAAATACAAAATTATCGGTGAAAACCCCGACCTTCCATTTTTCCCATCAGAAAGCCTTGAATGACTCAGCGCACATCACTTTACAAACTCCATGTGGCCTCCTCCTTGTATCACTTTATTGACCAACAAGTACTGCCAGGCACGGGTGTATCCAGTGTCACTTTTTGGAAGGGGTTTGACCAACTGGTGCAAGACTTGGCGCCGAAAAATGCTGCTCTGCTGAGCGAACGCGACCGGCTACAAACCGAGTTAGACCAATGGCATCAATCCCATCCTGGCCCGGTGGCTGACATGAAGGCTTATCAGGCGTTTTTGCACGGTATCGGCTACCTCGTGCCGGTACCCGCCAAAGCCAAAGCCACCACATCTCATGTGGATGCTGAATTGGCTGTGCAGGCAGGCCCGCAATTGGTGGTGCCGATTTTGAACGCCCGCTATGCCTTGAACGCCGCCAACGCACGCTGGGGTTCACTGTATGACGCTTTGTACGGCACTGACGTCATATCTGAAGACAACGGCTGTGCCAAAGGCCCGGGCTACAACGACAAACGCGGCGCCAAAGTCATTGAATACGCCCGCTATGTGCTGGACCGCACCGTGCCTTTGAAAAAGGGCTCACACATCGACTCCACCGGCTATGCCGTGGTCAAAGGCGCTTTGGTGGTGTCTTTGAAAGGCGGCAAAACCTCTGCGTTGTCAGACCCCACACAATTGGTTGGCTACCAAGGCGATGCAGCCCACCCCTCGTCCGTGCTGTTGGTTCACAACGGCTTGCACTTGGATATACAAATCAATCCGAAAAGCCCGATTGGAGCCACCGATCCGGCAGGCGTGAGCGACTTGGTGGTCGAAGCCGCACTCTCCACCATTTTGGACCTGGAAGATTCCGTCGCCGCCGTGGATGCCGAGGACAAACTGCTGGCCTACAGCAACTGGTTAGGCATTTTGAAAGGCACGCTGACAGAAGATGTCACCAAAGGCGGCCACAGCTTCAAACGCGGCCTCAACCCCGACCGGGTGTACCACTCACCCAAGGGCAACGCCGAGGTGAAACTACACGGGCGCTCGCTGCTGTTTTTACGAAACGTTGGCCATTTGATGACGAATCCAGCCATTCTGTTTGACGGTGCCGATGGCCTCACACATGAAATTCCTGAGGGCATCATGGACGCCATGGTCACCACCGCGATTGCTTTGCATGATTTACAAGGCCATGGTGCCAACGGCATCCGCAATTCACGCACTGGCTCGGTCTATATCGTCAAACCCAAAATGCACGGGCCTGCTGAAGTGGCTTTTGCGTCTGAATTGTTTGGCCGAGTTGAGCAGATTCTGGGTTTGCCCGACAGCACCGTCAAGCTCGGCATCATGGACGAAGAGCGCCGCACCAGCGTCAACCTCAAAGCCTGTATCGCTGCTGCAGCCAGCCGCGTGGCGTTCATCAACACCGGTTTCTTAGACCGCACCGGCGACGAAATGCACACCGCCATGCACGCCGGTCCCATGCTGCGCAAAGGCGATATGAAGAGCAGCGCGTGGATCGCCGCCTACGAGAAAAACAATGTGTTGGTCGGCTTGTCATGCGGCCTGCGCGGCAAAGCGCAAATCGGCAAAGGCATGTGGGCCATGCCCGATTTGATGAAAGCCATGATGGAGCAAAAAATCGCGCATCCTAAAGCCGGTGCCAACACCGCCTGGGTGCCCAGCCCAACGGCAGCGACGTTGCACGCCATGCACTACCACCAACTGCTGGTGAGTGACGTGCAAAAGGAACTTGAAAAGATCGACGCTGATAAACAACACGCTGCTTTATTGAAAGACTTGTTGACCGTGCCCGTCGTTGCCAAAGCCGATTGGAGCGAGGCTGACAAACAGCAAGAACTGGACAACAACGTCCAAGGTATTCTGGGCTATGTGGTGCGCTGGGTCGACCAAGGGGTGGGCTGCTCCAAAGTGCCCGATATCCACAATGTCGGCTTGATGGAGGACCGCGCCACGCTGCGCATTTCCAGCCAACATATCGCCAACTGGCTCAAGCATGGCGTGGTCAGCGAAGCGCAAGTTCGCGCTACCTTTGAGCGCATGGCGGCGGTGGTCGACAAGCAAAATGCCGGCGACCCCTTGTACCAACCCATGGCCGCTCACTTCACCACCTCCAAAGCCTATTTGGCAGCCACCGATTTGGTGTTCCACGGCATGACCCAACCCAGCGGTTATACAGAACCGCTATTGCATGCTTGGCGATTGAAAGTCAAAGCGGCGGTCTGATTCGGTCAAACCACTCGCCGCAACAACTGTGGCAAGGTCAAGCGGTAGCGATTGACCTTGCTCCACCAATTTGAAAATGATGCGCAGTGCTCTGGCTGCGCCGGCCACAAGCGAGGTGCGCTGTGCCTTACCCAAGGCACGCCAGGCCAATCGGGCAAGCTGCGGTGGTCCCAGACATGCACAGCTTTGGCTTTGCTTAATATCTCAGCCAAACGTGTGGCATCTTCAAACCAGCAGTGTGATGCCAGTTGATGCATGCCCTTGGCAACAAACTTCCATCGGGCCATGCTCCACGGTCTGTCTTGCGTCCATTCGTACCAACAGGCAGCCACACGCATGACATCTGCCGGCGCATCGAGAGGCGGCTTATCGGTCAATGACCAAGGGTGTATCCACCAGACATGGCGGCCGATCAACTTATCCGCCGCGATGCCTGCTGGTAACAAATCGAATTCTGCTGGTGGTCGGCTGAGTAGCTCTGGTTCGTCAATGCGTGCAAACGCTTGGGCTGTTTGTGTGAATGTGGCACGGCTGCGTGCAATCATGTCGATGATGTCTTTTTCCTGATCGATCACCGTGTTTTTGCTGTGCCACATTTCTGGTGCATTGACACTCACATTGTCTGCATTGAATAAATAGGGTTTGCTGCTGGCGGTGCCTGCCACCCATTGCCAACTCAAGTCATTGCTAGCGACATCACCATCCAGCAAATGGCTGTACATCCAATCGGCACCGACGCGCCAATGCACTTTGCGTATGTGCACGAGATAACTGGCCAGCCATAAACGAGCGTGGTTATGTACATAACCGTTGAAATACAACTGTCTCACCGCTTGGTCGATCACAGGAATACCACTGGCACCACTGCGAACATCGGCCGGCAGGTCCAAGCTGTAGGCATCTTCAGGCAATACGCCTGGGTGCAAATTGTTGTGTATCGCATCGCCCAACATTTCATGCACATGCTGAAAATATTCGCGCCAAGCCAACTCGTAAATAAACTTATGTTGTGCCCCCATGCGATGCACCTGATACATGTAATCAGCCACCTCAGGAACGCTTAATATGCCGTGGGTCAGATAAGGGGACAGCATACTGACAGCGCCTTGTACATGGTTGCGCGTCTGTGCATATTCAAAAGGCCTGACAGCGTCTAACCGCTCTTTGGCAGCGTACGCATAAGGCTCAAATAAACTTTGTTCTATAAAGACCTTCATCACTCGAAATAGGTGGTGTGCATGGTCATTGTGAACTATATTAATCGGCCAGACGACGCTCGAGTGCAGTCATGAACATGGCGGGTACATCAAAGCCGGTTTGGTCAGTGATTTCTCTGAAGCAGGTGGGACTGGTGACGTTGATTTCGGTCAAACTGTCTCCGATGATATCCAGACCCACCAGCAACAAACCGCGCGCGGCCAGCACCGGTCCGAGCGCCTCGGCGATTTGCCTGTCACGCACGCTCAAGGGCTTGGCCACGCCTTTGCCGCCGGCGGCCAAGTTACCGCGCACTTCATTGCCCTGCGGAATTCTTGCCAGCGCAAAAGGAACCGCTTCTCCGTCAATCACGAGAACACGCTTATCCCCTTGTGTGATTTCAGGCAAAAACGTTTGCACCATCACACTGACAGCGCCGTTGTGGTTCAAGGTTTCGATGATGCTGCCCAAATTCAAACCATCGGCCTTGACCCGAAAAATACCCATACCGCCCATGCCGTCCAATGGCTTCAAGATGATGTCATGGTGCAATGCATGAAATTCGCGAATGGCTTTGGCGTCGCGCGTGACCAGTGTAGGCGGGGCAAAAGCCGCAAATTCCATCAATGACAACTTCTCAGGATGCTCACGAAGTGCCTGCGGACTGTTGAACACACGCGCACCTTCGCGTTCAGCCTGGCTCAATAAATGGGTGGCATAAAAATACTCATTGTCAAATGGTGGGTCTTTGCGCATGACGATAGCGTCTAGGCTGCATAAACTTCGGTTCGCTTCAGCAGTGACAGTGAACCAATCCACGCAACGGCCAGTCAATTTCAACTGATGCATGCGAGCACTGACCAGCCCACCGCTTTGCCAAAACAGCGCATCGGTACCGCAAACCCAGACCGTATGCCCGCGCAGTTGGGCTTCGCGCATCATGGTGAAGGTGCTGTCCTTTTCGATATGAAAAGAAGCCACAGGATCGCAAACAAACAATATGTTCATGGCGCTAGGGTAACAGCGAACGGATCGGTCACCTAATCCGGGTTCAGATTTCTATTTTGCTACCCATCTCCACCACCGAATTGCTGGGTAAATTCAAAAAGTCTGCAGCAGCGCTGGCATTGAGGTACATCTGTGCAAACAATTTCTCGCGCCACTGCGACATACCGCCGCCAACGGTCGGCACAATGCTGTCACGCGACAAAAAGTAACTGGTGTTCATGGCGTTGATCTCGCCAACCTGTCCGCGCATCAAGGACAGCGCAAACGGCACATCCGGGTCATCCATGAAACCGTAATGGACGATGACTTGCCAGCAACTGTTACCCAAATCGGCGACTTCAACGCGTTTGTCATTCACCACCCAAGGTATTTCATGGTTACGTACCGTGACAAACAGGTTTTGCGCATGCAAGACCTTGTTGTGTTTCAGGTTGTGCAGCATGGCGTTGGGAACTATGCCGTCCTCAGACGTCAAAAATACAGCGGTGCCTTCCACCCTGGTAGGTGGCGCCAAGAACAAGGCTTCTAAAAATGACGCCAGACCCATCGATTCATCACGTGTCTTGTGGTGAAGCAACGAGCGCCCGTCTCGCCATGTCAGCATCAACGTCAATATCAATCCGCCGATGAACAAGGGAAACCAGCCGCCGTCGGCCAGTTTCAACAAATTGGAACTCCAAAAAGCCAGGTCGACCAAGAAGAACACTGATGTCGCCGCAATGCACAACCACAAGGGGTATTTCCACGCATAACGGATAACGAAAAATGTCAGTACAGTGGTAATCAACATGTCTGTACAAACTGCAATGCCATAGGCTGCAGCTAGGTTGCTAGATGTTTTAAACATCACCACCGCCAGCACAATGACCACAAACAAGCCCCAATTCACCAGTGGCATGTAAATCTGCCCAGTGTCTTTGGCGCTGGTGTGCAAAATTTGCAAGCGAGGCAAAAAGCCGAGTTGAATGACTTGCTTGGTCACACTGAAAGCGCCGGTGATCAAGGCCTGAGAGGCGATCACGGTGGCGGCAGTTGCTAACACCACCAATGGAATCAATGCCCAATCGGGTGCCATATTGAAAAACGGGTTGTCCACCGCGCCCGGGTCACTCAACAACAAAGCCCCCTGTCCAAAATAATTCAGCGTCAGGCAAGGCATGACGATGGCAAACCAAGCCAGACGAATCGGTTGTTTACCGAAGTGTCCCATGTCCGCATACAGCGCTTCTCCACCTGTCACGCACAAGACCACGGCACCTAAAATGATGAACGCTGTGAACGGTTGGTTCCAAATGAACAAGACAGCGTAATGCGGGCTGATGGCCCACAAAATCTCTGGGTGCCCAACGATGTGGTAGAGCCCCAGCACCGCGATTGCAGCAAACCAAACCATGGTGATAGGACCAAAGAACTTGCCTATGCCGCCTGTACCGCGTTTTTGTACGGCAAACAAACATAACAAAATCAGCAAGGTCAAAGGTATAACGGCTTTTTTAAACGTGGGGGAAACGACTTCCAAACCCTCTACGGCCGATAGCACGGAAATAGCCGGGGTGATCACACCGTCGCCATAAAACAAGCAAGTGCCAAAAATACCCACTACCAGCAACACGCTGCGCAAGCGCGGTTTATCTCGCACCGAGGAAGATGCCAAGGCCAGCATGGCCACCAGACCGCCCTCGCCATTGTTGTCGGCGCGCAGCACCAGCGTTACATACTTGAGGGAAACAATGAAAGTCAACGTCCAAAAAAAGATGGACAAAATGCCGTAAACGTTATCTGGGGTAAATGCCACGTGGCCTGAGCCAAACACTTCTTTGACGGAGTACAGCACGCTGGTACCGATGTCCCCGTAAACCACCCCAATGGCACCCAATGTCAAACCAGCCAACGAAGATTGCTGGTGGTCTTGGCTGATCGCTTCGCTCATAAAACATCGAGCGACATTTGCCGCCCTACCGGTAATCTAGGAAGCACAAAGTTTAACGATTTTGCAACGCAGCAAACGAGTTATTTTTTACTCGTACACCTCGGCGTCCGGGTCGGTGGCTTCCAGTTCATAACTGGCGGCCAGCATGGCCAGACGGGCAATCACCCCATACATGTAAAAGCGGTTAGGCGCACTGGCTCCGGGTTTCATGCCTGGCTGTGGTGTGTGAGCGCTTTGCTCAAATGCCAAAGGAACGAAACTGGAGCCGGGGGCGTTCAGGTTTTCATCAATGCCGCGTTCAGCATGCACCCGGTAAAAACCGCCGACGACATAGCGGTCCATCATGTAGACCACCGGCTCAGCCACCGCGTCATTGATGCGCTCGTTGGTCTGCACGCCCTCTTGAATGATGACCTGGTTGACCTCTTGACCGTCTTTGACCACGCTCATTTTGTTGCGGGTTTTGCGGTTAAGCACCTCCAGGTCTTTGACATCGCGCACGGTCATGATGCCCATGCCATAGGTACCGTTGTCGGCTTTGACAATGACAAACGGTTTTTCGTGGATGCCAAATTCCTTGTATTTGCGACGGATTTTGGTGAGCAGCGCGTCGACATTGGTGGTCAGGCATTCCATGCCTTCACCTTCTGCAAAATTGACCTCGCCACATTGGCTGAACATGGGATTGATCAGCCAAGGGTCTATGCCTATCATTTTGCCAAATCGTTTGGCCACTTCCTCGTAATTGGCAAAGTGCACACTTTTACGTCGCACACACCAACCAGCATGCAAAGGTGGCAGCAGGTATTGCTCGTGGAGGTCTTCAAGGATACCTGGGATACCTGCGCTTAAATCGTTATTCAACAAAATCGTACACGGGTCAAAGTCTTTCAAACCCAGTCTGGTTTTACTGCGGATGATGGGTTCGAGCATCAGGCTGTCACCATTGGGCAGTTCAAAGGATGTATTTTCTTTGATGTCGGGATTGATAGAGCCGATGCGTACATTCAGTCCGGCCATATTGAAGATGCGCGCAAGTTGCGCGACATTGCTCAGGTAAAACGTGTTGCGTGTGTGGTTCTCGGGTATTAGCAACAGGTTGCGGGCTTCGGGGCAGATTTTTTCTATCGCTGCCATGGCGGCTTGCACTGCCAGTGGCAGCATCTCGGGTGTGAGGTTGTTCCAGCCGCCGGGGTACAAGTTGGTGTCTACCGGTGCGAGCTTGAAGCCTGCGTTGCGGATATCGACCGATGAATAAAAAGGCGGTGTGTGCTCCATCCATTCCAAGCGAAACCAGCGCTCGATAGCCGGCATGGAATCGATGATGCGCTGCTCGAGCTCGTTGATGGGGCCGGTCAGTGCGGTAATGAGGTGGGGACCCATGGGGCTTGTTGTCTCGTGTGTGTGTAAGAGGTGGGGGGGATTTTGACAGTTTCAAGCGAAGGGCTTGTGACAGGCATACAAAACAAGTAACTGTGTGTCAAACCATAGTCTTCAAGCTTTGCCTAAGCTATACGGTACGGGGGTTTCATTTTCTAAACCAGACTTTTAATTGGGCCTGCGCGCGACAGGCTTAATGATGACGGGAAACGCTTGCCTAGCGTTTTTGCTTTTGATTGCCACGCTATCGCCAGCAATAGCAACGCTCAGCTCCTGACTTCCCCCATCCCCAACACCACAAACTTCAGCGAGGTCAAGCCCTCGATGCCCACCGGGCCGCGTGCGTGAAATTTATCGGTGGAAATACCAATCTCAGCACCCAGACCATATTCAAAACCATCGGCAAACCGCGTGCTGGTGTTGATCATCACACTGGCTGAATCGACTTCGCGCACAAAGCGCTGACCGTTGACGTGGTTGAGCGTGAGGATGGCATCCGTGTGGTGGCTACTGTAGTGGTTGATGTGCGCAATGGCGGCATCAACATCTTTGACCACCTTGATGCTGATGACGGGGGCAAGGTATTCCTCGAACCAATCTTGCTCAAGCGCATCTTTCACCACTGCGCCCTTGACATCGACAAGCAAGGCTTTGCTCTCGGGGCAGCAGCGCATCTCCACCCCTTTGTCGGCGAATATGTGTCCTATGCGCGGCAAAAATGCCGCCGCCACACCACGCGCCACCAACAAACTTTCGGTGGCGTTGCAGGGACTGTACTTTTGTGTTTTGGCGTTGTCGGTGACCTTGATGGCCGTCTCTAGATCGCAGGGATCGTCGATATAAGTGTGGCAATTGCCGTCCAAGTGTTTGATGACAGGTACCTTGGCATCACGGCTGATGCGCTCGATCAAACCCTTGCCGCCGCGCGGAATGATGACATCGACAAAATCTGGCATAGCGATCAAATGGCCCACAGCTTCACGGTCCGTGGTCGGCACCAGTTGCACCGCATCGCGCGGCAAACCGGCGTTATGTAAAGCCTGTTGAACACGTTGCGCCAACGCCGTGTTGGACGCCAATGCTTCTGAGCCGCCGCGCAAAATACAGGCATTGCCACTCTTGATGGCCAGCGAAGCAGCCTCAATGGTGACATTGGGTCGGCTCTCGAAAATCATGCCGAACACGCCTATGGGCACGCGCATCTGGCCCACGCGAATGCCGCTAGGTTGTTGGGTCATGCCGGAGATGCTGCCGATGATGTCAGGCATGACCGCCAATTGCTCGCAGCCGATAGCGCAGGTTTCCAAAATAGCAGGCGTGAGTTTCAGCCTGTCCAACATGGGGCCGTCCAAACCGTTGGCTTGGGCTCGCTGTAAATCTTCTTGGTTGGCGGCCACCAAGGCCTGGGTGTCATCACGCAACAAACGCGCGAGCTCGCGTAATGCATCGCTTTTGCTGGCTGCTGTGGCTTTGGCCATGTTGGCGCTGGCTTGCTTGGCCTGTTGACCCATAACCAACATCAGATCGGAAATAGTGTGTGCGTTCATGTTCAGATTTTGGCAGAGATAGCAACAGGTGCAAATATTGATTTGCAAACAGCCTTGCATCAGCGGAAAAAACAATCAGCGAGCGTTACATGCCTTGCTCAACATCAATGCCAGTCGCAATAAGGCTTGCCAGTTGTCTGTGGGCCAAGCAGGCAGTTTCATGCCTTTGACAATGCCGTCGACCTGATGCGCACTTTGTAGCAAACGATCAAGCGAGGTCGTAGAGATATGCGGTAAAACGCGCTCAAACAATCGCTCCTTGAGCCCCCATACTCTTTGCTCGCGCAAAACCTGAGGCAACGGTCGGCCAGCAGCGACTGCATCCTTGACGCGCTTTAAGCTGCGAATATCTTCGGCCAAGGTGTAGTGCACCAGCACCTCAGACACGCCCTCAGCCTGCAGGCCATCCATCATGCGCTGCACCCGCCCATGTTGTCCGGCCAGCACCGCCTCGCCCAACTTGAACACATCGTAACGAGCCACATTCAAGACCGCGCGCTCTATCTGCTCCAAAGCCAATTCGCCTTGCGGGTACAGCAGGCCCAGTTTTTGAATTTCTTGGTGAGCGGCCAATAAATTGCCCTCAACCCGATCAGCAAAAAACTGCAAACTGCGCTGGCCTTCTTCGCCTTCACGCACACGCTGCTGCTGTTGAGCCAAACGCTGGGCAATCCAAGCGGGCAAGTCGGCACGATGGACTGGATCGAGTTGAACCGTCGCGCCATGGGCCTCCAATGCCAAGAACCAACCACTGCTCTTAGCCGTTTTATCCAGCCTTGGTAATGACACCAATAACAGCACCGCGTCGTTGTCTGCCACGCTTTGCGCCAATTGCTGCAAAGCGATGCTGCCTTCTTTGCCGGGTTTGCCAGAAGGAATACGCAAATCCAATATCAACTTGTCGGCAAACAAGCTCATAGAAGCACCGGCGGCCTGCACCTCTGCCCAATCAAAATGAGCACCGATGACAGTGAATACATGGCGCTCGGTATACCCCTGGTTGCGCGCAGTCAGTCTGATTAAATCAGCCGCTTCTTGCAGCAGCAAAGGCTCATCACTATGCAAGGTGTAAAGACTGCGCACGCCTTTGTGAAGTTGGTCGGAAAGACGTGCAGCAGCGATTTGCATGAACAGGGCTCAGGGCATGCGCGCGGCGGCCAGCCGGCGAATCATTTGCTGGACCAAGTCAGCACGCATATCACGGTACAGCAATTGCTCTTCAGCTTCCTTAGATAAAGCGGCGGTTTCATTAAAGCTGATTTCACGTTCTTGCACCAGGTCCGCGGCGGGTATCAAATCAAAACCATCACGGGTTCTTAATTTGAAGCGAACCCTTAAACGCAGCGTGTACTCTCTGACAGTGCCGGTAGCGGTGCGAGAGAGAATCACTTTTTCCTGCAATTCTTCAAGAATTTCAAGAATCACATCGGCACGTTCTATGTCTCGCACATCCATGATGACTTCGATGTTGTCCAAGGCTTTGAGATTGCGCCTGAGCAATTGCCCAAATACCGACGCCTCGGCAAAGTTGGTGTACATGGTTTTGAAAGGTAGCTCGGGGGCTTTTCGCAACTCAAAACCACATGCCGTCAATAATGCAGCGCTGATGACAACGGCGCCAGCTTGAAAGCTTCGATGAAGCCACGTGCGGCGAGTCGTCTTTTGATCAGCAGTTGGTTGTGACATCAGACCACCAGATTGACGAGTCGGCCGGGAACAATGATGATTTTTTTCACCGCGGCCCCCTGCGCCTGTTTTTGAAAGGCTTCGCTTGCAAGCGCCGCCTGCTCGATGGCCGCTTTGTCTGCTTGTGCACTGACCTGCAGCGAGCCGCGCAATTTACCGTTGACTTGCAGCATGAGTTCGATCTCGTCGCGCACCAGTGCGCTGTCGTCCACGCCAGCCCAGCTCACGTCCAATAAATCACCGCAACAAGCCGCATAACCTAAGTCGCCCCACAAGTGATAGCTGATATGCGGACACACCGGATAGAGCACGCGAAGCAAAATAGAAACGCATTCAGCCAATGCGGCGCAGTCTTCCGCGCTGTCGCTCAACACAGCATCTTCTAAGGTGTTGAGCATTTTCATCACCGCAGAAACAACCGTGTTGTATTGCATGCGCTCGTAGTCGTAATTCGCCTGCTTGAGCACGCTGTGAATATCTAGTCGCAAGGCCTTGGCAGGTTTGCTGAATTCCACAGGGTGACTTCTGTCGACCCCCATACCTTGGGCAATAGTTGCACGGTGCTTGTGCGCAAAATTCCATACCCGACGCAAAAAACGGTAACTGCCCTCCACAGCCGAATCATTCCACTCCAGCGTAGCCTCGGGAGGTGCAGTGAACATGGTGTACAAACGCGCCGTGTCAGCGCCGTAGCGCTCGATCAGGTCTTGCGGGTCCACGCCATTGTTCTTGCTTTTGCTCATGGTACCCACGCCTTCATAGACGATGGCAGTGCCAGCCGGTAAATGTCCTTTGGCTTCTTTCAAAACCGCGCCAATCACTTTACCGGTCGCGTCATACTGGTCCTGGACTTCGTGTGGCCAGAAATATTCAACACCACCTTTTTCGCCTTTGCGCGAGTAAATATGGTTGAGCACCATGCCTTGGGTCAGCAGCTTGGTGAACGGTTCGTCCACTTTCACCAAACCCAAATCACGCATCACCTTGGTCCAGAAACGTGCGTACAACAAATGCAAAATAGCGTGTTCGATGCCGCCGATGTACTGATCCATACCGCTGCCGCCGCTAGCCACTCCTTCTTGACGCATCCAGTAATCACTGCCATCTGCCACCATCTTGTCGGTATTCGTCGGGTCGCAATAACGCATGTAGTACCAACTCGAATCGACAAAGGTGTCCATGGTGTCGGTTTCACGCCGTGCCGGTTTACCGCAGGTTGGACAAACCACACCTTGGTGAAAGCCTGGGTGCTTGTGCAATGGGTTGCCGGAACCGTCGGGTATACAGTCTTGCGGCAGCACCACTGGCAGGTCTTTTTCCGGCACGGGCACCGCGCCATGCTCGTCGCAGTGGATGATGGGAATCGGTGTACCCCAGTAACGCTGACGGCTCACACCCCAGTCGCGCAAACGCCAGGTGGTTTTTTTCTCGCCCAGGTTTTTCGCCGCGATTAGCGCGGACACTTTATTGACCGCGTCTTTGAAATGCAGTCCATCAAGCACGCCGGAGTTGAGGCATACGCCGTCTTTGGTGGCGTACCAGTCTTTCCATACTTGGTTATCGAACGATGCTGCAGCCTTCACTTGATGAGCGATAGCGGGTACGCTGGGGGCAGTCCCCGCAGCGGCACCACCATCCGAACGCAATACCGTCATGTCAGCGGCACCAACACTGACTACCTGCTTAATCACCAACCCGTACTTCAACGCAAACGCAAAATCCCGCTCATCGTGCGCTGGCACACCCATGACCGCGCCATCGCCGTAACTCATCAACACATAGTTGCCCACCCATACCGCCACTTGCTCACCCGTCAACGGATGCGTCACCTGTAAACCGGTGTCCATGCCGACCTTGTCCTTCAATGCCAGTTCCGCCTCGGTGGTGCCACCAGCTTTGCATTCTTCGATGAATGCCGCCAGGGCGGGTTGGGTCGCGGCCGCATACAACGCCAGTGGGTGCTCGGGTGCGACCGCACAAAACGTCACACCCATGATGGTGTCGGCGCGCGTGGTGAACACATACATGCGGCCGTCTTGGATCAATTGACCCGCAGCATCCCGAATCTCATGGGTAAACGCAAAACGTACGCCCTCAGATTTGCCAATCCAGTTCTCTTGCATCAACCGCACTTTGTCCGGCCAGCCATTCAAGGTGGCCTTGGGGTTGCCGATTTGCACATGGTCGAGCAGCTCTTGTGCATAGTCGGTGATCTTCAGGTAGTAGCCGGGGATCTCGCGCTTTTCAACCACCGCGCCTGTGCGCCAGCCTTTGCCATCAATGACTTGCTCGTTGGCCAGCACGGTCTGGTCCACTGGGTCCCAGTTCACCACTTGGGTCTTGCGGTAGGCGATGCCTTTGTCCAGCATCTTCAAAAATAACCACTGGTTCCATCGGTAGTAACTGGCATCGCAAGTGGCGACTTCGCGCGACCAGTCAATGGCCAGCCCCATGGCCTGCATTTGCTGCTTCATGTAGGCGATGTTTTCGTAGGTCCATTTGGCTGGCGGCACACCATTTTTCAGCGCAGCGTTTTCTGCAGGTAAACCGAACGCGTCCCAGCCCATAGGCATGAGTACATTGAAGCCCTTCATGCGCAAATGTCGGGTAAGCATGTCGTTGATGGTGTAGTTACGCACATGACCCATGTGCAGCTTCCCGCTGGGGTAAGGCAGCATGGAACAAGCGTAGTACTTGGGTCGCGACTTGTCTTCAGTCACACGGTAAACGTCTGCACGCGTCCAGGCAGCTTGCACGGCCTTTTCAATCGCTGATGCTTGGTAATCGGTGTGAGCGGTTTCGCCACTGACGGGTTCGGATGGGTGGGAATGAGATGGCATGGGGTTCAATAAGAAACCCCGTGCGCGCTCAATTGCGCACAGTCGGGGAGTTGGACTGCATTTTAGGCGCTGCGGACAGCACCGCCATAGACACACTGTGCAGATCGGATTTTTGTATTTCAGCCATCACTTCTGCCACCTTGCCGTAGGGCACGTTTTTATCAATGCTGAGTTGCACCTCGCTGGCCTGGGCTGCTTGGGCGCGCAAGCTCAAAGCAGCCGCCAATTGGTTGATTTGCAATGGCTGACTATCGACAGTCAATTCACCGGTGCTGTCGAGCGCGACGTTGAGTTGTGTGGTCTTGACAGAAGTCGGCGGTACATCAACCTGTGGTAACTCCATGTGTAAGCCGCTGGTCATCAACGGCGCTGCAATGATGAAAATGACCAACAGCACCAACATCACGTCTACCAAGGGCGTGACATTGATGTCACCCATGGGCGTATGGTTTTGGCGTGGTTCAAATTCACCAAAGGCCATGCTTGCCTCTCATCCTAGCTTGACAGTGACGCTGGGCGCCAATGCCCGCAAGTCGTAGGCCAAGCCTTCGAGTTCGGCGTCTATGCGTGCCAAGCGTCGCCCCATCAGGTTATAGGCTATCACCGCAGGTATGGCGACAGCCAAACCAGCGGCTGTCATGACTAGCGCCTCACCGACTGGCTGTGCCACCTTGTCCAAGGTGTATTGCCCAGCTACCGACAGGTTGGTGAGCGCATGAAAAATACCCCAGACCGTCCCCAGTAAACCCACAAATGGCGCTGTGGCACCAACGGTCGCCAACACATCTTGGCCCCATTGCAAACGGGTGCGAACTGCTTGCAAGGCTTCGCGCAAAGAGCGAGTCAGTTGGTCTTGCAGCATAGGCTGTGAGGCCAGTCCGTTACTTGGCGCCAAGCTGATCGCTTGCAACAAAGGCACAAACATGGCCTGGCGATCTGCTTGTAACCACTGCGCATGCGCTTGGCTCCAATCCGTTGCCTGCCAAAAAAGTCCTTTGCAAACAGCCAAGTCCTTGACGGCCGATTGCAACAGCCAACTTTTGTAAAGAATAATCACCCAACTGGCCACAGACATACACAGCAATAACAACGTGACCGCACGACTCAAGCCATCTGCTTGCGACAGCGTGTCTATCAAGCTCACGCGGCGCGACCCTGCTGATTCAACCCAAGCACATCAAACATATCAAACAAGCCACTGCGCTGATGTGCCAAAAAACGTGCCGCACGCAAACTGCCTTGGGCATAGGTACTGCGACTGGCCGATTTGTGGGTGATTTCTATGCGTTCGCCTTCAGTGGCAAACATCACCGTGTGGTCCCCCACGATGTCACCACCACGGATGGTGGAAAAGCCGATGCTGCCGGCAACGCGTTCACCGGTGTGACCATAGCGCTCATAGACTGCACAGTCTTTCAAGGCGCGCCCTTGTGCCTCGGCGATGACTTCACCCATTTTCAACGCGGTGCCAGAAGGCGCATCGACTTTGTGCTTGTGGTGAGCTTCTATGATTTCAATGTCGTAACCCTCACTTAAAGCTTTCGCAGCCATTTCCAGCAGCTTGAGTGTCACGTTCACGCCCACGCTCATATTGGGCGCCATGACGATGGCAATATCTTGACCGGCAGCTTTGATCTCAGCCTTTTGCGCTTCAGTGAAGCCTGTTGTGCCGATCACCATGTGCACTCCAAGCCGACGACATGCCGCCACATGCTGCATAGTGCCCTCAGGGCGCGTGAAATCGATCAACACCTGTGCATTTTGCAAGCCCGCATCTATATCGGCAGTGATTTGCACGCCCACCGGCTTGCCAAGAAATGCAGCCGCATCGGTGCCCAGATGCAAGTTACCAACAACGTCCAATGCCCCGCAAAGCTGCGTGTCCTCGGCATGTATCACAGCCTCAATCAACATTCGGCCCATGCGCCCGCTGGCACCTGCGATGGCGATTTGGCAAATAGGGCTGTCTGAAGGGTTGCTCATAGCTTTCAAATTATCTGACGGGGGATTCCAGCGGCGGGTACTGCTTGCGCTGCGTGTTGTTGTCCACAGGCTCTACAGGTGTGGAGGGGGAAGAGGATTGACGAAACTTGTCAAGTTCTTGCTGCGTGGCTTGCAAACGTGGTGGTTTTTGAAGTTCCTCGGGTACCGAAATGCGCTCGGCAAATTCAGATTCACTGGGTAATTCTTCAGACTCTGCTTTCAGGAACATATCATTTTGAAAAAATACCGATAACTTGCGCTGCTGCGGTTGTGTACCTTTGCGCCGTATGGTGAATGCATAGTCCCAGCGATCGGCATGAAACACACTGGTGATTAAGGGTGTGCCTAAAATTTCTTTGACTTGCAAACGGGTCATGCCTGGTCGCAATACCTGCAACTGCTCTTTGGAGACAAAATTACCCTGCACAACTTCGATGCGGTAGGGCGTGACTTTACGCATCGCTCGGGCGACTGGGTCGTCCACCAAGGCACAGGCTGTCAGTAACGACGACAGCAGGATCAGACCGCAGCTGCGCGCCAGTGGAGGATGCATGGGAGTCATGGTAGGGAATAAGCAGGCTATGATTAATCCATTGTAACGATGGGTCATGACTCTCCCTCTCCCTGGTTGCGAAAGGTCATATGCAGTCTAAAGGTGATTTAAAAAATACGGGTTTAAAAGCCACACTGCCCCGCATCACTGTTTTGGAGTTGTTCCAGAAAAGCGGGCAACGACACATGAGCGCCGAGGACGTGTACCGCTTGGTGCTCAATGAACGTGCCGACATTGGACTGGCCACCATTTACCGGGTATTGATGCAATTTGAGCAAGCCGGCTTGCTGACACGCAGTCAGTTTGAAAGTGGCAAAGCGGTCTATGAGCTCAATGAAGGCCAGCATCATGACCACTTGGTTTGTCTGGATTGCGGCAGGGTGGAAGAATTTTTTGATGCTGAAATTGAAAAACGCCAGCACGACATTGCCCACGCCAAAGGATTTGAAATATCCGACCATGCATTGAGCTTGTACGCACATTGCAAGCGTAACCCTTGCCCGCATAAAAACGCCTGATCAATCGATCTGGTTGGACAGCATGGCTTCGCGGTGGCGGCCCACAAATTTTTCGTAGGTATCGATGCCGCGCAACTGCAAAATCGTATTCCTCACAGCGGCTTCAACCAGCACCGCAATATTGCGACCTGCCACCACCTGAATCACCACTTTGCGCACGGCAATGCCCAGCACCATCTCGGTCAGAGGTTCATGCGGTAAGCGGTCGTAATCTCGCTCCAACGTTTCCTTGCGCACCAGATGAACAATCAGCTTCAAACGCATTTTGCGGCGCACGGCTGTTTCGCCAAAGATCGCCTGGATATCCAACAGTCCGATGCCACGCACCTCAAGCAAGTTTTGCAGCAAAGCCGGACAACGGCCTTCCAGCGTCGTTTGGTTGATGCGGTACAAGTCCACCGCGTCGTCTGCCACCAGCCCATGGCCGCGCGAAATCAATTCCAGCCCCAGTTCGCTTTTGCCCAAGCCTGATTCGCCAGTGATCATCACCCCCATCCCAAGAATATCCATGAACACACCGTGCAATGTGGTGCGGTCGGCAAAATGCTTGGAAAGGTATGCGCGCAACAAGTCAATCACAAAGGCTGCAGATTCTGCAGTGACAAACATGGGGATTTGCGCCTGCTCACACATTGTGAGCAAGGACTCGGTAGGCGTCTGCGCGTCTGCCACGACCAGCACAGGCGGCACCAAGGTCACAATGCGCGATATACGACGCTCAGCTATCAGTGGGTCTTCGTGGGTTAGATAATTGATTTCCCGCTCGCCCAAAACCTGTAAGCGGTAAGGATGGATGTAATTGAGGTAACCCACCAAGTCAGCGCCAGAGCGTGCCATGCGCACTGCGACTTCATCGAAATGCCGCTCGGTGGCATCTTGACTGGCCACCCATTGCCAATCCAGCTTCTGACGAAAGTCTTCAAACAATACGTCTGCGCTGACAGCGGTAGGTTTCAAAGTGAAAGCAAATTAAACAGTTTGCACAGATCGCCAGTTGGATATCAACTGGTGGAGTTCGGCGGCATTTTGGCTTTGCTTCAACTGGTCACGCAAACCGTTGTCACTCAGCATTTCAGCAATTTCCGACAAAATTTCAAGGTGCTTTTGGGTGGAAGCTTCTGGCACCAACAAAAAAATCATCAAAGACACAGGCTTTTCATCGGGTGCATCAAACCCAATCGGGTCTGCCAACAGAAAAACCGCCGCCAGGGGATATTTCATGCCCTTGATACGTCCATGCGGAATGGCCACGCCGTAACCTAAGCCGGTAGACCCCAGTCGTTCGCGGGCAAACAAACTGTCTGCAACCATGGCGCGGTTAAGACCGTGCAGGTTTTCAAACAGCAAACCGGCTTCCTCAAAAGCACGTTTTTTACTGGTGGCGTCTACCTGCACAATCGCTTGGGCAGGGGGCAAAATGGCAGCGAGTCTGTTCATGATTGGGGGCTGATTATGCACCTAGATTCAATGTCAAGCTAGGGTAAATATTTATTACTTTTAGATTAAATAAAAAGAAGATTCATGAAAAAAACCGCCTGTCAGACAGGCGGTTTTCACACAACACACTGAATTTCAATTCAACATATCCCTTTTGATGCTGGGGTGCTGGTGATTTTGGATGCGGTCTTTGTGTCGCACGACTTGCCGGTCCAGTTTGTCAACCAAGTCATCGACAGCTGCATACAGGTCTTGGCTGGCGCTTTCAGCAAACAAATCGTTGCCCTTGACATGAATATTGCATTCTGCACGCTGACGACCTTCTTTTTCTTTTTGCTTTTCTACAGATAGCAAGACGCGCACATCGACCACTTGGTCAAAGTGACGCATGATGCGGTCTAATTTTTGGGTGACGTAACCTCGCAATGCTGGGGTGACTTCAAGATGATGACCGCTGATCGTTAAATTCATACCAAGCCTCCAAACAAATACCTGTGCGCAATCGCCCAGGCAACATGCCTGAACGGTGACAGGTCTTCGCCACTATGCACCTTGTTGGAAAAAAAAGCAAACCCCGCGGTCTGTCCTTCATCGAAAAAAGGGAAATGTGAGTGCACGCCCACCTTCAAGCAGCTACATGGCCTGGCTCAGAGGTATGCATCTTGACCCGCTGAGCCAATGCATAAGCTAACAGTGAGGCAGACACCCCGACCAGCGCACACAGCCAGTAATGCGTGACTTGGCCCTGAGGATTACGCTGTATCAGCAGGCCCCCGATCCAAGTCGCTAAACCAATGGACATGGACTGCACTGCACCGTTCAACGACATGAATGCGCCGCGAAATTGCGGTTGGGCAGCTGAAGTCAACAATGCCATGCCAGGGATCATGCGCGCGTTCATGAAGAAAAACAGGGCTGATGACACCAGCAGCACCACCGGTAAAGGTAGCGGCTGCATCAGGGTGGTGATGGTCATAGGCACCATGGACAGCAGCAACATGCGTTGAAACATTTTGCGCTTACCGACCCGGTCGGTCAGTATGCCAATCCAACGCGCGGACAACAAGGTCACCACACCGCCACTTAAATAAATAAAGGGAATTTCAGTCGGCAACAATACCTGATTGCTTTGCATATAAATGGTGATGTAGGGGATCACGGTGAAGGCCGCGAACATCATGGCGGAAGACATGGCCAAGGCGCGTCGGTGGTTTTGATCCGCCCATACACCGCGAACAGCAAACAACACATCTTGACCCCGCGCCTGCGCCACGTGCTTGTCCAGCGTCGGCAAACTCACCAAGGCCATCGCACCAACCAACAAGCATGCGACCGCGATAGCGATGAAACTGCTGTGCCAGCCTGCATGGTTAGCGAGAAACAAGCCACTAGGTACACCGACGACGGTAGCCAAAGAAAATGACGTCATCACCAACCCGGTTGCGCGGCCACGGCGTGCGAACGGAATCACGTCGCCGATCACGGTTTGCGTCATGGCTGACAAGATCCCGCCAAACACTCCGGCTGCCGTTCGCGCCAGCATCAACATACCGTAGGTAGGCGCCATGGCGCAGCCCAGCGTGGTCAGCGCAAACAAAAAGTAAAGCACCAAAACAAGCCGCTTACGTTCAAAACGATCGACAAACGACGCAGCCAATAAACCTGAAATACCAGCGGCAAATGTGTAAGCCGATACCAGCAAACCAAATTGCGCATCACTGATTGAAAACAAGGCTGTCAGTTGCGGCCCCAGTGGCATCATGATCATGAAATCAACCACATGGGTGAATTGAATACCAGCCAATGTCAGTAGCAATGCCAGTTCACGCCTGGGCGTCAGTTCAGTATGCATTCAATTTCACCAGATAAACCGCAGACTTTAACAGTCAGATTCAATAGTCATTTCTCAATGCCATAATTACCGCTTCATTTGTCACGGAGCAAACTCCTTGGAAACCTACCCTAGTTGGTAGCTTTCGGTTTACCGGCAACAGGCCAGGCGGAATCGAAAGCGTACCCAAACTTTTCATCCGCCCATTCACGCACTGAGAATTGCCATGCTCAATATTTTTTCGCTGGCCAATGGCCGCCTGTTTCAAGAAGAGATTTCCTCGCTCGAAGAACTCTCACGCTTTCAACCGATTTGGGTGGATTTAGAGTCCCCCACACCTGAAGAAAAACGCTGGATCAGCCAGCATTTTGATGTTCAAGTTCCTGACGATGCGATGGACGAAGACATTGAAGAGTCCGCGCGTTTTTACGAAGAGGACAACGGCGAACTGCATATTCGCTCAGACTTTTTGATTGCGGACATTGATGAGCCGCGTGCTGTTCGAGTCGCTTTCATATTGAATCAACACAATGCCGCATTAAAAAGCCACGGTGTGCTGTTCTCAATTCACGAAGAAGACTTGCCCGTGTTTAGATTGTTGCGCTTGCGCGCACGCAGAGCACCCGGCCTGATCGAGGACGCCAAAGATGTATTGCTAGAGTTATTTTCTGCTGATGCAGAATATTCAGCTGACACACTTGAGGGCATTTACGATGAATTGGAAAAAATCAGCAAAATGGTGCTGTCTGGCGATGTGACCGATGAACTGGCTGGTGAAGTACTGGCAGAGATTGCTCGCCAAGAGGATTTGAATGGCCGTATCCGTCGCAACATGATGGACACCCGACGTGCGCTGAGTTTTGCTATGCGACTGCGCATGCTCAACGCCGAACAGTTTGATGACGCGCGCCAGATTTTGCGGGACATCGATTCATTAGACAGTCACACGGCGTTTTTGTTTGACAAAATCAACTTCTTGATGGATGCCACCGTTGGTTTCATCAACATCAGTCAGAACAAGATCATCAAAATTTTCTCAGTCGCCAGCGTGGCTTTGCTGCCACCCACATTGGTGGCCAGCATTTACGGCATGAACCTGCAATTCCCTGAATTTGCCATGCTGGGCAGCTACGCCTACCCGTATGTGGTCAGCGTCATGTTCCTGAGTGCAGCCCTGCCGATGTGGTTTTGCTACAAGCGCGGTTGGTTGCGTTAACCGCTGCTGCGCTTGGATAACCAGGTACCCAGCAAAGCCAAGGTATAGCGACTGGCCACTTCATGGATGAAGCGAGAAAAGTCAACAGTGGCAGCGTCGTCGGCACGGTCTGAGATCGTGCGAACTGCGCCAAATGGCACACCATAATCTAAACAGACTTGCGCCACAGCTGCGCCTTCCATCTCGACAGCCAAAGCATGGGGTTGGCGCTGCTGCAAATCCCGGCTCTCAACGGTTGTGGAGACAAAACGGTCCCCGCTCACCACCATGCCTGCATGTACTTTGGGTGCATGCACATGCAATTCACGCATGACATCCATGTCTATCCACTGAGCCGGATTTTTCAAAATGTCCTGCGCCGCGGCTTTCAAGCTCTGGGTCAAATGCAGATCGGTGGGAAAGTGGGCGCGTCCGTACATCGGCACTTCGTAAATGGGAAACAAAGGAGAGGCGTCCATATCGTGTTGTAAAAACTCAGTGGCCACCACCATATCGCCGACATTCACGCCTTGACCTAATCCACCCGCTACGCCTGTGAATACCAACTCAGTCACATCAAACCGCTCAATCATTGCTGTGGCGGTTGTGGCAGCCGCCACCTTGCCTATGTGTGAAAGCGCCAGCACCACGGGTTGCCCGTGCCACGTCCCGGACGTGACTTCTCGCGAACCCAGTTTGATGGTGTGCGTATTTTGCAAAGCCTGCTTGAGGCCTGCCAACTCCTGCTGCATAGCGCCCACAATAGCAATCGGCTTCATGGGCGCATCCTTGTTATCAATAGCGACTTATTCAATCGCCTTGACCATGTCCTCCACCACTTTCTTGGCGTCGCCAAAGACCATCATGGTTTTGTCCATGTAGAACAATTCATTGTCCAGACCAGCGTAACCCGCTGCCATGGAACGCTTGTTGACAATCACGGTTTTGGCTTTGTAGGCCTCCAATATGGGCATGCCATAAATGGCGCTGCCCTTGATCATGGCCGCCGGATTGACCACGTCGTTGGCACCCAGAATGATGGCAACGTCTGCCTGACCGAATTCGCCGTTGATGTCTTCCATCTCAAACACCTGGTCATAAGGCACTTCGGCCTCGGCCAGCAACACGTTCATGTGTCCGGGCATGCGCCCAGCGACCGGATGAATAGCGTATTTAACGGTGATGCCTTTGTGAATCAGTTTTTCAGCCAACTCTTTCACTGCATGCTGCGCACGTGCGACGGCCAAGCCGTAACCGGGCACGATGACGACGGTTTCTGCATTGCCCAAAATAAAAGCCGCATCATCGGCACTGCCGCTTTTGACCGGACGCTGCTCGGTGCTGCCGGCGACAGCGCTGGTGGCATCGCCACCAAATCCGCCCAAAATCACATTGAAGAAGGATCGGTTCATCGCTTTACACATGATGTAAGACAGGATGGCTCCAGACGAACCCACCAGCGAACCGGCAATGATCAACATGCTGTTATTCAAGGAAAAACCGATACCTGCTGCTGCCCAGCCTGAGTAACTATTGAGCATGGACACCACCACCGGCATATCAGCACCGCCGATAGGAATGATGATCAGCACGCCCAGCACAAAAGACAGCGCCAGCATGACCAAAAACGCATTCCAGTTGCCGCTGATCATGAAGTACACGCCCAAGCCCACTGTGGCAATGCCGATAAGCAAGTTCAACATGTGCTGACCAGCAAACACCACAGGTGCGCCCTGGAACAAACGGAATTTATACTTGCCTGACAGCTTGCCAAATGCAATGACCGAACCGCTGAAAGTGATGGCGCCGATGGCGGCACCCAAGAACAACTCCAAGCGGTTGCCATTGGGAATATCCAGTGTGCCCAAGCCTTGGGCCACAATACCGAAGGCTGAAGGTTCGACCACCGCTGCGATGGCAATGAACACGGCGGCCAGACCGATCATGCTGTGCATAAAAGCGACGAGTTCGGGCATTTTGGTCATCTCGACGCGCTGCGCCATGAGGGCACCGACGCCGCCGCCGATGACCAGACCAAGCAATACCCAGCCTAGCCCTTGAACCGGATCCACCTGACTTAACTGGGTCGCTTGATTGAAAATCAAAGCGGCCGTCGTGATCACCGCGATCGCCATGCCACTCATACCAAACAGATTGCCTCGGATAGAGGTGGTTGGATGCGACAGCCCTTTGAGCGCTTGAATGAAACAAATACTGGCTACCAAGTACAAAAGAACAACGAGATTTATGCTCATTTCGCAGCTCCTGTCTTGGGGGCTTTTTTCTTGAACATTTCAAGCATGCGTCGAGTCACCAAAAAGCCGCCGAACACATTGACAGCGGCCAACGCAACAGCCAGCACGCCCATGGTTTTGCCAAGCGGCGTGACAGTGAGTGCCGCAGCCAGCATCGCACCTACGATGATGATGGCAGACACTGCATTGGTCACCGCCATCAGCGGTGTGTGCAATGCGGGTGTGACGTTCCAGACCACGTGGTAACCGACGTAAATCGCCAGCACGAAAATAATGAGGTTGGTGATGGTGTGGTCCATGCTTATTTCCTTTTGACGTCGCCGCCCTGTGTCATCAGGCAGGCTGCCACGATGTCGTCTTCCATATCAACAGTAAAGCCCTTGTCCTTAGGCAAAACCAGTTTCAAAAAATCCAGCACATTGCGTGCATACAGTGCCGAAGCATCTGCCGCCACCAATGCGGGCAAATTGGTTTCACCCACCAGCGTCACACCATGCTTGACAACTATGCGATCCGCTTCGCTCAAGGGGCAATTACCGCCTACGCCATTGGCGCCTTTGCCAGCGGCCAAATCAATGATGACCGACCCCGGTTTCATGCTTTTGACCATGTCTTCTGTGATCAGCACCGGCGCGGCGCGGCCCGGAATCAAAGCGGTAGAAATCACTGCATCTGCCATCGCTACGCGTTTGGCGACTTCCAACTTCTGGCGATCCAACCAACTCTGCGGCATCGGACGTGCATAGCCGCCAACACCTTCGGCAGCTTCTTTTTCTTCAGCGGTTTCATAGGGCACGTCGATGAACTTGGCGCCGAGCGACTCCACCTGCTCTTTCACGCTGGGGCGCACATCCGAGGCTTCGATCACAGCGCCGAGTCGCTTGGCGGTAGCAATGGCCTGTAAGCCCGCCACACCCACGCCCAGAATAACGACACGCGCGGCCTTGACGGTGCCGGCAGCGGTCATCAGCATGGGGAAAAAACGCTGGTATTTGTCAGCGGCCATCATCACCGCCTTGTAACCAGCAATATTTGCTTGCGAAGACAACACGTCCATGCTTTGCGCCCGCGTGGTGCGAGGTGCGGCTTCAAGCGCAAAACTGGTCAGGCCTGCTGCGGCAAGGCGTTGCAAACCTTCGGCATCAAAAGGGTTGAGCATGCCGATAAGCGCACTGCCCGGCTTCATTTGCGTCAACTCAGCGGCTAAAGGTGTACGCACTTTGAGCACCAGTTCCGCACCTAAGGCACCAGCAGCATCAGTGATTTGGGCACCGGCCGCCTCGTAGGCGGCATCTGTGACACTGGCCGCCACACCGGCCCCGGCTTGGATCTTGACGGTGTGTCCCTGGGCAATGATTTTTTTGGCCGTTTCTGGGGTCACGGCAACACGGGTTTCGCCCGACGTGGTTTCGGCAGGCACGCCTATCAGCATGGTTATCTCCTATACGCAATGGGCGAGAATCATCGCAGATTCAGAACAAGCCCTCAAAAGTGAGCATTTTGCACTATGACACATCGTTGGAAACCCAGTGTGACCGTGGCCGGCATCATTGAACACAATGGCCGATTTTTATTGGTGGAAGAACACACCCCCAAAGGATTGATGTTCAACAATCCTGCGGGTCACTTGGACCCGGGCGAGTCGCCGCTGCAAGCCTGCGTTCGCGAGGTGCTGGAGGAAACGGCGTATGCGTTCACACCAACTGCTTTGGTGGGAATTTACCTGTCGCGGTTCAGCAAACCACCGACGCCCCAAGACCCAGAAGAGGACATCACCTATTTGCGTTTTGCATTCACTGGGGTGTTAGGTGCGCATGACGCGACACGTCCATTGGATGAAGGTATTGTGCGCACTTTATGGATGAGCTTAGATGAAATGAAGGCCAGCCAAGCCAGGCACCGCAGTCGTTTATTGATTCGTTGCGCCGAGGACCATGCCAAAGGTATTCGTCTGCCGCTGGATATGATTTACACCGATGACAGCGTTTATGTGCCCAGCGGTTCGCCCTGATCAGTAGGTGAGTATTTCAGTCGCAGGGTCATCCGATTGCATCACAAACTGAGCCCAAGGCGCCAAGCGCTGGGTATCCGCTCGCAATACTTCCTGCTTGACCCGCAATATTTGGGTAGGGTGCATAGAAAAATTGCGTAACCCTAAGCCCAGTAACAAACGTGTCAAGCTGGGGTCGCCTGCCATTTCCCCACACAAAGCGACTTCTTTACCTGCTGCCGCCCCCTGTGCAATGGTGTTGGCCAGCAAATTCAAAATAGCCGGATGCAGCGGGTCATACAAATGCGCCACTTGTTCATCGGCACGGTCAATCGCCAAGGTGTATTGGATCAAATCATTGGTGCCGACAGACAGAAAATCAAAATGTTTTAAAAACAATGGCAGACTCAAAGCCGCTGCCGGTACTTCTATCATGGCCCCGACACGCAGCGGGCCATAAGGCACTGATTTTTTATCCAACTGTTGGCGGGCCACATTCAGCAATTGAAAAGTTTGGTGTATTTCCTGCGCATGTGCCAACATGGGAATCAACAAATTGACCTGGCCGTGCGCAGCCGCGCGCAATATGGCTCGCAATTGACTCAAAAACATGTTTGGATCTGCCAGACTCCAACGGATAGCCCTCAACCCCAATGCCGGGTTCAAATGCTCTTGGTCTTTGGCGGTGCGGTCAAGTGGTTTGTCAGCGCCCACATCTACTGTGCGTATGGTCACCGGCAAGCCTTTCATGCCTACAACTGCGCGGTGATAGGCTTGGTACTGCTCTTCTTCGTCGGGCAGCTGTCCATCGCGTCCCATGAAAAGAAATTCACTGCGAAACAAACCGACGCCAACCGCACTCATGTCCAGCGCCAATTGCGTGTCTTCAGGCAATTCAATATTTGCCAGCAAATGCACTTGTTGACCATCTACAGTGACGGCGGGAGTGTGTCGTAATCTGGCCAGACGCTCGCGCTCGAGCTCTGATTGCCTTTGTTTGAACGCGTACTCAGCCAGAATAATCGGCGAGGGACTGACAACGATGACGCCTGCGTCACCATCAATAATCACCCAATCATCCTGCTTGATCAATTGACTGGCATGACGCGCCCCCACGACAGCAGGAATATCCAGACTGCGCGCAACGATGGCCGTATGGGATGTTTTACCGCCGACATCAGTCACAAAACCGGTAAAAACACCTTGCTTGAATTGAAGCATATCGGCGGGTGACAGGTCGTGCGCGATCAACACCAGCGGCGCCTCATGGTTGTCGTCAAGTAGTTGGTCTTGATGCCATGCGTTCGCAGATTTACGCTCTGCAGGTGGCGGCAAATGGGTTGTCAGACCTTTCATGTGGCGCAGTAAACGTTCAACCACTTGTTCAAGGTCGCCTTTGCGTTCACGCAAATACACGTCTTCCATGTCGTCAAATTGTCTGGCCACCACTTCGAGTTGAGATGTCAGCGCCCATTCAGCGTTGTACAACCTGTCAGTGACCCAATGTTTCACGCCATCTGCCAGCATTTCGTCTTGCAGCAGCATCATGTGTACTTCCAGCAGTGCTGCCAATTCGGGCGGCGCATCTTTAGGCACAGAGTGATGCAAGCGCTGAACCTCAGTCATGACAGCATTTTTCGCTTCGGTAAAACGATGGAGTTCTTCTTCTATTTTTGACGGCTGTATGAAATAGTGAGCCACATCCACGCGACTGCTTGCCACCAGCACTGCCTTTCCAATGGCAATACCACGGGCGACTGCCAAACCGTGGATGGAAAACGTCATGTCAGTCTCACTCGCCTTCGCCGAATTTATCGTTGATCAACGCCAGCAGTGCTTGCATGGCTTGGGCCTCTTGCTCACCCTCGGTCTCTATTTCAAGTTCTGTGCCTATGCCCGCAGCAAGCATCATCACACCCATGATGCTTTTGGCGTTGACTTTGCGTTCACCCCTGCGAACCCATACTTGGCAGGGAAAGCTACCGGCCATTTTGGTTAACTTGGCAGATGCCCTGGCGTGCAAACCAAGTTTATTGATAACTGTGACGGTTGACTTCATACATTCCTGAATTTATTTGGATCCATTGCTGACGGCGTTTAATTGAAGCACACCTTGGGTGCCGCCTTCTAGGGCGCGATGGGTCAACTCTTTCAAATTCTCATGCCGATAACAGACCGTGCGCAACAACATGGGTAAATTGACGCCAGCCACCAGACTGGATTCATGCGCTTGGACCAGTCGCTGCGCTACATTGGACGGTGTCGCGCCTATGACATCTGTCAAGACAAGAATTTGCTGCCCAGGCTCTGTGACCAGTAAATGCTGTGCAGCTGCATAGGTATCTTCTGGTGATTGATCAGGGGGCACATCAATAGCTACCACCTCCTGTGTACATTCAGGAAACACATGCAAGGCACATTCCCGCAAGGCGGTCGCCAAGGGCGCATGGGCAATGATCAAAATACGTGTGTTCATGGAAGTTGTACTCTGTGTGCATTATCGTCCTTGTGAACCGGGTATGTCTTGCGCTTACCTGTGGTTGACCAAGTTGTCTTCTCAACCGCAACCCATTTCAATTTCAATAGGTAGTCTGGTTTGAGTGAAAATCTGTCCATGAACTCACTGGATGGCATTCGCATATTAGATTTGTCACGGGTCTTGGCCGGCCCTTGGTGTACACAAACGCTGGCAGATTTAGGCGCCGATGTCGTCAAAGTAGAACGCCCGCTGGTAGGCGACGATACACGCGGCTGGGGACCTCCTTTTTTAAAAACACAAGCGCAAACCGACAGTGCTGAATCCGCTTACTTTTTAGGTGCAAACCGCAACAAACGCTCCATCACTTGCGACTTGGCCAGCCCTGAAGGTCAGCAATTGATTCGCGACCTCGCAAGCAAGGCAGATGTCGTTGTTGAAAACTTCAAAGTCGGCGATATGCAGCGCTACGGCTTGCACTATGAAGCGTTGAAGTCCATCAACCCGCGCCTGGTGTATTGCAGCATCACAGGTTTTGGTCAAACGGGGCCTTATGCTGATCGTGCGGGTTATGACTTTGCTGTGCAGGCCATGGGCGGACTCATGAGTGTCACGGGGGAGCGCGATGAGGTTGGCGGCGGACCCCAAAAAGTAGGTGTCGCTGTGGCCGATTTATTCACCGGTATGTATGCGACGGTTTCCATTCTGGCGGCTTTGCGTCACGCTGAACGCAGCGGCATAGGTCAGCATATTGATATGGCTTTGTTAGACACGCAAGTGGCCATGCTGGCCAATTTGGGCGCAAATTTCTTGGTAAATACGCCTCGCCAATCACCTCCAGGGCGCATGGGCAACGCGCATGTGAATATTGTTCCTTACCAAGTATTTGAAGTCGCTGCCAACGACCATGCCCAGCGAGATTTCATCATTGTGGCGGTGGGCAATGATGGTCAATTTGCCAAATTGTGCGACTGCATCAAAAAACCCGAGTGGGCGTCAGATCCACGCTTTGTGCGTAACCAAGACAGGGTTAGGCACCGCGATACGCTCATACCCATGCTGTCTGCACAATTCATGACGCAAGGGAAAAAATATTGGCTGAGCCTGCTTGAATCGGCCAAAGTACCTTGCGGACCCATCAACAATTTGGCCGAAGTATTTGCTGATCCACACATACTTCAACGCCGTATGGTTGAACAATGGCAACACCCATTACTCAAAGATTTGTCGCTGGTTGCAAGCCCGATCAAAATGAGTGAAACCCCTGTTCGTCAGTTCATGCCGCCGCCCATGCTGGGTCAACACACTCACCAAGTACTCAAGGATTGGTTGGGCACAGACGACACGCCGCTGGTTTAAGAAACCGTCCCTCACTTGCAATTAATCAAGCAAGCGCAGCGAGTGACAAGAGCCGAATTATTTATTGCGGAAATTGTCGTGACAGTTTTTACAAGTGCCGCCTGTTGCACCGACGGCCACTTTCAAGTCGTCCAATTTACCTGTTTTTGCCGCCGTATTTAACTTGGCCACTTCGGCCATCATTTTTTCAGCCGCATCTTTGAACTTGGCATTGTCAGACCACACCTCAGGCTTTGCTTTGGTGTTGCCGCCTTGGTCTGTGCCCTCACCAAAGGCAGCCCAAGGAAGACGAGACATGTTCTCCACGACGGCCGCACTGTCAGCAGCGGTCTTAGGGTCGTGTGGGATTTTTCCTTGCGCCATGGCCGCGAGTCGTCCAAAGTGCTGTCCCATGACAAACAATGCGCTTTGGCGGTACTTGATGGCGTCCTCTGCCTTGGCAAATTGCGCACTGGCGGGCACGGCCATGGCAGTCAACACACTTGCTACGGCTATATAAATCAGCTTGTTCATGAAAATCCTCCTGAATTTTTCAAATGTATGCCAAAGCGGGGGACAGGTCACTCAGGTCTAATACCCATCTCACCCGTTTTTTATTTTTTTCTTCCATGAATTTTCTTGTCAAAGTTTGGGATCTACCCACCCGTATTTTCCACTGGGCATTGGTTGTAGTCATGTCAGCCTCGGTGTTCACGGTTCTTGTGTTGGAACACATGGTCTGGCACGCCCGGTTTGGCTATGTGCTACTCACCTTGTTATGTTTCAGGCTTGTTTGGGGGGTGATCGGCGGCCATTGGTCAAGGTTTGCCCATTTCTGGCCTTCGGTGAGTGACAGCATGGCTTACCTGCGCCGCCCCGGCTCTTGGACACGTGCAGGCCACAATCCCTTGGGCAGTTGGTCCGTGTTTGTCATGCTGGTGTTGATTGGATTGCAGTTAATCACTGGCATGGCAAGCGACGACGATGCTGGCTTCACAGGACCAATCACGCCTCATATCAGTGGTAGGTGGGTAAGCATGGCTACTGCCTACCATTCAAGTATGGGCAAATGGCTGCTGCTCGCTATGGTGATCATTCATATAGCCGCGGTTCTCTACCATGCGTTGTATCAAAAAATGCCGCTGGTAAGAGCCATGGTCAGCGGTTACCAATTACTACATCATGAAAACCCAGCATCTGCTGACAGTGCCAGACATCGATGGCTGGCTGTTTTAATTTTTCTGGTTTGCGCGGCGCTGAGTTATGGCGCTCTTACGCTGCTAGACAGCTATTGATACAGGAAGGAAGCGCCAGTGCTGCAGATGCAAGCCAGGCACTTCCTTTGCTGACACAAACAGATTCAGTGCTTGACTTGTGACAGCATGGTGTCAGCGTCGCTGACTTCAAATTTGCCAGGGCCTTCGATGTTCAAGGTTTGCACCTTGCCGTCTTTGACCAACATGGAGTAACGGTTGGAGCGCAATCCAAGTCCTTTGCCAGTCAGGTCTAAGGTCAGGCCTGTGGCTTTGGTGAACTCAGCGTCGCCATCGGCCATCATGCGTACTTTACCGGTGGCTTTTAACTCACGTCCCCAGGCGCCCATGACAAATGCATCGTTGACGCTGACACACCAAATTTCATCCACGCCTGCAGCTTTCAACTCGGTCAGCTTGTCTATGTAACCGGGCACATGTTTGGCAGAGCAAGTAGGCGTGAATGCGCCAGGCAATGCAAACAAAGCAATCGTTTTGCCTGAGCTTGCTTTGGCTACTTCGACAGGGTTAGGGCCGATGCTGCAGGCTTCGCCGTCTACATCCGAATATTCCATCAATGTGGTGTGAGGTAAGTGGTCGCCGACTTTGATCATGTGTTGCTCCAAAAAAAGAAATGACCCACGATTGTGGGCCATTTATGAAGTTTCCGTTGTCAGGAAGATAAATACAACTTAAACCGCAGCTGCCTTTTCCACTAAACGGGTTGCGACCCAGTTTTTGGTTTTGGAAATAGGACGGCTTTCGGTGATTTCGATCACATCACCCAAGTGATATTGACCGTTCTCATCGTGTGCATGGTATTTGCTGGATTTTCCAACGATCTTGCCGTAGAGCGCGTGCTTGACACGGCGCTCAACCAGCACAGTGACTGTTTTGGCTCGCTTGGCGCTGACAACTTTACCGATCAGGGTGCGTTTGAGTGATGTTTTGGCTTCAGTCATGTTCACTCCTGGGCTGCGGCTTGTTCAGCCTGAATGGTTTTAGCGCGTGCAATAGCGCGTCGTGTCACCTTCATCTGCGATGTATTGGTGAGTTGTTGCGTTGCTTTTTGCATGCGCATATTGAAATGAGCTTTTTGCAGCTCCTTGATCTCGGTGTCAAGACCAGCGGCGTCTTTTTGGCGTAATTCAGATGTTTTCATGTTTCAGCTCCTGAATCATTGGCCAATGAGGCGCGACACAAAGGTGGTTCGCAAAGGCAATTTGGCAGCAGCCAAACGGAATGCTTCACGCGCGAGTTCTTCGGGCACGCCGATGATTTCGTAGAGTACTTTGCCGGGCTGGATCTCAGCCACGTAATACTCGGGGTTGCCTTTGCCGTTACCCATACGGACTTCAGCAGGCTTTTGTGAAATCGGCTTGTCCGGAAAAATGCGAATCCAAATACGACCGCCACGTTTGACGTGACGTGAAATCGCACGGCGTGCAGATTCGATTTGACGCGCGGTCAAACGACCGCGGTCAGTGGACTTCAAGCCGAAGTCGCCGAACGCCACGGTATTGCCACGGGTGGCGATGCCGGTGTTACGACCTTTTTGTTCCTTGCGGTATTTACGGCGCGCTGGTTGCAGCATGCTTATTCTCCTTGTCCGTCCGCAGCC
>NZ_JAVLFQ010000053.1:0-91732 GCF_046052765.1 Limnohabitans sp. | reverse complement strand
GCCGCCACTTGCTTGGTGGTCATCGCCGCCAACTGCGAAGTCGTCAAATTACCCACCTGGCCAGTCGTCAATGCCACCACCTGCGCTGTCGTCATCGCCGCCAGTTGTGCCGTCGTCAGTTTCGACGTTTGTAACGACGTCATGGCTGACACCTGATCTGTAGACAAGGAAGCAATCTGCGCCGTTGCAAAACCAGTCAATTGGGTTGAAGTAATGGCAATCAACTGTGCCGTGCTGAATGCATTGACTTGGTTGGTAGTGAATGATCGGATTTGTGCGGTTGAAAGCGTATTCAAACCTGATGTTTTCAGAACCTGAATTTGATTGGTGGTCAAAGACGCCAATTGCGAGGTTTTAAGGTTGGCGGCTTGGTTTGTCGTGATGGCAATGACTTGGTCCGTAGACAGTGCTGCAATTTGCGCAGTTAAAAAACTTTCGAATTGCGCAGAGCTCAGCGTCGCTAAATCACTGGTTTCTAAGCCAGCTAATTGTGAAGTAGTGAATGAAGCTATCTGGGTCGTAGCCAACTTAGAGGCCTGCATGGTCGTCAACGCAGCAACCTGGTCAGTGGTCAAGGCCGCCATATTTGTATTGCTGAGTTGACTCAATTGGCTGGTGGTCAAATTAGCAATTTGACTGACAGTGAATGAGATGATTTGAGCGCTTGTCAAAGCATTCAATTGCGCTGAAGTCAACGACGCAACATCATTGGTCGCCAAGGCAGATAACTGCGATGTAGTAAGTGCTCTTATCTGATTGGTCTTTAAATTACTGAATTGGTCTGTTGTCAAACCCACCAATTGATCCGTGGTTAACGAGGAAATTTGAGCAGTAGACAAGCCTGTCAGTTGAGCGGTACCCATGGCAGTCACTTGGGTGGTGCTCATCGATGACAGGTCTAATGTTTCAATGGCCACTAACTGCTTTGTGCTCAAAGCTGTCACTTGTGCGGTGGTGAGACTACTCACTTGTAGCGATGTCAGGGCAGCTACTTGCGCTGTTGTAAGCGATGAAATATTACTGGTGGTAATCGCAATGAGATCAGCAGTTTCCATTGCGGCGATTTGTGCGGTCGTCAACGCCACCAACTGCGAAGTCATTAAATTCGCAATCTGATCAGTACCCAGAGCAATCAGTTGCGCGGTTGTTAATCGAGCAATTTGTGACGTCTTTAAATTGTTGAGCTGAACCGTAGTTAAGGCAACCGCTTGGTCGGTAGTCAGTGAGGCGATTTGGGATGTTGTCAGTGAGGTAATCTGAGCAGTAGTGATAGCCTGTAAATCCCCAGTTTCCATGCTCGCCAACTGGGCAGTTTTAAAAGAGGACAATTGGATTGTCGTCAGATTACTAATCTGTTTTGAAGTCAACGATTGAACTTGATCGCTGCTCAAATTAATGATTTGTAGCGTACTTAAACTGACCATCTGATCAGTGGACATCACCATCATGTCGCTTGTTTCAATCGCAGCAATTTGTTTTGAAGTCAACGCCAGCACTTGCGCTGTAGATAAATTGGCGACTTGGTCAGTAGTTAGTGCGACTACTTGATTGGTAGTCAATTTTGCTATCTGTGCAGTGCTCAAACTGCTGATCTGATCAGTCGACAGCGTATACAGATTATCGGTACTCAAAGCTATCAGCTGCTTGGTAGTCAGTGCGGCCAATTGCGATGTTCCGAGTGAAACCACTTGATCGCTTGTCAAAACGCCGATTTGAACAGTTGTCAATACAGCTGTCTGGCTGGTGAGCAATTGACTGATTTGGTCTGTACTCAAATTGATGATTTGATCCGTACTCAAGACAGCAATTTGTGCAGTGGTGAATGCTGTGATTTGATCGGTAGAAAGAGCCACTAAATCATCAGTTCGAATTGCTACCACTTGAGCCGTAGTCAACGCTCGGACTTGATTTGTACTGAGTACTGAAAAATCTACAGTTTCCAGTGCGGCAATCTGTTTGACCGACATTGCCACAATCTGTGCAGTACTTAACTCAGCCACTTGATCAGAGGTTAGCGCCTGAATTTGATCTGTCGTCAGCACGGATACTTGTTTGGTACCCAGCACAGAAATCTGATCGGTAGATAAAACAGCTATATCACTGGTTTCTATGGCTGCAACCTGTTTACTTGTAAATGCAGAGACTTGCGCTGTCGTTAAGCTGGCGAATTGATCAGTCGACAAAGCAACTATTTGCGCCGTGTTCATCACAGCCAATTGACTGGTTTTAAAACCTACCAATTGATCTGTTGTCAAACTGGCAATCTGATCCGTTTTCATATTGCTGATTTGATATGTATTCAGCGCATTTAATTGCAAAGTGCTGAATTGCATCAAATCATCAGTTTCGAATGCTGCAACCTGTTTGTAAGACATTGCATTCAGTTGTGCAGTGGTCAGACCTGCCATTTGATCTGTGGTCAAAGACACGATCTCATTGGTGGTCAGACCTGCGATCTGTGCAGTCGTCATTGCAGCCAATTGGGCGGTACTCAGCGTGACGATGTCATCAGTTTCAATCGCAGCAACCTGCTTGCTGGTCAAAGCTGACAGTTGCAATGTTGCCAGTGAACTGACCTGGTCTGAGGTCAAGGCCGCTACTTGCTTGATGGTCAACGCGATGACTTGTGCCGTCGTCAAATTGTTCAACTGGTTTGTCGTCAAGGCTTGCACTTGATCGGTGGTCAGCACTGCCAATTGCGATGTTTTAAGGGCTGCAACCTGGCTGGTTCCCAAGGCAATCAATTGATCAGTGGTGAACGAAATGACCTGAGAAGTCTTGAATCCTTGGATTTGTGCCGTGGTGATTTCGGCCAAATCTTGAGTCTCCAGCGCAACGACTTGCTTGGTACTCATGGCATAAATCTGGTCTGTGCTCAGATTTTTAACTTGCAATGTTGTCAATGCAATGACTTGATCCGTCAATAATGCCGCAATTTGGTAGGTTGAGAATGCATTTAATTGGCTGGTGGTGATCGCCTGCAGGTCATCGGTCTCTATCACCGCCATTTGCTTGGCGGACAACGTGGCCAATTGAGTGGTTGCAAGCTTGCTCATCTGAGCCGTAGTCAAAGCCACGACTTGCGCCGTCGTGAGCACGGCCACTTGCTTGGTACTCATGGCATTCAACTGTGCACTGGTAAGCACGGGGACCTGATAGCTTGGATCAATTGCAGCAATTTGCGAAACAATCAATCCATACATTTGATCAACTGAGATGCTTTTGATCGTGTCCGTGGCCAAGTTGCTGATTGACGACGTGTTGATGGCTGCCACTTGCGCCGTCGACATCACAGCTATCTGTGCTGTGGTCAATCCTGCCATTTCAGTCGAAGTGGTTGCAGCAATAGTGGCTGTACTCAACGCTGAAATTTGCGTTGTCGTATAGCTTGATAAACCGCTTACACCAGTAACCACTTAAGTAACCCCTTGGTCCGGTCAAATGCCAGAACGTACTCTGGAATCGGAACTTGCCCACTATTCTTTAATAGTTACAACCTCCCCCTATAAACCACGTTCTCACTCTCAAAATATGCATTCATGTACCGATTTGTAAAGTGCTAAAAGTCTATGCAGTCAGCGGCAAAACATAGCCATTTTTTTGATTGAAAACGGCAAGAAATTGCCACTTTTTAATTTGTCAAGTTTTTTTTTCATAAAAGTTAAAGCTTGTAAAAACGACTCCGATTCTTTGGCTGTGGGGAGGCACAACCTCCATCTCTTTAACTCTTCAAAGGAAGTACCATGACTGTTGTAAATACGAACGTGAAGTCGCTGGTGGCTCAGGACTCACTCATGAAAAGCGGCCGTTTTTTATCCACGGCCATGGAACGTTTGTCTACTGGCAAGCGCATCAACTCTGCCAAGGATGATGCCGCTGGCCTGTCCATCAGCAACCGCATGGATGCACAAATCCGCGGCTTGACGATGGCTGTTAAAAACGCTAACGACGGCATCTCTCTGATGCAAACCGCTGAGGGTGCATTAGATGAAGTGACCAACTCTTTGCAACGTATGCGTGAACTCGCTGTGCAAGCAGTCAACGGCACCAACAACGCCCAAGACCGCGCCGCACTCGACGCCGAAGTTCAGCAGTTGAAGTCTGAAATCGATCGCACAGCCAAGACCACTCAGTTCAACAGCATCAATTTGTTAGACGGTTCTTACCAGAACAAGCTTTTGCAAATCGGTGACAAAGCCAACCAGACCCTCAAGATTGGTATCGCTGGCGCCAAAGTTTCTGATTTAGGCATGGGCACATCTGCAAATGCAGGCAATGTCTTCATCGGCGGCCGTATTGGCTACACACAATCCGGTGCTACTGTCGGTATCTCTACTTCTTTTGCCTCTGGCGGCAGTATGAGCCTGGTTGTGAACGGCACGGTTATTTCTGCCATCAAATCAAACACCAGTGGATCTAACAACTCGGTGTTGGATATCAATGACATCGTCGTCTCTATCAACAATTCACGTGCAGGCGTGACTGCAAGTGCTTTCAACGAATTTACCGCTGCCACTAAAGGCACAGGCATTATTTCTTCCGGCGCCTTCACCATTACAGTGACACCTCTTGATGGTTCAACCACTCAAACTGTCACGGTCACCAACACGGGTAGCATGCAAGAATTGGTTGACAAGATCAATTCACAAGGCGGCTCTAGCACCGTTCAAGCGCGTACCAACGATGAAGGCAAGTTGGTATTGTTCAATAAATCCGGCGCCACATTCTCCGTGACAGACACGACGGGCACAACTACGGTAGGTTACAACGCAGCTACTGGTTTCCTGAGCACGGCAACAAGCGTCAAAGGTATGTTGCGTCTAGAGTCGCAGACTGACAATCCGATTGCGATTGGTGTTCAAGGAAAATTGGGTACTGTAGGCACCATCACGGATGACGCAGCCAACTCTGCCTTGAAAACCTTGGGCTTGGTCCAAATCAAAGCGATTCGCAGCGGCACTTCTGCAACTGCATCCACAGCGGCCACGGAGACTTCCACAGAGGTGATGAAGGATGCTTATAGCTACGTGGGCTCAAGCATCACCACTTCAACCACCCAATGGATTGCCGGGGAGATCAAGATCAATGGTGTAGATATCTACCGCAACGGGCAAGATACCAACACCACGGCCAAGAAAGTGAATCTGATCAACAGCTTTGCTGACCAGACAGGTGTGTTTGCCAGCTATGGTTCCAACTCATCTGGCAATATTGCCATCACCTTGAACTCTGTCAACAACCGTCCGATCAGTGTGGACCTGGGCAACGATAACGTCAATTCAGCTTACGGTGGCTTTATTTCTCACGGACTGCGCTCTGTCAACGTCGGAGACGATTACTTCGACGCCACTACACCCACAGGCGCAGGAGGTTCGGGTTCTTCGATCACCGGTTTGAATGTACTGTCAGCTTCTTCGGCCACAGATGCGATCAAATCGATTGATAAGGCCATCGAGCAGGTCAGCATGTCACGTGCAGATCTGGGTGCATTCCAAAACCGCTTGATCGCCACGGTCAACAACTTGACCAATGTGGTGACAAACACTGAAGCGTCTAAGAGCCGCATCATGGATACCGACTACTCGAAGGAAACCACCAACCTGGCCAAGAGCCAGATCATTCAGCAGGCTGCAACAGCGATGTTGGCGCAAGCCAACCAGGCGCCGCAGATGGTACTGTCACTGCTCAAGTGATGACCGTCAGCCAGCCGGCTGAATAAGAAACCGGGATGCCAAAAACATCCCGGTTTTTTTTATGTCTTTTGCAGTTGCAACACAACCGAAGTGGCTTGACGGGCGGAAACTTGCATGTCGCCCCCAGACACTTGGTCTACAAACAAATGGATATCAGGGAAAAATGGGTATCTTTGGGTTCCAAATGACGTCCAATGGTATGCGTTAGCACACATTAATGTAGGAATTCCCAAAGCTCCACCAAACTGAGCGACCACGGTTCCAACTGAACACACCACGTCCAAGTTGGAGATGATGGCCACCACCGCTTCAAGATCAGTCTGCAAGTTGGTGTCTTCCCATCGAACAATACGGATGCCGTGCTGTTGTTCTATGGCCAGCAATTCATCTTCGCATTTTCCATATTGCAAATTGACTACGCAAATATCTGGATCTTGGAATAAAGCGTCCCAGTCGCTGAGTAAAGTGTAGGAATTGCCTCTGGTCGGGGAGACCACACCGCTACGCCAACAAATACCCACCAGTTTTTTATCACCGGCCAGTTCACGCAAGCGGCTGGCGTATTCGGCTTTTTTATCAGGGTCTGGTAGCAAATAAGGTGCTGATCGGTCGAAATCTTCTATGTGTTGTCTGTAAATGGCAGCCAAGCTGCCTAATGGAATCTGCAGATCAAAGTCGTCGTAAGGACTGTCGTGCGGGTAAACAGCCCGGTAAAGCTCATGCCGAACCTTGAATTGAGGAAACGATCTGGCCAGCATCTCTACCAGTCTTGGCTCACATTCCAAAATGACTTGACCATCAATGCCAGCCAACTCCGGCAGCATGGACCCGAACATGATTTCATCACCCAAGCCTTGCTCTCGCCAGACCAACAAACGCTTGCCCTTTAAAGGCTCGCCCTTCCAGCGAGGCACTTCAAAATTACGTTGCGGTCGACGCCCCCGGTTGGAATCTATCAGTGGACTAAAACCGTGTTCCAGCCTTTCCCAACCTTTCTCCAACTGCCCTAGTCTCAAATAAGCAAATGCAGTGTTGTGCAATGAGCCTATGCGACTTCGCTCTGGCATCAGTTTCCCGAACTTTTCAACAGTTTCGTTAATGACTTGGATTTTTCGCTCGTCATGATCGACCAGGCTGTTGGCAAGGTTTAAACGCGCAGTGAAATGCTGTGGATTTAAATCTACAGCTGTTTGAAAAGCAATATTGGCATCTTCATTGCGACTGACAGCATGCAGGCTTGCGCCCAAATTGTTGTAAGCGTCGGCATTGGTAGGTGCCAACTGAACAGTTTTAAGCGCAATTTCGATGGCTTTTTGGTTGTTTCCTTGGTTGGCATAGCATGAATGCAAATTAAACATCAAAGCAATGATTTCAGGCGTTCGTGACAGTTGATCTTCTAAAACCTCAATAGCAAGCTCTTCTTTTGCCCTGTTCATCAGGGACACTGACGTGATCAATGCGCCATTGGGATTGAGTGGCTGTAACCTGGTGGTTTCTCGACCTGCACTTTCGGCCAAATAAAAATCTTGGCTCTCCAACGCAGCCAAAGCAAGAATTTCATAAGCGTCACCGTTATCAGGCTCGTGCTTGATGACGGAATTGCAAAGCCGGATGCTCTCAGCATAATTTTTTCGATCGCGTTCTTTTTGTGCTTTGGCAAGCAAATGCAAATATTTATTTTTAATCATAAAAAAAGGGCTGAGATGACTCAGCCCTTATGCTAACACCCGACCCTGTTTATTTCAGCAGGGACAGTACCATCTGCGGCGCCTGGTTGGCTTGCGCCAACATCGCTGTTGCAGCTTGTTGGATGATCTGGCTCTTGGCCAGTTGCGTGGTCTCCTTCGAGTAATCGGTATCCATGATGCGGCTCTTAGACGCTTCAGTGTTGGTCGCGATATTGGAAAGGTTGTTGACCGTGGCGATCAAACGGTTTTGCACTGCACCCAAGTTGGCGCGCGACATGCTGACCTGCTCAATCGCATTGTCAATGGCCTTGATCGCATCTGTGGCAGAAGAAGCTGACAGTACATTCAAACCGGTGATCGAAGAACCCGAACCTCCTGCGCCCGTGGGCGTAGTGGCGTCGTAGTAATCGTCCCCGACGTTGATAGAGCGCAGTCCGTGAGAAGTAAAGCCGCCGTAAGCTGTATTGACGTTATCGTTGCCCAGGTCCACACTGATCGGACGGTTGTTGACAGAGTTCAAGGTGATGGCAATAGTGCCAGATGAGTTGGAACCATAGCTGGCAAACACACCTGTCTGGTCAGCAAAGCTGTTGATCAGATTCACTTTCTTGGCCGTGGTGTTGGTATCTTGTCCTGTGCGGTAGATATCTACACCGTTGATCTTGATTTCCCCGGCAATCCATTGGGTGGTTGAAGTGGCGATGGTTGAGCCCACGTAGCTATAAGCATCCTTCATCACCTCTGTGGAAGTCTCCGTGGCCGCTGTAGATGCAGTTGCAGAAGTGCCGCTGCGAATCGCTTTGATTTGGACCAAGCCCAAGGTTTTCAGAGCTGTGTTGGCTGCGTCATCCGTGATGGTGCCAGCAGTACCCAATTTTCCTTGAACACCAATCGCAATCGGATTGTCAGTCTGCGACTCTAGACGCAACATACCTTTGACGCTCACTGAAGTGGTCAGGAAACCAGTAGCGGCGTTGTAACCCACCGTGGCTGAACCCGTAGTATCAGCAACAGCGAATGTGGCGCCAGATTTATTGAACAATACCAACTTGCCTTCGTCGTTGGTACGCGCTTGAACGGTGCTAGAGCCGCCTTGTGAATTGATCTTGTCAACCAATTCCTGCATGCTACCCGTGTTGGTGATGGTGACAGTTTGAGTGGTTGTACCGTCAAGAGGTGTCACTGTAATGGTGAAGGCGCCGGAGGAAATAATACCTGTGCCTTTGGTGGCCGCGGTAAATTCGTTGAAAGCACTTGCAGTCACGCCTGCACGTGAATTGTTGATAGAGACGACGATGTCATTGATATCCAACACCGAGTTGCTAGATCCGCTGGATGTAGATTTGATAGCAGAAATAACCGTGCCGTTCACAACCAGGCTCATACTGCCGCCAGACAAGAAAGACGTAGAGATGCCGACAGTAGCACCGGATTGTGTGTAGCCAATACGGCCGCCGATGAAGACATTGCCACCAGAAGAACCCGTACCCATGCCCAGATCAGAAACTTTGGCGCCAGCAATACCGACTTTGAGCGTCTGGTTGGCTTTGTCACCTATTTGCAAAAGCTTGTTCTGGTATGAACCGTCCAACAAATTGATGCTGTTGAACTGAGTGGTCTTGGCTGTGCGGTCGATTTCAGACTTCAACTGCTGAACTTCGGCGTCGAGTGCGGCGCGGTCCAATGTGGTGTTGGTGCCGTTGACTGCTTGCACAGCGAGTTCACGCATACGTTGCAAAGAGTTGGTCACTTCATCTAATGCACCCTCAGCGGTTTGCATCAGAGAGATGCCGTCATTGGCATTCTTCACTGCCATGGTCAGGCCGCGGATTTGTGCATCCATGCGGTTGCTGATGGACAGGCCAGCGGCATCATCCTTGGCAGAGTTGATGCGCTTGCCAGTAGACAAACGCTCCATAGAGGTTGCAAGCACGCGACCGGATTTAACGAGCGAGTCCTGGGCGACCAGCGACTTCACATTGGTGTTGACTACTGACATGTTGTGTCCCTTTTCAAGTGTTTAAAAAATCACAAGCAGTAAGCTTGATGTTTCTTAAATCGGAATCAGGGAAAACTTCTTTAGGGCAAAGTGGCAAATATTTGCCGTTTTATTCAAAAAAGTGGCAAGGACTTGCCGATGAACTGATGTTGTTATAAGACCTTGTCAAACAACAAGCCCTTCATCTTCTCGATAGAGTGAGCCACGCGCACCACGACTTCCACAGGAATTTGTCGCACAACTTTGCCCGTGTTGTTGTCTGTGACCGTGATGACCGGACCACTGACAGCGGGATCCTTAGAGAAGCCCAAAGAACGACCAGAGTTATCAGCTAACTTTCTGAGTTCTGCCAACGCGTTTTCAACCTCTTGACGGTTACTCATCAAGGTATCCACCGATTTTTTGTTATTGCTGCTGATCTCAGAAAAGTTTGAGGCAACTTGCGCAGGCGCAGGTGTACTGGGTGGAGAGGCAGCACCAGCAGACAAGCTCAAATTAGGCTTGTTCTGAATAGGTTTTGATGAATTGATAGCGTCCACTTAGTCCTCTTTTCCAATAGGCCATTCGCCCGTGAAAGGATTTTCCACGGACTGTGAATCGGCAGGAAAAAAGATAACTTTAAAAAATAATTGCAGAAAGCGTCATAAATATTCTTAAGTATTACTTTTTGTAGGAATTCATCATGCCATCAAAGGTCGAAGTCAAGCTGGTTTGCATGCTCTTGGATTTACCCACCAAGGCTTCCATGGCGGAAAATTGCTTGTTGTAACGGGCCAATAAGGTCTGCATGCGCGTATCCAAGGTCGCAAGTTTGGCTTGGTAGCCCGTCACCTTCTTCTCATCGCTTTGACTGTTTTGTAACAGTGCGCCACTGGCAGACATGGTGGTGGTCAACCAGCTGGTCAAATCTGTTGCCACGCCCTTTCGGGTTGCGCCAAATTCGTTGGTTAATCCGCTGGTACCTGACAGCATGGTGGCCGCTTCATCGTAATACGCAGTGCTGTTGGTGGTGTAAGTTTTTTCGTCCAGTGTCAAAGAGCCATCGTTTTGCATCTTGACGCCCAAATCGCGCAGGCCGCGAATATGGGTGTTGCTGGTGCCTGAAGCTGTGCCAAACAACATTTGTTTCAAACTGCTTTGGATAGACTTCACGGTGGAATTACCCACCAAGGTTTTGCCAAAGTCAGGATCGCTTGACTTAGGGTCTGTGGCAGTCTTGATAAAGGTGTTCACATCATTGAACGCCGTGATCAAACTCTGGATATTGGCTTTCATGGCGCTGGTGTCGCGCGTGAGCTGAATAGATGAAGCCCCGACGGTCGACCCCAACAAATTCATTGTCAAACCTGGAACAATATCGGTCACCGTGTTTGAGGAACGGTTGTAAGTGATGCCATCAACCACTACCTGTGCATCCTTGGATTTTTGTAATGTGGTCGTCGGATTGGTATCAAAACCCAGACCACTGATTGACGACGTCATGGTGAACGAATTGCTCGCACCCGGCTGGCCGGTCACCATGATTTTGTAACGGTCGGCCGCACCCGCCACGCCCGAATCGACGACTTGCGCAGTCAAACCAACATTGGCTGAATTGATCGCGTCTTTCACGCCATCTAATGTGCTGTTTGAAGGCACAGTGATACTAACAGGAGTGGCACTACCCACCGTCAGGCTCAGAGTGAAATCTGTGCCTGAAATAACAGATGTGTTGTTGTCTGCGTAACCGCTTGCGGTGAGCGAGCGTTGCGCTCTGGCAATTTGATTGATAGTCACATCATGCTGACCTGGCAAAGCACTTGCATTCGTGGTGATATCGAAAGCGCTGGGTTGCGTATTTTTAACAGTCAGGCCAGCAAAATCCGTAGAGTCGTTCAGGTTGGCGACTTTCTTTTTCAGCTCAGACAGCACAAACATCATGCCGCCATATCCGGTGATTTCGGCCTTCACCCCATCTATCTTCTTGTTGATGAGATTTTCTTGAGGCGCGCGCTCAGCGGCAACCAAACTGGTAGCCAAAGACTTGACATCCATGCCAGACCCAGCCCCCAATGCAGAAATGAAATTCGGTGCTGGTGCCGTTGTGCTTGAAGTGGTGGTGGCCATAATTTTTTACCGTCTCATCATGAAGTCGTCTGATCTACTGAAAACTTGAGTCCTTAATTGATGTAATTGAATAAACTGAGTTTTGAAATCTTGGCAAAACTGCTTTGCGCTGACTCCAGAGCCAATTGATCCTTGTTCAGTTTCGTGATAGCTTGGGTGTAATCCAAATCTTGCACGTCAGACAAGGTTGACTTCAGTCGCAACAACATCTCGTCCAACACTTTGTTTTGAGAATCAATGATGTTTTGGTCCGTACCCAATTTGGCAGTGGCGTTGCTCAAGCCCTGATGAAGTTGATCGAGTTCACCCAGTCCACGCTGTATACCGACCCTGTCGCTGCCATTGACTGAGTTGATCAAGTCATCCATCGATTGGAAAAAACCTATACCGGTATTACCGCCTTTGCAATCGGCCCTGACCACATTGTGGAATGCGTCGGTACCCACCATGTTCAAACTCATTTGACGGCTGTCTCCGACGGCCACCTGCATTCTGCTTTGGTCACCGGCATACACAATGAGTCCTTTGGGGTCTGGTTTGAAAGGTATTTGACTTACCTTGCTGCCAGCAAAAAGATAATTTCCATTGGTGTCTTGTGAGTTGGCAAGACTGAGCATTTGATCGCGCAATTGCGTCATTTCCTGCGCAACGGTTTTTCGGTCAGCGGTGCTTAATGTGTCATTGGCGGCTTGCATGGCCAATTCCTTCATGCGGAACATGACATCGCTGGAATTGGTCAACGCGGTTTCTTCAGCACTCAAGCGCGTGCTGATGGTCTTCATATTGTCTTGGTAGGTTGTTTGACGTGCAATTTCAGTATTTAAACGCGTGACACCAGCGGCCTTGACAGGTTCATCGCTAGGCTTGGTGATTTGCATACCCGTGGTTAATTGCTCCTGGGTTTTAGCCAAGTTGGATTGAACGTTTGACAACATCTTGCTGGATTTGTCAAAAAACATGCCCGTAGAAACTTTCATATTCATGGTGGTGACCTCTGTTACCTGATCTGCACGATAGCGTCGAACAATTGCCCAGAGACTTGCAGAGATTTAGCAGCTGCTTGGTAAGCTTGTTGAAAACGGATCAAGTCCGCGGCCTCATCATCCAAGTTCACGCCTGACACCTTGTCGCGAGAGCTTTTGGCCTGATCATTCACCACTGTCAGGGCCTGCTGAGTGATCTTTGCCTGTTGGGCAGTGTTACCCACATCATTGACTTGATTGATATAAGTTTCAGACAAGGTTTTGCTGCCGGTCACTTGTTTTTTGGCCAATTCAGCCATCACCATCATGTTCTGGTTGTTACCCAAGCCATCGTGGTTGCCATCGATATTGAATACTTCACCTACCTTAGGAGCGGCTGAAAACTTGATTTGCAAGCCTTGAAAATTAACTTCAGGCTGAAGTATGGAAGTGTCGTAGTGGGCATCGGCCAATTCTGTGCCCGTCTTGGTGTCCACAATGACATACCGGTCGGCAGCAGTGAATTTGATTTGTAAATTTTGATTACGTAAATTGGTCGACGGGTCCAGGGGCGTGCCTGAGAAACCAGCTGCAATATCGGCTTTACCAGTTCCGGTGACAAACACTTGCACATCATCAGGAACTTGTCCTTTGATATAGGCACCGGTACGAAATCCGACCTGACTCAAGTCAAACGGTGAGCCCATTTGGCGCTTGTCTACAGGACCAAATTCACCAAACGAGAGGCGAATATCTGATTGATCAGGTGCGCCTAATCTGCGGGTGAGCCTCACCATGCCATACAAAGTGCTGTTGACAGGTGATAAATTCATCGAGAACGCATTGGCAGGTTTACCCTCTGCATTGGCGGGACCTAGCTTGATGGCGTCAACCTCATGCCCTGGCAAATTTTCCAACACCAAGTCCCCGTTTGATGCGATACGGGCGGTAACGCCTGTTTTGGGCGTGTTGACTTGTATAGCTTGAACCAAAGACTTGATGTCGTGGTATTGGGTGGGTAATGCATTGCCTGGTGCACGGCTGCCAATCACCACGCCATTGATTTGCAATTCTTCTTGCGGATTAATGCTTTTATTGGCTACCCGAACCTGGTTAAAAACCTGGGCATGCAACATATCGTTGATTTGCACAGGCTGATCCACTGTGTGGTTCGCTATCTTGGCTGGGTCACTGTATTTCACACCCTCTTGGTCATAACTCAAACCACGAATGACACCGGTGAGAATATTTTTATTGCCTGCCAAATCTACAGCTTTACCGCTGTAGTAAATCACTTCCTCACCAATTTTGATGACGCCACCTTCATCAGGCAACGCGTCTGCGTTTTTCAATTGAATGACGCTTGACTGAGTCGATATGGGATAGGACAGCGTCGCTTGGTCTGAACTGAATTGCGGATTGGCATCAATACCGGCATTCAACCAGTCTGCAATGTTTTGCGGGCTGAGCACCTCGCCTTGCTTGAGCGACAACGCACCCAATGCACCACCGTTCAGTGTCAATGCACCCTTAGGCACGACATCCATATCGTGTGTCGCCAAAATAGGGTTGATTCGACTGGTGTTGAGTGTCGCAGGGATCAATGTACTCGGTGCAGGATTTCCAAAAGGGTCAAATTGTTGTTCTAAAAGTGGACTGCCCTTTGCGCCATAAAACACATCCATGTTTTTATAAGCTCGGGTGCCCGATAGATTTAAATAGGCATCGCTGTAAGTGAGTTCGGGGCTGAACCCGTTTTGCGTGCTCAATATTTGGTACTTCTGATCTTCGGTCAACGTTTGACCCAGAAGGTGGCGTCCATCTTTGGTGAGTAACTGTAAATTTTGCCCCGGCTCCATGTTGTCAAGGTAGATAACTGGGGAGCTGGCGCCTGCGGCTATCGATGTGACAAACGCATTCTTGGAGGTACCGACTATGTTCACCATCAATGGATTGTTGGTGAATGGATTGTTCTGCAGGTTCGGGTTGCTCATGATGGTGTCGGGAGCGACCGATCCATCAAAATGAATATCGGCGGTGGTTTCACCTGGGTTGTTGATGCCCTGGCTGATGCGAAACAGTCCGCCTGTGCTGATGCGCATAGGGTCTGTGACCAATAATTTCAGACCGGCTGCAGGTTGTGAAGCGGTGGGATCAATTTTAAATAATGCAGTGCCTACATCGCCATAACCGTCAATACCAGATTGATGAATAGCGTTGACCTGATCTACAAATGTTTTGGCCAAAAAATCCAAGCCTTTTTTCGCAGGCTCCAATACTTGGCTGATGAAGGAGTTCAAACCACCCATGGTGCCACCGCTGGCGCCGGCCAAGGGCACAGATTGACCATAGGGATCTAACAATAAGTCGTTCTTGTTCAGACCGTCAGGACTGAATCCAATGGGATAGCTTTTGATGCCATTCACAACCACAGACTGTTTCATGGAGTCACTCAAGCTGACAGACACCACACCGTTTGGCGTGAATTCGGTTTTTATTCTTGAGAACTCTGACAACTGACGCAAGAGCAAGTCTCTTTTATCTAGCAATTCCGCCGGCTGCCCTTGCAACGTAGGTGAACGGGTCAATTGTTGATTGACCAAAGCCAATTGCTCGGTCAATATATTGACTTGCTGCGCATTGCTTTCCATGGCTTGGTGGGTTTCATCTTGAACCAGTTTCAACTGGCCGCACAGCTCAGAAAATCTCGAACCCAAGCCTTGAGAGGCGGTCACAAAACTGGTTCGCTGAATCACTGAAGCAGGATCAACACTTAAATTGCGTGCCGAAGTGAAGAAGTCGTCCAATGCGGAACTCAGACCAATGCTTTTGTCACCCATGATGTCCATCACACGCTGAGAATATTCCACCAGCGGTGTTTGGGTTGCCAAGTCAGTGTTGCTGTTGCGTAAGTTGGATTCTGCAAACACGTCGAATGAGCGTTTGACCGACTCATACAATGCGCCCGAACCGAAATAGGTATTGCCTTGCTTGATCGGAGACGATTCAACCAAATTGGATGTTTGGCGGGAATAGCCCTCCGTTCCGACGTTGGCAATGTTGTTACTGACTGTGCCCAGCGCACGCTGATAGGCGGCAACGGCCGAACTGCTGATGCCTAATAAATCAACACTCATGGCTCACCTCTGACAGGAGCCAAGGGCATGGATGGATTCATACGCAATGGTTTGAGCACCTGACGCTCAAGCGGTAGGGCTGCTTGAACAGGCTGCTGCAAGCTCATGGGCAATACCGGCTTATTCAGCGGCATCGCAGGTGCTGTCAACAAATTCACCTGCTGGCGCAAGGCCATCATGTCTGCGGTACTGGGTGCCGTTTGTTGTTGGCTTAATTGTTTGACCACCACATCTGCGAAACCAAGCGAATTTCGCTTGGCCATAGACATCGATAATTCTTTGTCGTACATGCCTTGAAAAGTTTCTTGCGCATTCGAATGCAACATATCGCTTTTCATGACGTCCGATGCTTCACGCATGGACTTGAGCATCATTTGGATAAACAATGCCTCAAATTGCTCTGCAGACTCACGCAACGCACCCTTCTCATTGCGCTGGGCTTTGCCGCGCAATTCACCCAAAGCGCCGAAGTCAGCGTATGACTTAGCGCTTGAGGCGGTAGGGTTGGTGATGTCAGCCATGTCAGTGGTTCGGTCAGATGATGATGAGTTCGGCGCGCAAACTGCCAGAGCTCTTCAATGCTTCCAAAATAGCAATCAATGATGAAGGGGTCGCGCCAATTTGATTGACGGCATCCACAATTTCACGCAGATCCACACCTGGCTTGAAGAGGAACATGGGGTTTTTGGGCTCAGTCACAGCTATATCTGCGTTTTGCACAGGTGTGGTTTGACCTTGGCTCAAGGCATTCGGTTGAGAGACTTCGTTCGTCGCAGTGATGGCGACTGAAATCGTGCCGTGCGACACAGCTGCAGCGGTCACCCGCACGGCTCTGTTGATGACCACGGTACCCGTACGTGAATTGATCACCACTCTTGCATTTGGTTCAGCAGGTGTGACCTCGACGTTCTCCAACATACCCATGAAAGTGACCCGCTGATTCAAGTCTTGGGGGGCTCGTACCGATATCGATGTGCCATCGAGTGCTTGGGCCACATCACCACCAAATTTTGAATTGATCGCTGAGACCATGGCGCTGCTGGTAGAAAAATCGTTGTCACGCAAGTTCAGCATCAAGTGTTCTGCTTTTTCAAAAGGTGTATCCACCATGCGTTCAACAATCGCACCGGCGGGAATGCGCGCCGCTGTTGGTACACCAATCGCTATCTTGGAGCCGGCTGCACCTGCGTCAATACCAGTCGCTGTCAATGCACCTTGTGCCAACGCATAAATTTCACCATCCACACCACGTAAAGCAGTCATGATCAGGTTGCCGCCACGCAAATTGGTGGCCTTGCCTATGGCAGAAATATTCACATCAATGCGCTGGCCAGGCTTGGCAAAACCAGGCAAATCTGCGGTCACCATCACCGCCGCTGCATTCTTGATGTCAATGCGACTGGCAGATGTCACTTGTTCGAAATCGGACATAGGTCCATCAATACGCACACCCATCTGCGAGAGCATGGCTTTCATGCTTTGGGTGGTGAAAGGCACAGAGGCGTCGTCGCCCGTCCCTTGCAAACCGACCACCAAGCCGAAACCAATCAACTGGTTGGAGCGCTGTGCAGCCACTGTGGCCAGATCTTTGATACGGTCAGCCCATACCGGCGTTGACAACGCACATGCGAGCATCAAGCAACTTGTTTTCAGCCATTTGTTTGTCATGTCTGTCAGCCTGTGAAAATTTAAAAGGGCCAGTATTTCATTAGGCCGGTCGTACCCCAACCAGGTTTGCTGGCACTGGCCAAATCACCTGAACCGCGGTATGAAATCTGGGCATTGGCCAGACGCAATGAATTGACCGTACCGTTGGGGCCGACATCCTGAGGGCGAATCACGCCTGCGACCTGAATCACTTCAGTGCCTTCAGATAAACCCAGTTTCTTTTCACCGCGAACCACGAGGTTGCCGTTGGCCAAAATTTCAATCACAGTGACTGTGATGGAGCCTGTCAAACTCGCTTTTTGATCAGCCGAGCCTTTGCCTGCGCTCTTGGTGGTGGAGGAATTCAGATTCAGTCCTGTGATGGGGCTATTGGCACCCACCCCGCCTATGAATTTGCTGAAAGAACTTGGCAAAGCTGTGTTTGAGGCATCTTTGCTGATGTCTGTGCCCTGGCTGCGTGCCGCTTGGGTGGATTCGTTCAACATCACCGTGATCAAATCGCCGACTTGGTAATTGCGACCGCGGCCGAACCAAGCATCGCTTTGACGATTTCCGTAAATGCCGCCGGTAGCAGGTTTGCTCTGGTCTTGCACCAAGGGATACACCGGTGCAAAGTCGGGTGAAGATGTCAGTGCGGGCAACATCGGATCGGGTTGTGCGCAAGCCTGCAATCCCACAATCACTGCCACAAGAGATAAGATTTTTTTCATGATGTCAGTTATCCGTTCGATCACAGGTTTTGGTTCAAATACTTCAACATGCCGTCGACTGCTTCGATGGATTTGGAGTTGATTTCATAAGCACGCTGCGTCTCAATCATGTTGACCATTTCTTCCACCACATTGACGTTGGATGCCTCCAACGAACCTTGGTTCAACACGCCGGCGCCGACTGTGCCGGGTTGCAGCAATTGCACTGGACCGCTGGATGCAGTGGCCGCCAATAAGTTGTTACCCAAGGGCTTTAAGCCACTCGGATTGATGAACTTGGCGATCTGAATCTGTCCCAACACTTGCTGGCCTTGGCCGCCAACCAGCTCCACCGACACCGTGCCATCCCGTCCAAGGGTCAAAGCAGATGCGTTATTGGGAATGGTGATGTTGGGCTCTAATAAAAAACCTGTGGAGGTGACCAGTTGTCCTGTTCCAGTCAGCTTGAACGCACCGTCTCGCGTGTAAGCAATCGTGCCGTCTTGTTGCTGAATCTGGAAAAAACCGTCGCCCATGATGGCAACGTCCAACGGGTTTTGGCTGTTGATCAGGTTGCCTTGAATATGTAATTTTTCAGTGGCCACCACTTTGGTACCGGTACCCAGCATCAAGCCGGTTGGCGATTGCGTGTTGGCCGTGGTTTGTCCACCCGCTTGGCGAATATTTTGGTAGAGCAAATCTTCAAAAACAGCACGGTCGCGTTTGAAACCCGTGGTTGATACGTTGGCCAAGTTATTCGATATGACGTTCATGCGCGTTTGCTGCGCGTCCAAGCCGGTCTTGGAAACCCATAAAGCTGCATCCATCGTCTAACCCCTGTTCTTCAAATATTCAATACATCACTGCTGACCCTGGATCAGTTGTTCAACTTCATCATGCTGGCCCCAGCCTGGTCGTTATCGTGGCTGGACTTGATCATGCGAACCTGTTGCTCAAACATACGGGACTGCTCGATCAGTTTCACCATGGCTTCTTGCGGATTGACATTGCTGCCCTCCAGCGCCTGTGGCATAACTGACACCTTCATAGGACCTGATGCAAAATCCGAGCCAGATGGCTTGTCATGCGCCTTAAACAAGCCATCCTCTCGCCTTGTCAACGGGGTTTGGCTGGCGTCTCGCAACATCAAGTTGCCGACCAGCTCCTGGGTTTGGATACCAGGCTGTGACGGGTTACTGACATACACCCCGCCATCGTCTGTGATGGATACTTTCAGGTTAGGCGGAACGGTGATCGGGGTGTTGCCCTCGCCCATGACAGGATGTCCATTACCGGTTTGCAGCACGCCATCGACGGTGACTTGCAAGTCCCCGCGACGGGTAAACGCTGTTTCACCGTTCGGCGCCTGCACACCAAGCACCGTGTGGTCATTCATGTGAATGTCCAGATCGCGACCGGTGGCGATCAGGGGACCCGGCTTCAACTGAATGAAGTCCATGTGCGCGGCTTGTGGTTGAAAGCTGGAATCGAAACCCTCGCCGCCAGCCTTGAACGCTTTCATCGAAACCTCGAATGAGCGTTTAAACCCAGTCGTGGTCATGTTGGACATTTCATTGGCCAACACTTGTCGTGCCAGACGCATTTCAGTGATTGCTGCAGATGAGTTAAAGGCTAGGCGTTCCATGTCGATTCTCTAAGGAGGGGCTTTACGCTCTGATTTGGATAATGGATTGGGTCAGCGTGGTACTGGTCTCAATCGCTTTGGCATTGGCTTGGAAGTTACGTTGCTCGGTGATCAAGTCCACCAATTCCTGCGTCAAGTCCACGTTGGCGCGTTCTGTGGCGCCAGATTTCACCGTGCCATAGCCTGCTGAACCTGCCTCACCGTACTTAGGCACACCAGAATTTGCAGACTTGTAATAACTGGTGTCGCCAATCTGGCGCAAGCCTGAGGGGTTGGAGAAATTCACCAACACCACCTTACCCAGCGATTTTTGTGAACTGTTGGAGTAGGACGCGTTCACCAAACCATCGTCACCGATGGACAATCCGACCAAGTCGCCTTCGGGCGCACCATCTTGCGATTGAGACAACACAGAGTACGGTGAAGACAGTTGGGTGGATTTGCCGTAATTGATATTGATTTTCAATGAGCCTTTGCCATCTGGCAAAAAGACTGTATCGAGTTGTGAACCTACTTTAGGAGATACCAAATTGCCTGAGGTATCAAATGTCAATTCACCTTTTTCCAGATAAACAGGTGACCAAGCTGGTAATTGTTTAAATCCAGAAGGCAGCACTGTTTCTTTGCCAAACTCATCAATGTACATCGCCACCGGTGAACCATTGACGGTTTCTGTATATTGGGTTGGCTTGATCCAAGTGGTTGTTTTTCCGCGGGTACCGTCTAAACTGGCCAATCCCCACTGTGCTGCACCAGACACTTTGATAAAGGAATTGCTGGTGGCCGATCCGGACGTAAAGGCAAGCTTGTTGGTTGCTTTATCGTAAGTGACCTTAACGCCTGAAATATTGCTGCCGGTCAAACCGGGAATATCTGCAGGTCCAGCCAAACGGTTGATGGCGTTTTGTAAAGCTGCCGTGAAACTGTCTATGGTGTAGTTGTCTTTGGGCTCAATATAAATCGTGCCCTTGACATCATCGACAGAGACGATAAATTTGTTGTTCGTGACGTCCACAGAGAAATTGTTATTGGGATTGATACCCATGGGGTTACTCATTAACAATGCTGGCTTGGACTCAATACCGCGAACTGCATCAATAGAAACACCTGTCGAGTAGGTGGTGGCGGGATTCAAACCTAAGCGGTTGGTGGCAAATACATTGCCCGTATTGATGACTTCAATACTTGATGTGTCGCCTGTGGTGCCAGATTTGAAATTGAATTTTTGGTTCACGCCGTCGTACTCGACCACCGCACCGAAACGTTGGTATTTAGGATCTCTCGCCCAGTTGTTACCGTTGGTATCAGGACTGCCATTGGTGCTGATGTATGTGGCTTCTGCACCCATGGTCAGGGTTCCAGCAATGCCCAGTTGGGTATTGATGCCGCCTTCGTTTTTACCAACGCCTACCGTTATGTTATTTCCAGGCAAAGGTTGAAAATTGAATTTCTGTGTGACTGGGTCAAAGCTGGCAGTGACTTGATTGACTGTCGGTAATGGTTTGATGTTGAGTGATTTGCTGCCATTAGATACCAATGATTGGTTGGTTGAACCCGGATTGATATTTAAGCTGAAATTTTTGATTTGCATGCCACCCAAGTCTGATATTTTCAAGTCTTTCCCATTGATGACTGAGACGGTGATTTGTTTGATTCTGGACTCTGGAAATTTGGTCGCGTCCTGAAGCGAGGTCAAATAATCTTGTATCTTGGTTTGCAATCTGTTCGCCAAATCATTCATAGGCGTATTGCTGATCGGTGTGATATCTCCCAACATTTGCGTGGGGAAGGTCGTATCGCCTAAAGTCAGGTTGAAGGATTTAAATTCATCGCCTAATGCAGACGTATCCATGGGATAGCTGACATTGGAGACTTGCAAGTAGCTCGGGTATACGGTTCCTGTGGAACTGGGTTCTTTGTAAAAACTGGTTTCAGCAGACCCCTTTTGAAGCCCCGCGTAATAGGTTGCACCTGGAAGCGTAGCGTCATAGCTATCGTTGGCATTGAGCTGCATTTTTCCAATGAAAAAACCTGCAGCAACAGCGCCAGCAGGCACTTTTTCTTCCATTTTCAAGCCGCCTTTGTCCCAGGTCACTTTAAGGTTCGCTGCACCTGGCACACCACCGAATGCCGTTTGCACTGCCGTTTGTATGCTGGAGGCAAACCAATCGGTGTCGCCAGGGTTGTTGGGATTGAATGTTGCATAACTGTGTGTGCCGTTGGCATCAGTCAAGTCAGGAAAAATCGCTGCTGAAAATGGAATAGTGAATGAAACTGGCGTGTTGGTCGGGCTGGGTGTGATGGACACATCCAGACTTTTGAAATGCGACAACAAACTTTCTTGGTTCAAACCCATTTCGAAAGGACTGGCTGCAAACGCAATGTTTTGCAGACTGATGGTTGAAGGCTCTGTCATCAGCGTTGGATCAAGCAAAGGAATGTCACCGCCGGTACGTGCCGTCAAACTCACGTCCCGAATGGGATTACCGCTGGTGTCTTTGAACACCAATTTCGTAGGGTCTGCGTCATCTACAGAGACTGTGACTTTGGTGACATCAAATAAGGCACCATCGTCAGTCAACGCACTTTGCAACTTGCTAGTCAGTTTGGTGGCAAACGTGTTGAGGTTGCCATTAGGGTCAATGTCAACGGTAGAGATATTGATCGGACTCAATCCATCGATAATGAAAGATAAAGCGGTGTAGTCGCCTTTGACAGGCGTAGTCGACAAGCCAACCAATGCTTTAGAGTTTTCAAATTTATTGGGCTTACCAATGCTGATGGCACTCAGTGTCAGCGAGCTCACAATAGATGCTGGGTCATTGCCATCTGTGATGCGAATTTCACCTTGTTTGGTGGCATCGTTATAGTTTTGTAAATTGACAGTGACTTTAGAGGCTGCCGCGTCTGTGTAACCCAATTCATCGACCAAATCCGCTTGAATGTTGCTTTGCAATGCACTGACCAGGTCTGTCATCGGCTTGGCGCCCAGTGTTTTGCCCAGATCGATTTTTCCTGACACTTGTTTGCCACCAATGGTGAATGCGTAGCCCTTGAACTCATCAGGTTGTGGATCATTACTGAACCCGACATTCGACAGCACACTGCTGCTTCCTTTGAGTTGGCTATTGATTTTGGCAACCACTTGCTCATAGGTCATGTTGTTGTCATCCAATTGGATGGTGCGGGTTTGCGTCAACGTGCCATCTTCGAGGGTAGAGGTGATTTGGAAATTTTGTTGCGCTTTGAAGTTAAACAATTGCTCATCACCGAATTTGCGGTTAATCACATTGGTCAGTTCTTTGGCAATTTGTTCACCATTCAGCACCAAATCATCATTGCCGTTTTTCAAACCAGCCAGATGCTCCAGGCCAATACTCACAGGTTTGCCTGAGCCGTCAATATCGATAGAGAACAAATCTTTCAAATCACTGGGCCTTAAGGTGGTGAAGTCAACCCCTGCCAAACTGCTCAAACCCAGCACACTTTCACCCGTCACGGTTGCGGCCAAGGATGTACGTAAATCTTTCAAGTCATTGAGCGCAAATTTTTGTGTCTTGACGTTCGTTAATAAATCAGCAACTTCATTTTCAGGTTTGAGTTCGCCGTACTTATTGACATACAGCGGTTGTCCATCTGAGTTGGTGGCTTGCTGCAAAGCGGCCGCGACCAAGGTGTCTCCCACATAGACATAGGTTTGCCATTTGTTGGTGGGGTCTGTTTGGCTTGCGTTTTGTGATTTGGCGTAATAAATAGTCGCCAGGTAACCGTTTCCGCCCTTGTCATACACCGTCATCGCTGTACTTTTGTTATAGGTGGCAGGGTCGTTGCGGTTAAACGGTTTAACGATCAAAGGCGCGTCTGCAGGGAAATTCAATCCGAGTTGGACTGAGCTGGTTTCTTTGGCCATTCCTACTGTTTTTTGTGGAATGGTGAGCACGTTCATGTCGTTGAGATTGGCCTTACCGGTTGAATCCACGGTTGCCGCCATCAAGCGTTGGCCAGCGGCGTTCACCACGTTGTACTGGTCGTTCATCATGAACGTGCCGTTGCGGGTAAAAATATCTTGAAACCCGTCAGCAGATTTCAGAGGGAAGAAACCCGATCCAGAAATAGCAAGATCCAATGTATTGGAAGAAAAATTCAAATTTCCTTGACCAAATTCTTGTGTCACACCTTTGAGCGAAACACCTTGACCAATGGTTGCACTGGCTTTTTGCAACGGTGATGTTGCAAAAATATCTCCGAAGTCTGCACGACTGCGCTTGAAACCCACAGTACTCGCGTTGGCAATGTTGTTCGATGTCACGCCCAATTGCGCGGTCGCTGCATTCAAGCCAGTGAGAGATGTAAAAAATGACATGTGTTAACTCCGTTGTATGCGTTGAGCAGATGATTAATAAGCGATGCGCTTGACGTCAGCCATGTTGACGCTCTTGCCGCCGTCCACTTCCAAAATCCAAGCGTTGTCCGCAGTACCGGCGTTGGATACGCTTCTGACGGTGGCCAATGCATTGACTGTCGGTTGCAAAGCTTTGCCCATGCTGCTGGCCAATACTTGCATGGTGTAAGTGCCGTCGGGCATCAGGGCGCCCGCATCGCTGTGACCATCCCAGGTGAGTTTCATGGTGCCCAGTGGTTGTGCACCAAATATCTGTTTACGTACCTGTTGGCCTTGGTCATTGAACACCACCATCTGTACGCCATCGGCGCCGGTCGGTAAGTCGACGTTCGCTTGAACGGGTTCACCGCCTAACAATGTCAAAGGACCATTAGGTACTGCGACACGGCGACCAATCAATGCAGCACCAGCCAGCATCTTGTCGCCGTCCAAACTCTTGACCATCGTCTCCATGCTGGTCTTCATGGAGTTGGTTGCTTCTAACTGTGAAAACTGAGCCAACTGCGCCACGAATGCCTCGTTTTTGACTGGATCTAAAGGGTTCTGGTTTTTCAATTGAGTGGTAAATAAAGTCAGAAATGCACCTTGATCCATGGCGTTATTGGTGGCCTTTACCTTGTTTTTGGCGACATAGTCTTCGTAGCTGACAATGCCGTTGGGCAAAGGTGCTTTGGCTGTAGTGGTTGTCATATCAAACTTCTTTCACGGTTCAAGATTTGGTGATTTCAAGGGTACGCATCATCAGTTGACGCGCTGTATTAACGACTTCAACGTTGTTTTGGTAAGAGCGTGAGGCGGCCATCATTTCAACCATCTCCTGCATTTCATTCACGTTAGACAAATACACATAACCCTTTTCATCTGCAGAAGGGTTTCCTGGGTCATAAATGCTGCGTATAGGGGTGGGATCGTCCACCACCTGATCCACTTTCACGCCGCCTAAATAAGGAAAACCTGCATTGGTAAATTCATCTTTGACCAAGGCCTTGAATACAGGTCTTTTTGCACGAAATGCTTCACCTTCGGTTTTCGCCACCGTGGACGCGTTGGCCAAGTTGGAAGCGGTGGTGTTCATGCGCACCAGTTGTGAATTGAGGGCGGTGCCTGCGATGCCAAACACACTGTCAAGTGTTCTCATGGTTTATCACTCCCCTTTCAAGGCTTTACGGATACCACTGATGCGGTTTTCCAAAAAATTCAATGTGGTCTGGTAATCAGCTGCTGCTTGACCGAACTGGGCCTGCTCGACGCTGATCTCTACGGTGTTGCCATCAAACGTACTGTTGAAAGGCACACGAAAGCGTTTGCCGTCATCAGGCTGCTCTTCCAATGCGGCGTAATGCTTGGCATGCGTGGCAGAGATGTACTCGCGACTGGTTTCTTTGAGCATGGCTTTGAAGTCCAGCTCTTCGGCTTTGTAATTGGGCGTGTCTGCGTTGGCGATATTGCGTGACAGCACTTCCAAGCGTTGGCTGCGTACGCCAAGTGCTCGCTCATGGATGCCTAATGCTCCGCTGAATAAGTCCATCACACCTCTCCCATGTAGTAGTAACCGCCGTTTTCACGACACCTGAGGCTCAAGTTGAGAAGCCTGCGGTCGATACTTGCAAGTTGTGTGCCATCTGTGTGTATACAGATGATGCGTACGTCATCCGATGAACGGGCGGCAACAGTTCACCACCTCGTTTTCATGTCGGCAAGGGCTTGCCGCTTAACGCACGTAATCCTGATTTAAATAAGCACCGATACGCAAAGCCTGTGTACGGCTGACAGCGTTAGCTTGAACTGGCAGGTTGACAGGAGACGGTGTGTTTTGCGCAACCATAGAGAAGTCATGCTTGCCTAAACGCTCGAGCGCATTTTGATAAAGACCTTGCATGATGGAATTGCGAGTGATGGGCGCAGATTTGTCACGGTTGACATAGAGTTGTGTTGCTTGCGAACCGGCAATATTCAAATTCGCATCTGGTGCTTTTTCGCGCCGCGCTGCCGGTGTCAATACTGTCAAGTACAAATCATCCAAACTGGTCGGTCCGCCACTTCTCAAACCGGTTTCATCAAAATACTTGGACACCATGTCCAGTTGTTCTAATACGCTGTGACCCAAAATAGCTTTGGGGTTGCTGCCAAAACCCGCGCTGGCTGCCCCGCGATCTGGGCCGTCGCAAAACTGGATGATGCCGTGGCATCGGTTGTTCGTCGCTTTCGGGTTCATGCCATCGCTTTCCATCAGCGTCAATCTGGCAAAGTCATCGGGTGCGAACTGGTAAGTGCGCGACATATTCAATATCTTGTCATACACTTTTTGTTTGTCTTCAGCAGGAATAAAACCTTTGGACACGGCTCTGTCGAGCGTCTTTTGTAACACTGAATGGTTGTGATTGGTATTCAAAGGCGATTTGTTCAACAAGGACAAGGCCTTGGGCTGGGTCGCTTCATTGGCAGACAACACGGTTTGAGCGCTGGCGGCCTGCGAAGCAGAGGAAGTACCTGTCGAGGCCAAGGCCTGCGGATTCAGCACCGATAAATTCAATCGCTGGCCTGGAAATATCCTGTCTGGGTTGCTGATGCCATTGCTGCGTGCTACTTCCTGGGCCAGTCTTGCGGCCTCGTTGAATGACACTGGGCGACCGATGGCCTGCATTTGGTTTTTCACAATGCCTGTCAGCGTGTCGCCGTCTTGAACAGCCACACTGGGCACACGCGGATTCAATATCGTCGAGGAATTGACACTGGCTCGGCTTTGCAGTTGCGCCAACGTCTGGGCAAAACCAATGCGTGCCACATTGGCTTCGACTGTTTGTCGCGCCGTCATGTTTGCACTATTAGGAATTGCAAAATTGGTCTTGACAAGTGCTTTAGGATCTATATTGAAGTTCATCAGGCGCTCAGCAGGTTGAAATTTGGTTGGCATCGAAATTGCATCGGGTATGAACCTGACGCCAAAAACGTCAAAACTTTCACACTCTTGGAGACTATCTTGCAAATGCTGTGCCGAACTTTTCAAACAGGAAAAAATTCTGGACTGATCGCCTTGGGCTGCGCTGTCTTCTTAATGGGGGCTGACTGGTCTGCAGCGGATGCGCAAAATGCGCCTCCTGCCAACGCCGGCTGGACGGCAGTAGAACAAGGTGCCCGCCAATTTGTGATGGACACCTACAAACTGGAAGCACCATTGGTGACCATACAGCCCATGGACAGCCGCATCAAAATAGAAGTCTGCAGCCAAGATATCGTGTTTGACCAACCTTATGGCAATAAGCAAAGCGTTCGCGCACGTTGTGCGCAACCTGCCTGGCAGCATTTTGTGATGGTGCAGGTCAAGTCAGGACTTGGCGCTCAAATTGCAACCGCCACTCAAACAAACACCGTCAACAAACTGGTGTGGGTTTCCACCCAATCCATCAAACGCGGTACTGTGGTGCAGCCCGGTATGTTCAAAAGCACTGAAGTCAGTGTGCCAGCCCAAGAAACCCGTTTTGTCAGCGATGAACGCGAATTGGTCAATACCGAGCTGTTGCGGGATTTGCCCGCCAATACACCGCTCAAAATGCAAGATTTGAAAGCCTCTGCTTTGGTTCGTCGCGGTCAACAGGTCACGGTTGCAGTGGGCGGTGAGGGAAAAGGGTTTTTGATCACCGTCAAGGCCGAGGCTCAACAAGATGGTCTACTGGGTGAACAAATTCGCTTGAAAAACCCTGAATCGGGACGATCTTTAACTGCTGTGGTGACGGGTGTCAACATGGCACGTGGCTTGTAAAAGAATACTAAAGAAACAATTAAAAATATGTTTAAAAATCTTTCAACCCGCCCTCAAGTTCAATATGCTCGCGTCGATACTAACGATGTCGAGTCATAAGTTTTGCACTCACCTTTGTTAACAAGGATTCAACATGTCTGATCCCATTTCCTCAAACCAAAGCAGAATTTCTAGCTCAAATTCAGCCTCTCGTACCACTTTGGACAAACTGAATAAAAAACCAGTGACTGTCAAAAGTGAATCCGGCACCGAAACCAAAGCGCCCGCCAAGACGCAAGGAAGCGATTCTGTGAACCTCAGCAATGTCAAAGATCGCATCGATGCTCAGCCTGACTTCGATCGCTCAAAGGTCGACGCCATCAAGGCCGCTTTGCAACAAGGCAACTACCCGGTCAATCCGCGTCGCATTGCCGAGAATTTTGTTGCACTTGAAAACATGATCAAAGGCTGAGTGAGCTCCTATGACTGACACCACAACGCTTGATCAATTTGAAACGCTGAAAGAGGCTGATGCATTGGTTGATCAGTTGGAAACATTGCTAGAACGCGAGTTTGAAGCATTGAAAGTTCAGGATCTGGATCAGTTTGAAATCCTTTTAAGTGGCAAGAACCATTTGCTGTCAGCGTTGACCCAGTTGACCGGGGTGAATCAATTCGCAGATGCAGACAAGCTAGGCCCCCACTGGAATGAATTCCGTACGCGCATGCTCAGTTGCAGAGATATGCACCGACGCAATGAAATTCTCATCATGCGCAAGCTGGATGCGATTCGCGGTGCACTGGAAAGCATGAACGTACAAAATCCGTCCAGTTCTGTCGAGATCTACGACAGGCTCGGACAAATCAAACGTATTCGTCGTTTAAGAAACTTTGCCGAAGTCTGAAGCCGTGGACGGTTTGCTTGCAGACTTCATTTTTTCGTCTCCGGGCTGCATGCCCTTGAGCCAATAGACCCAAGACAAAATAACAGCGACAGCTGTGTACATGTCCTGCGTGATCTCCTCGCCCACATCCAGCTTGCTGAGTAACGCCAATAGTTGTGGATCTTCAGCCACATAAATACCTTGTCTCTTGGCTTCCTGAATGATTCGGTGCGCCAACTCGGCTTCGCCTTTGGCTACGACGCGTGGCGTTTTACGCTGACCGTATTCCAGGGCAATGGCTTCAAAAGGTGTTTTCATGCTTGCATGCTCAGGCTCTCGTGTCAATCACAGAACCGCGGGTACCTGCGGATTCCACCGTACGCACCAAAGGTCTGGGCGCATTGAATATTTGAAATGACTGCAAATTCAAGCCAGCGGCACCAAGTTCAAGCCCGAGTTCACCGGCGCGTTGTTGGGCCATACCAGCGACTTCGCCACGCAAGGCCCACATCACCAGATCCACACCCGTACCTTGCGTGATGGTGGTGTTGAGCCAAATTTCACCTAATGAGGAACTGCGCGAATGAATATCCACTGTCAGTGGCGGTTCTTCTTGGTTGGGTTTGCGCGCGGGTTTTTGAAAATGTAAATCTACCGGTTCATGGTCTATGAATGGCAACACCACATGCAAAGATAACTCTGCATTGAGCCACTTTTGCGCACTTTGCACCTGAGCCGATTCGAGTTCACGCACCGCTTGCTCTAGCTCGCTTGTGTCCTCTTTCTCTGTACCTTCCAGTGTTTCTTGCTGAAGTCTGGCCATTATTTGCTTGATCGCACTTTTGGGATCATCTTGTGCAGGTAAGCCTTGAGCCAACAGGTTTTCAACACTTTGGGCTTGGGCGGACACCAGGCGCTTGAGCGTGGTCGGGTTCATTTGCGCCAGCAATGTTCGTTGTTGTAATAAGCGCTTGACCATGTCAGAAAATTCACTTTGCCCCCTGAGCAGTCCCATACCAAGGTTGGAGATCAATCGGGTAAAACTTTCAAATCCACCTGGTTGCGTCAACAACATTCCCAGGGTGGTATTGCCACGCATTTGCAAAATGCCGGCTTGTTGATTGAGACCGAAAGCAGCGGAGGCGGGAGTGGCGCTTGAGGTTTGTCCGTTGGGATAGGCCTGAATCAAAAAACCCCAGCCGCTGGCGTTTTGGGACACCCGCAAAAAAGGCTTGTCGCCCTCTTTCAAAACCCAACCGTTGGGCAATTCAAATGAAAAATCTTTCAACCACAAGCGTATGCGTTGATCACGGACCTCTGCGACAGCTTGCACAATTTGTCCGTCGCGCAATCCTAATTGTTGCGCCACAGGCGTCTGCACCCAAAGAGGACGTGCCTCCATTTGAACAGCCGGTACTCGGCTGCTCGCAGAAACCATATCGGGACCGAGCATGGGTCATGTCCTTTTATAACGACCCGTGTCGGTGGAACATCAGGGGTAGCGAACCCACCCGCGTTTCGGGTCTTGCAAACCCATATTGTGCCCTGAGCTGTGGGCAGCAGCGCCACCGCCGCCGGTCGGGTTTGCGGGTGTCACCACGGGAGCTGCGACAGGGGCTACACCGTTGGATGCGGTGACCGTAGACATCTCTGCAGCGGGTGCGACTGGCAGCAATTTTTTGGATAAATGAAATTGGTCTGGCATGGATAAGGTGGAGCCCATCACCAAAGATTTGGCATTGCCCTTGGGAAATGCCTTGGGGTTATTTTGAATCACGGCATCACGCAATACCTCTGTGCGCAAAGGACTGGCAGGATAAAATTTTTGAATGATTTTTTCCAAGGTATCACCAGAACGGGTTTTATAGCTGGCCATGTCTGGCAACCCGCTTAAGTCCTTGGCAGGAACCGCGGCGGGCTTGGCCGCAGGTATCTCCACAGACGTCACATCACGGGCAGACACAGCCTCGGTTTTGGACATATTTTTTTTCACTGCCTCTGGCTTGGCTTTTTCAGGGGCTTTGTTGGCCTCTTTGTCTATTAACGAAGCAGGGATTTCCAAAGGCGGTTGTTTAGAAGAATCATTGGCCGCAGCCACGTTTGCAAACCCGCTAGACAAGACTGCAATGAACAAGATAAACCGAAAAGCTTGAGACAACGACATGGAAAACTCCTTCAACAATTCAAGGCATATAGGGGACAGCTATCCATTGGGACGTGGTGCTGATTTTGGCCGAAGTTTTTAATTTCAGTTCGGCAGAAAATTCATTCACAGACACCACCTCAGCCATCGCTAAACTGTCGAATGCGCGCGGCTCCAAGGCACGTGAAGGCAATTGTTGTTTATCGGTCAACACCATGCTGGTACCTACCTTCAACCCGCTGCCACTGCCTCCGGCAATGCGAACCATATCATTGCGGACTTTCAAAACCTCAAATTGCGGCACGCGGCAAGACAACACACGCTCCATACCTTGGACCATGTACTGCAGTGCTGACTGGATTTGTGCAATCACCACTGGCTCCAAAGGACGGCTGCTACCAGGCACTGTTTGCGGCTGGTTGATGGTAATTTTCTGGTCACTTTCATACACTGTTAAACCTAGTGTGCGAGATGTCAGTTGCCAGTGAATATCGTATGTGTTCATTAAGTAAGCATTGTCTCGGCTAGGCGAGATACTTATTCTCAATAACCAAGGCACATGGTGCTCGCCTTGTCCCACCAACAGTCTCTCGTAGGTGTCACTCGCAGGCTTGCGGTCATTCAAGTGCCAGATACCGGATTGCTGACCTGCTGCGAACGCATGTTTACGAAGTTGAAATTCAATCTGTTGGGCTTCAAACTGAAATGCGACCGGCATTTGCACAGTTGTCAGGTCCCAGGTCAGCTGATGCCATACTGAAGCTCTGCCCGATTGTTTACAGCCGTTAGGTGGCAAAGGTTTGCTGCTTTCAACACTGAGGCCTCCGGCTTGAGAAGCTGGTTCCATGTCGCGGCCATAAGCCATGACCCGAATACCTCTGACTTCCATGCCTGTCACAAAGCTACTGGCTTCTCTCAGCACGCCGCGACCATCAATGAATGCGCTGGCTCTTACCTCTGTCGGACCTTCCATGGCACGCAACACCAAAGCTTGACGGATTGCATCCAATCGCTCTTCCGGGCTCAATACATCTGCCATGGCTGGACATGCCAGGCCGATGCAAACAGTCCCGATAAAACGCATGAAATATCGCATATCCATCACCACTTATTCAAACCGTGGATTAGCGATTGCTGCGGGATGCGACTTGGGTCAAATACAGCATACGCAGATCTTGCACTGCATTGCGGTCCAATGACAGCGTGGTTTCATACGTGTCGTCGCCCACAGGTGTGATGCTGACCAAGGTGGCACCATAAATCACACCTTCGACGCGGGTGCGGAAAGTGTCGTTCAATACGGTCATGTCCGCCACCGTGGTGGTCGCATCCAATTGTTGTCCGTAGACCTGTTCAGTCAGTGCACGGTATGCATCAAGTTTGGATGCACGAATGGCAAGCAATCGCTGCTGGGCAGGATTTTTATGGTTTTGGATACTGATCACGGCATATCCTGTAGCGACCATGGTTTCTTTACGCTCAAGCATGGGCGTGATCATGGACGCAGGTGCGGGCTCAGATGCGGTTTGCATGGATTTGGGTGAGGCCGCAGGCGCCGGAGAAGCCACTGTGATAACTGGTGCGGGTGCTGCGGCATAGGGGCGAATGGATTCGCAGGCAGTCAAAGAAGCCATCGCTACAAGGGTCAATGTCAAACGGTAAAACATGGTGATTTCCTCTCGATATGAAACATGGCATGACTGGCTCATCCAGACACACCTGTTTCATGGGGTACATGCGAAGAATCGACCGCTTGTGCCTGTTCTTTAAAAACTATTCTGCATGGGTCGAATACTTTTGGCGACTTGCCAGTATCGTGTCATCGGCGACAATCTATGTTGCATGAAGTCGCAATCATTTTTCATCGGTACCAGTCCCATTGCTCAAGCTTTGCGCCGCTTGGTCACGACCATCGCCAACTCGAATGCCACCGTGCTTGTGACGGGTGAAAGCGGCACTGGAAAAGAACTGCTCGCGCGGTCACTGCATGAACAATCGGACCGTGCAGGCAGCGCATTTGTACCCATTAATTGCTCAGCCATACCCAAAGATTTACTCGAAAGTGAACTCTTCGGACATCGCAAAGGTTCTTTCACGGGGGCTGTTGCCGATCGCGTAGGCCGGTTCGAATTGGCGCACGGGGGCACCATCTTTTTAGATGAAATCGGCGATATGTCTCTGGACATGCAAGTCAAATTACTTCGCGTACTGCAAGAGCGACTGATTGACCCGGTCGGCTCAACCCGACAAGTTCCTATCGACGTTCGTGTCATTGCCGCCACACATCGGGATTTAGAAACAGAAATTCAAGCTGGACGTTTCCGTGAAGATTTGTACTATCGTCTTAATGTGTTGCCAGTGGTGACACCACCTTTGCGCGAACGCAAACAAGACATTCCAGAGTTACTTCGTTTTTACGCCGAACACTACAAAGTCGGCCACAACCAAGCCGTCGGATTTTCCACTGAATTTTTAGAAGCCTTGGTGAATTACCCATGGCCTGGCAATGTGCGTGAATTGTGTAATTTGATCGACCGTTTCAGTACCTTGTATGCGGGACAGGTGCTGGACTTGCGAGCCATTCCCGCCAATTTATTACCTAAAGCACTGGTACCGGTGCAAACGGAAATGCTTGAACGCAATGGTCCTGCTGTCGCTCAGGAAATGACGATGCCACCTGAGGTGTTAGCAGAAATGCAAGCGGCAGAACAGGTCGATGTGTTGATGGACCAACCTGAGCCCATGGACAACGAGATCGAAAGCATCATCATGCTGGCCCAAGGCATGCCGCACCTTCCGCCCGAGGGTTTATCTCTCAAAGACCGTTTGGCAGAAATTGAGCGCAACATCATCGAACAAGCCTTAGAGCGTTCACAAGGAAACGTGTCGCGCACAGCCAAGTTGCTGAACTTACAACGCACAACTTTGATTGAAAAAATCAACAAATACGAATTACGTACCGCCTGATCGATTGATCGGCTTTGATTCAACGGCTTGATCATCGCCCTCGCACACGGCTCGTCAGAGCGATGTAGCGAGGGTAAAGATTTATTTAGGATCCTGGTTCAACACCGTGATGCTCATGCGACGGTTACGCGGATCGAACTTGTCTTTAGGATTGAAAGGGTCGGTGTCTGCCACGCCTTCGATGCGTTTGAAGCGTTCTTCCTTGATACCCTTTTTCTGCAAAATTTGACGCGTGGCTTCCGCACGATCCGCTGACAGCGACCAGTTGTTTTTACCCTCAGGGTTCTGGAACGGCACGGCATCGGTGTGACCGCGAATCGCCACCTGGTTGGGCATATCGGCCAACGATGCAGCAACTTCGCCGATCAACGCGGCTGCCTTGCCTTGCATACTGTTACCGCCACTGGGGAACATGGCGAAATCTGCCTTGTCAATGATTTCGATACGCAAACCTTCTTTGTCGCGGGAAATAGAAACCTGGTCCTTGATCTGCTCGAACTTTTTGTTCTCTGACAGTTTTTCCTTGATTTCTTTTTCCAGCTTTTCAAAGTTTTCTTTGTCTTGCTGCTCAGCGATTTCTTTTTTCTGCGCTTTGGTCAGTTTGTCAGGATCGTTGCCGCCCTCGCCCTGGCTCTTGCCCTCACCTTTACCGGTGCTTGCGTCCTTGGCTTCGTTTTCATTTTCTGGTGCAGGGTCGGTGTCCGGATTGGGTCCGCCCTCAGACTTTGGTGTCAATCGCTCAAGCAAACCGGTCTGACGCATCGCATAGGGAAAAGCATCTGGGTCAATGATGGAGCGGCCACCCAACACGCCGTTAGAGCCGGCCAGTTGACCGACAGGTGTCAAACTGTGGGAAGTAGGTTTGAAATAGTCAGCAATACTTTTGCGTTGATCGGCATTCGATGCGCCAAGCAACCACATCAACAAGAAAAACGCCATCATGGCGGTCATCATGTCGGCCAGCGCGATTTTCCAAGCACCGCCGTGGGCGCCGCCATGCCCGTCGGGCATTTTCTTGATGATGATGACCGGCGCCAGTGCCTCGGCAGCCTCGGGCGCCGCAGCAGGTGCTTCTGCTGGGGTGTCCGGCGCTGCGTCGTCGGTCGCTTCGGTCGGCTTGGCTTCTTCGTCAGCCATGTTTATTTGCCTCGCATGCCGTCAAATATTTCACCAAACGATGGTTGGTTATGGTGGTTGATCACCGATCGGGCGGCTTCAATCACCAATGGCATCGGGTGACCGTGCAAGTTGGCCACGATGAGTTGCTGCACACACTTCATCATCTCACCGTCTTCGTCAATGATTTGTGCAATACGCACGGCAAAAGGTCCGGCCACACCGTAGGCCAAAAACACACCCATGAAAGTACCGACCAGCGCACTACCGATCAAAGCACCCAAGACAGGTGGAGGTTGGTCAATTGCACCCATGGTTTTCACCACACCCAACACACAAGCCACAATGCCCAGCGCGGGTAAAGCACCTTCCATGTTGGTCCATACCGCTGCGTTCATCATTTCATGGTGGTGGTGGTTTTTAATCGAAGCCGTCATCACGTCTTCCACAGCGTATGGGCTGAGATTGCCTGAAGACACCACCATCAAACGGATGGTGTCACAAATTAGCGCCAACAGCGCATGGTCTTGTAACAAAGGTGGGTACTCGGCAAAAATCGCACTGGACTCAGGATTTTCAATATGCGGTTCAAGCGCCACGGCGCCTTCTGCTTTGAGCGTTTTCAATATTTTGGAGACCACCAAAATCACCGCCAAGTAATCGTCCTTGTGGTAGATGGGTCCTTTGAATACTTTGCCAGCCGAGCCGAAACCGGCTTTCACTGTGGCGGAGCTGTTACTGATCAATGAAGCAGCGACAGCCGCGCCACCAATCTGTGCAATCTCCCAAGGCGCTGCCTTGATCACAGGCGTCATATCGCCACCGTGCGCGACGAACACGCCGAACACTGCGACCATCAAAACTACCAGACCTACTGCTGCCATGTTCTTACTCCACTGTTAAAGCAAACGGGGTCTTTTGACCCCTTCCGCCCTTTCAAACTGTACGCTAGAGTAACTGAAAAAAATTCTCAGCCTTTCAGCGTCAATCCCCTATCAATTCAACGTCATGCTTGGCTGAGACGTGCGAGGTATCAATGCTGGCACTGTTTCCCAAGCGCTTCTTATTTCAGTCATCAATCCTTGAATTTCATCAAGGGCTTCCAAATCATTATGTGCATTTACGTGCAACAAACGCCGCGTGACATAGTCATAAAGTTCATTCAAATTCTTTGCCAACTCGCCGCCCTTTTCAAAATCCAAAGCACCTTGCAAACCAAGCACGATGCGGCTGGCGCGGGCAATGGATTTGTTTTTGTCGTCCAAACTCTTATGCAGGATGTGGCCTTTAGCGGCAGACATGCTTTCAATCAATCCATCAAACAGCATTTGAATCAGTTCAACACTGTTGGCCTTGGACACCCCGGTGCTGACCTTGACTTGACCGTAGGATTCGATGGCTCGCTGATTGGTTCTCATTTCATAGACTCCTGTGATTCAATATTTGACATTGAATGATTCGGAGCCATACAGCCTAACTTGAGAATGAAAATGAATTTGCATCATGTACTCACGCTAGAACAGGTTTGGCTTCTTGATTTACCGCTGATTCAGTCGGCGGTTCTGCCACAGCAGCGCTTTGCGCCAACGTGCTCAAATCAGGTTGCAAATACGGCGCAGGTTCTGCGACTTGTGCAGGCTCAGTCTGCTGCGCAATAGCTATCGCTTCCTCTGGTGGCGGCAACTCATCGTGAGCCTCATCCTCAGGGTAAATCAGCAAGGTGGCTGAATAGGCTTCAGTCAGTCCAACACCTATGCGCGCATAAATCATGGCCGTCACCTGATCCAACGACTGTTGAATACGCAATAAGTCATCCGGATTGTGTGCAGCAAAGTCCACACCCGCTTGGTAAATACTGGCGAGATGGTGCATCGGCAGCCATGACTCCAAGGAACCACGCGGGGTAGGAATCATGCGGTTATTGGTTGGCACGCCAGCAGTTCCTGCCTTGCCATGCTTGTAGCCTTCCATGAAGACTTGTTCAATATGCTGACGCAAAACCGGTTCATAGTGAGGCTTGAGGGTGCCTACAAATTTTGCGTCCACACCAGGGACTGGAATACCGCTCATGGCATCCCACAGGCTTTTGCCAGACAACTCTCCGAACAAGCCATCGTTATACGTTTGTGGCAGATCGGGTTTGGCATAACTTTGGTAAATCACATTCACTTTGTCAATGATGTAGAGAATCAAAATAAATACCAGCAACAAACCCCAAGCGAAAAAAAGCTGGAAGAAGCTGTTCATGCGACCCTCCTAGTGGGTTTACTCTCTGGCCCTTCCCCTACTTGCAGGGTTCCGCGTAATTTTTTCACCACCGAAGAAAGAATCTGACTGACACGCGATTCACTGACCTCCAGTACTTCGCCGATTTCCTTCAAATTCAATTCTTCGACGTAATAAAGTTGCATGACCAGTTGTTCGCGCTCAGGCAGCAAGGCAATGGCATCGGTCACCGCCTCCATGAATTCTGCTTCTTCCACCATCACATCCGGTTGGTGTGAAGCATCATCCGCAATGCTCATCACTTCCTCTGTCACCACTTCCAGTGAATATGTTTCAAAACGACGGGCCTTGCCCCGTTCTCTTTGAAAATCTTCCAAGTCCTTGCCCATGTACTCGGCAATTTCAGCCTGGGTCGGTGCACGTCCAAGTTCAGAGGACAGTGCGTGCAAGGTTTCGTTATGTGTCTTGTTAAATGCCACCGCCGATCTAGGTAGAAATGACAATCGACGTACTTCGTCCAGCATGGCACCTCGCACGCGACTGTGTGCAAAGTTTTCAAAATCTACGCCTTTGGATGCGTCAAAAACCCTTGAGGCTTCCAACAAACCCATCATGCCAACTTGTATCAACTCATCGAGCTCCATATAAGCAGGCACTCGAGCCTTCAAATGCAGGGCAACACGCTTGACCAAGCCGAGATGAGAAAGCACCAGTTCTTCGCCTTGGGGGCGATTCTGGCTGTACATCTTCATAGGGGATAAGGTACGCATCATTGATTCACACTGCTTTTAAGCAGGCGCTCCATGAAAAATTGCAAACCACCCGACGGATGGTCAATGGGTCTTAACTGAGTGCAAAGCTCTGCCAGACGACGGAAATCACGAGCTGCAGCTGTACCGGGTGCCATTTCCATGACTGACTGGTACTTCTTCAGGGCTGCAAGCACCATCTCATCACGCTCGATTGCAGTCAAGTAGTGAATGGACTCGTTCAAGAACCTGACGCATACATCATTGAGTCGCTGGTAGAGCTTCCAACCTTGGGTCTGGGTTTCCACCAAATTAGGAACCAAGTAAATTTCATCCAGATGCATTTCTTGGGTCATCACTTTGATGGTCCCGTAGGCATCTGCAATAGAAGATGGGTCGTCCTGCACCACCACAAAACGACGATGACAGGCTGACAAAAACGCCAACACCGAAGGTGAAATACCGGCGGCAACATCAACAATCAGATAGTCCACGTTTTTGCCCAAGTTACTGAACGCCTGGACAATACTGGCCGCTTGAATATGACTCAATGCCGCCAACTCCTGCATACCTGATGCACCTGGAATCAACTGAATCCCTTGTCGCGTTTTCAAAGTAATTTCTTCTAATGTTTTTTGGCCGGCAAGAAAATGGCTGAGGTTGTATTCGGCGCGCGCACCTAAAGCTATTTGCGCGTTGGCCAAACCCAGATCAGCATCGAACAACATCACATCGTGGCCTCGTTGCGCCAAAGCCACTGCCAAATTAATCGACACGGTGGTCTTACCCACGCCGCCCTTGCCGCTGGCAATGCCTATGACTTCAGTTGTTTTTTGATTACTCATTGACTGCCCCTGTGTGCTGTGCCGCCAGTCGGCTGATTCTTGCTGAAGCCATGGCCATGGTGCTGCGAAAATCTTCCTGCGCACTTTCGGCATTCGCGACGGAGAGTTGGCCTAATGCCAAACCAACCAGTTCATCTATTTGTAGTTGGCGGCTCCAATCCCCCATGCGGTCGCCACGGCTGACGTGACTCACACCGACATGACCTTCTGTCAATACTTGAATCAACGACCAAGGCTGAGTTGATTCATCAAGCTTGCTGATCATCAAACTTTGCCATTGGATATTTGGCGTTGACAATAAGCGTCGCAACAATGATTGGGATGCATCGGCAGGAATCACTACATGGAACTGCGCTGTTTGAGCGATCTCGGCTATTTCTGCTACCCGCTCTGCCATTTGTACACCTGGAGTATCTATCACTATGCATTTGCGCTGTCCATGCTCTTCTAGCAACAACTTCAACATGGTGATGTTGGTGGCGCGAAAACAGTCAACACCTGACTGTGCACTGAGCAACTGGGTTTGGTTCCATGCTCCGGCCCGTTGATCACTGAAACTGATGACAGCCACTTGTTCGCTGCCCAAAGTGACACTCGCTTGTTGCGCCATGCGCGCCACCATCAATGACTTGCCTGCACCTGAGGGTCCTGCCAACACATGCACCCCTGTATCTTGGACAGCGATATGTGTTTGCTGCATGGAATGACACAATTGGCGTCGAATTTCATCCATGGCAGGTTCAATTTCTTCAAAACTCTGAATGCTGTCAATCAATAACGCGCGCAAGGCTACGGGGATAGCGGCTTCTTGCAACGCATTTCTCAATGGATGCAGATGACGCGACAGACCGGCGCCTTGCCAGGCCATTTGTTGGCTGAGTTTGAATTCGCGGCGCAAAACAGACAGTTCTTCACGAACCATATCTACGATTTCTCGGCTGCGCAATTTGTCGCGTTCTTCTTGCGCCGCCATCAGTTTTTCAGTCAACCCTGTATCGATGACTTGCGCAGCGTCTTGTTTGGGATGGTTTGTTTCTGCCTCTATGGAAGCAGCTACCGCTGGGGTTTCTGCCACCAGCTTATTTTTCATAGTTGATGCCGCCACAAAGCCTTGCGATGACGGCGATTTAGGGGTTTTGGTTTTCTGCTTTTGGTTAGACATGGTTTGGTCAAGCACCTGTCCGAATGAAGAAGTGGTCTCTTCAAGCACTGGCTTGTCAGACAACGCATATGTTTTTTCAGTGGGAACAAACGCTTCTGCCACCGCCACTTCTGCCTCCAACGGTGCCACATCAACCGCGACGATCAATTCAGTTTGACCACGAACCTTGCTGCTCGAGATGACAAGCACGTCGGGGCCAAACATCGCCACGGCCTTTTCGTTGGCGGCCCGGGTGTCGCGTGCCATTATTCGTTTGAGTTCCATGATGTTTCTCTCAAGTCAGTGTTTTATTTATATCAATTTCGATTCAATGCGTTCACGGTGTGTATCACCTTGACTGCTTGGTCATCTGGGATTTCGCTGTAAGACAGCACCGTCAAATCGCTCACACGGAAGCGTACAGCCTTGGACAACCAGCCACGGATCAGCGGTGACACAACGAGTACGGCTGCATGTCCTTCTTCTTCCATGTCATGCGCACTTTGGCGCAATGAATTGAACAGGTTTTCTGCCAAATTGGGCTCCAGCACCACCGGTTGACCTGGCTGGCTTTGTTGCAACACGTTATGCAACAGTTGTTCGAGTCCTGGCTCCAATGTCATGACTGACAAATTATTGGATTCATCGACCAAGGCCTGCATGATCATGCGGCCGAGCTTGGGGCGTACAGACGCCGCTAGTTGTTCGGGGTCGGTACTGCGTGAAGCAGCTTCTGTGAGGGTTTCGACGATAGAGCGCATATCGCGGATGGACACGCCTTCGCCAAGCAATTGTTGCAATACGCGTGTTACCACGCCCAAACTGAGTTTGCCGGGGACAAGTTCTTCCACCAACTTTGGCGATTTGGCCGACAACTTGTCAAGCAACTGCTGAACCTCGTCATGACTCAATAAATCTGCCGAGTTTTCACGCAGCACTTTGTTCAAATGGGTGGCAATGGCGGTGCTGGCGTCAACCACGGTGTAACCCAGTGTGCGCGCCACATCGCGTTGAGACGGTTCAATCCAAACGGCTTCCAGACCAAATGCAGGCTCACGCGTTGGCGTGCCTTGCAATTCGCCGTAAACCTGACCTGGGTTGATGGCGAGTTCACGGCCCACTTTGATTTCACCTTTGCCGCGCACCACACCTTTGAGCACAATGTTGTAACTGTCGGGGTCAATATTCAAATCGTCGCGAATACGGACTGGTTGCACCAGAAAGCCGAGTTCCGCAGACAGTTTTTTGCGTACACCTTTGACGCGACTCATCAACTCGCCGCCGGTATCCGGGTTGACCAAGGGGATGAGGCCGTAGCCGATTTCCAAACCAATCAAATCGACTTGGTCCACATCGTCCCAGTCCAAATCTTTGGTGGCCTCGGTGGTTGCAGCGGCTTGCGCCACCGCTTCCTGCGTGGCTTCCTCTTCCACCTCGTTCTTCACGACCAGCAAACCCAATCCAGCAGTTGCTGCTGCCAAGGTGATGAACATCAAATGTGGCATGCCAGGCACCAAGCCCAGCATGGCCAGGATGATGGAAGAGATAAACATGGCCGAGGGATTGGCCAATTGTGAGCCTGCTTGCTCGGAAATCGATTCTGTCGTGGTAACGCGAGTCACGATGATGGCGGTAGCCAATGACAAGAGCAAAGACGGGATCTGTGCCACCAGACCATCACCGATGGTCAGCAAGGTATAAATTTTGCCCGCATCAGAGACAGACAAACCATGCTGAATCACACCAATGGCCAGTCCGCCGATCAAATTGATCAACAGAATCAGCAAGCCGGCGACCGCATCGCCACTCACGAATTTTGACGCACCGTCCATGGCACCAAAGAAATCGGATTCTTGCGCCAGTTCTTCGCGGCGTTTTTTGGCGGTGGCCTGGTCGATCACACCGGCGTTCAAGTCGGCGTCGATAGACATTTGTTTACCAGGCATGGCATCCAATGTAAAACGGGCATTCACTTCAGACACACGGCCGGCACCTTTGGTCACCACGATAAAGTTAATGATCATCAATATCGCAAAAATGATGAATCCCACCACATAGTTACCAGCAATAACGAATTCTCCAAATGCTGACACCACCTTGCCTGCGGCATCATGGCCCGTATGGCCTTCCACCAGAATGATCCGGGTTGACGCCACGTTCAATGCCAATCGCAACATGGTGGCAAACAGCAGCACCGTGGGAAAGGACGAGAAATCCAGTGGTTTGCGGGTGCTGATGGAGATCATGATGATCACCAAGCTGATCACAATATTGAACGTAAACAAAAAGTCCAGTAAAAGTGCAGGCAAAGGCAGCACCAACATGGCCATGATCAATAACACCAGCAGGGGAATACCCAGACCGGTGAAATCAAATTTTGCCAAATTCTGTCGAATCGTTGACAGGCTCAAGGTGCTCATTGTGACTTTTCTCTTGTTTATGAAACGTTAAGAATTCAATTTCGGGACGCTTTTCAGCGCAGACAAGTTGATCAAGCAATGGGTGTGCCAGCTTATTTGTGGCTAGGTTCTCTGTCAGACCTTCTGGCATAGAAACAGGCAGCGACTACCTGGAACGGCAATCCGTGTCCAGTCACGGTTCTTGCTTATTGACTGGCATCTTTTAGAAAAACATTGACTGGATATGAACTTATCTGCTTTAAATAACTTACCAGCCAACAGCCTGACCGGGACTGCGTCGGAGACTTCTGCCGCCACAACGGTGTCTGAACGCACGAAGTCTTCGTCAATTTCCGGCGCCGATTTTGCAAATTTCCTGCACAACCAAGTTCAAGCGGTGAGATACACGATGCGGCCACATTTGGCCGCTTCAGACAAAGCATTGCCGCCGTCCAACAGCAACGTCCGCAATGAACCAAACCCCAAGAGCGATCCGCGCGAAAGCGATGACGTGAACGCAAACACTGACAAAGCGGATGCCCACAACAACAAAAAAGCATCGGCAAAGCATTCGTCAGTCAAAGAAACCCAAGGTAAAGACACTGAGCCAACCGATTCGGTTCGCGAAGTCAATGCTGATGCACAGGACATCGCCAAATCACCGTTGTCCGACCAGTCCTCTGCATTGACGACCATCGCCGTCAGTGAAAATCTGCAAATCATCACAGCAGCCAAAACATCCGCCAACGAGCAAAGTTTGGCTGACTTTGCCTTGGCCATGGGACTGGACCCGAACCAAGTGAAATCCCTGTTCGGTGAATCTGCGGCCAACGCAGCCACTGCCAAGCTGTCGACCAACAACATTTCCTCTCAGCAAATGTTGGGCCTGAACACCATGTCGCCCCTTTCACCGCTGAACGAAGCCAGCGCTACAGATGCTCAAGGGAAGTTGTTGAATGCATCCTCATCAGAATTAGGCAATATGTTGTCCAACGTCAACAAGCCTATATCCACTGCAGATTTTCAGGAACTCAAAACCCAATCGCCCGCGCCCAACTCGCCAACCGATGCCTTGTTGAGCAAAATAGAAAATCTACAATTTCAAATGGGTGCTGGCGCCGTCGCTCAGCCAACCCAAAACACACAGCAACCGGTGAGCACCTTGGCAGTGTTGTCCATGATGGACGCCCACTTGCGCACCGAAGACATCGAAGCATTGAAAAAGGAATTTGATGCGGGGGTTTCAACAGATAGCCCACTCAATATCAGTAACCATGCCCACGCAGAGCCTCTGCCGAATCTGCCAAACCGAGCCAATACCAACAACACCAGCCAAGCTGCCCCCGCGTTTGCCAACCAACCCGACTTGGCGCAGACCTATGACAATTTGAGCCAAAAACTCTCCACTGAACTGGCTGCCCGCATGCATGAAAAACTCAATGCTGGCGAATGGAAAATGAAATTTGCACTCAAACCTGCCAGCCTGGGACTGGTTGATGTGCAACTGGAAATGAAAGATGGAAAACTAAGTGCTCACTTCCAATCTGATACCAATTTAACTCAAGATTTACTCCAAAATGGCAGCCAGCGACTGAAAGATGCTTTGGCTGATTTGGGTTTGAATAATGCCTCCGTTTTTGTGGCGCAAGGTGAAAGCCAGCGCCAAACCCCACAAGGTTCATCCGACCGTTCAGGGACTGCAACACAAGCTGACGATAATCATGAGAAACTGTCAGAAGAGTCTGGCCTGAAAATTGCTGAGGATTCATTACCTCGGCGCAGCAACCGTTCACAATTTGACAGTTACGCCTGAACATTGAGTTAATTAGGAGATTTACATGGCAACCGCAGCACCAGAAACAGAACCCGAAGCCGGCACCGAAGAGCCGAAGAAGAAAAAACCGATTTTATTGATTGCAGGTATTGCCGTTATTGCCATCGTCTTGTTGGTTGGCGTTGCCTTTGGCACGCTCTATTTCTCTGGTTTTTACGAGAAAAAAGCTGAACTCGCTGCCATGGACAAGCTCGAGGAACTCGAAGCTGCAGCGACCAAGGCCAAGGACGAAGCGCCGGCTAAATTGAAAAAGGAAGCACCCGAAGCCACCCGCTTTGAAAAAAATTACTTCCAAGTTGAAAAAGAGTTGATGACCAACATCACCGGCTCTAAAAAAGTCATGGTGGTACAAATTGCAGTGATGACGCATTACGACTCACGCGTGTTTGACAACATCAAAAAACACGAGTTTGCTTTGCGCTCGGCCATGCTTGATTTGATGCGTCAAACCACTGAAGCAGAAGCCAACAAGCCTGAATTCCGCAAGGAATTGGCTATCAAACTCAAAGACATCATGAATTCACTGCTGGAAGAATATGAAGATTTCGGCGGTATCGAGGAAGTCATGTTCACATCGTTTGTGATGCAGTAAAGGCACATGGCAACCCGTCAAAACTTACTCAGTCCGGAAGAACTGTCTGCCCTGTCAGAAGGGTTGAAAGACGGTTCTCTTGAAACGGACACCGGTTTTAATACCGGGGTGCGGGTGCGCAAGCACGACCTGGCCAGCGAAAACAGCAGTCTAGGTGTGAATGTTTCATCGATCGACATGATCAATGAGCGCTTTATCCGCATGTTCCGTTTGGGTTTACTCGAAGTTTTACGCACGACGCCACGCGTCAACCCCACGCGTGTGCAAATCATAAAGTTTGGTGATTACCTCAACATGCTCAAAGCACCGTTGTCGGTCAACACGATTCGCATCAACCCCATGCGCGGCAATTCGGTGATCATCATCGATCCCAATGTCGTGTTCAGCTCGTTGGACAGTTTTTTTGGTGGTTTCGGCAAAGGTGTTTCAGACCTGCCGCCGGGACGTTTGTTCACGGCGACTGAAACACGCATCATCCACATTATTTTGGAGGTGTTTTTCCGTTCGCTCAAGGAAGCATGGGGACCGGTGCTTGACATTGATTGCGAACAAGTTAGCTCGGAAATCAACCCCCAATTTGCGCAGATTGCAGATGAAAACGATTTGGTTGTTCTCAGTCGATTTGAAGCAGAAGCATCAGCCTCTGGTGGACGCGGCTTTATCGATCTGGTGTACCCCTATGCAACGCTCAAACCTATGCGCGATTTGTTGCGCAACCGGGTGGCTTCTGGTGACGGCAATGAAGAATCAGACAAGATATGGCGTGAAGATCTGGCCGTGGCTGTCGGTGACTCACTGATAGATATCAAAGTCTCCATGGGACACATCAAAACCACACTGCACCATTTACAAACCATGAAGGAAGGCGACATGCTTTTCTTCAAGAAACCTGAATTGGCTCAATTTCTGGCAAATGATGTCCCCTCGTTCGGGGTCAATATCGGTACCCGCGGCTCCAATGTGGCTGTGCGGATTGAAAAACAAATTGTCCCCGGACAGAATTAAGAAGGCAGGAACCTCCTATGAATGACACTACCGCAGAACCCCAGGACCAAGAACCCGAGGCCAACGAAATTCCGCCGACTGCGGAAGAGTTTCTGGTATCGCAACCGGGCAATATCAATCCGGAAGTGTTGCAAAACATCTCTGTCAATTTATCCATTGAAGTTGGGCGCACCAGCATCAAGATCAAAGATTTGATGCGCTTGACACAAGGCAGCGTGGTGGAACTCGACCGGATTGCCGGCGAACCGCTGGACTTGCTGGTCAACGACACCGTGGTAGCGCAAGGTGAGGTAGTGCTAGTTAACGACCGTTATGGCATTCGTTTAACCCGCGTGGTACCTTCAACCGATCGCTTGAAATCGCTGTAAGCGCAGATCTCGCAAGCCATTTCTGCGCATCACAAACCGGAACCAATACCCCAAATTTTTGCTAGAGCATGTTTGTGGGATAGCGTTTTTTTAGTCGGACATTACCAACTCGCCGCGCAGCGAATGCGGCAGGGCTTGGGTGATACGAACATCGATCATTTGACCAATTAAGCGGGCTGACAGCGGTCCGCCATCGAAATTGACAATGCGGTTGCATTCGGTACGTCCCATCAATTCAGCCGCACTTTTGCGCGATGGGCCTTCCACCAAAATGCGTTGCACTGTGCCCAAGCGACTTTCGCTGATGCGTCTGACGTTGTCTTCGACCGTGGCCTGTAAATGTTGCAAGCGACGCAGTTTCACCTCGTGCGGTGTGTCGTCAGGCAGATTGGCAGCTGGCGTGCCTGGTCGCGGACTGAAGATAAAGCTAAACGATGCGTCAAATCCGGTATCGGTGATTAGCTTCATCAACTTGTCAAAATCTTCTTCGGTTTCACCAGGAAACCCGACAATGAAATCTGAACTCATTGCGATATCAGGCCTGACTGCGCGTAATTTGCGAATGGTGCTTTTGTATTCCATGGCGGTGTAACCGCGTTTCATGGCCATGAGTATGCGGTCACTGCCATGTTGCACAGGTAAATGCAAATGACTGACCAATTGCGGCACCTTGGCGTACACATCCACCAAGCGCTGTGTAAATTCATTTGGATGGCTGGTGGTGTAACGGATGCGTTCAACACCGGGTATTTCTGCGATGTATTCAATCAACAATGCAAAGTCGGCGATATCGCTGGTGCCACCCATGCTTCCCCTGTAAGCATTGACGTTTTGACCAAGCAAGGTGATTTCTTTCACGCCCTGGGCACACAAGCCGGCCACCTCGGTCAATACATCATCTAACGGACGATTGATTTCCTCACCTCGGGTGTACGGCACCACGCAATAGCTGCAATATTTAGAGCAGCCTTCCATGATGGAAACAAAAGCAGATGCGCCCTCTACCCGAGCAGGTGGCAAGTGGTCGAATTTTTCAATCTCTGGAAAACTGATATCGACCTGCGGTTTATTCAAAGATTTGCGCTGGTTGAGTAACTCTGGCAATCGATGCAAGGTTTGCGGACCAAACACCACGTCAACATAAGGTGCTCGCGCAATGATGGCGGCACCCTCTTGGCTGGCCACACAACCGCCAACCGCAATTTGCACGCCTTTTTTCTTTAAATGCCTGACACGGCCCAAATCCGAAAAAACTTTCTCTTGGGCTTTTTCGCGCACGGAACAGGTATTGAACACCACCAGATCGGCTTCGTCTATGTCTTGGGTTTGTTCGTACCCCTGGGCGGCGCCCAGGACATCGGCCATCTTGTCTGAGTCGTACTCATTCATCTGGCAGCCGAAGGTTTTGATGAAGACTTTGCGGCTCATACCAAAGTCTCGAGGTCATGGCAGCGGGTCATGGTGTAGATCCAGAGGCTGTGAAAGAAGCCACCATTGTATCGACTGCCTTCTTTATGATGTGCACATGCAAACTTTCATCCGTACCGTTTTATTTACCGACACCGACGGGCGCGCCCGCTTCCGTGAGGAAGAGCTTGCGCTTGACCACGGCACACCATCGTCTCGTCTGAGCGAACTGTTGCCGACCCAAGGTCTGCAACTGAGACGCAGTCCTGTCGGTTTTCGCAGTCAATTTCATGTGACGACCCAAGCTCAATGGGTGTTTATTTTGCAAGGGCAAATGGAAATCGGATTGCAAGATGGAACAGTTCGCCTGTTTCAAACGGGAGCGCATTTTTTCTCTGCAGATACGCTACCCCACGGTGTGGCTTTTGATGACACGCTGCACGGCCATTGCAGTCGACAGGTTGGTGAATATGAACTGATCACCGCCTTTGTCAGGGTCTGAACTTGTCCGGTTGGCAAGTATTTTTTTAATCTTTATTTGTTTTTATAGAAAAATAATCCAAAAGGCTCTATTTAAGACGCGTGAATTTAAGTGCAGCCATTCTCAAGCCGATACCATCAGTGCTCCGGGCGTAGAACTGATTTGTACGCCGCCTTTTCTTGTCATTTTCATTCAAAGCAGTCATGAAAAAATACCTTCGTTTGATATTGGAAATACTGTTGGGTATATGCCTTGTGGCGACATCCACACTTGCTTATATGAATTACTCAGCCAAAAAGCATTTGCTTGCTGAGGTCGGTGAACTCACCGAACAAATCGGTGAAGCCAAAGAAGCATTGGAAAAAATGCACGACACAGAACCTGCCGCAGATGAACACTCTGCCGAAGCAGGCAGCAGCGCTCAAGAACTGGATGCACTCAAGTCGGCATTTTCAAATGGCGTGGTATTGCAAGATATTGAAATGCTCTACAAAGCACAAAAAGCGCTCAGCGCTGAGAGACAAGTCGGCATGGCCTCCATTCGCCTGCTCACCAAAGGAGCGCAGGACGAAGGCACAGTCGCTGCATTCCAAAAAGCGCTAGAGATGGCTGAATGGAGCAACCGTTTGCAAACGGTGTGTGCCGCGCAAAACGCACTTGCTGCTGCCGGACAAAAAGTCAAGGTCTTATCTGACTGTAAAAAATCCACCGAAAAAGAAGAACCCGGCAAAGATTCGCGCGGCAAAAAAGATGACAAAGCACAGGCGGTGCATTGGGGATATGAAGGTGACAACGGCCCTGAGCACTGGGGTGACAATTTCCCTGTTTGCGGTACTGGCAAAAAACAATCGCCTTTGAACATCATCGGGCCATTTGAAAAATCCAAAGATGTACTGAGTGTGGACTACAAGGATGGTCCATTGAAAATGTTCAACAACGGTCACACCATACAAGTGAATGTAGAGCCGGGCAGCACCCTGACCATCAACAAGGAAAGTTATGACCTGCTGCAATTCCATTTCCATCGTCCCTCAGAAGAACAAGTCGATGGAAAAAATTCAGCGATGGTGGCTCACTTTGTACATAAGAGCAAAGACGGTAAGTTAGCTGTCATCGGGGTTCTACTCAATGAAGGCAAGGACAATGCTGCCATTAAAACTTTGTGGGCGAACTTGCCACCCAAAGAAGGCGAAGAATTCCTGCCCGAGAAAGTCAGCTTCAACCCTGGCAATATGCTGCCCAAAGAACTGGGGTTTTATAACTACGAAGGTTCTCTCACTACCCCTCCTTGTACCGAAGGTGTGCAGTTTTATATTATGAAGAAACCCATGGATATTTCCAAGGATCAAGTGGGTAAATTTCCGTTCAAGTTGAATGCACGTCCAGTACAAAGCCTGAATGGCCGCAAGATCAACGCTGGCGGTTGATATACGTTTGACGAAAAAAGCCTGCAATGCGTTGCAGGCTTTTTTCATGGGTGAGGCCATTGCGTTTGAAAAACGACTGAACCAGAACATGACTTCTTGGTTCAGCGCGGCATGCCAGGAAACCCGCCCATGCCTTTCATTCCCCCCAGTTTTTTCATCATCTTCATCAAGCCACCGCCGCGCATTTTCTTCATCATGTCTTGCATTTGACCGAATTCATTGAGCAAGCGATTGACCTCCTGCACTTGCACGCCAGCGCCTGCAGCAATACGGCGCTTGCGTGTGGCTTTGATGATGTCCGGTTTGGCTCGCTCGTAGGGCGTCATGCTATGGATAATGCCTTGCTTTTTCACCATTTCTTTTTCGGCTCGGTTCAAGTCCACGTCTTTGGCCTTGGCCGCGATCTGTCCCGGCATTTTTTCCATGAGGCTTGATAAACCGCCCATTTGTTTCATTTGCTGAATCTGCGACAAGAAGTCATTCAAATCAAACACGTCGCCGCTTTTGAACTTGGCAGCCATTTTTTCTGCGGCCTGCATATCCACATTGGCTGTGACTTGCTCGACTAAGGCCACGATATCGCCCATGCCGAGCATGCGACCGGCGTGACGTTCGGCGTCAAAGGCTTCCAGTCCATCTATTTTTTCACTGGTACCTGCAAATTTGATCGGGGCACCAGTGATCTGACGCACCGACAATGCGGCGCCACCTCTTGAATCACCATCTGTCTTTGTTAGCACAATGCCGGTCAGTGGCAATGCTTCTTTGAATGCTTTGGCCGTGTTGATGGCATCTTGGCCTAACATCGCATCCACGACAAACAAGGTCTCCACAGGATGCACCGCCTCATGTATGGCACGAATTTCATGCATCAAGGCTTCATCAATCGCCAACCTACCCGCGGTATCAATCAGCAACACATCAAAATAATGTTTGCGCGCATAGTCCAACGCAGCCATGGCGATGTCGACCGGTAGTTGGCTGGGGTCACTTGAAAACCATTCAGCCCCAGCCTGCGCGGTTACGCTTTTCAATTGCTCAATGGCTGCAGGACGGTAGACGTCAGCCGATACGGTCAAGACCTTTTTCTTTCGTTTGCTGATGAGGTGTTTGGCGAGTTTGGCTGTGGTGGTGGTTTTTCCTGCGCCTTGCAAACCCGCCATCAAAATCACGGCGGGCGGTTGCGCCGCCAAATTGATATCAGATACGCCTTCTCCCATGGTTGCGCTGAGTTCGCGCTGAACAATACTCACCAGAACCTGCCCTGGAGTCAAAGACCCTATGACCTCTTGACCCAGCGCCTTGTCTTTGACTCGGCCAATAAAGTCACGCACCACCGGCAAGGCCACGTCAGCTTCAAGCAACGCCATGCGTACCTCACGCAACATGTCTGAAACATTGGACTCGGTGATGCGAGCCTGCCCGCTGATCTGACGGACAACGCGGGAGAGTTTGTCGCTGAGTGTGCTTGCCATCATCAATACCTTGCCAAGAAACTTGCCATAAAGAAAACCCAAGCAGTCAGCGAAACGCTAAACTGTCTTCATGATTGTATTCAGCGCTTCCCATTTCAGTCTGGTCTGGGGCCTAGTGGCCGCTGTGGCTTATGCGCTTGGCGCATTGTTCGGCGGTAGATTATCTTCACAGCAAAGCCGCAATTACTTGTGGTTGATTTCTCTTTTTCATGGCTTGAGCGTGCTTGCCAGCCTGATTCCGATGGAAGATGAACTGGCACATTTCGGTTTTGCAGCAGCCTTGTCCGCCACGGCATGGCTGGTTCTGCTGGTCTATACGATTGAGCATCACTGGTTCCCGCAAATGCAAACCCGCTGGCTGATGTCCGGTGTCGGTATGGTGGCTGTCATTCTGCCTTTGCTGTTTCCAGGCCAGGCATTGCACAGCACTTCTTCAGCCTGGCTTCCATTTCACTGGATGCTGGGCATGGCTTCTTATGCTTTGTTTGCTGCCGCGGTGGTGCATGCCAGCCTGATGAACCGCGCTGAACGACAAATACGGCTTGGCGCTGTCGACCCCACGGGTCTTCCATTGATGACTTTAGAAAGGTTGACATTCCGCTTTGTCAACATCGGCTTTGGATTGTTGACGGCCACCTTGCTGGCTGGTTGGCTTTTTGGAGAACAGCTTTATGGACCAGACAAGGCGCTGCGCCTAGACCACAAAACCTTGTTCGCCTTTCTGGCTTGGTTGGTATTTTTAGTACTGATAGGGGGACGCCGCTACCGCGGTTGGCGTGGATCACTGGCCGTGCGTACGCTTTATATCGGCGCTTTTCTACTGCTGCTGTCTTACGCTGGCTCGCGCTTTGTGACTGAGGTTTTACTAGGCCGTCATTTATGAAATACCTGATCCTGCTGGGCCTCATTTTTGCTGTGATCATGTGGTTTAAGTTCAGTCGTCCCAACAGATCAAACCAAGATACCTCAGAATCACCGAGTCAACCTGAGCACATGGTTCGTTGCGCCCATTGCGCTGTGCACTTGCCAGAACATGAAGCGATCACCTCACGCCAGGCCGCTTACTGTAGCGTGGAACATCGCGACTTGGCAGAAGGCTAAAGCCCATGAGCAGTCCTGATTTCTGGCAAAACGGATGGTACAGATTTGCCCGTAGATTGGCTTCTCCCAATTTTGGGCCTCGTCCTGTGGGCGTCGACGTAGACCTGGTGGTGATACATGCCATCAGCCTTCCCCCTGGTCTTTACGCTGGCAACCATGTTGAAGATTTCTTTAACAACACATTGGACCATTGCGCACACCCCTACTTTGAAACCTTGATCGATGTGAAAGTGTCTTCGCATTTCTATATTCGCCGCGGTGGTGAGTTGATGCAATTTGTCAGTTGTGAAGACCGCGCATGGCATGCAGGTGAATCCCATCACCTTGGACGAAGCAATTGCAATGATTTTTCAATCGGCATTGAACTTGAAGGACTTGATGGGGAAAACTTCACCCAAGAACAATACGAAAGTTTGACTGCACTTTTGCCATTGGTTCAATTGCAATATCCCATCCAACACATCACAGGGCATGAACATATTGCGCCGGGTAGAAAAAAAGACCCTGGCAATGCTTTTTCTTGGCGTTTTTTGCAACAAAGTTTGGGATGGGCGGATAGGTATTTTCCTGAATAAGATGAATTTCAACATTGAATTCAAGTCCAGGTTAAATCTAAATGAAGCAAAATTCTTTCAAAAGCACCGCTTATAAAAAAAAATTCCAAAAATACACGAAACACTACGTGTAGTGTGTTGAAAAGAGTTACGACCCCATATATAGTGTGGGGTGTGCACATTTGTGACGCACTCCCCCATTCAGCTGAACAAAAAAAATAAGAAGACACCAAAAGCATTCATGCTCCCACAGGATTTAAAAAAGATGCAAATTGCCTCAACAAAAACACATGTCACGCCCGTTCTCAAATCAGCCGACATTGACCACGCCTCGCAAGCCTCATTGATTTCCTCCTTAAGCCAGTACCAGATCATTCGCCGCAATGGTGGCGTTGTTCCCTTTGAACCGGCCAAAATCGCTGTGGCAATGATGAAAGCGTTTTTGGCAGTGCACGGCACCCAGGGTGCGGCCTCTGCCAGTGTGAGAGAGACAGTGGATCAACTCACTCAAACCGTGACTCGCGCACTTATGCGTTCGCGTCCGGGTGGCGGCACATTCCACATCGAAGATGTTCAGGACCAAGTGGAACTCGGACTGATGCGCGGTAGCCACCACGAAGTTGCTCGTGCCTATGTGCTTTACCGCGAACGCCGTACCCAGGAACGCGCCACGCAAAAAGATGTTCCTCAAAATCAAGGGCCTGTTTTACATGTACTCATCGACGGACAGCGTGTGGTTCTCGACACCGTTCGATTAGAGAAACTCATCGCTGCTGCTTGTGAAAACCTCGGAGACGATGTAACTGCTGCCCCTATTCTTTCGGAAACAATGCGTAATTTGTACGATGGCATCCCCATGGAAGAGGTGCACAAAGCCTCGGTATTGGCAGCCAGGACGCTGATTGAAAAAGAACCAGGCTATACCTTTGCCACCGCTCGCCTGCTGATGTATTCAATCACCAAGGAAGTGTTGGGCCAAGAAGCTACCCACGCAGAAATGGCAGGACACTACCAGAGAACTTTTTCAGAGTTTTTGAACAAGGGCGTGGACAACGATTTGCTTGATCCACGTTTACTGCAGTTTGACTTGCCTCGCTTGGCCAAAGCACTCAAGCCAGAGCGCGACTTTCAATTTGACTATTTAGGTCTGCAAACTTTGTATGACCGCTACTTCTTACATGTGCGCAAACAGCGTATTGAATTACCGCAATCATTTTTCATGCGGGTCGCCATGGGTTTGTCACTCTATGAAGTCAACCGTGAAGAGCGCGCGATAGAGTTTTACGAAGTGCTATCCTCTTTTGACTTCATGTCCAGTACACCCACTTTGTTCAACAGCGGAACTACCCGACCACAACTATCTAGTTGCTACCTAACTACCGTGCCTGATGATTTAGATGGCATCTATGAATCAATCAAAGAAAACGCGTTGCTTTCCAAATTTGCAGGTGGACTAGGCAACGACTGGACCCGGGTACGCGCTTTGGGCAGCCATATCAAAGGCACCAACGGCGAATCTCAGGGCGTGGTTCCCTTTCTTAAAGTGGTCAATGACACGGCCGTCGCAGTCAACCAAGGCGGCAAGCGCAAGGGAGCGGTGTGCACTTACCTCGAAACATGGCATTTGGACATTGAAGAGTTTTTGGAATTGCGCAAAAACACCGGCGATGACCGGCGCCGTACGCATGACATGAATACAGCCAACTGGATTCCTGACTTGTTCATGCGCCGTGTCATGGAAAAAGGGGAATGGACTCTGTTTTCACCTTCTAACACGCCTGATTTACACGACAAATTTGGTGCCGAGTTTGAAAAAGCCTACACAGCTTATGAAGCCAAAGCACGGGAAGGTTTGATCAAACCTAGCAAAACTGTCCAGGCCACCGACTTGTGGCGCAAGATGCTGACGATGCTGTTTGAAACTGGCCATCCTTGGATCACTTTCAAAGATGCTTGTAATGTGCGGTCCCCACAGCAGCATTCAGGCGTGGTGCATTCCTCCAATCTGTGCACAGAAATCACCCTCAATACCAGTGATGCGGAAACCGCTGTCTGTAACCTCGGTTCGGTCAACTTGGTTCGCCACCTCAAGCAAGGCGCTAACGGCAATGAGTTGGACCACGACAAACTCAAACGCACCATCACCATTGCGATGCGTATGTTGGACAACGTGATTGATATCAACTACTACGCAGTCAAAAAGGCCAGGGATTCCAACTTGCGGCATCGTCCGGTCGGTATGGGCATCATGGCTTTCCAAGACTGTTTGTATGAATTGCATATTCCTTATGCTTCACAAGCAGCGGTCGAATTTGCAGACCGATCCATGGAAGCCATTTGCTATTACGCTTACTGGGCATCCACCGAACTGGCACGCGAACGTGGTCGTTACTCTACCTACAAGGGCTCCCTGTGGGACCAAGGCATATTGCCTTTGGACACGCTCAAGCTTTTGGAAAATGCGCGTGGCGGGTACATAGAAGTAGACCGAAGTGTCACACTGGACTGGGATGCATTGCGCCAAAAAATAGCCACTGACGGTATGCGCAATTCAAACTGCGTTGCGATTGCCCCCACCGCCACCATATCCAACATCGTCGGCGTTGATGCTTCCATAGAACCATGCTTTGGCAATTTGTCTGTGAAATCCAATTTGTCAGGTGAATTCACCATCATCAATTCCTATCTTGTGCGAGACCTCAAAAGATTGGGTCTTTGGGACGATGTGATGGTCATGGACCTCAAGCATTTTGATGGTTCCCTACGTCCTATCGACCGTGTGCCTCAAGATCTCAAAGACATGTATGCCACGGCTTTTGAAGTTGAAACACATTGGTTGGTTGAAGCAGCGGCCCGACGTCAAAAATGGATTGATCAAGCCCAGTCACTTAACATTTATATGGCTGGCGCTTCTGGCAAGAAGCTTGATGAAACCTACAAACTCGCCTGGCTCCGCGGTCTTAAAACAACTTATTACCTGCGCACGACCAGTGCGACACAAATTGAGAAATCCACAGTTCAGGCAGGTTCTCATAACGCCGTGTCTTCTGGTAACAGCAATACCGGCTTGAGTGCCATGGAGTTGGCTGCTGCTGCTGCGCGTGCGCAAATGCTTTCAGATACTCCCGCCACCGATGTCAAATTTTGTGGCGTTGATGATCCGACTTGCGAAGCATGCCAATAAAAATTCGCAAGCAGCATTCTTGCTACGAGCGAATTCGATGCAATTCAACAACAATTTGTAAGGCAATAAAGAATGATTCCTTTGCGTTTCATAAGTAAGCACACATAATCAGAAGAATGGAAATACTTTTATGTTGACCTGGGAAGAAGAAGCAAAGCCTGTATCGCCAATCGGCGTAACTATTGGTGACGTTCAAAGTCACCATGATGTCTCACCCTCACCATCTGCACCGCCTGCATCGCGTGTTTTAAATGACGGCGCAGTGCTCCCCACTGCCGCCCATGCTGAGTCCCGCGCTTTCACCTCGTCTGCTCCTACGGCACGTCGTGTCAACGCAGATGACAAACGAATCATCAATGGGCAAACTGATGTCAACCAATTGGTGCCATTCAAATACAAATGGGCCTGGGAAAAATACTTAGCCACCTGTGCCAATCACTGGATGCCACAGGAGGTCAATATGACCCGTGACATCGCTTTGTGGAAAGATCCTAATGGCTTGACTGAGGACGAGCGCCGTATCATCAAGCGCAATCTTGGTTTTTTCGTGACAGCTGATTCACTTGCCGCCAACAATATCGTGTTGGGTACTTACCGCCACATCACAGCGCCTGAGTGTCGTCAGTTTTTACTCAGACAAGCGTTCGAAGAGGCGATCCATACCCATGCCTATCAGTACATTGTTGAATCACTAGGCTTGGACGAAAGTGAGATTTTTAACGCTTACCAAGAAGTTCAGTCCATCCGCGACAAAGACGAATTTCTGATTCCATTCATCAATGCCATCATGGATCCTCAGTTCCATACGGGCACACCAGAAACCGATCAAACCTTATTAAAGTCATTGATTGTGTTTGCTTGTTTGATGGAAGGACTTTTCTTTTACGTCGGCTTTACCCAGATTCTGGCACTGGGTCGTCAAAACAAAATGACTGGTGCTGCAGAGCAATACCAATACATACTGCGTGATGAATCTATGCATTGCAACTTTGGTATTGATTTGATCAACCAGATTAAATTGGAAAACCCGCACTTGTGGAATACTGAGTTCAAATCCGAAATCAATGACTTATTTCGCAAGGCTGTTGAATTGGAATACCGTTATGCAGAAGACACCATGCCGCGTGGTGTGCTCGGTATGAATGCCTCCATGTTTAAGGGCTATTTACGCTATATCGCAAATCGCCGAGCTACCCAAATCGGTCTGGATCCACTGTTTCCTAACGAAGAGAACCCGTTCCCTTGGATGAGCGAAATGATCGACTTAAAAAAGGAACGCAACTTTTTTGAAACCCGTGTCATCGAATACCAAACCGGTGGCGCACTGTCTTGGGATTGAAATTGACATGAACACCATTTGTCCTAAACCCTCGTGGATGCTGCCAACAGTAGCAAAATAAAGGTGTAGGACACACAGCGTTCATGGTGTTGGACCTCGGTTCAGCACCATGAATCACTTGGGCTGAAAAGACCAAGTGTTTTGAACCAACGATCTAAGATCTTGATCTAGGAGAGTATCTAATGGCAACTGCAAAAAAATCCGCTGCAAAAAAACCAGCAGCAAAAAAACCAGCAGCAAAAAAAGCTGCGGCCAAGAAACCTGTCGCTAAAAAAGCAGCAGCTAAAAAACCAGCAGTGAAGAAAAAACCTGCTGCCAAAAAGCCTGTCGCTAAAAAAGCAGCAGCTAAAAAACCTGTCGCAAAAAAAGCAGTAGCTAAAAAGCCAGCAGTGAAGAAAAAACCTGCTGCCAAAAAGCCAGCAGCTAAAAAAGCAGCAGCCAAAAAGCCTGTAGCTAAAAAGGCAGTAGCTAAAAAGGCAGCAGCTAAAAAACCTGCAGCGAAAAAAGCTGTGGCCAAAAAGCCAGCTGCAAAAAAAAAAGTAACAAGTAGCAAGAAGCCTGCAGCTAAACCTGCAGCTAAAAAACCAGCGGCCAAACCGCAAGCAAGCGCTGCAACACATGTTGTTGCACATGTGGCTCAAACCACATTAAATCCTCAGGCAGCTTGGCCCTTTCCAACAGCGACCAAGCCCTGAACAAGCGATTGACGTTTGTTTCCAACCCGGTGTTCAACAAACACCGGGTTTTTTATGTCAGCGTATAGTTTTGCGGACCGCGGCTTGCTATTTTGATAGCGCCTATTTTGTTACCTAGCTCTGCACAACGTAGCAAATCCCAATCCTGATCCAGACCAAACAACAAAGCACTGCGCCATGCGTCTCCGCAACCTGTGGGGTCTACGACCGCAATAGCTTGTACAGGTGGCACTGACTGCATCTGACCTTGTTGCCAAACCTCACAACCGTTGGCACCTAAAGTGACCACCAGTCCTTTGACTTTGGCTGAGATGGCTGCGCTGTCAAGTCCAGTGCGGTCTGACAGCATTTTTCCTTCGTAATCATTCACAGTGACCCAAGTCGCCAAATCAATAAATTGCCGCAACTCTTCGCCATTAAACATAGGTAATCCTTGGCCGGGATCAAAAACAAACGGTATGCCTGCAGCTGCAAACTGTTGGGCATGTTGCAACATGGCGTCGCGTCCATCTGGTGAGACGATTCCTAGACTGATATCAGATCGTTTTTCCACGCTTGTGATGTGTGCTTGCATCATGGCGCCAGGATGGAAAGCGGTAATCTGGTTATTGTCTAAATCAGTCATGATCATGGCTTGTGCTGTGTATTCATCAGCAACCATCTTCACAAAATCTGTTGAGATGCCTAGATGCTTGAGGCGATTGAGGTAGGTTTCACCATCGTTTCCTAAGGTTGCCATGGGCAAGGCATGACCACCTAATAATTTCAATCCGTAAGCTATGTTGCCCGCACATCCGCCGAAATCTCGCTGCAACCGAGGAACCAAAAAGGACACATTCAAAATATGCAGTTGCTCTGGCAAGATTTGTTCTTTAAACCGTCCTTCGAAATGCATGATGGTGTCAAACGCCAACGATCCACAAATTACTACTGCCATAGGTCAATCCAATCAAAAATTTAAGGATAAAAAAGTAAAGCCTTGTAGCCGTCAATTGTCGACGATAGTTCGGGTTCAACAGTAAAACTCAATGAAAAAACATGACTGCCTATCGGCCGTAATGTTTCATGAAACCCAAGTTGATCTGCAGAAATCACTTTACGCACCCGCACAGCATCATCACTGGTCAAGGACAACTCTAAAGCCGGCGGCATGATGACACCTTGACTTGAGTTTTTAATAACGCCATCAAATACAAATGTATTTTTTTCAATCCGTCTAAAAGTACTGGACTCCATTGAAACCAGTTCGATATCCATGGGCGCACTAAGCTGGCAATCAATCGGCTTACATAGCCATTGCAATACAGGTTGCAGTTCAGGCACATGAGCACCAATCACATGGCGTTGAAATAAAGTGATTTGCAACAACAAGGCCATCGCTAACAACGACAACAGCCAACTTGCCATTTGTATATCCTGGTACTGGGCCTTTTCAGACATGGCCTCAGCGTGCTCTGGTCTAGACAATGGTTGAGTAAATTCATAAACAGGTTGTGGGTCGTCCATTTCAAATAAATGTTGGTCCACTTGAAAAACATGCTCACATTTGCCACAACTCACCCATCCATCAGCCGTACTCAAATGTTCAGGCAGCACTGAGAAGCCGGTTTGACATTGGGGGCAAAGAGTAACAATGGCCATAGACTTAGCGTGTCAATTTTCAGATGAGATCACATGGATTTGTCAGTCACTTGCCCATGCATCAAAACCCAACCGTCTTGAACGTCTGCCACCTGTAAAGCCATATAAGGTTGGTAGGCTTGTTGAATTTCGTCGACTTGCCTTTGCAAAATCCCTGCAAGTATCAATGCTCCACCAGTCTTCACATGTGCACAAAGTAAAGGTGCCAGCACTTTCAAAGGCGCAGCCAGAATATTGGCCATGACCAAGGGATAGGTCCCTTGGGCCAATTCAGGCAAACCAGCATTCACGAGGACTTGGTTATCAGCAGCGTTGGCCAGTGTGGCTTTGACTGCATCAGGATCAATATCCACTGCGTCAACATGGGTTGCGCCCAACATGGCAGCACCGATGGCCAATATGCCCGAGCCACACCCGTAATCCAATACCCGTTGCGCCCTTGGCGGATGTTGGGCAATCCAGCGCAAGCACATTCTTGTGGTGGGATGTGTGCCCGTACCAAAAGCTAAACCTGGGTCAAGCCGTAAAACCCATTTGGCCTGGGCGGGCACCTGGTGCCAACTGGGCACCACCCAAAATTCATCTGTGATGGACACCGGTTCAAATTGCGACTGAGTCAAACGCACCCAGTCCTGTTCAGCCACCTCGTCCACACTTTGTAAACTGCAGTTGTCAAAAAAAGGTTGAAGCGCCAGCAATTTACCCGCTTCTTGAGCAGCTTCGTATGTTGAAAATAATGCGATTACCTGTGAGCGCAACCAACCGGTTGCCGGTGCAGGCATGCCAGGCTCACCAAACAACGCATGTTCTTGATCAGTGTGCGCATCTGCATCTTCAACAGAGACACTGAGCGAATCCAATGCCAATAATGCTTCGCTTATCACCTCGACTTGGTCTTGCGGACAATGCAATCGCAATTCAAACATCAGGATTGACGAACCGCCAGCCATTCTTCCAGGTAATGGATATTGGTGCCGCCGCGGATAAAGCCTGGGTCATTCATTAACTCGCGATGCAACGCAATATTGGTGCTGATACCTTCGACTACCGTCTCTCCCAATGCGGTTCGCATACGCGCCAGAGCATGCTCACGTGTATCGCCATACACAATGATCTTGCCAATCATGGAATCGTAGTTGGAAGGCACGAAGTAATTGGTGTAGACATGCGAATCCACCCGCACACCCGGCCCGCCTGGCGGATGCCACATGGTGATACGACCTGGCGAGGGTGTGAATTTAAAAGGATCTTCGGCATTCACACGGCATTCAATCGCATGTCCTTTGATCTGGATCTGCCGCTGTGTGTAAGGCAACTTCAAACCTGACGCGGTCATGATTTGGGTTTTGACAATATCAACACCCGTGATGAATTCTGTGACAGGGTGTTCTACTTGTACCCGGGTGTTCATCTCAATGAAATAAAACTCGCCGTTTTCATAGAGAAACTCAAAGGTACCGGCGCCGCGATAACCCATTTTTTTACAAGCGGCTACGCAGCGTTCACCGATACGTTCAATCAATTTACGTGCAATCCCGGGTGCGGGCGCTTCTTCGATGACTTTCTGGTGACGTCGCTGCATTGAGCAGTCACGTTCTCCCAGATAAATGGCATTTTTGAAGTTATCTGCCAATATTTGTATTTCGATATGCCTAGGGTTTTGTAAAAACTTTTCCATGTAAACAGCTGGATTGCCAAAAGCCGCCCCGGCCTCGGCCTTGGTGGTTTGAACGGCATGTATCAAGGCTGCTTCGTTGTGCACTACCCGCATACCCCGACCGCCGCCGCCGCCGGCCGCTTTGATGATGACCGGATAACCGACTGATTTGCCGATGCGACGAATCTCTGCAGGATCGTCAGGTAATTCGCCATCTGAGCCGGGTACGCAAGGAACACCAGCCTTGATCATGGCTTGTTTGGCAGATACTTTGTCGCCCATGGTGCGTATGGACTCAGGCGTTGGCCCGATAAATACAAATCCGCTTTTCTCCACCCGTTCGGCAAAGTCGGCGTTTTCACTTAAAAAACCATAGCCAGGATGAATAGCTTGGGCGTCAGTGACTTCAGCGGCAGAAATGATGGCAGGCATGTTCAGGTAACTCTGGGCCGAAGCCGCTGGTCCAATACAAACTGCTTCTTCAGCCAGCTTGACATACTTGGCTTCGCGGTCAGCTTCGGAATACACCACCACGGCCTCAACACCCAGCTCTTTGCAAGCGCGTTGAATGCGCAAAGCAATTTCGCCCCGGTTGGCGATCAGAATCTTTTTAAACATGTCCGGGGATCACTCAATGAGGAAAAGAGATTGGCCATATTCCACGGCTTGGCCGTTGTCCACCATGATTCGGGTGACCGTCCCGCTTTTGTCCGCCTCAATTTCGTTGAGGATTTTCATGGCTTCAATAATACAAATGGTGTCACCCTCGTTGACCAGACTGCCCACCTGTACAAAAGGCTTGGCCTCAGGACTGGACGCGGTATAAAAGGTTCCCACCATGGGAGATTTGACAATGTGACCGCTGATGGCGACGGGCTCTGGCGCAGCAGCAGCTGGAAGTGACGAGGGGTCTGTGGGCGCAGAAGCAACCGGCGCAGCCGCCATCACAGGTGCGGCCACCGTGACGGGCGCGCCCACAGGTCCCTTGACGATACGAACCTTGCCCTCGGCCTCGGTGATTTCAAGTTCTGACACATTGGACTCGGAGACCAAGTCGATCAAAGTTTTAAGTTTTCTTAAATCCATATAACTTGCATTTAATTGCTGTTAATAAGACGCTAATTTACACTATTTTTAATCTGTTGCATCTGCACAAGAAAAACCGAACCCGTTCAACGCCAAGCACTGAAATCACCATCATTGAGTTTACCAAGTTTACGCTGCAACAATTCACCGCGTGAATCTATCACTAAAGTAAACGGCAGACCACCTTCAACATTGCCCAGTGAATTCATCAAAGCCGTGCCATTCAAACCCGCCAAACCTACAGGATATTCTACAGGGTGCTGGCTGAGAAAACGCTTGACCGCACTGGGTTGATCTATTGCCAATCCAATAACTTGCCAGCTTTTAGACTTGTTTTCTTGATAGAAAGCGTTCAATAAAGGCATTTCCTCAATACATGGGGTGCACCAAGTAGCCCAAAAGTTGAGCACCAGAGGACGGTTTTTGAAATCTGCAAGCTTGAGAGGTGCGCCATCAGGCTGTTCAAATTCTGCATTCCACAACGCTTCAAGCATGGCTGGCGGCAGGGATTGAGAACGGCTTCGCCACCAAGCAACGCCGACGCCAGCAACCAAGGCTCCTGCTGCAACCGCAAACAAGGTACGCCGACTTTGGCCGGTAGAGGAAAGTGCACCTATTTCTTGTGTCATGCGGTATTGTCCAACAACTGGCGCAATGCATCGGTATCTCCCCGCATAGGCCTGCCTTGGCTGTCAGGCTGAAGCGCACCACGCAAATCGTCGTAGTCGTAAATCATGAGATGCACCCCGATGTCTTCCTTCAAGGTCGGGCAGCGGCTGTGAATGCTTAAAGCATCAACCACTTCGCCGCGAAATCCATTGACCGCATTGACCTCAAAACGTATCCCTTTATCCAAGAGCATCAACTCAGCCTGTTTGCTGTCATCACAAAACAATTGAATGTGAATATCAGATAGTCTGGTGGCGGTGCCGCGCCAGACGGCGCCACTCAGATAAGGCCTGAATGTCTGTAAACGCTGCATCCACACCAAGGCCATACGGCGCAAGGCCAGTAATTCTTGAGGCTGCGTATCTGCACAAAACAGTTGCACATAGTCGAAGACCTCTTTTTCCAGCATATCGTTGTCCGGCAAGGCCTGGCGCGTCGACAAACCAAGTTCACGCAAGGCGCGGCGCTTGGCCGTACCGAACTCCAAACCCTCCTCCACCACCAAGCGCGCGGCAGTCGCGGCAATTTCCTGTTTGATTTCGCTGGACATGGCCCCTATTGTGCCCGCTTCAAATGCATACAACCGTCGCTGCGAGTCAATACGTCGCGCACTTCTACAATACCTTGCTATGCATATACATATATTAGGCATTTGCGGCACTTTCATGGGCGGCCTGGCCGCACTGGCCCGCGAAGCCGGACACCGAGTTACTGGATGCGATACCGGCGTTTACCCCCCGATGAGCGACCAATTGCGCTCCCTGGGCATTGAATTGATCGAGGGCTACGATGCAACCCAATTGTCTTTGAAGCCTGACATGTTCGTGGTCGGCAATGTGGTGTCGCGCGCACGAACTGCCGACGGTTTACCGCGGTATCCGCTGATGGAAGTTGTTTTGGAAGCTGGTCTGCCCTATACCAGCGGACCGCAATGGCTGAGTGACCATGTACTGTGCGCACCGGCTTTGAATCGGCATGTGCTGGCAGTGGCAGGTACGCACGGCAAAACCACAACCACAGCCATGCTCAGTTGGGTATTGGACCGTGCGGGTTTGACGCCTGGTTTTTTGATAGGTGGCGTACCGCTGAACTTTGGCGTGTCTGCACGCTTGGGCGCTTTGGCGAAAGGTCAAAGCCGTCCGCTGTTTGTGATCGAAGCCGATGAATACGACACTGCGTTTTTCGACAAACGCAGTAAGTTTGTGCATTACCGCCCGCGCACCGCGGTGCTCAACAACCTTGAGTTTGACCACGCGGATATTTTTGACAATCTGGCAGCCATTGAACGTCAGTTTCACCATTTAGTGAGAACCGTGCCCGGCAGCGGTTGCCTGGTTGTCAACACCGAACAGGAAAGTTTAAAACGCGTGCTTGACATGGGCCACTGGAGCCAAGTCGCCAGCTTCGGCGCAGCTGGTGAATGGCAGGCGCAAGGCGAGCCACATGATTTTCAAGTGCTCCGTTTCGGCAAACCCGTGGCACAAGTGAGCTGGTCGTTGAGCGGTGTACACAACCAGATGAATGCGCTGGCTGCCATCGCTGCGGCGACACACATTGGCGTACCACCAGAGCAGGCCGGTGAGGCATTGGCGGGTTTCAACAATGTTAGGCGTCGTATGGAGTTGCGTGGCAGCATAGGTAGCGGTTCAAATGCCATTCATGTGTATGACGATTTCGCCCATCATCCGACTGCGATTCGCACCACCTTGGATGGTTTGCGCCGACGTATCGGTCACGCTCGCCTACTGGCGGTTTTCGAGCCGCGCAGCAACACCATGAAGCTGGGCGCGATGAAATCGCAATTACCTTGGTGTCTGGAACAGGCCGATCTGGCTTTTTGCCACACGGGCGGGCTAGATTGGGACGCCTCTGAAGTGCTTGCAACCATGGGCTCACGCGCCAGCGTGGCAAACACCATAGAGGCGCTGGTTGCTCAGATCAAAGCTGTTGCCAAACCAGGAGATCACATCATTTGCATGAGCAATGGCGGTTTCGGCGGCATACATCAAAAAATACTGGATGCCCTGACACCTTGATTGATTCAAGATGGCCGAGTGGATATTCCTAATGACAGAGATCACAAAAAAACCGGACTTTAAGCTATCCGGTTTTCGTTGCAATAACAGCGAAGACTATTTTTTCAGCTTACGCCGCGTCTTGACACCTTCGTCCAAAACCTTAAGTACTTCCAAGGAATCATCCCATGCCAAACAAGCATCTGTGATGCTTTGACCGTAGACTAAATGCTCTACCTTGTCTTTGCCAGGTGTGAATTTTTGGGCCCCTGGCTGCAAGTGACTTTCCACCATGACGCCGAACACGTGGCGCGAACCGTTAGCGAGTTGAGCAGCAATGTCTTTGGCCACGACCAACTGCCGCTCGTGTTGTTTACTGCTGTTGGCATGACTGCAATCGACCATCAATGTCGCCGGCAATTGAGCTGCCTCCAATTCTTTGCAAGCCAAAGCCACACTGGCTGCGTCATAGTTGGGTGCTTTACCGCCACGCAATATCACGTGACAGTCAGGATTGCCTTGGGTTTGTACGATGGCCACTTGCCCGTTTTTATGCACCGACAAAAAGTGGTGGCCGCGTGCAGCGGCTTGTATCGCATCCGTCGCGATTTTGATATTGCCGTCAGTGCCGTTTTTAAAACCTATGGGCGCAGATAAACCTGAGGCCAGTTCGCGGTGCACCTGGCTTTCCGTGGTGCGAGCGCCGATGGCGCCCCAACTGATCAGGTCCCCAATGTATTGGGGAGAAATCACGTCTAGAAATTCGCTGCCAGCAGGCACACCGGTACGGTTGATTTCGATCAGCAATTGACGCGCAATACGCAAACCTTCGTCGATGCGAAAACTTTCGTCCAGATAGGGATCGTTAATCAGTCCCTTCCAGCCGACTGTGGTGCGCGGTTTTTCGAAATAAACACGCATGACGATTTCCAAAGTATCTTTGTATTTTTCGCGCTCTGCTTTCAATCGACGCGCATATTCGAGGGCAGCAGCGGGGTCGTGAATGGAACAGGGGCCCATCACGACCAATAGGCGGTCGTCTTTACCAGCCATGATTTTGGCAATGCGCTGGCGCGTTTGTCCTATCAGTTTTTCGACAGCGGTTCCAGCAATGGGGAAGAAGCGGATCAAATGTTCGGGTGGCGGCAGCACGGTGATGTCCTTGATGCGTTGGTCGTCAGTCTGGCTGGTCTGGTCATCGATCGGTGCATAAGCATCTTTGGGATGGGATTTCATGAAAGACTCCTCGGTCTACAACTGTTGAAATACAAATTCGGCCACAAAAAAAAACCGCCGGGGACCGGCGGTAGGTTGGGGAGTTCAGAGCGTTGTTTGCGTTCAGACCTCTCGACCGCCGGTGGGGCGTGAGAAATAAAAGTAAGCAAAATGGAAACGCAATGAATTCATAGGCTTAAATGTAGCACACGCATCAAGTCAGTCATCAGGCCGTGCCACCTACAGTCAAGCCGTCGATACGCAAGGTTGGCTGACCCACACCAACTGGCACGCTCTGGCCTTCTTTGCCACAAGTGCCCACCCCGGGGTCAAGCGCCATGTCGTTGCCAATCATGCTGACACGGGTCAGCGCATCTGGGCCGTTACCCACCAACGTTGCACCCTTGACAGGGTATTTGATTTTTCCGTTTTCCACCCAATACGCTTGGCTGGCAGAAAACACAAACTTGCCTGAAGTGATGTCAACCTGACCGCCGCCGAAATTGGTGGCATACAAACCTTTTTTGATACTGGCGACAATTTCAGCGGGGTCTTTGTCGCCGCCCAGCATGTAAGTATTGGTCATGCGCGGCATGGGCACATGTGCATAGCTTTCGCGACGTCCGTTGCCTGTCGGAGCCACACCCATGAGACGCGCATTCATGCTGTCCTGAATATAGGCTTTCAATATGCCGTCTTCAATCAATACATTGCGCTGACTGGCGTTACCTTCATCATCTACATTGAGCGAACCGCGACGATCGGCAATGGTGCCGTCGTCCAACACGGTGACGCCTTTGGCTGCCACTCGCTGTCCGATACGGCCGCTGAAAGCGCTGGAGCCTTTTCGGTTGAAGTCACCTTCTAGGCCGTGGCCGATAGCTTCATGCAACAAAATACCAGGCCACCCCGAACCCAAGACCACCGTCATTTCACCTGCAGGCGCAGGTTGTGCCTGCAAATTGGTCAACGCTGCGTTCACCGCTTCGTCCACATAACGCGTCAAGCAATCGGCATCAAAATGCGCCAGACCAAAGCGGCCGCCACCGCCAGCAGAACCACTTTCACGCCGACCCTTTTCCTCCACAATGACGTTCAACGACAAACGCACCAACGGACGAACATCAGCCGCCAAGGTGCCATCGGCACGTGCTACCAGGACCACGTCGTATTCGCTGGCCAAACCGGCCATGACTTGCACCACACGCGGGTCTTTGGCCCGCGCTTGTTGCTCTAGTCGCTCGAGCAAATTGACTTTGGCAGTGCTGTCCAAACTGGCGATCGGATCGTTGTCGCGGTACAGGCTACGCGCAGAGGCTATGCGACGACTCGGGACTTGGGTGCTAGCGTTATGACCAGCAGCGGCAATGCTGCGCACCGTGTGTGCTGCGTCCATCAACGACGCCATGGAAATATCGTCCGAATAAGCGAAAGCCGTTTTTTCACCGCTGACCGCTCGCACGCCTACGCCTTGGTCAATACTGAAGGAGCCGGTTTTGACAATACCCTCTTCCAAGCTCCAACCCTCTGAACGGGTGTATTGAAAATACAAATCAGCATCGTCAATCCGATGGGCTCGGATGGCAGACAAAGCTTGTGTCAAATGGCTTTCGTCCAGACCGTAGGGCGTGAGCAAAAGGCTTTGGGCGATGGCCAGGCGTTCGAGGGTAGGTTCGTGTGAAATCATTTGCACATTGTAGAAGCCGGTCATTCAACAGCGTTTTGACAGGTTATTCATTGAAAAACCCGTTTGCACAAGCTTTCAGCCCATGCCCACAATCTACAGACGTGGATGAAATCTACTCAGGCCTGTTGTACCTGACGGATGAACTCGAGCATCTTGCTGTCGTCCATGTCAGCCATCCCTTGCTCGCAAGCTTGCTTGAATGCCTGGGCGGTCAAGTCACCCAGGCACCCGTCAAAACCGGCTTCATGGGCCGCATCCATGGCCAATCGGGTGTCTTTGGCCAGCAAACGCATGTGTGAGCCGACAGACGTGTCTGCTGCAAACACACGGCGCAAGCGGTCTGAGCCTATCCAGCTTTGTCCGCTGGAACGCTCTATCAAAGACAAGGCGATTTCTGTGTCCAGCCCCATTTTTTCGGCCAACACCATGGCTTCACAAGCGCCAACCAGGTTGATACCAGCAAGCAGGTTATTCACCAGTTTCACCCTGGCGCCATCGCCAACACGGTGGCTGATGAGGACGCATTTGTCAGACAAGGTTTGCAACAAGGCCTCTTGGGCAGACAACACAGCCGCTGGGGCTGCGAGCATCAGACTCATGGTGCCGTTGGCTGCCCGCAGCGGACCGCCGGACATCGGGGCATCCACCATGGCTACGCCAATGGCCTGCAATTGCTTGTCAAAGCTTTCGGTTTGCGCCGGCGCCATGGTCGGGCACATGATCACGGTTTGTCCAGTTGTTAATCCGGACAACAGTCCGTCAGAGCCGGCGAAAACTTGCTCAACCTCAACAGCATCAATCACGCACACTATCACCACATCGGTCACACGTGCCACTTCTGCAGCGCTGCCATGGCCATGCGCGCCCACAGACTGCAACGCGTCTTGCTTGGCCGCATCCAAGTCGTGGACATGTACAGGCCAGCCCGTCTGTAATAAGCGGTGGGCCATGCCAGCACCCATGTTGCCGGTGCCCACGATACCAACAGGTTTTTTCAAGATTGCACCAATTGTTTAGCTTTGGCTACTGACAACAATATGCCGATGCCAAAGCCCAATGTGACCATGGCCGTACCACCGTAACTGATGAAAGGCAATGGCACACCAACCACTGGCAAGATGCCACTGACCATGCCCATGTTCACAAATGCATAAGTGAAGAAAATCAAGGTGACGCTGCCCGCCAGCAAACGGGTAAACAAGGTGGGGCCTTCCATGGCGATGGCCAGGCCACGCAACACCAAAAATACAAAACCAATGATCAACAACAAATTACCCAGCAATCCAAACTCTTCTCCATAAGCGGCAAAAATAAAATCTGTGGTGCGTTCAGGTATGAAGTCCAAATGGGTTTGCGTGCCTTGCATGAACCCCTTGCCAAAAAATCCGCCTGATCCAATGGCAATCATGCCCTGAATAATGTGAAAACCCTTGCCCAAGGGATCGCGCCATGGATCCAGCAAGGTGCAAATCCGCTGTCTTTGGTATTCGCGCATCATGGGCCAGTTGACATCATCTGCGCACAGCGAAGCTTCGAAAATCACCAGAAACACCACGCCCGCCAAACCAATCAGCAGGGGAGGAATAATCCATTTCCAACCCAGTCCAGCAAAGTACAGCACATACAGACCGGCAGATAAAACCAAAATAGCTGTACCCAAATCGGGCTGTCTGGCAATCAACCCCACCGGCATGATCAGCAATACTGTCGCAGCCAAAAAATCCAGCGACCGCAACTGGCCTTCTCGCTTTTGAAACCACCAAGCCAGCATCAATGGCATGCCAATCTTCATGATTTCACTGGGCTGGATAACGATGCCTATATTGAGCCAGCGGCGAGCGCCATTTTTGGTCAAGCCAAACAAAGCCACTGCCACCAGCAAAGCCAGTCCAACCGTATAAACAGGCACTGCAAATGTCATCAACCGTTGGGGCGGGATTTGCGCCACCACAAACATGATGCAAAAAGCCAAGCTCAAATTTCGGGCATGGTCCCAAAACCGCATGCCGTTGGCATAGCCAGAGGCGAACATCGTGATCAGGCCAGCCAGCGCCAACAATCCCACAGCCAATATCAGTTGACCGTCAAATCCACGCAACACATGCGTGAATTGACGCAACATATAAGGTTTTTCATAACTGAATGCCATGTTGGAATTATCAACGTATTCTGAAAGGTGGCCGACTTGACGCATACCGCGTGTGACAATCGCCCGTATGTATGCATTGTTTGAAGAAGCCGGCAAACTCCACAGCGGTCGCGTGCTGTCCGAGGCCGACACATCCGCCCAAATTGAACTTGAATCCGGTAAGAGAGTCAAAGTCAAAGCCGCGCAGATGTTATTGCGATTTGATAGCCCCGCCCCTGCGCAATTGCTGCGGGAAGCTGCATCGCTGGCCAAAGACATTGAACTCGAACTGGCGTGGGAATTTGCACCCCCCGATGAATTTTCCTTCAGTGCGCTGGCCAGCGAATATTTCAGTGACAAAGCCAGCCTGACCGAACAAGTCGCCTGCTTGCTCAAACTCTCAGAGGCGCCCCATTATTTTCGCCGCGCAGGCAAAGGGCATTTCAAAAAAGCCTCCGCCGAAATCATTGCGCAAGCGCTGGCAGCCATAGAAAAGAAAAAGCTGTTGCAATTGCAAATAGAAAACTGGGCGCAATCCTTGGTCGATGGCCAATGTCCTGAACCGGTGCAAACCCAGCTCTACAAAATACTGTTCAAACCCGACAAGAACGCCGCCGAATACAAAGCCGTGGTGCTCGCCGCCAAACAAAGCCAACGCGCGCCGCTGACACTGCTGCAACAAGCCGGTGCCATCCAAAGCGCTTACGATTTTCATTGGCAGCGTTTTTTGTTTGACCACTTTCCCAAAGGGACTGGTTTTCCTGCGCTGCATGCACCTGCACTGCCGCAAGACTTACCGCTGGCGGATGTGCAAGCCTATTCCATCGACGATTCACAAACCACTGAAATTGACGACGCTTTGTCACTGCAAGGTTTGGGCAGCGGCACCGTCGTGCTGGGTATACACATTGCGGCACCGGCGTTGGCATTGCAACCAGGGGATGCTATTGATCAGGTGGCCCGTCAGCGTTTATCGACCGTCTATATGCCGGGTCACAAGATCACCATGTTGCCCGACAGTGTGGTGCAAACCTATACGCTGGATGCAGGCAAGGCATGTCCCGCCCTGTCGCTTTACGTCAGCTTGGATGAAGAAACACTGGACATCAAAAACTCGGTGACGCGTCTGGAACAAGTCCCCATTACCGCCAATTTGCGACACGATAAGTTAGACCACATCGTGACCGAGCGTTGGTTGACAGACCCGACTTTTGCTCACGCGAACCCCGCACTGGATGTTGATTTACCCCGTGCTGAGTTGTCGTTCATGCTCAAATTGGCACAGCAATTGAAAAGCAAGCGTGAACTTGTTCGCGGCAAACCCGAGCAATTTAACCGCCCAGATTTCAACTTCAAATTAGACAATGTCGAGGCTGACGGACCCAAGGGAGAAGAACCCGTGCATCTCAGTATTCGTCCGCGCGGCGCAGCATTAGATTTGATCGTGGCCGAGGCCATGATCTTGGCCAACAGTACTTGGGGCCAATGGTTGTCTGACCTTGGTGTCCCCGGTTTGTACCGCAGCCAAGCCAGTCTAGCGCCGGGTGTGAAAGTACGCATGGGTACTCGCGCTTTGCCGCATGCAGGCATTGGCGTTGCTTGTTATGCCTGGAGCACATCACCGTTGAGGCGTTACACCGATTTGGTCAACCAGTGGCAATTGGTAGCCTGTGTGCGCCAAGGCGCTACTGCTGCACTTGCCGCCCCTTTCAAACCCAAAGATGCCAGCCTGATGTCTATTGTTTCTTCTTTTGAAGACGCCTATAGCGCCTACAACACCCATCAAGGCACCATGGAGAGGTACTGGACTTTGAAATTTTTACAACAAAACCAAGTCCAGGAAATAGAGGCAACCGTCATCAAAGCATTTGCTGGCGAAGCGCCTATGGTGCGCGCCACAACCTTACCTTTGGTCATGACCTTGCAAGCAGCGCCCGCGCTAGAGCGTGGTGCAAATGTCAGGGTCAAAATCGGCCATATTGACACCATGGCTTTGGATGTCACAGCCAGTTTTGTGTGCGTGCTTGAAACATCTGCTGTGCCGGAAGAAGAGAATGGGGATGAAGAGCCTAATGCAGGTCCGTTGACTATCGCCATGGATATCCATGATGCGGACACAGACCCTGGATTACCCACAGCTGCAGACTGAACCCCGTTTCAACGCCATGTTCTTGACCATCACACCCATGCAAGCAGCCATCAGTCTGTCGGTAGCTTTTCATGCAGGTTTGCTGGTATTCAAGATCGCTGACCCGCAAGGCTTCGATCGCATGATAGCCCAAGCGCCACTCGATATCGTGTTGGTGAATGCACGCAGTCCAAGCGCTGCGCCTGATAAACCTCAGGCGCTGGCGCAAACCCATTTGCAAGGCGGCGGCGAAACCGCACAAGGACGCGCTCAATCGCCGTTGCCAGCATCTGAACGAAACCAAACCGGGCAAATAGATGATTCGGGCAAAGTCCCACTCATGCAGATGAAGCAACAACAAACTGCATTGCTTGCACAAATCAAACAACAACTGTCGGCCAACGCGTCTAAAGTCACCAGTTCCTTGGTTGCTTCGCTTGATCAGGATCAACAGCAACGGCAGTTACTCGACATGTTGGCTGAAATTGAAAAGCGTATCAGCGAGCAAAATGCCAGACCACGAACCAGGTACGTCAGCCCTTCCACAGCCCAAGTCAGTTATGCGGTTTACCATCATCAGATGCGCCGTTTGATAGAGGATCGCGGCACACGCTTTTTTCCTCAATCAAACGGGCAAAAGTTGTATGGCAGTTTGACGCTGGTGGTGACGGTGAATGCACATGGCAAAGTGATTTCCTCTGAACTGCTGAAAAGCTCAGGCAATCCTGCGCTAGACCTTGCGGCATTAGACATCGCGACGCACGCTGGACCCTTTGGTGATTTCACACGCGAGATGAAACTTGAGTTTGACCAGTTGGCCTTGGTGTCACGCTATACATTCAAGAGCAACAACACGGTGCAAGCCGATAACTTGGGGCCTTGAATATGCCGTCAGCCACCACTTCTTTAGGATTTGGCGCCATGCTGCGTCGCTGGTTACTGTTGGTTATTCTGAGCGGTCTGGGATTGCAGTTGTATTTTGTTACCCGCGTCATTGCCATGCGTTATGTGGATCCGCAGTCTTCTGCTTTTGAGCGTTCACAAATCATGCAACTGTTGCAATCAGAACAAGCATTCCGTTGGCGCCAACAATGGATGCCTGCCACGCGCATAAATACCTCGCTCAGCCGTGCTGTGATTGCTTCTGAAGACGATTTGTTCGCCAGTCACGACGGCGTGCAATGGCAGGCGATTCAAAAGGCTTGGCAACGCAATGAGAAAGCGCTGGCGCACACTACGGCCAATGGCAAGGCGCCTAAAGTCGTAGGCGGCTCGACCATCACTCAACAATTGGCTAAAAATTTGTTTCTCTCCGGAGAACGCAATTTTGTACGCAAAGCGCAAGAGTTGGTCATCACACTCGCGTTAGAAACTTTTTTAAGCAAGCAACGTATTTTGGAAATTTATCTCAACCATGTCGAATGGGGGAAAGGCGTATTTGGTGCGCAAGCCGCTTCCCAGCATTATTTTTCAAAGCCTGCTGCAGGGCTGACTTCCTGGGAAGCCGCGCGATTGGCGGTGATGCTGCCACGTCCCAAATATTTCGAAAAGTTACCTCAATCGCCTTATTTGGCTGATCGTGCACAAGTGATTCAAGCGCGCATGGCTGCTGCTGAGTTGCCATGAAAGTACTCGGCATTGACCCTGGCTTGCAAACCACTGGATTTGGCGTGGTCGATTTCACAGCTTCAAAACTCAACTACATTGCCAGCGGCACCATCCGCACCACGCATTTGCCGCGTGCAGATTTAGCTGCGCGCATCGGTGTATTGTTTGAAGGCATTCTCGAAGTGATTCATCGATACCAACCGGATGCCGCTGCGCTTGAAATTGTGTTTGTGAATGTCAATCCCCAATCTACCTTGCTACTCGGACAAGCGCGTGGTGCGTGTCTGGCTGCTTTGGTGCATCAACATTTGCACGTCGCGGAATACACAGCTTTGCAAATGAAAAAATCGATTGCTGGGCACGGCAAAGCGGGCAAGTCACAGGTACAAGAAATGGTCAAACGCTTGTTGAATTTACCTGGATTGCCTGGACCCGACGCAGCCGATGCATTGGGGCTGGCGATCACCCATGCCCACGCCGCACGTGGTATGGCTTTGATGCAGGATGCCGGCATGGGACGGGCCAAATCCAGCGGTATGTTGCGCGGCGGACGGGGCGGCTAAGAAAGATTTACCAAGCAGGTGCGAGTTTTGCCATGCCCTTAGGGGCCAGTTTTTCATCTTCAAAGCTGACCATCTCATAGGCTTGAGGACGACTGAGTAACTCTCGCAGCAACAGATTGTTCAAGGCATGGCCTGAACGGAACGCGCGGTAATGACCCAATAAAGGTCGGCCCAACAAATACAAGTCGCCCATGGCGTCAAGTATTTTGTGCTTGACGAATTCATCGTCGTAACGCAAACCATCGCTATTGAGTACCTTGTAGTCATCCATGACAATCGCATTGTCCAAACCACCGCCTAGGGCCAAGCCATGCGATCGCATGCTCTCTACATCGCGGGTAAAACCGAAGGTACGGGCACGCGCAATATCTCTGCTGTAGTGACCTGTGTCCATGTCAAACGTGACGGATTGACCAGTGGTATCCACAGCTGGGTGTTTGAAGTCAATCTCGAAACTCAGTTTGAAGCCATGGTGTGGAAATAAACCTGCCCATTTTTCTTGAGCGCCCTCGCCTTCACGAACCATCACATCTTGCAAGATACGAAAAAAACGCTTGGGCACGTTTTGTAATTCAATGCCAGCGGTCTGCAACAAAAAAACAAACGATGAAGCAGAGCCATCCAGAATAGGTACCTCTTCAGCAGTGATATCAATGTAGAGATTATCCAAACCCAGCCCACTGCAAGCTGACATCAGGTGTTCAACTGTGTGCACTTTGGCGCCATGCGCTTCAATGGTGGATGCCAACCGTGTATCGGTCACGCTCAAAGCGCTGACTGCAATATCTACCGGCTGCGCCAAATCGACACGGCGAAACACGATGCCTGTGTCAGGCGCAGCAGGTCGCAGCGTCAACTCGACGCGTTGACCGCTGTGCAGCCCGACACCGACGGCACGGGTGATGGTTTGAATGGTTCTTTGCTTTAGCACGGTTGCATTTTAATCAGCCTGCTTGCGCAAGAACGCAGGGATCTCGTAATTGTCCATACCCCCTGAAGACAATGCGTCAACTTTTGCGGCAGCTTGCGTTCGGTTGGTACGCCACACACTGGGCACATTGACATTGACGTCCGATCCATGGGTCAAGCCAACGGGTCGTTGTGTGTTGTCAGCACTGGCGCTAGATACGGGTGTCATTTGCACTGGCATCGCGTCTGCAGGATTGGCATACACGGCGTTGTCTGTACCAGTGCGAATCACTGACAATGGTGGTGCGATTCGACGACCTGCTTGGGCCAGACCCGTTGCAACCACTGTGACCCGGATTTGATCATTCAAAGTTTCGTCATACGCTGTGCCGTAAATCACATGTGCTTCTGGGGAAGCAAACGCCCGAATGGTGTTCATGGCTTCTTTTGATTCAGACAATTTCAATGCACCCTTGGCTGCAGTGATCAAAACCAACACACCTTTGGCGCCCGTCATATCCACGCCTTCGAGCAGCGGACACGCCACAGCTTGTTCAGCAGCGATGCGGGCGCGGTCCGGACCACTGGCCGTGGCAGTTCCCATCATGGCTTTGCCCTGCTCACTCATCACCGTGCGGACGTCTTCAAAGTCAACATTGACCAGCGCTTCCACGTTGATGATTTCTGCAATACCGCCGACAGAGTTTTTCAACACATCATTGGCAAACGAAAAAGCCTGGTCTTGGGTGACATCGTCACCCAGTACCTCTTGCAATTTTTCATTCAACACCACGATCAGAGAATCCACATTCGCTTCCAATTCGGCCAATCCGGCTTCGGCGTTGCTCATGCGTCTGCCGCCTTCCCAGTCGAATGGCTTGGTCACCACGCCGACTGTCAATATGCCCATTTCACGGGCCAGACGCGCCACTACTGGTGCAGCACCAGTGCCTGTGCCGCCGCCCATGCCGGCAGTGATGAAGACCATATTGGCGCCCAGTAAGGCTTCGCGAATGCTGTCGACCGCGGCCTCTGCTGCGGCCTGGCCGCGCTCAGGCTTGCTGCCTGCACCCAAACCGTTGTCACCCAACTGAATCACACGGTTGGCTGAACTGACTTTCAACGCTTGCGCATCGGTGTTGGCGCAAATAAATTCAACACCACGCACACCACTGTTGATCATGTGCTCGACGGCGTTACCACCGCCGCCACCGACACCGATCACGCGAATCTGGGTCTCTGGGTTGAAATCACTTTTTTCTATCATTTCAATATTCATCTTTTTTCTCCGAATTGTTTTGTGCAGTTGCCTTGATGTTTTGCTTATGGATGATTTTGTATGTGTCAAGTGGGTGGCGCTCCTCTGAGATAAGGTCGCCATCGGCGGCTCTTCAAACGTTTGGGCGGATCAAGCTGGTGGGCTGTGACGGGTTTGTTGTTCATGTTCAAAAGGTCCCCACCAACCAGTCTTTGACGCGTCCCATTGCCGTCTTGACTGAACCATTTTTTTGCGCCACACGAAATCCGCGCAATCTGGCCAAGCGGGCTTCTTCCAGCAAGCCCATGACTGTTGCCGCACGCGGGTGCGACACCATGTCAGAGAGTGCACTGCTGTAGCGCGGCACGCCTCTGCGCACGGCTTTGAGAAAAATGTCCTCGCCCAGCTCGATCATGCCGGGCATCATGGCGCTGCCGCCAGTCAGCACAATGCCTGACGACAATACCTCTTCAAATCCAGATTCACGCAGCACTTGTTGCACAAGCGCATAGATTTCCTCCACCCGAGGTTCAATCACGCCAGCCAATGCTTGGCGACTGAGCATGCGCGGGCCACGGTCGCCCAGACCAGGAACTTCCACTTGGATATTCGGGTCGGCCAATAACTGTTTGGCATACCCTGACTCCACTTTGATTTCCTCAGCGTCCTTGGTCGGCGTTCGCAGTGCCATGGCTATGTCACTGGTGATTAAGTCACCTGCGATAGGAATGACAGCGGTATGTCGAATGGCACCCCCGGTGAAGATGGCAATATCTGTGCTGCCAGCACCAATGTCCACCAACGCCACACCGAGTTCTTTTTCATCTGCCGTCAACACCGAGTAACTTGATGCCAAGGGATTGAGCATGAGTTGCTCGACGTCCAAGCCACATCTGCGCACACATTTGATGATGTTTTCAGCTGCGCTCTGTGCACCTGTCACGATATGTACTTTGGCCTCTAAGCGAATACCGCTCATGCCTATGGGTTCTTTGACGTCTTGACCGTCAATAATGAATTCCTGCGGCTCAACCAGCAGCAAACGTTGGTCATTGGAAATATTCACTGCTTTGGCGGTTTCCACCACACGCGCCACATCCGCAGCGGTGACTTCGCGGTCTTTGACCGCCACCATACCGTGGGAGTTCATGCCGCGTATATGGCTGCCTGTGATTCCGGTATACACACGCGTGATCTTGCAGTCGGCCATCAACTCGGCTTCTTTCAAAGCCATTTGTATGCTTTGAACCGTTGCGTCAATATTGACCACCACACCACGCTTGAGCCCGCTGCTGGGTGCGATGCCAAATCCCGCGAGTTTGAGTTCTGCCCCAGGTAACACCTCTGCCACCACTACCATGACCTTACTGGTTCCTATATCTAGGCCCACTACCAAGTCTTTGTATTCTTTAGCCATGACAACCTCTTTTTACTTACCTTGTTGCTGTTGAATCCAATGTGCTGACACCACGTAAACGCAGTGCGTAGCCGTTCATGTAACGCAAATCCGCTGATTCCAATGCTTGTGTTTGTCGACCGTAACGCTGACTGACTTGTGCCAATGTTTGTGTGAGACGGTTTACTCTCGCGATCACTTCGTCTTCACTTCCACGCCCGAGTTCAATTTGCGCTCCATTGCGAAAACGCGCACGCCAACTGCCTCTGCCGGTCAACTCCAAACTGTTGATGTTCAATTGCATTTTTTTGAACAGAGGGCCCAAGGTGGCAAACATATGCCAAACGCGCTCAGACTCGTTGTCAGGTCCAGATAAATGGGGCAGGTTTTCATTGTCCAGTTCACCAAAGTTGGCACTGAATACCTGACCTTGCTTGTTCAATAAACGTGAATCTGATTCAGATCCCCAATATGCCACCGGTTCATGTTCGTTGATTTCTACCCTCAAACGATTTGGAAACTCTCGCCTGACTACAGCTTGCCTGACCCAAGGCACATTCTCAAATGCCTCTCGCGCTTTGGCCAGATCCGTTGTGAAAAAACTGCCCTGTAAACGAGGCACGACATTGGCTCGCAATGTCACTTCGTTGTTATGTCTTATGTCGCCATGCACACTGATGCCGGTGATAGCAAATGCAGAATGACGCGCAGCCCACATCACACCCATGGCTGATACCAACAAAGCGCTGAGCGCCAGCATCATCAAACTGGTGATGTTCATCAACCTGATGTCCAAGGCAGTTTCCTGCTTGATCATTTGTCGTTGATAGATGGCGTCGCGTGCTTTCATTCTTGCCATGCCCCCAAGGGTGAATCCAAACGAGCTTGTTGCAATAAACGCAAACACAAGTCTGCGTAACTGATGCCTGCGGCTTTGGCTGACATTGGCACCAAAGAATGGCTGGTCATGCCCGGACTGGTATTCATCTCTAACAAAAAAGCTTTGCGATCACTCGCGCGGATCATCACATCGGCGCGACCCCAACCACGACAACCCAATGCGCGGTAGGCTGCCAGACTCAGGGCCTGAATATTTTTTTCCTCACTGCTTGGCAATCCACTTGGACAGTGGTATTTCACTTCGTCAGTGAAATATTTGTTCTGGTAATCGTAAGCACCATCGGGCGCAGCAATGCGCACCACGGGCAAGGCCACGGCGTTATCGCCTTCACCCAGCACTGGACAAGTGACTTCATCGCCTTGGATAAATGCTTCGCAAAACAGGTACGGATCAAAACCCGTGGCAACCGTTACTGCCGCATCTAACTGATGGGCATGTGACACTTTAGTCACTCCAATGGAGGAGCCCTCGTGAGGAGGCTTGACTATCAACGGCAAGCCCAGTTGGGCGGGAATCGCAGCCAATGCTTGCGGTGTTTGCTCAGAGGGTGGCAACCATAGGGACTCGGGAGTTGATAAACCCTCTGCCATCCAAATGCGCTTGGTCATGTGTTTATCCATTGCAATCGCAGACGACATCACGCCAGAGCCTGTGTATGCAATACCCATCAATTCCAACGCGCCTTGCACTGTGCCGTCTTCCCCGTGTCGACCATGCAATGCAATGAATGCATGGCTGAAACCCAGTTCACGCAACTGCAGCAAAGGCTGATGCGCCGGATCAAACCCATGCGCATTCACGCCATGCGATTGCAAAGCCTCAAGCACGCCTTGACCAGACATCAAAGAGACTTCTCTTTCAGCAGAAGATCCGCCCATGAGCACTGCCACTTTGGCGCTTTGTTTGTCAAATGTTGTCATGACTTCACAACCTTCAGCACAGTCTTGTCAGTACCGCCTGCCTGCGCCAGTAATTTCGCAGGCAACTGACCAATAGAGCCTGCACCCATACACATCAGCACATCGCCGTCCTGTGCTTGTAGACGCACGAGTTCTTCCAATTGCACGAGGTCTTGCGCAAACACCAATTCCTGTTGTCCGGCCACACGCAATGCATGCGCTAATGCACGGCCGTCTGCTGCAGCGATAGGTGTTTCACCGGCGGCATACACCTCTGTCAACCAGACCACATCGGCGAGTTGCAACACCCGTACAAAATCTTCAAAGCAGTCGCGCGTTCGGGTGTAGCGGTGCGGTTGAAATGCCAGCACCAATCTACGGCCAGGGAAAGCGCCGCGGGCTGCATCTATGGTGGCTGCCAACTCGACCGGGTGGTGTCCATAGTCTTCAATCAATGTGTAATGTCCGCCATTTTTGCAAGCAACCGAGCCATGGTGCTGAAAGCGTCTGCCTACACCTTTGAATTCAGCCAGTGCTTGCACCACAGCGGTATCTGGAATATTCAACTCAACCGCAATAGACACAGCGGCCAATGCATTGCGCACATTATGCAAGCCCGGTAAATTCAGATTGATGTGTAAGTCTGGCAAGGTGATGCCGTTGCTGCGAGACACCCGAAATTGCATGCGTGAACCCACCGCTTTGACATCATGCGCTCTGACTTGCGCATCCGCAGACAAACCATAACTGGTGATCGGTCTGGATACTTGGGGAAATATGCTGTGAAGAACTGGGTCATCTGCACACAATACCGCTGCACCATAAAAAGGCATGCGATGTAAAAATTCTATGAACGCTTGTTTGAGTTTGGCAAAGTCATGGCCATATGTCTCCATGTGATCCGCGTCAATATTGGTCACCACCGACATGATGGGATTCAGATTCAAAAATGACGCATCCGACTCATCGGCTTCAACCACGATGTATTCACCCGAGCCTAATTTGGCGTTGGCGCCTGCGCTGATGAGTCTGCCGCCAATCACGAAGGTCGGGTCCATGCCAGCTTGCGCCAACACACTGGCCACCAAACTGGTGGTCGTGGTTTTTCCGTGCGTACCCGCAATGGCTATGCCTTGCTTTAACCGCATCAACTCGGCCAGCATGACTGCGCGGGGAACCACAGGTATGAGTTTGTTGTGTGCTGCGATCACTTCTGGGTTATCGGCTTGCACGGCGGTTGACGTCACCACGGCGCCCGCACCTTCAATATGCCCTGCCGCATGGCCTACGCGGGTACGGATACCCATGGCTTGTAAACGACGCAAGACCGGACTGTCTGAAATATCTGAACCGGAAACGGTGTAGCCAAGGTTATGCAGTATTTCTGCGATACCGCTCATACCAGCACCGCCAATGCCGACAAAATGCACATGACTGATGGCGTGTTTCATACACACACCTCTTCACATGCCTGAACCACTTCAATTGCAGCATGGGTTTTACGCAAGCCATGCGCTTTTTCGGCGACTTGAAGCAATTGCGCACGGGAGATGTTTTGCAAGAAATCGGCCAAGCCCACTGCAGTCAGAGTGGCTTGCGGCATCAACCAAGCGGCGTCTTGATTGACAAGAAATTGCGCATTCAATGTCTGATGGTCATCCACTGCCAGCGGGAATGGCACAAACAAGGCGGCCACCCCGACGGCTGCGATTTCACTCACGGTACTGGCGCCGGCGCGGCAAATCACCAAATCGGCATCAGCAAATGCAGTCGCGGTGTTTTCAATGAACGGCAGCAACTCTGCTTGCACACCCGCTTGCGAATAGTTGTTTTGCAATTGACTGATATGCTTTGTACCCCCTTGATGAATCACCTGCGGACGTTGGTCTGGCGGTATCAAAGCCAGTGCTTGTGGCACGATGCTGTTGAGTACCTGTGCACCCAAGCTGCCGCCCACCACCAGAACCCGCAATACGCCACTGCGGTTGACAAATCGTTCTGCCGGGGTGGGTTGCTGCATGAACGCTGCTCGCATCGGGTTACCCACCCATTGGGCTTTAGGCAATACATCTGGGAAGGTGGACAACACTTTGTCAGCGATGTGAGCGAGCACCTTGTTGGCCAGTCCAGCGACAGAATTTTGCTCATGCAATACCAAGGGCTTGCCGCTCAACACACCCATCATGCCGCCGGGAAAACTGATATAGCCACCCAAGCCAATCACAACATCTGGCTTTATTCGGCGCATGACCTGCAGACTTTGCCAGAACGCCCGCAATAAACGCATGGGTAGCAAAGCAACTGTCAGCCATCCCTTTCCGCGCAAGCCCCCAAAGCGAACCGACTCAAAGACAAAACCATGCGGCGGCACCAATTCACTCTCCATGCTTGGGGCTGGTGCGCCTAACCAATGCACACGCCAACCCCTGCTACGCAACAGCTCTGCCACCGCCAGTCCTGGGAAAATATGTCCGCCTGTGCCTCCTGCCATGACCAAGGCCGTGCGCATATTCATACGCGACCTCCGTGCATCAACAACCGGTTTTCATAATCCACACGCAACACGATGGCCAAGGCTATCAGGTTGAGCAAAATGGCAGAGCCGCCATAACTCATCAATGGCAGTGTCAATCCTTTGGTGGGTAGTGCACCTAGATTGACGCCCATGTTGATGAACGCCTGAAAACCGATCCACACACCCACGCCTTGCGCCACCAAGCCTGCAAAAACCCGGTCCATGGCAATCGCTTGTCGCCCGATAAACATGATGCGGCGTGTCAACCACATGAACACCCCGATGACTATGACCACACCTACCAGTCCAAATTCTTCCCCTAGCACTGCGAGTAAAAAGTCGGTATGCGCCTCTGGCAACCAATGCAGTTTTTCCACGCTGCCACCCAAGCCAACACCAAATATTTCGCCGCGTCCGATAGCAATCAGAGAATGAGACAGTTGGTAACCTTTGCCTAAAGCGTAGTCAGCGCCGAATGGATCGAGGTAAGCAAAAATACGCTCACGCCGCCACGGGGACAATGCAATCATCAAACCGAATGCCACGACCAATATGCTGCTGATCAACAAAAACATGCGCGCATTGACGCCGCCTAAAAACAAAATTCCCATGGCAATGACTGCAATCACCAGAAACGCGCCCATGTCAGGCTCGGCCAACAGCAATGATCCGACGATGGCAATCGCCACCGCCATCGGTGTCACAGCTGCAAAAAACTTTTCTTTCACATCCATTTTGCGCACCATGTAATTGGCGGCATACAACAGCGTGCCCAACTTGGCCAATTCAGACGGTTGAAAATTCATGATGCCTAAACTGATCCAACGTCTTGCTCCGTTGACACTCTTGCCAATGAATGGCAGCACCACAGCTATCAGTAAAACGATAGATGCAATGAAAACCCATGGCGCTACTTTTTCCCAAGTGTCCATGGGGATTTGAAATACCAACAAGGCTGCAACAAAACCGATCAACAACGACAAGCAGTGTCTAACCAGAAACTGTGTCTGCCAGAGATTGCTGGATTGCGCTCCATCATTCAAAGCAATCGATGCCGAATACACCATCACCATGCCCCACATCAGCAAGCCGGCGATAGCCCATACCAGTGGCTGATCAAATCCTTTGATGCTGCCTGGCGCAGCCCCAGTGCGGGCAAACTCACGGCCATGTACGCGCACTGGCAGTGCATCCATGCCCTCCTTAGGTGGATTGCCAAACCATCGGCCGATGCGGTCAGACATACTGATGCTTTCGCTCATGGCTGACCCTCCAACATAGCGATGTCTTGCACAGCCAGCACAAAAGCCTCTGCTCTGGCGACATAGTTCAGGTACATATCCAAACTTGCACACGCAGGTGACAGTAAAACCGCATCACCCGTTTGGGCATGTTGCGCAGCGATCTCCACAGCTTGCGCCATATCCTTGGCATGTGAGCAGTCAACGCCATAAGCCTTTAGCGCTTCTTGCAGCAAGGGCGCATCACGACCGATCAGTACCACCGCGCGTGCATGGCGCTTAAGGGGATCTCCTAAGGGACTGAAGTCTTGTCCTTTGCCATCACCACCTAATATCACCACCAGTTTGCGCTCTGCCCCAAGGCTATTGATCGCCGCCACTGTGGCACCGACATTGGTGCCCTTGCTGTCGTCAAAGTACTCGATATCTTGGATCACGGCAACTGAAGTCAAGCGGTGTGCTTCGCCACTGTATTCGCGCAAGCCGTGCAGCATCTGCGCCAAGTGGGTACTGCAGGTGCCGGCCAAAGCCAAGGCTGCCAATGCATTCAAAGCATTATGCTGACCACGAATGCGTAAAGCATCTGCAGGCATCAAACGTTGAATCTGCAATTCTTCGTCCACGGCGCGACCACGCTTGCCGCCTGTATCTTCAGAAGGCATGGCGCGGACTAGCCAAGTCATGCCGTTCTCAGTGGACAAACCCCAATCGCCGGGGTGTTGCGGCTTATCTGCACCAAAGTGAATGCGCGCACGCGGCACTTCTTTTTTTCGACCTCTGTCCGCTGGCCACATGGCCAAGACCGCTGCATCGTTACGTGGCAATACACCTACCGCATGTTGACCGAATATGTTCGCCTTGGCTTTGCCATATGCAAGCATGTCACCATGCCAGTCCAGGTGGTCTTGCGTGAGGTTGAGCACGCATGCCGCAGTCGGTTCAAAATTGTCAACGCCATCGAGTTGAAAACTGGATAACTCCAACACCCACACCTCAGGTAATGCCTGCAAGTGTTGAGTCAATGTGTCGAGCAGCGCAGGGCCAATATTGCCAGCCACTGCGACTGTCTTGCCAGCACGCTGCATCAACAATCCAGTGAGTCGGGTGACAGTGGTTTTGCCATTGGTGCCTGTGATAGCTAACACCTTGGGTTGGTACGCTTGCTCGCTGTTTTTTAAATGCTCTAGTGCATGGGCAAATAAGCTGAGCTCTGTGCCACACCACAATCCTTTGGCTTGTGCAGCCTGCCACACAGCCGCAACCTCTGTCGGTGTCAATCCTGGACTCTTGAAAACGGCGCGTATGTCATTAGCTTCCAGCAGTGAGGCAGTAAATGGAGAATGCACAAACTCCACACCTGATTTTTCTTCTTTTAACGATGGCAAGCCAGGCGGTTGCTCGCGCGAATCGACCACAGTCACACGTGCACCCTGCAGCAAACACCAACGCAGCATAGACAGACCAGAGTCCCCCAGACCGAGGATAAGAATGTGTTGGTCTTGCAGTAACTTCATGGTCAGCGCAACTTCAAGGTAGACAAACCAATGAGGCAAAGCAACATGGTGATGATCCAAAAACGCACCACTACTTGTGTTTCTTTCCAGCCGGATTTTTCAAAATGGTGATGCAAGGGCGCCATCTTCAACATACGCCGGCCTTCACCGTATTTGCGTTTGGTGTATTTGAAGTAACCCACTTGCAACATCACCGACAAAGCTTCCGCCACAAAAATGCCACCCATGATGGCCAACACGATTTCCTGACGCACAATCACTGCGATCGTGCCCAGCGCTGCGCCCAGGCCCAGAGCGCCGACGTCGCCCATGAACACCTGCGCGGGATGCGTGTTAAACCACAAAAATGCCAACCCGGCACCGGCCATGGCCGCGCAAAATACCAGTAACTCACCTGCGCCCGGTATATGCGGGAAAAACAAATATTTGGAATACACGGCGCTGCCCGCCACATACGCAAACACGCCCAATGCAGAGCCGACCATGACCACCGGCATGATGGCCAACCCGTCAAGACCATCTGTCAAGTTGACTGCATTGCTTGAGCCAACAATCACCAAATAGGTAAGGATGACAAACCCCAACACGCCCAGCGGGTAACTGATTTCTTTAAAGAAAGGCAATAGCAAGCCAGCCTTAGGCGGCAGATTCACATCAAAGCCCGAGCGTACCCAGCTGTAAAACAGTTCGAGCACCCGTAAATTGCTCACCTCAGAAATACTGAACACCAGATAGAGTGCCGCTAACAATCCGATCAGCGATTGCCACAAGTATTTTTCTCGTGAACGCATGCCCTCTGGGTCTTTGTTGACGACCTTGCGCCAATCATCTACCCACCCAATCGCACCAAAGCCCAAGGTGACAGCCAGCACAATCCAGACAAAGCGATTGGATAAATCGACCCACATCAAAGTGGAGAATGCAATCGATAGCAAAATCAATACGCCGCCCATGGTGGGCGTACCCGATTTACTCAAATGCGCCTCGACGCCGTAGCCACGAATCGGTTGCCCTATTTTTAATGCGCTCAAGGTTCGAATCACTACAGGGCCTGCAATCAAACCGATCATCAATGCGGTCAATGCCGCCATCACCGCACGAAACGTCAGGTATTGAAACACCCGCAAATAACCATACTCTGGTGAATTGGCTTGCAACCATTGGGCAAGTGTCAACAGCATGAAGCCTCCTTGTGCGGTTGTTCAACTGCCGATATATGCTTGGCTTGCAACGCCTGCACCACACGCTCCATGCGCATGAAGCGAGATCCCTTGACCAGCACGGTAGAGACAAAAGGTAGCAATGCATCCACACGTTGTTGGAGTTCATCCATGCTGTGGCAATGCCATGCACCAGCGCATGCTTTGGCGGTGTGTTGGCTGAGTTCGCCCAATGTCAACACATGCTCTATGCGTTGATGTTGTGCATAGTTGCCCGCCTCTTGATGAAATGTCTCACCTTGTGTACCCACCTCGCCCATGTCACCCAATACCAACAAGCGCGGCGGCAGGGACTGCGCCAACACATCAATGGCAGCGTGCACAGAGTCAGGGTTGGCGTTATAGCTGTCATCAACCAAGGAAATGTTTTTACCCTGGAGTTGCAACACACTGAGCTTGGAGCGACCATTCACCGGTTCGAAATCGGCTAATCCTTGAGCGATGGCCTCCAGGGGCACGCCGACCGCCAAGGACGCTGCCACCGCAGCCATTGCATTGTGGATATTGTGTGAACCTGGCACACGCAATGACGCGTTTAACGTGCCTGCAGGTGTTGCTATGCTGAGTTGCCAATGCGTCTGCGACCATTGCGCTTGCAACAGATGAACCTGTGCATGCTGCCCAGCAAAATCTATGATGTGACGCGTGGCTGCGTAATCACGCCACAGCGCTTGGTACCCATCTGAAACTGGAAATACAGCCACACCTGTGGCTGGCAGTGCAGTGATGACGGCTCCATTTTCTTGCGCCACGGCTTGCACGCTGTGCATGAACTCCTGATGCTCACGTTGGGCGTTATTCACCAGTGCAACCGTTGGCGCGGCACAAGCTGCCAACTGTGCAATTTCTCCTGGATGATTCATACCTAACTCAAGCACAGCAACACGGTGATGCGCTCGCAAACGCAGCAATGTCAAAGGTACACCGATGTGGTTATTGAAATTGCCTTGGGTGGCCAAAGCATTTTCACCCTGCCAAGCATGCAATATGCACGACAGCATTTGTGTCACTGTGGTTTTGCCATTGCTTCCGGTGACCGCGATCAACGGCAGGTCAAATTGCGCACGCCATGCGTGTGCCAAGGTTTGCAAGGCCTTCAAGCTATCGTCAACCTCCAGTCCTGACAAACCTGCATTTGCCAAACCGCGAGTGGCAATGGCGACATGCACGCCGAGTGCTGGCAACTGCGCCAAAAAATCATGCGCATCAAACCGTTCACCCTGCAATGCAATAAACACATCGCCTGCTTGCACGCTGCGACTGTCTGTATGCACTCTGTGGATGAGCTGATTGCCATCGCCCACCAAGCGACTGCCTGGCAACCACTGATGGATTTGCTGCAAGCTCACATTCATCTGACTCATGGCTGCCCCCATCGTTGCAAAGCCAACAGCACATGGTCGGCATCCGAAAACGGCAGTTTGTGTCCCTTGACTTCTTGGTAAGTTTCATGGCCCTTGCCCGCGACAAGCACCACATCTTGCAAGTTTGCGTGCGCAATACAGTCGGCTATGGCATGGGAGCGGTCCAGTTGTACGCTGGCTTTATCCGGATATTGCATGCCCATCAACATTTGATTCACTATGTTTTGAGGGTCTTCGTGGCGCGGGTTGTCGCTGGTCAGGCACACCACGTCCGCATAGTTTTCTGCAGAACGCGCCATCGGTGCACGTTTGCTGCTGTCGCGGTCACCACCGCAACCCAATACACAATGCAAACGACCGCCTCTGGAATGTGCCCATGAGCGCAATGCCTGCAACGATTTGGTCACTGCATCTGGGGTGTGCGCATAGTCAACCACCACCGCCGGTGTGTCTGCTGTTCCAAATGTCTGCATACGTCCAGGCACGGGTTCTAAGTTGCGGCATGCATCCACTGCTTGTTGCAAACTGTGCCCTGCATCGCACAGCACAGCAATCACGCCCAGTAAATTCATCACATTGAATTCGCCCAGCGTTCGGGTCACCATTTTCACGCTGTCTGGGCCATGATTGACCAGAAATTCCATGCCTTGCGCATGGGTCTGAACATCACTGGCTTGAATGTCAGCGGTTGCCTGCATGGAAACAGTCCATACACGTGTCTGGCTGTCTTTCAAAAGCCTGGTGAGTTCGCGGCCTTTTTCATCATCGATGTTGACCACTGCGACTTGCAACCCAGGCCACTGAAACAGACTTTGCTTGGCTTGCCAATAAGCCTCCATGCTGCCGTGGTAATCCAGATGGTCCTGAGTGAAATTGGTAAAGATGGCGGTACGAATATGGCAACCGGATAAACGGTGCTCCATCAAACCTATGGACGAAGCCTCCATCGCGCAGGCCTGAACCCCATCGTTGACCCAACGTCGAAACTGCGTTTGCAACAGCAAGGGGTCCGGTGTGGTTAAACCTGTGCTGTGCAATGCAGTCGGATCACCCATACCCAAGGTGCCCACCACGGTGCAACGTTGCCCTGATCGACTGAGTGCTTGCGCCAGCCACCACGCGGTTGAGGTTTTTCCATTGGTGCCAGTCACAGCGGTCAAACTCAATTGTTGGCTGGGATGCTCGTAATAGGCATCTGCAATTGCACCGCTGGCCGCTTTCAATCCCAAATAACTGCCAATCGGCGCATCATGCAAGGCCAAATCGTTCAACGCTTCAAAAGCTTCCAGTCCATCGGCCTCGACCAGACAAGCGGTGGCGCCTTGTTGCAAAGCTTGCACCACATGTTGACGGGCATCCGTCTGCTGGCCCGCCCAGGCAAAAAACGCGTCACCGGTGCGCACACGACGGCTGTCAGATTGCAATTGCGCCATCACACGCGAACGCAGCCAGTGGGCTGCTTGCTCGGGACTGTGAATATGCTGCATCAAAACGACTCCGCTTCCGCTTTGGCCACGACCTGAGGCTTGACCGCCATATCAGGCTGAACTTCCAGCATGCGTAAAGTTTGTTGTACTGTCTGACTGAACACAGGCGCGGCCACTTCGCCACCAAAGTAATGTCCATTGCTGGGTTCGTCAATCATCACAGCCACCACAATGCGTGGTTTTTCAATCGGCGCCATACCGACAAAAAATCCACGGTATTTTTTTTCTGCGTAGTTTTTGCCTTCGAGTTTGTGGGCGGTTCCTGTTTTGCCGCCGACTGAATACCCCATGGTTTGCGCTTTGGGCGCGGTGCCGCCAGCGCCAGTCACCAAGTGCAACATATCGCGAACCTGGCTGGCATGTTGAGCGGAAATCACACGCACACCGACGAGTTTGTCTTGGTGCTTGATCAAACTGGTGGGAACCATTTCGCCGTCTCTGGCGAACATGGTGTAGGCCTGCGCCAGCTGAAACAAACTGGTGGATAAACCGTAGCCGTAACTCATAGTTGCTTGTTCCATGGGACGCCAACTTTTATAAGGTCGCAAGCGTCCGGCAACAGCACCAGGAAAAGGAACCTGTGGTTTTTGCCCGAAGCCTACTTGGGTATACATATCCCACATGTCTTTGGGCGGCATTTTCATGGCGATCTTGACTGTGCCAATATTGCTCGACTTTTGAATCACTTCCGACACGCTCAAAGTGCCATGCGGGTGTGCATCGGTGATGGTCATGCCATACATATTGACTTTGCCCGGTGCTGTGTCAATCAAAGTTTCGGGTTTGACCAAGCCCTTTTCCATGGCCAGTCCAATGATCAAGGGTTTCATCGTAGAACCCGGCTCAAAGGTATCTGTCAATGCTCTGTTGCGTAGTTGCGCCCCGGTGAGGTTGCTGCGTCGGTCAGGGTTATAGCTGGGGTAATTTGCCAACGCCAACACATCCCCGGTTTGTGCATCCAACACCACCACACTGCCTGCCGCGGCTTTGTTGAGCAACACTGCTTCGCGCAATCGCTGATATGCAAAGTACTGCACCTTGCTGTCTATGCTGAGTTGCAAGTCTTTGCCCTCTTCAGGGGGCACCAAATCTCCTATGCCTTCGACGACCTGGCCTTGTCCGTTTTTAATCACCCGTCGCGTACCGTTTTTGCCGCCCAGATGGGTATTGAATGTCAGTTCAACGCCTTCTTGTCCGATGTTTTCCACGTTGGTAAATCCGACCACATGCGCTGCTGCTTCACCTTGCGGATACATACGCTTGTATTCCATGGTGGTGTAGATGCCATGGATACCGAGTTCTTTGATTTTTTTACCTGTGGCGTCATCAAGTTGCCGACGCAACCAGACGTGTTTACGTTTCGTATCGCTGACCTTTTTCTGCAATTCGTTCAATGGCATGTCCAGCAACACGGCCAATTCTTTGAGTTGCTGCGTATCTACATCCATTTCCTCTGGGCTCGCCCAGATGCTGGGCATGGGCACACTAGAAGCCAGAATCAATCCATTGCGGTCCAGAATGCGGCCTCGGTTGGCGGGAATATCAAGCTGCCTCTCAAAGCGAACCGTGCCTTGTTTGATAAAAAACGCATTGCCCACCACTTGCACGTACACCGCACGAACCACCAGCCCGATGAAACCCAATGCAATACATGCCACGATAAATTGACTGCGCCAAATCGGCGTCTTGCTCGCCAGCAAGGGGTTGGTGGAGTATTGAACGCTGCGACTGCTCACTGCTGCTCCTTTTGAGCGCTGGCTGCTGCACTCTCTACAGAAGTGGTCTCAGGCGCGGCGTATTGGGTGATCGCAGGCGAAATGGTTCGCATATTCAATTGTTCATGCGCGATTTTTTCAACACGCAACGGTGTGGCTTGCGAGCCTCTTTCAATATCAAGTCTGTCGTATTCATTTTCCAAACGCTGCGCCTGTGCTTTGGCTCGGTCCAACTCTGTGTACAAGCGACGCGATTCGTACTGCGTACGCACCAGATACAGTGCACTGAACAAGACAGCCATCAACAGCACAGCAGCTACCCTGGTCATGCGAACTCCTGTGCGCTGGGCAAACGCTCTGCCACGCGCATGATGGCGCTGCGACTGCGCGGGTTGGCTTTGACTTCTTCGTCGGACGGACGTTGCCTTCCCAACGCACGCAACGCCAAGTCAGGAGCTACAGCAAAAGGTGTGCGCCGGTCATACACCTCACGCGAATGTTTGGCGATGAATTGTTTGACGATGCGGTCCTCAAGCGAATGGAAACTGATCACCACGAGCCGCCCCCCGGGTTCGAGCACATGCAAACTTGCATCAAGCGCTTGTTGCAGTTCGTTGAGTTCACCATTGATAAAAATACGAAACGCCTGAAAGGTGCGGGTTGCTGGGTTCTGACCGGGCTCGCGGGTTTTAACCACTTCAGCAACCAGCGCAGCCATGGCCAAAGTGGTGACAGGCAATTGCCCTGCATCACGCTTGGCAGTGATGGCCTTGGCAATGCCATTGGCAAATCGCTCTTCGCCCAGTTCACGAATCACCTGTGCGATTTGTTCGGTTTTTGCTTCTGCCAGCCACTCGTGCACGCTTTGGCCTCGGCTGCTGTCCATCCGCATGTCCAGGGGGCCGTCGTTGCGAAATGAGAACCCGCGTTGCGGGTTGTCGATTTGTGGCGAGCTCACGCCCAGATCCATCAACACGCCTTTGACGCTTCGGTGGGGCAATTGGCCCAGGTTCGCAAACCCTTGGTGAAGTATGTGTAATCTCGGATCGTTGAGCGCTTGTGCACTCTGTACTGCCTGTGGATCCTTGTCGAAGGCAATCAATTTTCCTTTGGGTGACAGACTGTCCAAGATGCGCTTTGCATGCCCGCCTCGGCCAAAGGTTGTGTCGACATAAGTGGCTTCGGCCTGGACGTCCAGCGCCTCGACCGCCTCCTTCAACATGACGGTGGTGTGTGCCCATTCAGTTGTTGCCATT